>JANLXC010000078.1:0-159493 GCA_031364925.1 Burkholderiales bacterium | reverse complement strand
GACGACCGTGTACGGCCCCACGATGACGCTCGCGTGGAGCTGCGCTCGCTTGTCGACGATCGCCGTCTGGTGAATGTGGCTCACGGGATCAGCGGGCATCCAGGCGCATCGCTCAGAGCTCCCGCAAAGCGCAGATGAGCTCGGCTTGCGCCGCGACCACCTCGCCCACCCTGGCGAGCGCCTTGAACTTGGCGATGCCGCGGCCGCTCTTGCCGGCTTGGACCTCGATCAGCAGCGTGTCGCCGGGAGTGACGGGTCGCTTGAAGCGCGCCCCGTCGATGCCGACGAAGTAATAGACCCACTTGCCGTCATTCTTGTGGCCCAGGCTCTTCAGGGAGAGCACGGCGGCCGCCTGGGCCATCGCCTCCACGATGAGCACGCCCGGCATCACGTGGTAATGGGGAAAGTGCCCGGGAAAGAACGGCTCGTTCACCGACACGTTCTTCAGCGCGACGATGCGCTTGTCCTTCTCGAACGCGACGATGCGGTCGATCAGGAGGAACGGGTACCGGTGGGGCAGGTACTCCTTGATCTCCTCAATCGTCATCTCATTCACGGCTGTCCCCCGGTTGCCTGCGAAGCTGCCTGGCGATCTCGTCGAGGCGGCGCAGGTGCACCGCGTTCCTCAGCCACTCGGCGTGCGGCATGAAGGGCATCGCCGAGGTATACGTCCCCGGCTCGGTGATCGACTTGGTGATGAGCGAGAAGCCCGAGATGGTGACGCGATCGCAGATGGTGATGTGTCCCACCAGGCCCACGCCGCCGCCGATCAGGCAATCGCGCCCCACGGTGACGCTGCCGGAGATCCCGGTGCAGCCCGCGATGACGGTGTGCGCGCCGATCACGCAGTTGTGGGCGACCTGGATCTGGTTGTCGAGCTTCACGCCCTCGCCGATCACGGTGTCGTCGAGCGCCCCGCGGTCGATGGTGGTGTTGGCGCCGACCTCCACGTCGTCGCCGATGCGCACCCGTCCCACCTGGGGGATCTTCACCCAGGCACCTGCGTCGCGCGCCATGCCGAAGCCGTCGGCGCCGATCACCGCTCCCGAGTGCAGCACGCAACGCTTGCCGATCTCGCAGTCGTGATAGATCGTGACGCGCGGGTTCAGGCGCGTGTCCTCGCCGATGGACACGCCCGCGCCGATCACGCAGTGCGCGCCGATCTTCGCCCCCCTGGCGATGCTGGCTCTCGCGCCGATCACCACGAAGGCGCCGATCTCCGCGCAGGCGTCGACGTTGGCGGAGGCCTCGATCTGCGCGAAGGGATGGATGCCGGGATTCACCGCCTCTTCGGGATGGAAGAGCGTCACCGCGCGTGCGTAGTAGGCGTAGGGATTGTCGGTGACGATGCAGGGGATGGTGGCCGCGCCGCGGTCGCCGGGGCCGAGGATCACGGCGCCGGCCCGCGTGCCGGCGAGCCTCGAGCGGTACTTCGGATTCGAAAGGAAGGTGATCTCGCCGGGCCCGGCGGAGTCGATCGTCCCGACGCCGGTGATCGGCGTCGCGGCCTCGCCTACGGCTTCACCTCCGAGGCGCGCTACGATTTCGTTAAGCGTCAGGACAACAGGAGGGGGACAGAGCACATCCGCCTTCGAGTTGTGATCTGTCCCCATTCACTTGTCCGCGAGCGCCTTGATGACCTTCTCGGTGATGTCGATCTTCCCGCTCGCGAAGACCGCTTCCTGGAGGATCAGGTCGAACTTCTCGGCCTCCGCGATCTGGTTGATCACGCGCGTGGCGCGCTCCTGGACGCTGGCGAGCTCCTCGTTCCTGCGCAGGTTCAGGTCCTCGCGGATCTCGCGCTGCATGCGCTGGAAGTTGCGGCTGATGTCGGCGAGCTGGCGCTCCTTCTCGCGGCGCGCGGTCTCGGGGATGGTCACGTTTTCGCGCTCGAGCTCGGTCTGCAGGTCGCGGCCCTGCTTCTCCATCTTGGTGAGCTCGGCGTTCCTCGCGGCGAACTCGCGCTCGAGCTTCTGCTGCGCGCGCTTGGCCGGCGCCGCCTCGCGAAAGACGCGCTCGGTGTTGACGAAGCCGATCTTCAGCACCTGCGCGCCGACTGCGAACGCCCAGCACGCCAGCACCACCGCAAGGAGAGTCTTCATGTCGCCGACCTAGAAAATCTTGCCCAGCTGGAACTGGAAGCGCTCGATCTTGTCGCCTTCCTGCTTCTTGATCGGGAAGCCGAACGAGAAGCGCAGCGGCCCGACCGGCGAATCCCAGCTTACCGCGAGGCCGGTCGAAAGGCGCAGGTCGCCCGCCTTGATTTTCTCCCCGGGACCCCAGACGTTGCCCGCGTCCACGAACGCCGCGATGCGCACGTTCTTTTCCTTGTAGCCCGGCATGGGGAAGAGCATCTCGAAGTTGCCCACCAGCCGCCGGTCGCCGCCCAGGATGTCGCCGTTCGCGTCGCGCGGGCCCAGGCCCGCGGTCTCGAAGCCGCGCACCGACCCCACGCCGCCGGCGTAGAAGTTCTTGAAGAACGGCAGGGGCTTGCCGCGATAGCCGTTGGCGTAGCCCGCCTCGCCGTTCAGCATGAAGGTGAGCCACGACCAGCGCTCGGGCGTGAAGAAATACTGGCTCTGGTAGTTGGCGCGGTAGTAGGTGAGGTCGCCGGGCGGCACGCCGACTTCCAGCGCCATCTCGTTCAGCCACCCCCTGGTGGGCCATGTGAGGCTGTCGCGGCTGTCGCGCGCGAACGACAGGTTGGTGCGAAAGGTGTTGCTCTTCTCGCCGAACTGCGCGACGAACTCCTGGTAGCGCGGCGGCGCCAGCTGGTCGATGGACAGGCGCGTGCGCTCCGCGGTGAAGCCGACGTTGACCGTATCGAGCTCGCTCACCGGGATGCCGAAGCGCACTCCCGCGCCCGATGAGAATGTGCGGTACGCGGCGATCGACAGGCTCGAAGTGTCCACGTTGCGATGGAAGAGGTCGAAGCCGCGCGAGATTCCGTCGCTGGTCCAGTACGGGTTCAGGTACGACAGCGAATAGACCTTGTTCACCGAGCCGTTGTTGATCTGGAAGGCCACGAGGTTGCCGGTGCCGAGGATGTTCGCTTGGGAGACCGACGCCTGCAGCGTGAGCTTTTCCGCGGCGGAGTAGCCGAGCCCGAAGTTGAGGGTGCCGGTGTTGCGCTCCGTCACCGTCACGTTCACGTCCACCTGGTCGGTGGTGCCGGGGACCGCGGGCGTCTCGATGCTGACTTCGGAGAAGTAGGAGGTGCGCTGCAGGCGTTCCTTGGAACGCGCGATCTTCTCCAGCGAGTACCACGAGCTTTCCAGCTGGCGCAGCTCCCGGCGGATGACCTCGTCCTGGGTCTTCTGGTTACCCGAGATGTTCACGCGGCGCACGTACACCCTCCGGCCCGGGTCGACGAAGAAGGTGAAGCTCGCCACGCGCCTGTCGCGGTCCAGGTCGGGCACCGGGTTCACGTTGGCGAAGGAATAGCCGTCGTTGCCGAGGCGGTCGGCGATGCGCTTGGTGGTCTCGACCACCTTCTCGCGCGAGAACACTTCGCCCGGCCTGGCGAGCAGGAGCGGGCGCAGGTCGGACTCCTTCACGATCAGGTCGCCGGCGAGCTTCACCTCGCCCACGCGGTAGACCGGGCCCTCGGTGATCGCGACGGTGATGTAGATCTTCTCGCGGTCGGGCGTGATCGAGACCTGGGTGGAATCGATGTTGAACTCGAGGTAGCCGCGGTTCAGGTAGAACGAGCGCAGGCTCTCGAGGTCCGCGGTGAGCTGCTGCTTGGAGTACTGGTCGTCCTTGGTGAACCAGGTGAACCAGCCCGGCGTGGTGAGCTTCATGTTGCGCAGAAGCTCTTTCTCGGTGAAGTCCCTGGCGCCGATGATGTTGATGTCGGCGATCTTGGTGACCGCGCCCTCCTCGATGTCGAAGCGCAGCGACACCCGGTTCCTCTCCAGCGGCGTCACCGTCGTCTTCACCACGGCGGCGTAGAAGCCGCGGCTCGTGTACTGGCGCTTCAGCTCCTTCTCGGCGCGGTCGAGGAGCGACTTGTCGTAGATCTTGCTTTCCGAGATGCCGGCCTGCTTCAGGCCGTCCTTCAGGTTGTCCTTGGTGAATTCCTTGGCGCCCTCGATCTCGATCAGCGCGATCGCTGGGCGCTCCTGCACGAAGACGATGAGGATGTCGCCGTCGCTCTCCAAACGCACGTCGGAGTAGAAGCCCGTCGCATAGAGCGCCTTCACGGCGGCGGCGGCCTTCTCGTCGTCGAGGCGCTCGCCCACCTTCACCGGGAGGTAAGTGAACACGGTGCCGGCCTCGGTGCGCTGCACGCCCTCGACGCGAATGTCCTTGATGACGAAGGGGGAGATCGCAAGAACGGGAAGCGAGGCGGCGAGCGCGCAGGCGGCGATGAGGCGCAGCAGGAAGGCGATTGCGCTAGGGACGGTAACTCGAGGACGCTTCAATGGGTAGGATCAGCCCGTGAACAGGCGGTTGAGATCGTTGTAGAAGGCGAAGAAGGTGAGCCCGAGAAGAAGCGCCAGGCCGAGTCTTTGTCCGATTTCCATCGTTTTCTCGGAGACAGGCGTTCCCTTCACGATTTCGGCGAAATAATACACCAGGTGACCCCCATCCAGCAGCGGTATCGGCAGGAGATTGAGGACTCCCAGGCTCACGCTCACCAGCGCGAGGAAGCCCAGCCACGTGATCCACCCGGCCTGCGCCGACTGTCCCGCGTAGTCGGCGATGGTGATCGGCCCCGAGAGGTTCTTCCACGAAAGGTCGCCCACGATCATGCGCCCGAGCATCTTCACGCTGAACACCGACAGGTCGTAGACCTTGGCCGCGGCCTTGCCGAGCGCGTCGATGGGGCCATGGCGCACGATCGTCGTCATGCGGTCGTATTCGCGCTTGAGGAGCTCGGCGGGAATCTCGACGCCCAGGCGGCCGATGCGGCTTCCGCCTTCGCTCACCGTGTCCGGCGTCGCGCGCAGCTCGAAGCGCCGGCCGGCGCGCTCGACCTCGAGCACCAGGTTCTTGCCGGGGCTCGCGGAGATCTCGTTGGTGAAATCCGACCATGTGGCGATCGGCTTGGCGTCCACCCTCACCACGAGGTCGCCCGCGGCCAGGCCGGCGCGCTCGCCCGCTTTGCCGGGAAGCACCTTGCCGAGATAGGCCGGGGCGCGCGGGCGCAGCGGCCGCAGGCCGAGCTTCGCGAAGAAATCCTTGTCGAGGTCGTCCTTGGTGAGGCTCGACATGTCGAGCCGGCGCGTCATGCGCGTTCCGCGCTCGGTCTGGACCTCGATGGCCGTGGTCTCGCGCTTCACCGCCTGCTTCAGGAGCATCCAGCGCGCGTCGTTCCAGGTGGCCACGGGCTCGTCGGCCACGGCGACCAGCATGTCGCCGTTGGCCAGCCCCGCGACCGCCGCGGGAGTGTTGGGGGGCGGATCGCCCACGATCGGCTTCACGCCCGGCACGCCGCTCACGAAGAGGACCCAGTAGAGGGCGAGCGCGAGGAGGAAATTCGCGAACGGGCCCGCAAGCACGATCAGGACGCGCGCCCACACGCTCTTGCGGTCGAACGCACGGTGCGCGTCGCGTTCCGGCACGTGGCCCTCGCGCCCGTCGAGCATCTTCACGTAGCCGCCGAGCGGGATCGCGGAAAGCACCCACTCGGTCTGGTCGGCGCCCTTGCGGCGCACGATGAGCGGCTTGCCGAAGCCCACCGAGAAGCGAAGGATCTTCACGCCCATCAGGCGCGCGACGAGGTAGTGGCCGAACTCGTGGAACACCACGAGCACGCCAACGGTAACGAGGAAAGAGGGGATGGTAAGCCAGGTCATTGGAGGAGAGTGGAGGCGCGCGGCATGAGACGCGAGATATACCGTGCGGCCAGCGCCCGGGCTTCGACATCCGCAGCATAGACCTGTTCGAGTGATACCAACGGCTCGACGTTCACTTCTCCGAGGACGTTTTCGATAATTTCCGCAATTCGGGTGAAGCCCAGGCGCCCGGCGAGGAACGATTCCACCGCGATCTCGTTGGCGGCGTTCAGGGCCGCGGGGGCGGTGCCGCCCTGGCGGATCGCTTCGCGCGCCAGCGCCACGCACGGGAATCGCAGCGCGTCGAGGCGCTCGAATTCGAGGCTGCCGAGCGTGGTGAAGTCGAGGGGCGCGGCGCCCGACTCGATGCGCTCGGGAAAGGCGAGCGCGCAGGCGATCGGCGTCCTCATGTCGGGCGCGCCCAGCTGCGCGATCACCGAGCCGTCGGCGTACTCGACCATCGAATGGATCACGCTCTGCGGATGCACCACCACCTGGATCAATTCCAGCGGCGCGCCGAAGAGCCAATGGGCCTCGATCACCTCGAGTCCCTTGTTCATCATGGTCGCCGAGTCCACCGAGATCTTCGGGCCCATCACCCAGTTGGGATGGGCGAGCGCCTGCTGGGGCGTCACGCGCGCGAGGCGATCGGCGGGCGTGGTGCGGAACGGCCCGCCCGAGGCGGTGAGGAGAATGCGGCGCACGCCGGCGCGCTCGAGCTCGCCCGCCCGCCCGCACACGAAGCCGCGCGGCAGCGACTGGAAGATCGCCGAGTGCTCGCTGTCGATGGGGAAGAGCGTCGCGTTGCCCTCGGCCACCGCCTTCATGAAGAGCGCGCCCGACATCACCAGCGCTTCCTTGTTGGCGAGCAGCACCTGCTTGCCGGCGCGCGCCGCCGCGATGGTGGCGGGCAGCCCCGCGGCGCCGACGATGGCCGCCATCACCGCGTCCACGCCTGGCAGCGCGGCGATATCCTCGAGCGCTTCAGGGCCGCATCGCACCTCGGTGTCGATGCCGTCGCGCTCGAGCGCGCCGCGCAGGCGCTCGGCGGAATCGGCGTTGGCCATCACCGCGTAGCGCGGGCGATGCGCCTTGCACTGCGCGAGGAGGAGAGTGTCGTTCTTGCCCGCCGAGAGCGCGCTGACCTGGTAACGGTCCGGGTGGCGCGCGATCACGTCGAGCGTGCTCGTGCCGACCGAGCCGGTGGAACCCAGGATCGCGATCTTCTTCAGGCGCCCCCCAGGCGAAGCGAAAGCAGGAACGCGGCTACCGGCAAGGTCGACGTGAGCGCATCGATGCGATCGAGGATGCCGCCATGGCCGGGCAAAAGGGAGCTCGAATCCTTGAGGTTCGCGCCGCGCTTCATCCACGACTCGAAGAGGTCGCCGATCACGCTCAGCACCACGAGGGCCAGCATGCCGGCGATCACCGGGATGCCGAGCGCGGGGCCGAATATGGCCGAGATCGGCGTGGGGTAGGCGTGCGCGATCCACGACAGCACGATGGCGTAGACCGCCACGCCCGCGAAGGCGCCGTACACGCCCGCCCACGTCTTGCCGGGGCTGATGGCGGGCGCGAGCTTGCGCTTGCCGAACTTGCGCCCGGCGAAATAGGCCGCGATGTCGGCGACCCAGACGAGCGCGGCGATCGCGAGGAGGAGCCAGGGGCTCGCGTCGCGCAGCACCACGAACGCGAACCAGGTGGGCCACACCACGAGCCATCCCGCGAGCGCGCGGGCGAGCGGGCTGGGGCGCGCCTGCTTCGCGAGCCACGGCGTCACGATGAGGATCCAGAAGCCGGTCGAGGCGAGGAAGGCGGCGCTCGCCGCCGACATGAAGACCGTCTCGCCGGCACGCGCGTAGAGGAGCCAGAAGGCCGCGCCCATCACGCCGGAGACGAACAGGAAGACGCCCTGCCCGCGCGCGGCGAAGCCGCACATCCGCGACCACTCCCAGCAGGCCAGCAGCGCCACGGCGAGCATGAAGAGCGAGAATACGATCGCGGACGCGAAGAACAGCATCCCGACAAGCACCGCCAGGATCGCGACCGCGGTGATGACGCGGGTAAGGAGCAAGGAGCGCTAGCCGATCTGCGTCACGGGCTCGCCCTCTTTCACCTGCTCGCTGGTGCGCCCGAAGCGCCGCTCGCGCTGCCGGTACGACGAGAAGGCGCTCTCGAGCGCTTCGGCGCCGAAATCGGGCCAGAGGGCGTCGGTGAAGTAGAGCTCGGTATAGGCGAGCTGCCAGAGGAGGAAATTGGAGACGCGCTGCTCGCCCCCGGTGCGGATGAAAAGGTCCGGCTCCGGCGCGTAGCTCATCGACAGGAAGCGCGCGAGGCGCTCCTCGGTGATCGGCGCCACCGGGTCTTCCTGGCGGCAGCATTCCGCGGCCTCCAGGATGTCCCAGCGCCCGCCGTAATTGGCGGCGATGGTGAGCGTGAGCTTGGCGTTGTCGCGCGTGAGCGCTTCGCCTTCACGGATGCGCTCGAGCACGCGCGCGTCGAATGGGGCAAGGTCGCCGACTACCTTGAAGCGAATGCCGTTCGCGTGGAGCTTGTCGATCTCCTGCTCCAGCGAGCGCAGGAAGAGCTGCATCAGGAACGAGACTTCCTCGGGCGGGCGGCGCCAGTTCTCGCTGGAGAACGCGAAGAGCGTCAGGTACTCGACGCCGCTCGAGGCGCAGGCCTTCACCGTCTCGCGCACCGCCTCGACGCCGCGCCGGTGGCCGGCGACACGCGGCAGGAAGCGCTTCTTCGCCCAGCGCCCGTTGCCGTCCATGATGATCGCGACGTGGCGCGGCACGATGCCCGTGTCGGGGATTGTTTTGGTCGAGCTGGTGAAGTCGCTCATGCCTAGACCGCCATCAGGTCTTTCTCTTTGTCCGCGACCAGCTTGTCGATGTCGCCGATCGTGCGGTCGGTCATCTTCTGCACCTCTTCCTGGGCGCGCTTCTCCTCGTCCTCGCTCACCTCGCTCTCCTTCAGGAGGCTCTTCAGGTGGGTGATCGCGTCGCGGCGGATGTTGCGCACCGCCACCTTGGCGTTCTCGCCCTCATGCCTGACGATCTTGGTGAGCTCCTTGCGGCGCTCTTCGGTGAGCGCGGGCATCGGCACGCGGATCATGTCGCCCGAAGTAGCCGGGTTCACCCCCAGGTCGGAATCGCGGATCGCCTTCTCGATGACCTGCGTCATCTTCTTCTCGAAGGGCTGGATCGCGATGGTGCGCGCGTCGGAGAGAGTCACGTTGGCGACCTGGTTGATCGGCATGTCGGTGCCGTAGTAGTCGACGCGCAGGTGGTCGATGAGTCCGGTGTGCGCGCGCCCGGTGCGGACCTTCGCGAGGTCGTGCTTCAGCGAGTCGAGCGACTTGGACATCTTCTCCGTCGTCTGCTTCTTGATGTCGCCAATCGTCATTCATTCCCCCGTGCGCAAACTCAGTTGTGGACCAGGGTGCCCTCATCCTCACCCATGACGACGCGCTTCAGCGCGCCCACCTTGAAGATGGAGAATACGTTGATCGGCAATTTCTGGTCGCGGCAAAGCGCCAGCGCCGTGGCATCCATCACCTTGAGGTTCTTCACGAACGCCTCGTCGAAGGTGAGCTTCTCGTAGCGCGTCGCCGTCTTGTCCTTCATCGGGTCCGCGGTGTAGACGCCGTCCACCTTGGTCGCCTTGAGGACGATGTTGGCCTCGACCTCCCGCCCGCGCAGCGCCGCCGCGGTGTCGGTGGTGAAGAACGGGTTGCCGGTGCCGGCCGCGAAGATGACGATCTTGCCTTCCTCGAGGTAGCGGATCGCCTTGCCGCGGATGTAGGGCTCGACCACCGGCTCGATGCTCAACGCCGACTGCACGCGCGCCACCAGCCCGCCGCGGTTCATCGCGTCGCCGAGGGCGAGCGCGTTGATCACGGTGGCGAGCATGCCCATGTAGTCGGCGGTGGCGCGGTCCATGCCGGCCGCGCCCTGGGAGACGCCGCGGAAGATGTTGCCCCCGCCGATCACGATGCCCACCTGCACGCCGAGGTCCGAGACTTCCTTCACCTCGCCCACGATGCGCTCGACCATCTCGCGGTTGATGCCGAACGAGTCGTTGCCCATCAGGGCTTCCCCCGACAGCTTGAGGAGGATGCGCTGGTAGGCGGCTTGCGCCGGCGGGTTCGCTTCGTCTTGCGGGGCGACCGCCATCATTACGCCGCGGTCTTCGTCATCGCCGCGACTTCGGCGGCGAAATCGTTCTGCTTTTTCTCGATGCCCTCGCCCACGACCAGGAACTTGTAGCCGTGCAGCTTCGCCTTGCGCCCGGCGAGCATCTTCTCGACAGTGAGCTTGTCGTCCTTCACGAACGGCTGGCCCATCAGGGTGTTCTCGGCGAGGAACTTGTTGATGCCGCCGTCGACCATCTTGGCGACGATTTCCGGGGGCTTGCCGGACTCGGCCGCGCGCGCCTCGATGATCTTCCTCTCGGCGGCGACCGCGTCGGCGGGGTACTGGTCCCTGGTCATGTACTTGGGCTTGGCGAAGGCGATGTGGTGCGTGATGTCCTTGGCGACCTCGTCGTCGCCCTCGATGTCCACGATCACGGCCACCTTGGCGCCCGGGTGCACGTACTGCACGAGCTTGCCTTCGGTCTGCACGCGCTCGAAGCGGCGCACGGCGATGTTCTCGCCGATCTTCTGCACCAGCTTCTGGCGCGCGGATTCCACCGTCTCGCCACCGAGCGACAGGCTCGAGAGGGCGGCTACGTCCGCCGGGTTCTTCTCGGCGACCAGCTTCGCCACGCCTTCGGCGAACGCCGTGAAATCCGGGTTCTTCGCGACGAAGTCGGTCTCGGCGTTGACTTCGACCAGCGCGCCCAGTTTCTTGTCAGGGGCGAGGTAGGTGGCGATGGCGCCATCGGCTGCTACCCGTCCTGCCGCCTTCGAGGCCTTCGCGCCGCTCTTGATGCGCAGCAGCTCCTCGGCCTTCTGCATGTCCGCGCCCGCTTCCTCGAGCGCCTTCTTGCATTCCATCATGCCGAGCCCGGTGCGCTCGCGCAGTTCCTTGACCATTGCCGCGGTGATATCTGCCATTTCGACTCCGTCACCCCGGCGCGGGGCCGGGGTCTGGTAATTGGGCCCCGTTCTGCAACGGGGTGACACGTACAAAAAAGGGGCTCGATCGCCCCTTTATATGCGGACCAGCGAGCGGCCCTTATTGCTTCTCTGCGTCCTGGACTTCGACGAAGTCCTCGGAGCTTTGCGGGGCGACCATCTCGTTCATGACCTGGCTGCGGCCCTCGAGGATCGCATCGGCCACGCCGCGCGCGTACAGGCGAATCGCGCGGGTAGAGTCGTCGTTGCCGGGGATCACGTAGTCGACGCCGTCCAGCGAGTTGTTCGAGTCCACGACGCCGACGATGGGGATGCCCAGGGTCTTGGCTTCGGTGACCGCGATCTTGTGGAAGCCCACGTCGATGATGAAGAGCGCATCGGGGACGCCGCCCATGTCCTTGATGCCTCCAAGGGAGCGCTCGAGCTTCTCGCGCTCGCGGCCGTTCAGCAGCTGCTCCTTCTTCGACAGGCGCTCCATCGAGCCGTCGGCGACCATCGCGTCCATGTCCTTCAGGCGCTTGATCGAGCCTTTCACCGTCTTGAAGTTGGTGAGCATGCCGCCCAGCCAGCGATAGTCGACGTAGGGGGCGGAAGCGCGTTGCGCCTCTTCCTTCACGATTTCGCGCGCCTGGCGCTTGGTGCCGACGAAGAGTATCTGGCCCTTGTTCGCGGTGAGCTGGCGCACGTACTTGAGCGCGTCCTGGTACATCGGGAGCGACTTCTCGAGGTTGATGATGTGGATCTTGTTGCGGGCACCGAAGATGTACGGAGACATCTTGGGATTCCAGTAGCGCGTCTGGTGGCCGAAGTGAACTCCTGCCTCCAGCATCTGGCGCATGGTGACGGACATGAAAAACTCCTTGGTAAGGTTGGCCTCCCCCGCGACTTACCCGCTCGATGTCGATCGACTTCATCGACAGCAACCGGGACCTTAGCCATAGGCGGGGTGTGAATTTCCACTGCCTGCGAAGGCGATGGATAGCTCAAGATTATAGCGCAAAAAGACCCACCTTTTCAAACATTTCCCCTTCGTCATCGCGGGTAATTAGATCCTCGATACGCACCACGGCTTCGAGGTGTCGGGCTTGAACGCGTGGAACCGCAGCGACGAGCCGGGGCCTAACGCTATAATTCACACATGCTCCAGCCTCTCCACCAGCCCCTGAAAAGCCCCGAAGACCTCGCCAACATGCGGGTCGCGGGACGCCTGGCGTCCGAAGTCCTCGACTTCATCACGCCATACGTGAAGCCCGGCGTTTCCACCGGCACCCTCGACAAGCTCTGCCACGACTACATGGTCGGCGTGCAGGGCACGGTGCCCGCGCCGCTCAACTACGCGCCGCCCGGCCACCGCCCCTATCCCAAGTCGATCTGCACCTCGGTCAATCACCAGGTATGCCACGGCGTGCCCGGCGACAAGGTGCTGCGCGCGGGCGACATCGTGAACATCGACGTGACCGTCATCAAGGGCGGCTGGCACGGCGACACCAGCCGCATGTTCTACGTGGGCGAGCCCTCGGTGCAGGCGCGGCGCCTGTGCGAGGTCACCTACGAGTGCATGTGGAAAGGGGTCGACGTGATCCGTCCGGGTGCGACGCTCGGCGACATCGGCTTCGCCATCCAGAAGCACGCGGAGTCGAACGGCTTCAGCGTGGTGCGCGAATTCTGCGGCCACGGCATCGGCAAGCGCTTCCACGAGGAGCCGCAGATCCTGCATTACGGGCGCGCGGGCCAGGGATTGAAGTTGCAGGCGGGAATGACCTTCACCGTCGAGCCCATGATCAACGCCGGCAAGCGCGACATCCGCCAGCTCGCCGACGGATGGACCATCGTCACCGCCGACCACTCGCTGTCCGCGCAGTGGGAGCACACCATCCTCGTCACCGGCGAGGGCTATGAGGTGTTCACGGCGTCCGCGGGGTCGCCCGCCGTTCCCGCCTTCGTCGAGCAACGCGCCACTCAGCTGGTTCCGTAGCTCGCCTCCCGCCTGAGCACCGCCACGCTCCCCGCCGCGCAAGCCGCGCAGCACCCGTCTTCCGCGCAGAACCGCGAGTGGACCAGGGAGCGCCGCGAGGAGCTCAAGCGCCGCTATTTTCGCCGCCCCGATGCCGCGCGCACGCTCGCCGCGCATGCCGCGTTCGTGGACGAGGTGTTGCAGCGGCTGTGGAAGGAGTCCGTTGGCGATCCGATGATCGCGCTGGTGGCGGTCGGCGGCTACGGTCGCGGCGCGCTCTTCCCGCACTCCGACGTCGATGTGCTCGTGCTGCTTCCCGATGGGCGCAAGCCCGACGCGGCGATCGAGCGCTTTATCGGCGCCCTCTGGGATAGCGGCCTGGAGCCCGGCCACAGCGTTCGCACCGTCGGCGAGAGCGTCGAGGAAGCGGTGAAGGACGTGACCGTGGACACGAGCCTCATGGAAGCGCGCCTCATCGCCGGCAATCCCGCGCTCCTCCAGGACCTCGACCGCCGCCTGCGCAAGCGCCGCGACGTGCGCGAGTTCTTCGAGGCCAAGTTCCGCGAGCAGAAGCGCCGCCACGAGCGCTTCCAGGAGGCCGCCTACAACCTCGAGCCGAACATCAAGGAAAGCCCCGGGGGGCTGCGCGACCTGCAGATGGTGCTGTGGCTCGCGCGCGCCGCGGGCCTGGGCACTTCGTGGAAGGCGCTCGCCGACGAGGGGCTCATCACGCCCGCGGAGCGCTCCGCGATCAGCATCAACGAGCGCGTCCTGCAGGACCTGCGCATTCGCCTGCACTACCTCGCCGGGCGGCGCGAGGACCGCCTCGTCTTCGACCACCAGATCGAGATGGCGAGGCAGCTGAAGCTGAAGGGCCAGCCCGGCATGGCGCCCTCGGACCTCCTGATGCGCCGCTACTATCTCGCGGCCAAGGCGATCTGGCGCTTCAACCAGATCCTGCTGGCAAACCTCTTCGACCGCATCACGCCCGAGAGCGAGCGCAAGGTCACCAAGCTCGATGCCGACTTCCAGGTGGTGAGCCTGAACCTCGACATCCGCGACGAGAAGGTCTTCGAGAAGGATCCCGGCATGGTGCTGGAGGCGTTCCTGCGCCTGCAGGAGCACGGCGACATCGTGGGCCTGGGCCCGCGCACGCTGCGCGCCCTCTCACGCGCGTTGCCACTGCTGAACCGCGAATTCCGCGAGGATCCGGCGAACCGCGAGCGCTTCATGCAGGTCATGCGTTCCGAGCGCCTCACCTGGACCCTGCGCCGCATGAGCCGCTACGGCGTGCTCGGCAGGTACCTGCCCGCGTTCGGGCGCATCGTCGGCCAGATGCAGCACGACCTCTTCCACGTCTACACCGTGGACGAGCACATCCTCATGGTGATCCGCAACCTGCGCCGCTTGCGCATCCCGCGCTTCGACCACGAGCACCCGTTCCTGTCGCAGCTGATGCAGGAGTTCGACCGACCCGAGGCGCTCTACCTCGCGGCGCTCTTCCACGACATCGCCAAGGGGCGTGGCGGCGACCACTCGCACCTCGGCGCGAAGGATGCGGTGCGCTTCAGCGAGGAGCACGGGCTGTCGAAGGCCGACAGCGAGCTCATCGCGTGGCTGGTGGACAAGCACCTGGTGATGTCGTCCACGGCGCAGAAGCAGGACCTGACCGATCCCGAAGTGATCTCGTCCTTCGCGACGCTCGTTGGCGACGAGCGCACCCTGACCGCGCTCTATATCCTCACCGTCGCCGACATCCGCGGCACCAGCCCCGCGGTGTGGAACGCGTGGAAGGGGAAGCTCCTCGAGGACCTCTTCCGGTCCGCGCGCCGCATCCTGCGCGGCGAGACGCAGTACGCGGCATCGGCGGTCGCCGCGAAGCGCACCGAGGCGCTGCGCATCTTCAAGCAGTATGTCCCCGAGCCCGGACGCCAGGAGGCTCTCTGGAACAACCTCGACGACAATTACTTCCAGCGCTTCGAGGTCGCGGAGATCGCGTGGCACACGCGCACGCTGTGGGCGCGCGTCAAGCCCGAGAAGCCGATCGTGCGCGCGCGCCTCTCCCCGGTGGGCGAGGGCCTGCAGGTACTCGTCTACGCGCCCGACCAGCCCGGCCTCTTCGCGCGGATCACGAGTTTCTTCGAGCGCATGCAGTTCGACGTCGCCGCCGCCAAGATCTACACCACGCAGCACGGCTTCGCGCTGGACAGCTTCCAGGTGCTCACCAGGACGCGCAGCGGCGAGCACTACCGCGACCTGATCCAGACCATCGAGTCGGGGCTCGCCGGGCGCATCGCCGCCCATGAGCCGGTGGATGCCGCGACGGCCGGACGCGTCTCGCGCTGGGTGAAGCACTTCCCGATCGAGCCGCACGTGACCATCGTCCCCGATCGCCATCCGAAGCGCTGGATGGTGAGCATGAGCTGCGCGGACCGCCCCGGGCTCCTGTCCTCGGTGGCGCGCATTTTCCTCGAGCACGGCCTGAACCTCGCCGATGCGCGCGTGACCACGCTGGGCGCGCGCGCCGAGGACGTCTTCGTGGTGAACGGCCCTTCGCTCGACGACGCGCCGGCGCGGGAGAAGCTGCGCGAAGAGCTCTGCCGGACCGCGTCGTGACGAAAGTGGTGTCCCTATAATGTTCAAATATATTCAAACAGCCCTGGCGGCCATCCCATGAACGCAAAGCATGAGGTCCAGGCAGTCCTGGCACCTCCCCGAAAAGCCGCCAGTCCCCGCAAAGCCGCAAGTCGCACTGCGCCCATCGCGGGCGCGCAGGAGCTGGGCTCGATGGCGCTGGCGCTCCTCACGGAACGGGGCGAGGCTTCGGGCGTGGCCCTGGCCCGCCAGATTCTCAACGCGTATGCCGGATTCGACGGCGCCGAGCGGCTCGCATTCCTGGGGATCCTCGCCGAGCGCTTCGGCCCCGATCCCGCGCGCCTGGATCGCGCGATCGAGCGTTATCGCGCCGATCCCGGGTCGCGCACGGTGACGGCTCTGTTCGCCGCCACCGAGCCGCCGCGCCAGGAGCTCATCCGTCGCCTCAACCTCGCCCCCGGCGGCACCGCCGGCGTGGTCCGCATGCGCGAGGACGTGCTCGCCGCGTTGGATGGGCGTCCCGAGCTCGAGGCGGTCGACAACGATTTCGTGCACCTGCTCTCCTCGTGGTTCAACCGCGGCTTCCTCGAGATCCGCCGCATCGACTGGACCACGCCCGCGCACATCCTCGAGAAGGTGATGCACTACGAGGCGGTGCACGAGATCACCAGCTGGCACGACCTGCAGCTGCGCCTGGAGCCCGCCGACCGGCGCTGCTTCGCATTCTTCCATCCCGCGCTCACCGACGAGCCGCTCATCTTCGTCGAGGTAGCGCTCACGACCTCCATTCCGCAGAGCATCGCGCCGCTGCTCGCGGCCGATCGCCGCCCGATCGCGCCGCAGCGCGCACGCACTGCCGTTTTCTATTCCATCTCGAACTGCCAGGTGGGACTGAAGGGCGTCTCGTTCGGAAACTTCCTCATCAAGCAGGTCGCCGAGGAACTCAAGCGCGAGCTCCCCTCGCTTCGCACCTTCATCACGCTCTCGCCCGTTCCCGGGTTCCGCTCGTGGCTGCAGCGTTCGCGCGAATCGGGCGGGACCCCCTTCCTTCGCGCGAGCGATCGCCGCGCGCTCGAGGCGATCGACCGTCCCGACTGGGCCAAGGATCCCGCGGCGTTGAAGCGCTCGCGTCCGATCCTGCAAGCGGCCATCGCCCACTACTTCCTGCAGGCGAAGAACGGCTCCGGCAAGCCGGCGGACCCCGTCGCGCGTTTCCACCTCGGCAATGGCGCGCGCCTCGAGCGCATCAACTGGATGGGGGACGCGTCCACGAAGGGCCTGAAACAGGCCGCGGGGTTCATGGTCAACTACCGCTACGACCTGGGCCAGGTCGAGCGCAACCACGAGGCATACGCCAACCGCGCGGAAGTGGTGGCCTCCCAGCTGGTGCGCCGCATGGAGCGATCGCGATGAGCGCCAACCTCTTCACGCAATTCTTCGCGGCACGCGAAGGCTCCGCGCACCCGTTCATCGAGCGCCCCGATGGCGGCGCGCTCACCTATCGCGACACGGCCGAAGCCACCGCGCGCCTCGCGCACCGCCTGGTGCAGCTCGGGGTAAAGCCCGGCGACCGCGTCGCGGCGCAAATCGAGCGCTCGGTCGAGGCGATCCATCTCTATCTCGCATGCCTGCGCGTGGGCGGCGTCTACCTGCCGCTCAACACCGCCTACACGCTTCCCGAGCTCGAGTACTTCGTGGGCGACGCGCAGCCCGCGCTCGTCGTGTGCTCGCCCGAGCGGCGCGAGGCGGTAACGCGCTTTCCCGGCGCCGTGCCCGCGGTCGCGACCCTCGATGCGAATGGCGAGGGGTCGTTGATGGAGGGCGTGGGCAGGCTTCCCACGCGCTTCGACGACGTCGCTCGCGCGGAAGACGATCTCGCGGCGATCCTCTACACCTCGGGCACCACGGGCCGCTCCAAGGGCGCCATGCTCACGCACGGCAACCTCGCCTCCAACGCGCGCGCGCTCGCGACCACGTGGCGATACACGGCCGACGACCGCCTGATCCACGCGTTGCCGCTCTTCCACACCCATGGGCTCTTCGTCGCCGTGAACGTGACGCTCTGCGCCGGCGCCTCGATCATCCTGTTGCCGAAGTTCGATCCCGAACGCGTCATCGGGCTTTTCGCCCGATCGACGGTCCTCATGGGCGTGCCGACGTTCTATACGCGCCTGCTGCAACATCCGCGTCTCGACCGGGAGTCCGCGCGTCCGATGCGGCTCTTCATCTCGGGCTCCGCACCCCTCACCGCCGAAACGCATGACGAGTGGAGCGCGCGCAGCGGCCACGCGATCCTCGAGCGCTACGGCATGACGGAGACCAACATGAACACGTCGAATCCCTACGACGGCGCGCGCAAGCCTGGCGCGGTGGGGCTGCCGCTTCCCGGCGTCGAGATTCGCATCGCCGACGCGCAGACCGGCCGCGCCCTTGCCGGCGGGGAGGCCGGCGAGATCGAGATCCGCGGGCCCAACGTGTTCAAGGGCTACTGGAGGATGCCGGAGAAGACCGCGGCGGAATTCCGCACGGACGGCTTCTTTCGCTCGGGTGACGTGGGCCTCATCGACCCCGACGGGTATTTGCATATCGTCGGGCGCGCCAAGGACCTCATCATCACCGGCGGCTACAACGTGTACCCGCGCGAGATCGAGGACGAGATCGGGCAGATCCCGGGTATCGTGGAGTCCGCGGTGGTGGGATTGCCCGACAAGGATTTCGGGGAATCGGTGGCCGCGGTGATCATCCGCTCGGCTCCGCCCCAGGTCACCGTGGAGCAGGTGCGCGCCGCGCTCGAGGCGCGGCTCGCCCGCTACAAGCTCCCCAAGCGGATCGTGTTCGCCCGCTCGCTGCCGCGAAATGCCATGGGCAAGGTGCAGAAGAATCTCATACGGGAAGCGCTGGCATCGCCCGCGCCTTCCGCGGCTCTCGACCTCGAGGAGGAAGTGAAATCATGAAGATCGCATTGCACGCCCTTGCCGCCGCCAGCGTGATGCTGGCCTCGACGCTCGCCCACGCGCAGGCGTGGCCGACCAAGCCGATGAAGCTCATCAACCCGTTTCCGGCGGGTGGCGGGACCGACACTTTCGCGCGCCCGCTCGCCGCCAAGCTCGGCATCGCGCTCGGCCAGCCGATGATCGTCGAGAACCTGGGCGGCGCGGGCGGCACCCTCGGCGCCACCGCCGCGTCCAAGCAGTCCCCCGACGGCTACACGTTCTTCATGGGCGCGACCCACCATGCGATCGCCGAGACGCTATACCCCAAGCTCGGCTACAACATCGAGCGCGATTTCGTCCCCATCGCCGTGGTCGCGGTGCTGCCCAACGTCGTGGTGGTGAATCCCAAGCTCCCGGTGACGAGCGTTGCCGAGCTCATCGCGTACGCGAAGGCCAATCCCGACAAGCTCAATTTCGGCAGCGCCGGCAACGGCACCTCGCACCACCTCGCGGGCGAGCTCTTCAAGAGCATGACCGGCACGAAGATCACGCACGTGCCGTACCGCGGCGCGGGCCCGATGATGCAGGACCTCCTTGGCGGCCAGGTGGATCTCGCCTTCGACGGCATGGGCTCGTCGGCCGCGCAGATCAAGAGCGGCAAGCTGCGCGCGCTCGCGGTCACCACGGCGAAGCGCGCCGCCATGCTCCCGGCCGTGCCCACCATGTCCGAGGCGGGCATCCCGGGCTACGAGGTCACCACGTGGTACGCCATCTGGGCGATCAAGGGAACGCCCCAGCCGGTCATCGACAGGATGCAGAAGGAGATCGCCGCCGCGCTGGCATCGCCCGACATGAAGGTGATCTGGGAGCAGCAGGGCGCCGCGCCGGGCGCCGCGTCGCCGGCGGAGTTCGCGCCGTTCCTGAAAAGCGAGATCGCGCGATGGGGCAAGGTCGTGCGCGAAGGCAACGTGAAGGTCGACCTCTAGGACGCGCTACAGTGGGGGGATGAGACTTACTCTCGCCCTCCTCGCGTTTCTTGTCGCCGCATGCGGGCGCAACGAAGCACCGCCGCCCGCTTCCGCCACGCAGGCCGTCACCGTCCTCCTCGGCCACGCGGGCCCGCTCACCGGCTCCATCGCGCACCAGGGCAAGGACGACGAGAACGGCGTGGCGCTCGCCATAGAACAGGCCAACGCGAAGAAGCTCGTGATCGGCGGCAGGCCTGTGCTGCTCCGCATGCTGAGCGAGGACGACCAGGGCGATCCGAAGGTCGGGACACTGGTGGCGCAGAAATTCGTCGATGCGAAGGTCGCCGCGGTGATCGGCCACCTCAATTCCGGCGTGACCATCCCGGCGAGCGAGATCTACAACAAGGCCGGCATCCCGGTCATCTCCGGCTCCTCCACCAATCCCGAGCTCACCGAGCGCGGATTGAAGGGCGTGTTTCGCACGGTGGGCCGCGACGACCAGCAGGGCCCGGCGATCGCGGCCTACATCGCCAGCGAGCTGAAGGGCCGCAACGTCGCGATCGTGGACGACAAGACCGCGTACGGCGAGGGGCTCGCGAGCGAGGTCGAAAAGGCGCTGCGCGTGGCGAAGGTGAACGTGGTCGGGCGCGAGCGAACTACCGACAAGGAGACCGACTTCAAGGCGATCCTCACGCGCCTGAAGGCGAAGAACCCCGACGTCGTCTTCCACGGCGGAATGGATGCCACCGGCGGGCTCATGGTGAAGCAGGCGCGCGAGCTGGGCTTCAAGGCGCAGTTCGCCTTCGGCGACGGCGCCTGCACCGAGGAGATGTCGCAGCTCACGGGCCCGGCGGGTGAAGGCCTCGCCTGCTCGCAGGCGGGGCTGCCCGCATCGGCGGCCACCACGCAATTCCGCGACGCCTTCACGAAGAAGTACGGCGAGACCAAGCTCTATGCGCCCTTCTTCTACGACGCGACCAACGTGGTGATCGAGGCGATGAAGCGCGCCGATTCCGTGGACCCCGCGAAATTCACGCCCGAGATGTACAACGTGTCGCTCGCCGGAGCAACCGGCAAGATCGAGTTCGACGCCAAGGGCGACCGCAAGGACGCGGAGATGACGATCTTCCGGATGAAGAGCGGCAAGATCGTGCCGGTGGCGATCGTCAAAGGCGGCGTCACCACCGCATACGCGAACTAGGCAGCGCGCGCTTGCGCGGCGTTCAGCGTGGTTCGCGCATGATCCGCAGCAGCTCCTCGATCTGCCGCATCATTTCCGGCGTGAGGACCGGCGTGCGCTGCTCGCCGCCCATCTGCTTCGCGTTCCACTTCACGGCGAACTTCTCGCCGCGCTCCTCGAACGAGGCCGCGAACGGGCCGTTGGGGCGCTTCTCCACCTTGCCGGGCGTGTCGCGGAACGGCGAGAACGGTGCCATGGGGATCTTCTTCACGATGATCGCGGTGCTCAATCCCGTATCGACGCCCTCGCTCATCGTGCCCTTGCCGTCCTTGCCGAACTTGGTCGCGCCGCCCACGCGACCCTTGTCGTAGTTGATGGAGCCCGCGGCACCGCCGATTCCGCCGCTCACCCCGGGATCCGCGCGCATGACGAATTCCATCGGTGCATCGGGACCGCGCACCCCCTTCGCCTCGTCGTCGAGCTGCTGCTGGCGCGACCCGGGAGGCGGCGGGCTCGCCTTCTGGAGGACGAGCGTCCCCTGGCCCGTGGCCAGATCGACCTGAAGCACGCCGATGATGCCGAACTTGCGGCGATTGTCGCTTTCGGTGAGCTTGCCGCCCACGCTCGGCTCGAACTTCACGCTGCCCCCGCCCGGCGCCGGCGCCGTGACCTTGGGGAGGTTGTCTACCTTGAGCTCTGCGTCGTACTTGGCGTTGCCTTCGCCCGTGACGTAGCCGATGTTGCGCTCGCGATCCCATTTCACGTTGAACCAGAAGTCCGCCTCCACGCTGCGTGTGAGGCTCTTGTTCGGGTCCTTCATGGGCACTTCGCGCGTGCTCACGTTGCCTTCCCAATAGCCCGCGGGGGTCGGCCTGCCGGGCTGGGCGGCGCTTTCGCCGCCGCTCGCGAGCAGCAAACCTGCCGCGACGAACATCACTCGCGCGCGATTTTTCATCGGGGAGAAGCTGGCCATGCGCCCTCCTTCAGGCTGTTGCGCGGCGGGAAGCTTACCGCGACATCGTGATTTCCACGCGCCGGTTCTTCTGCCGGCCCGCGGGATCGTCCTTGCCGCCGGGCCCGGTATTGGCAGCGACCGGCTTCTCCTTGCCCCATCCCTGCGTGCTCATGCGCATCTCCACGCCGTTGGCGGCGAGCCACTGCCGCACGGACTCCGCGCGGCGATCCGAAAGCTTCTTGTTGTACGCGGCGTCGCCCTTGCCGTCGGTGTGGCCCTCGATCTTCGCGGTTGCCTTGGGATACGCCTTGAGCACCGCGGCCACCTTCTCGAGCGCGGGCCGGGCTTCGGCACGAAGCTGCGCCTTGTCGAAATCGAACAGCACGTCGGCCGACAGGGCGATGCGCACCTCCTGGCCGCGCACCTCGGCATTGAGGTCCTTGAGGAGGCCCGAGACGTCCTGCGTGCGCTCCTGGATGCCGCTCTGCATCCCGATTATCTCGCGCGACTCGCCCTTGAGCCCGCGTTGCTCCGGCTTGAGCTCCAGGCGCTGCGCGCGTGCCAGGGCTTCCTTCGCCCGTGCGCTCGTCTCTGCGGAATCCGGATCGACCTCCGGCTTCTGCGCCCCTGCCTGCGGAGCGAACATCATCAGCACCGCGGCGGCCAGGATGGCGCCGCCACGCATCATTTTGACTCCGTGACGGGGATGTCCTCGAAGGGCGGTCCGTGCGGGGTGTAGAAGTTGATCTTCTTCGCCTCGGCGGGCGGGGCGGGAAACTTTGCCCAGAAGAGGTAGCCCGAGGAAGGCTTGACGTCGACGTTCAAGGCGCCGAAGACGTCGACGGTGCTCATCAACGGGACCCTCTGCGCATCCTTGAGGATCAGGAACTTGGTGCTGCCCGCGACCACGTAGAAGTGGTCGACGTCGCGGAAGTCGCCGGTGAACTTGATCTTCGCGGGCTGGCTGCCGCCATTGCGATAGCGAATCTTCACGGTGAGGACACCGTCCTTGCGGACTGCCTCGACGACCTCGGCATTGACGCCGTCGATGCTGGTTTCCTGGACCTGTTTGGCGCCCTGGGCATGGGCGGGATGCTCCAGCGGCAGGAGCACGAGGGCCGTGGCGGCGAGGCCGGCAGCGGTGAGGAAGAAGCGCGAACGGGCGATCATGAATCCTCCCTGGGAGTGACGCCTGCGAGATTACCCCGGTGCGGGCTTTCCGTCATTAAGCCGCAGCCACCCGCGGATCACCCGGTAGAGATACCAAAGGAAGAGCACCGTCCAGGGAATCCAGATGAGCAGGATGCCCACCACCGTGACGAAGAGGATCCCGGTGATGATCCACGAGATCACCATCCACAGGATTCCCCACCAGAAGGTGCGCCCCAGCCACGAGTAGTGGCTCTCGATATACGTGCCGCGGATGCCGTCGCGAGTGGCGGCGGCGACGACGATCGCCACGACCGCGAGCAGCCACATGGTGAAGGGCGCGAGGCCATGCATGATATAGAGCCCGTGCGCGGTGCCGGTCGCCGGGCCGGAACGGGGGTTGTGCTCGATCTCAGTCATCGGGAATTTCCTCTCCGGGAAACAGCTCTTCGTTGAAGCCGAACTTCGTAAGGTCGGTGATGCGCTGCGGGTACAGGATTCCGTCGAGGTGGTCGCACTCGTGCTGCACCACGCGGGCGTGGAAGCCCTCGGCGACGCGCTCGATGGGATTGCCCTCGACGTCGAAGCCCGAGTAGCGCAGCTTCGTGTAGCGCGGCACCACTCCGCGCATGCCGGGCACCGAGAGGCACCCCTCCCAGTCTTCCTCGACCTCGCGGGAGAGCATCACGAGCCTGGGATTGACCAGCACCGTGAACGGCACCGGCTCCGCATCCGGATAGCGCGGGTTGTGCTCCACGCCGAAGATCACCACGCGCTGGCCGACGCCGATCTGCGGCGCTGCGAGCCCGGCGCCGTTCTTTGCGGCCATCGTCTCCTTCATGTCGTCCAGGAGCGCCCGCAATTCCGGCGTGCCGAACTTCTCCACGGGCTTGGCGCGTTCGCGAAGCACCGGGTGGCCCATCCTCAGCACCTCACGCACCGGCATGGCGTTCCACCAGCTTGGATACGATCAATCGGACTCCTCCCATGGTTTCGTCCATCACGCGAGCGATGTCGTCGAGGGACACGGTGCGTGCGCTGGCCCCGCGGCCCGCGGCGGGGTTCACCACCACCGCGAGCGCGGCGTATTTCACTCCCAGCTCGCGCGCGAGCGCGGCTTCGGGCATTCCGGTCATGCCGACCATCGTAGCGCCATCGCGCTCGAGGCGGTCGATCTCCGCCTTGGTCTCGAGTCGCGGACCCTGCATCGCCGCGTAGGTGCCGCCGGCGACCAGCTCGACGCCCACGTCGCGCGCCGCGGCCATCGCCATCTGGCGCGTCTCCTCGTCGTACGGGTGGGTGAAGTCGATGTGCGTCACGGGCTGCTCCGCGCCCTCGAAATAGGTCGAGGGCCGGCCCCACGTGTAGTCGATGATCTGGTCGGGAAGCGCGATCGTCCCCGCGCCCAGGCTCGGGGCGATGCCACCCACGGTGCACACCGAGATCACGCGCGTCACCTCCTGCGCGTGGATCGCCCAGAGGTTGGCGCGGTAGTTGATCTCATGCGGCGCGAGCGTGTGGCCGTAGCCGTGGCGCGCGAGGAAGACCACCTCCTGCGCGCCCATGCGACCGTAAGTGAGGGGGCCCGAAGGCTCGCCGAAGGGAGTCCTCACGATCTTGCGGCTGGTGATCTCGAGATTCGCGAGCTGCGTGAGGCCGCTGCCACCGATGACCGCGATCATTCCTGCTCTTTCAAGGCGTAAATGGCCGGCAGGTTGCGCCAGAGCCCGTAGGCGTCCATGCCGAAGCCGAACACATACCGGTTCGGGACGGTGACGCCCACGAAGTCGGCGGTGACGGGCTTGTCGCGCCCGATCGCCTTGTCGGCGAAGACCGCGCTGTAGACCTGCTTGGCGCCCATCTCGAGGAGGCGCTGCTTGATCGCGGCCAGCGTGATGCCCTCGTCGAGGATGTCATCGACCACCAGCACCACGCGGCCGCGCACATTGTCGCGCGGCGGCAGGCGCCAGGTGATCTCGCGGCCCTGGATGTCGTTGTTGTAGCGCGTGACCTCGATCGCGCCGAATTCGAGCGGGAAGCGCAGGAGCGGCAGGAGCTGCCCGGTGAAGATCGCGGCCCCCCCCATCACCGAAAGCACCACCGGAAAATCGTCCTTCAGCTTCTCGCTGATCTCCGCGCCGATGCGCACCACCGCCTCGCGCACCGCGTCTTCGCCGAAGAGCTGGTCGGCCTCCTCGAGGAGGCGCATCGCCTCCACCTGGGCCTTCACGGTTTCTTCCCGACGGCGGGGATGGTGGACAGGAACGCGCGGAAGTCCGCGGAGAGCTCGGGATGCTTGAGGGCGAAGTTCACGGTCGCCTGCAGGTAGCCCAGCTTCGAGCCGCAGTCGTAGCGCTGGCCCTGGAACTCGTAGGCCATGACGTTCTCCTCGCGCAGCAACCGCCCGATGGCGTCGGTGAGCTGGATCTCGCGGCCGGCGCCGGGGCGCAGGTTCTCGAGGAAGTGGAAGATGCGCGGCGACAGGATGTAGCGGCCCACCACGCCCAGCGTGGAGGGCGCGTCTTCCGGCTTGGGCTTCTCCACCATGTTGGTGATGCGCGACAGGCCCGTCGAGATCTTTTCCGAGGAGACGATGCCGTAGCTCGCGGTGTCCTCGCGCGCCACGTCCTGCACCGCGATCACGCTGCCGCCGCTCTTGGCGTGGATCTGCGACATCTGCTTCATCACCGGCACCTGCGCGTCGATGAGATCGTCGGCGAGGATCACCGCGAAGGGCTCGTCGCCCACGAGGTGGCGCGCGCACAGCACCGCGTGGCCCAGGCCCAGCGCCTCGGCCTGGCGCACGTACGCGCACTGAACGCCGTCGGGCAGGAGGTTGCGCACTTCCTTCAGCAGCTTGTTCTTGCCGTGGGCCTGCAGCTCCGCCTCGAGCTCGTAGGCCTTGTCGAAATGGTCCTCGATGGCGCGCTTGCCACGGCCGGTGATGAAGATGAGGTCGGTGATGCCGGCGGCGACCGCCTCCTCCACCGCGTACTGGATGAGCGGCTTGTCGACGATTGGCAGCATCTCCTTGGGAGAGGCCTTGGTGGCGGGGAGGAAGCGCGTGCCCAGGCCCGCGACGGGGAAAACGGCTTTGGTGACCTTTTGCATGCTTATGCGCCCAATAGCTTCAAGAATTGTTCTTCGTCGAGCACCGCGATCCCGAGCTCCCGGGCACGGTCGAGCTTCGACCCGGCCTCGCCGCCCGCGACCACGTAGCCGGTCTTCTTCGACACCGACCCGGAAACCTTGCCGCCCGCGGCCTCGATCCTGTCCCTGGCCTCGTCGCGCGACATGGCGGCGAGGCTGCCGGTGAGGACCACGATCTTACCCGTGAAGGGCCCCGCGGCCTCCTTCTTCGGGGGCTCGCCCTCCGTCCAGCGCACGCCCGCGGCACGCAGCTGTTCGATCACCTCCCGATTGTGGCGTTCGCGGAAGAACGCCGCGATCGATTCGGCCACCACCGGGCCCACGTCGGGCGCCTCCTGCAATTGCTCGACCGGCGCGTCCATCAGCGCGTCCATCGTGCCGAAGTGGCGCGCCAGGTCCTTGCCGGTGACCTCACCCACGTTGCGGATGCCGAGCGCGTAGATGAAGCGCCCGAGCGTGGTGGCCTTGCTCTTCTCGATGGCCGCGACCACGTTGCTCGCCGACTTCTCGGCCATGCGCTCGAGCTGCGCCAGCCTGGCGAGGCCCAGCTTGAAGAGATCGGCGGGCGTGTGGACGATGCCGGAGTCGACCAGCTGGTCCACCAGCTTGGAGCCCATGCCCTCGATGTCCATGGCGCGGCGCGAGGCGAAGTGCAGCAGCGATGCCTTGCGCTGCGCGGGGCAGATGAGCCCGCCCGTGCAGCGCGCCACGGCGCCGTCGGCGCTGCGCTCCACGGCCGAGCCGCACTCCGGGCACTTCGACGGCATCTCGAACCAGTCCTTCTTCTCGCGCGCGCCCTTCTTCTCGACACGCGCGACCTCCGGAATCACGTCGCCGGCGCGGCGCACCACGACGGTGTCGTGGCGCCACACGTCCTTGCGGCGAACCTCGTCCTCGTTGTGCAGGGTAGCGTTGACGATCGTGGTGCCGCCCACGAAGACCGGGGCGAGGCGCGCCACCGGCGTGATCGCGCCGGTGCGGCCCACCTGGACGCCGATGTCGAGCAGCTCCGTGGCCGCCTCCTCCGCGGGAAACTTGTGCGCGATCGCCCAGCGCGGCGCGCGCGACACGAAGCCCAGCTTCTCCTGCTGCGCGATGCCGTTCACCTTGTAGACGACGCCGTCGATGTCGTAGGCAAGCCTGGCGCGCTTCTCGCCCACCTTCGCGTAGAAATCGAGGAGACCCGCCACGCCCTCCACCGCATGGCGATCCTTCGCGACCGGCAATCCCATCTCGTCGAGCGCGTCGAGGAGCTTCGCGTGCGTGGGCGGAAGCTCGAAACCCTCGTGCGCGCCCACGCCATAGGCGAAGAACGAGAGGCGGCGCTGCGCGGTCAGCCGCGGATCGAGCTGGCGCAGCGCCCCGGCGGCGGAGTTGCGCGGGTTCACGTAGGTCTTCTCGCCGGCCTCGGCGAGGCGCTTGTTCATCGCCTCGAAGTCCTTGCGCATCATCAACACCTCGCCACGAACCTCGAGGAGCTTCGCGTGCTTGCGCCCTTCCAGGCGTAGCGGAATGGAGCGTACCGTGCGCAGGTTCGCGGTCACGTCCTCGCCGCTCGTGCCGTCGCCGCGCGTGGCCCCCTGCACGAAGAGCCCGTCCTCGTAGGCGAGCGTGACGGCGAGGCCGTCGAACTTGAGCTCGACCGCGTACTCCACGGACTCATCGCCCAACGCCTCCCGGCAACGGCGGTCGAAGGCGGTCACGTCTTCCTCGTCGAAGGCATTGGCCAGCGAGAGCATGGGGACGCGATGCGCGACTTCGGCGAAGCCCTCGCTGGGCGCGGCGCCCACGCGCTGCGTCGGCGAGTCCGGGGTGGCGAGGCCATGCTCGGTCTCGAGCTTCGCCAGCTCGCGGAACAGCCGATCGTATTCGGCGTCCGAAATCTCCGGCGCCGCTTCGTTGTAGTAGAGCCGGTTATGACGCTCGATGGCGCGGCGGAGCTTCTCGGCTCTCAGGGTCAGGCCCTGGTTTGCGCCTCTTCTTGGTTCAGGGTCTGACCCAGGTTTGCTCACGGCCGAGCTAGATGTAGAGCCGCCTGGCCAGCGCGCTGCCAGCGGGAATCCCGTGCAACTCCATCTTGTGCACGATCACCTCGAGAGAGCGGCGGATCGAGGCGATGCCCGCTTCGCTGAGGGGCTTCCGGTTGTCGTCGACGAGCTGGCCGCCAAGGGTCGCGGCGAAAGTTTCGGCGAGCCGCACCATCTCGCCCAGGACGATCTCGGGCTGCGCGACGTTCGGCAGGTCGAGCGCGAAGGTCAGGCCCGTGTAGTAGGTCGGCGTGTGCCTGGCGTGCGCGTCGTCGAACTTGCGGATCACGAAGCCCGCGTGGCCGTCGGGCGTGTAGCGCACCAGCTCTCCGGATGCGGTTTCGGAAAGGGCGTTCTCGAGGGCCAGCGACTTCACGCGCGGGATGGCGAAGGTCGCGCCGTACTGGCCGATCACGTTGATCGCCACCTCGACGTCGGTGTCGGCGCAGAACGTGTCGAGCTCGCGCGCGCGCGACGCGGCGGTGGCCGGCGCCTCGCGCTGCGACACGGCGTTCACCGCGCCCGCGAAGTCGGCAATGGCGCGGTTGAAGCGCTCGATCTCCTCTTCGCCCACCGCGCCCTTGCGGCTGGCAAGCTGGAGCCCCACGCGCAGCTCGCGCCAGCTCCTGCGCGGCGAAGTCTCGATCGGGTGCCACTGCTCGTCGACGATGCCCTCGACGTGGGTCGGGGTGAGATGGTTCTCGAGCGCGGCCAGGAGCGGCTGCAGCTGCTCGCTCATCACCGGGTCGTCGGCGAGGATCACCGCGACAGTGTCGATGCGGCTGGAGACTTCCGCGGCCGGCGCACCCGCGGCATCGAGATCCTCCGGGACGGCGAAAGTCGGCGGCAGCGTCTCGTCGGGCGCGGGGACCTTGGCGGGCGGCACCGCAACTGCAGCGTGCGATGCGGGCCCGAAGGTCGGCTCGCGCCGCGGCGCTTCGCCATCGAAGAGCGCGTCCGGCGGGCGATTGCCGAAGGCTTTCTCCGCCTTGCCGCGCGCGCGCCGCTCCGTCACCACGTTGTAGACCACGACGATGGCGACCAGCACGACACCGAAAGCGATGAGTGCGTAGTGGAGGTTGGTCATGCGCTAAGCGGCCTGCTTCCTTGCGAGCTCCATCGCGGAGTCGATGTCGACCTCGACGATCTTGGAAACCCCCGGCTCGGGCATCGTGACGCCGACCAGCTGGCTCGCGAGCTCCATCGTGATCTTGTTGTGCGTGATGAAGAGGAACTGCGTCTGGCCCGACATCTGGCGCACGAGATTGCAGAAGCGCTCGGTGTTGGGATCGTCCAACGGGGCGTCCACCTCGTCCAGCAGGCAGAAGGGCGCCGGATTGAGCTTGAAGAGCGAGAACACCAGCGCGATGGCGGTGAGCGCCTTCTCGCCGCCGGACAGGAGCTGGATCGACTGGTTCTTCTTGCCGGGCGGCTGCGCGAAGACCTGCAGGCCCGCGTCGAGGATCTCCTCGCCGGTCAGCTTCAGGCTCGCATGGCCGCCGCCGAAAAGCGCCGGGAACATTTCCTGGAAATTGGCGTTGACGGTCTCGAATGTGCCCTGCAGGAGGTCGCGCGTCTCGCGGTCGATGCGCTTGATCGCCGCCTCCAGCGTCTCGACTGCCTGCGTGAGGTCCGCGTTCTGCGCGTCGAGGAAGTTCTTGCGTTCGCGCGCCGTGCCGAGCTCGGCCAAGGCGGCGAGGTTCACCGGGCCCAGGGCCGCGATCTCCTCCGTAAGGCGCGCGATCTCCGCCTGCATGCCCTTCGAGCCCACGCGCCGCTCGATCTGCTCGGCCATCTCCTCGCGGGTGACGCCGGCTTCCTGGAGCTGCCGGGCGTATTGCTCGACGTGGGTCGCGGCTTCCTGCTCCTTCACGCGCACTTCCAGGATCTTCTCGCGCAGCGGATCCAGGCCCTGCTCGACGCCGAGGCGTCCTTCCTCGAGGGCGCGCAGGTTGTCGGTGAGGCTCTCGAGGCCGTGTCGCGCGTCGGCAAGCACCTTCTCGCGCTCGCCCTTGACCTGCAGCGCGCCCTGGAGCTTCTCGCGCACCTGCCCTTCCTCGAGCTTGCCCAGTTCCTCACTCACGCTGTCGCGGTTGCCGGACAACGCTTCGAGGCGCTCGCCGAGCGACACCGCCAGCCGCGAGAGGCTTTCGACTTTCTCGTGGCAGCTCCTCTCGTGGTACTGCGCTTCGGTGGCCGCGCGTTCCGCGGTGCCGATGGCGGCGCGCGCCGCGGCGAGCGCACCCTGCGCCTGCGAGGCCGCGCGCTCGAGCGCCTGCACGCGCTGCACGATGAGCTCGATGGCACTCGAGCCCTGCTGGAGCGCGTGCTGCGCCTCCTGCATCTCGAGGCGCTCGCGGCCGTCTTCCTCGTCGAGCACCGCGATCTCGGCGCGGATCGCCTCGCGGCGGCGCTCGGCCTGCTGCGAGCTTTGCGAAAGCTTGAGGTACTCGACCTCCAGGTCGTGGTCTTCCTGGCGCTGGCGCTGCAGCTCTTCGCGCAGGCGCCGCTCCTGGTCCTGGCCTTCCTTCAATTCGTTCTCGAGCGAGCGCAGCTTCGCCTCGACGTCGGAGCGCTCGCGCGCGCGCGCCGGGATGCGGCCCCGCAGGTCCTCGATCTCGCGCTGGCGCTGCAGCACGCCGTGCAATTCCGACTGCGGGCCGTGGAACACCACGCCCTGGCGGCTGAAGAGGTGCCCGGCCTTCGACACCAGCAATCCGCCCGGGGGCAGGACGCGCGCGAGCTCCATGCCGTCCTCGCCCTCCGGGAGGATGAAGACGTTGGCGAGCGCATCGCGCAGGTAAGCGGCCACGCCCTGGCGCGAGCTCGTGACGACCGAAGAAAGGGGTGAGAGGCGCGCGGCGGACGCGGGCCCTTCCGCGGCGAAGCGCTCGACGAACACCGCGAAATTTCCGGGTGGCGCGTCGCGCAGGAGCTGGGGCAGCGCGGCATCGTCGGTGAGCTTCACCGCGTTCAAGCGCACGCCAAGCGCCGCCTCGATCGCATCGTCCCAGCCCGCTTCCACGTGGATCGCCTGCCACAGGCGCTCGGAGCGCTCCAGGCCGTGCGCCTGGATCCAGTCCTTCAGCTTCGAATCGGTGTCGAGCTTCGCCTGCTGCGCTTCCAACGCCTTCAGCGCCGCTTCCAGGCTCGCCAGCTCGCGCGTGGCCTCGTGCATGCGCTCGGTGGTCGCGCGCCGTTCGGTTTCGAGGGCGGGAAGGCGCGCTTCCGCGTCGCGCTGCGAGGCTTCGAGCCCGGCGAGCTTCGTCGCGAGCGCCGCGCGCCCGGCCTCGATGCCGGCAAGCTTCTCGGGCTCGGGGAAGACCAGCGCCATGTTCTCCTGCTTGAGGCGATTCCTGCGCGCCTCGATCTGCGAGAGGAGCTTCAGCGCATGCGATTCGCGGGTTTCCTCCACTCCCTGCGCCTGCTCGGCGCTGCTCATTTCGGATTCGGCGGCGCGCACCTCGACGGCGGCCTTCTGCGCGGCGGCCTCGGCGGCGGGCAGCGCTTCACGCGCAAGCGCCACGTCCGCGTCGCGCTCGCCGATCGCGCGACGCGCCGCGTCGATCTCGCCCTGCCAGCGGTCGCGCTCGGCGGTGGCTTCGGAAATGCGCCGCTCGACCTCGAGCGCCTCGCGCCCGATCGCCTCGAGCTGGTTGGCCATGCGCCGGCGGTTCTCGGCGAGGAAGGCGATCTCCTGCTCGAGGGATTGCACCTCGGCGTTGGCCGAGTAGAGCGCGCCCTGCAGCTCCTGGAGATGGTCGGTCACCTCGTAGTGCTTGCCACGCAGCTGCTCGAGAGCGCGCTCCGACTCGCGCAGCTTGGCGGTCTCGGCCTCGAGCGCGACCGTGACCTTCTGCACCTCGTTGGAGTAGCGGGTCTTGGCCTGCTCGGCTTCGCGCAGCCGCGTGAAGCCGAGGAGGTTGTGGTTCAACGCGAGGCTCGCCTGCAGGTCCTGGTACCTCGCGGCGACTTCGGCCTGCTCGGTAAGGTGCGTGAGCTGGGCCTCCAATTCGGCGCGGATGTCGCCCACGCGGGAGAGGTTCTCGCGCGTGTCTTCGAGGCGCAGCTCCGTCTCGCGGCGCCGCTCGCGGTATTTCGAGACGCCCGCTGCCTCCTCGAGGAAGACGCGCAGCTCTTCGGGCTTGGAGGTGATGACGCGCGAGATCATGCCCTGCTCGATGATCGAGTAGGCGCGCGGGCCCAGGCCCGTGCCGAGGAAGATGTCCTGCACGTCGCGGCGGCGCACGTGCTGGCCGTTCAGGTAATAGTTCGAGTCGCCGTCGCGCGTGAGGATCCTCTTCACGCTGATCTCGGAATACTGCGCCCACGCCCCACCGATGCGCCCGAGGGAATTGTCGAACACCAGCTCGACGGAGGCGCGGCCCACGGGCTTTCTCTCGGTGGAGCCGTTGAAGATCACGTCGTGCATGTGCTCGCCGCGCAATTGCTTGGCCGACGATTCGCCGAGCACCCAGCGCACCGCGTCGATCACATTGGACTTGCCGCAGCCGTTGGGGCCTACCACTCCCACGAGCTGCCCGGGGACGGCGATGGAGGTCGGATCGACGAAGGATTTGAAGCCGGCGAGCTTTACGAAGGTCAGTCGCAAGGGGGAGCCACTCTTTATGAAACACGCCCCGCCGGGGGAAACCGCCGCGGGGCGCCGTTTAAGTCTTTGTTTTGGATGCCCGTTATTTGCCGGGCACTTCAGTAGAATGTGATTTTACCGGAACGCTCCCCCGACCCCAATGGCTCAATCGCAGAAGGTCCTCGAGACCTTCCCCAATCCCAGTCCGGGCCGCGACTACGCAATCCACATGCAGATCCCGGAATTCACGTGCCTGTGCCCGAAAACCGGACAGCCGGATTTCGCGACACTCCTCCTCGACTACATTCCCGACCGGTTGTGCGTCGAGCTGAAGAGTCTCAAGCTCTACATCTGGTCGTATCGCAACGAGGGCGCGTTCCACGAGGCGGTCACCAACTCGATCCTCGACGACCTGGTGACGGCGACGGCGCCGCGCTTCATGCGCCTCACCGCCAAATTCTTCGTTCGCGGCGGCATCTTCACCACGGTGGTCGCCGAGCACAGGAAGCCGGGATGGGAAGCGCCTCGGCGCGTGGATCTCGCGACAGCTGACTCCCAGCCCAGCACCAATACAGGAGATGCACGATGAAACGCCTTATCGCACTCATCGCCATGACCGCCGCGTACTGCGTGGCGATAGCAGCCGACGACAAGCCCTCGGTCGAGACATTGTTCAAGCTGCCGCAATACCGGGCGATGGTGCTGTCGCCCGACGGCATGCACATCGCCGCGCTCGCTCCGGTCGCGGGCCGCCAGAACCTGGTCGTGGTGGACTTCGCCATGCGCGGCGCCGTGCCGGTGACCGCGCTCAACTCACGCGACGTGACGTCGGTTCGTTGGGTGAACAACAAGAGGCTCATCGTCACGACGGGCACCCTCGGCACGCAGGATTTCGACGCCAGGGGCGGGGGCCTCTTCGCGATCGATCGCGACGGAACCGGCGCGCGCCAGATCGGCGAAGGCGGCGACGAGCCGATGGCCGGCGGCATGCGCGCGGTATTTCGGCCCGTCCAGGTGGTGCGCACCCTTTCCGGGGAATCGGACGACATCATCGCGCAGGAGTATGTGATCGACGCGCGGCGCGCGGTGCCGGGCGCGCTGCTGCGCATCGATACGCGCACCGGTCGGCGCACCACGCTCTCCTCGGGAAAACCCGAATCCGCGGAAGGCGAGGGTTGGGTCGTCGACCGGGAAGGAGTGCCGCGTGTTTTTGTCGCGTCGAGCGAGAACAAGGCGCGCATCTACTATCGCAAGGGCACCGATGCGCCGTGGCGCAAACTCGACGAGTTCTCGATTCTGGCGGGCTCGCAATGGACCCCGCTCGCCGTCTCCGATGACGACAAGACGCTCTACGTGAGCTCGTGGAAAGGCCACGACAAGGCCGAGATCGTCGCCTACGATCCCGAGACGCGAACGTTCGGCGCGACCCTTGCCGCCCATCCGCAAGTCGATTTGGCCGATCTCGTCGCGACCCGCCAGGACACATTGCTGGGCGTGAGATTCGAGGCAGACAAGGGCGGGGTCGCCTGGTTCGACGAGGACCTGGCGAAAGTGCAGGCGGCGATCGACCGTGCGTTGCCCGGTACCGTGAACCAGATCTCGTGGTCCACCGATCGCCAGCGCTTCATCGTGACCGCGCGCTCCGACGTCCTGCCCGGCGCCTTCTATCGATTCGACAAGAACGCCGGAAAGCTGGAATGGCTCGCCGACTCCGCGCCCTGGATCGACCCGAGGAAGATGTCGCCGGTGACGCCGGTGCGCTACAAGGCACGCGACGGGCTCGAGGTTCCGGGCTATCTCACGGTGCCGAGGAATTCTTCGGGCAAGAACCTGCCGCTGGTCGTGATGGTGCACGGCGGTCCCTGGGTGAGCGGCGATCACTGGTACTACAACCCCGAAGTGCAGTTCCTCGCCTCACGCGGATACGCGGTGCTCCAACCCAACTTCCGCGGCACGACGCGCTACGGTTGGAAGCACTTCTCGTCGAGCTTCAAGCAGTGGGGGCTCACCATGCAGGACGACATCACCGACGGCGCAGAGTGGGCCGTCGCGCAAGGCGTCGCCGACCCGAAGCGCATCTGCATCTACGGGGCGAGCTACGGCGGGTACGCGACGATGATGGGCCTGGCCAAGACGCCGGATCTCTACAAGTGCGGGATCAACTACGTGGGCGTGACGGACCTGAACCTCTTCGCCACCGCCACCTGGTCGGACTTCGCGTACTCGGAATTCCTCAAGTACGGCATGAAGGACATGGTCGGCGACCTCACGGGCGACACGGAGCGGCTCAGGAACACCTCCCCGGTCCTGATGGCCGAGCGCATCAAGGCGCCGGTGCTGATGGCCTACGGCTCCTCCGACGTTCGCGTGGTGCCCGAGCACGGCACGCGCATGAAGAGCGCGCTGGAACGTGCCGGCAAGAAACCGCAGTGGATGATGGTCGACGGTGAAGGCCACGGCTTTCGCGACATGAAGAACCAGGTCATGTTCTACGGCGCGATGGAGAAGTTCCTCGCGGAAAACATAGGCCCCACGAACTAAAAGTTAGTAGGGTCAGACCCCGGTTTTGCTTGGTTGGGGTCTGACCCAGGTTCTCACTCGGTTTTGCCTGCTTGGGGTCTGACCCAGGTTTCACCCACCAGCGTGGCTGCGACAATCAATCCTCCGCCGATCCACTCGCGCAATCCCATCGCCTCGCCGGCCAGGAAGTAGGACGCGATCGCGGCGACCACCAGCTCGAAAAGCAGGATCACGATCGCGCGATTGGCGGCCATGCGCGAGAGCCCGTACTGCATGAGCAGGCTCATGCCGACCAGCACCGCGGCGATGCCGGCGACGAGCATCGCGTGCGCGAGCGAAATGTGGGCGGCATCGGCGGCGGCGAGCCCGCTCCACGGCAGGTGCACCGCGGCGGCCACCGCCACGCCCGCCCAGATCACGATCGACTTCGCCGCGTCGCCCATGCTTTCGAGGCGACGCACCATCACGTTGCCAAGCGCGAACAGGAACCCCGCGGCGAGCCCCAGCCATTCGGCGCGCGCCTGCGGCCAGGGCGCCCCGATCTGCGGCTTCCACAGCATCACCATCGCCCCGGCGAAGGCCAGCGCCATCACCGCGAGCCCCGCCGCCGCCGCTTTTTCCCCGAGCAGCAGGCGCGCGATCGGCACCGTCCACAGCGGCGCCAGGTAGAAGAGGAGCAGCACGCGCATCACTTCGCCTTCGAGGATGGCGATCACGTACGCGAGGTTGCTCCACCCGATCGCCGCGCCCATGACGAGCGCCGCCGCGGGCGCGTGGCGCAGGCTCGCCGCCGCGCGCGGGAAGATCGCGACGCCCGCGATCAACGCGGCGCCATAGGTCACGAGCGAAGACCAGATGCCGTCGAGCCCCGCCTGCGAAAGCAGGCGATACGGATACCAGAGCACGCCCCACATCGCGGCGCCGGCGAGGAGCGCCCACGTCGGCGCGGAAGAAGCGGGCTTCAAGGTACCATCCAAAAAAATGAGCTCGTGCGCAGTCTTACACATCACTTCGCTTCTCGGCGGCGGCGTGGACCGGCATGTGCGCGACATCGCGCGCGGCGCGCCCGGTCGCCACGTGATCTGGCACGCGTCGGATGGAGCCGACGTGATCGAGGCGCCGGGCGATGGTGGATTCCTGCCGCTGGACGCCGCGGCGATCGAGCGCGAGCCCTCTCTCCTCGCCGATTGGCTGCGCTCCCGCGCGGTCGGCGTCATCCACGCGCACTCGGCAAGCCGCGCGGTGCGCCGCCGCGCCACCTGGGCCTCGCAAGCGCTCGGAGTGGCGACCATCGTCACGCTGCACGACATCCTCTTCCTGCGCCGCGAAGGCTTCGAGCCAGGAGCCGCGCCCGGCGCAGACCCGGCGTGGCTCGCCCTGACCGAGCCTTTCCTGCGCAACGCCGCGGCGGTCCTCGCGCCGTCGAGATTCGTCGCCGACCTCGCGCGCCGCAACATCGACGGCCTCGAAGTCACGGTGCTTCCCAACGGCTCGCCCGATCGCCCCGCACAAGATCGCGTGGTCGCCGCGAATCCCGAGTTCGCGCAACGCCGCCCGCTCCATGCGGTGGCTGTCCTCGGCGCGATCGGACCGCACAAGGGCAGCGCCCTCATCGAAGAGCTGGCGCGCTTGCTCGAGGGTAGCGGCATCGCGATAGTGATCGTGGGCTACCTCGACATGCAGATCACGCCCGGCTGGCGAGGCGCCAATCTCTTCGTGCACGGCGCCTGGAACGACGACGATGCGACGCCGCTCCTGCGCGCGTACGGCGCCGAGATCGCGCTCTTTCCCCACCGCGTCCCGGAAAGCTTCAGCTACACGCTCTCCGACGCGTGGTCCGCGGGCCTGCCGGCGCTGGTCGCCCCCGACGGCGCGCTCGCCGAGCGCGTGACGGCGCACGAGGGCGGATGGCTCCTTCCCGAGAGCTTCAGCGCACGCGACGTCGCCGCGCAATTGCGCCGATTGCTGTCGAACGAGGGTGCGGCCGAGCTCACGCGGGTAAAATCGCGGCTCGCGCGTCCCGACCCGGGACGCGTTCCCTGCCTCGAAGCCATGACTCGCTCGCTCGACGCCCTCTACGCCCGCTTCGGCATCGCCTCCGCCACGCATGCGGACATGCACTCCGCGGGCGTGCAGGAACTCCTCGCGAAGAATCTCGACGGCTCGCTCTTTCGCGTGGAGCTGGTGCGCCTCGCCGACGAGATGGCGCAGATGAAGGCGGCGCTCGAGGCGACTCTGGAATTCGAGCGGCGCCAAGCGCGCGACTTCAAGGACGAGTCGCAGCGCTGGATCGAGAAGCTGCAGGGCGACATCGAGGCGGTGCAGGCCGATATCGCGCGCGAGGTCGAGGCGCGCCGCGCCCTCGCCCAGGAGATCGTGCAGCTCGGCATCCACAAGCAGGCTTTCGATCTCCTCCCGGAGATCGTGCGCAAGATGCTGCTGAAAAAGATCCTCAATGCAAGAAGTTGACATCAGCGTCGTCACCTACCGGCCCGATTTCCCGCTCCTCGCGCAACTCCTCGCCAGCCTTTCGGAGCCGACCGCCGAGCCGATCGCCCGCAATCTCTTCATCCAGGACAACAGCCCCGGCGCTGAAGTCGCGGTGAAGCTCGCGGCATTGGCCGAGCTTCAGCCCGGCGGCGCTTTCGCGCGCGTCGACGTGAAGTACTCCGGAGCCAACCTCGGCTTCGGGCGCGCGCACAACGCGAATGCGGCGCGCGGCACGGCGCCCTTCCTCTTCGTGCTGAACCAGGATTGCGTGCTGGAGCCCGGCGTCCTCGAGGGCCTCCTGCACGGCGCGGTTGGCGATCCCGCGCAGATCGGCGCGTGGGAGCTGCGCCAGATTCCCTACGAGCATCCGAAGAGCTACGACCCGGTCACCCTCGACACGCCGTGGGCGAGCGCCGCTGCGCTGTTGCTCAGGCGCACGGCGTTCGATGCGATCGACGGGTTCGAGCCGCACATCTTCCTGTACGGCGAGGACGTCGACCTCTCGTGGCGGTTGCGCGCCAACGGCTGGCGCGTGGTCTACCGGCCGAAGCTTGCTGTGGTGCACCGCACCTACAAGGAGGCCGGCGAGGTGAAGCCGCTCCAGGTATTCGGCGGTGTCTCTACGAATCTCGCGTTGCGCGCGCGCTACGGCGGGACTCTGCGAACCCTCGAAGGCCTCGCGATGCTGGCGGGCGAGATCCTCGCGCCGCAATCGTTCCCGGGGCGGCGCGCGGGCCTCGTGAAGGCGGGCCTGGGCTTCCTGTGGCGCTGGCCGCGCTTCGCCTGGACGCGCGTCCAGGCTACGGCGAGCTTTCGACCGCACTTCGTGGGCTGGGGCTACGAGCTGCGCCGCGACGGCGCCTTCCACGAGTTCGCCTCGCGCCGCGAGAACGTGGAGACGGTGAAACCGCTGGTGTCGATACTGGTTCGCACCGTGGACCGCGTGGCATGGCTTCGCGAGGCGCTCATCTCCTGCGCCAACCAGACCTACCAGAACATCGAGGTCGTCGTGATCGAGGACGGCCCCGAGAAGTCGCGCGGCATCGTGGCCGAGTTCAGCGATCGAATCCCGATCCGCTACATGGCCACCGGCGAGCGCGTCGGACGCGCGGTCGCCGGCAACATCGCGCTTGCCGAGGCGCGCGGCGAATGGCTCAACTTCCTCGACGACGACGACCTTTTCTTCGCTGACCACGTGGAGGTGCTGGTGGACGCGGTGCGGCGGCGGCGCGTCGCCGGCGCCTATGCGCTCGCCTGGGAGACGCAGACCGAGTTCCTCGACCGGCAGCACGCGCACTACCAGGAAATCCTGCACGTCACGCGCCACTACCAGCGCTTTGACCGACTCGAGCTGTGGCACCACAATTACCTCCCCATCCAGGCGGTCCTGTTCAACCGCCGCCTCTTCGAGGAGCACGGCGGATTCGATCCGGGCATGGACCACCTCGAGGACTGGAACCTGTGGACGCGCTACACCCTGGAGGATGATTTCGTGCTCGTCGAGAAGACCACGTCCAAGTACCGCGTGCCCGCCGACTCGCGCGTCGCGGCGGAGCGCCAGGCGCTCCTCGACCGGGCCTACCTCGACGCGCTCGAGCGCCAGCGCAAGCTGCGTGTCACGCTCTCGCCGCGCGAGTTCTCGCAGATGGCCGACGCCTATGTGCGCTCGCAGGCGGTGATGATGGTCACGCGCGGCGACCTGCGCCGCTTCGTGGGCGCCAACCGCGTGCTCGCGCAACTCGCGTCGTATCGCCAGCTCGCGCGCGGCGTGCTGCGCCGCCTGAGGATCTCGCGGTGAACGACCTACCGTTCACCGGCGAGCGCTTCATCCCCGGGACCAAGGGCGAGATCTGGGTCGAGCACTGGCATCGCTACCATTTCGCCGCGCGCTGGTGCGAAGGCAAGCGCGTGCTCGACGTCGCGTGCGGCGAGGGATACGGCTCGGCGCTGCTCGCGCGAAGCGCCGCCCACGTGACCGGCGTGGACATCTCGCCGGAGGCGGTTGCGCACGCGAAGAAGAGCTATGCGTCGCTGGCGAATGCGCAATTTGCCTGCGCGCCCTGCACCGCGCTGCCGCTCCCGGACGCGAGCATGGACGTGGCGGTGACGTTCGAGACCATCGAGCACATCGCGGGGCAGGCGGAGTTCCTGGAGGAGCTCGCGCGCGTGCTCAGGCCCGACGGCGTCCTCGTGCTGTCCTGTCCCAACAAGCTCGAGTACAGCGACAAGCGCGGTTTCGCCAACGAGTTCCACGTGAAGGAGCTCTATCGCGACGAGCTGGCAGCGCTGGTCGGCTCGCGCTTTCCCCACCTCGCGTGGTACGGGCAGCGTCCGTCGTTCTTCTCGGTGATCGCCCCCGAGGGCGTGCGCGCAAGCACGGGGCAGCTGATCGAGACCTCCGAAGCCAGCATCACCGAGTCGGTGGCGACACTTTCCCATCCCCTCTACTTCCTGCTGGTGGCCGCGCGCACCGCCGCGCCCGTCGAAGCCCTGCCCCCGGCGCTTTCCGTCTTCGCCGACCGCGACGACTGGGTGCATCGCGACTACGAGAAGGTGATGCGCGACCTGGACCTGCACGCGGCGCGCGGCAAGGCGCTGCAGTCCGAGCTCCAGGGGCGCGACCGCGCGATCGCGGTTCTCGAGGACGCCGTGAGGCGCGAGCAGGATTCGCGTGCGCAGGTCGAGGCTGAGCTCGCCAAGCGCGAAACCACGCTCCACGCGCGCGAGGCGGAGCTCGTGGTGAGGGACATCACCCTCGCCGACAAGGACCGCGAGCTCGCGGTGCGCCGCGGCTGGCGCTGGTGGCTGAAGCTGCCCCTCATCCGCATCGGATTGCTCAAGTAGGACTTTTCCTCCCGTTATAATTGCGCGATGAATCCCCGCCTCGGCCTGCTGCAGCCCTACCCGTTCGAAAGGCTGCGCGGCTTGCTTGCCGGCGTGAGCGCGCCCGCGGGCATGGCGCCCATCAGCCTGGGGCTGGGCGAGCCGCAGCATCCCACTCCGGCGCTCATCAAGCAGGCGGTGACCGCGAACCTCGGCGGCCTGGCTCGCTATCCCGCCACCGCCGGCCAGCCGGAGCTGCGCGAGACGATCGCCGCATGGGCCACGCGCCGCTACGGATTGAAGGCGCTCGATCCGGCGAAACAGGTCCTGCCGGTGAACGGCAGCAAGGAAGCGGTGTTCTCGCTTGTCCAGGCCGCGCTCGATCCCGATGAGCACGATGCGTTGGCGGTCCTGCCCAACCCGATGTACCAGATCTATGAGGGCGCCACGCTGCTCGCCGGAGCGCGCCCGTACTTCATCAATTCCCTCGCGGCCAACGACCTGCGCCCCGACTGGGGCTCGATTCCGGCGGGCGTGTGGGCGAAGACGCGCATGGTGATCACCTGCTCGCCCGCGAACCCGCACGGGCGCGTGATGACCCAGGACGAGTGGAAGATCCTCTTCGATCTTTCCGACCGCCACGGCTTCCTCATCGTCGCCGACGAGTGCTACAGCGAGATCTACTTCGACGAGGCGCGACCGCCGCTGGGCGCGCTTGCCGCCGCGGCCGCGATGGGACGCGAAGGCTTCCCCCGGCTGGTCTCGTTGAGCTCGCTCTCGAAGCGATCCAGCGCGCCGGGGTTGCGATCCGGCTTCGTCGCCGGCGATCGCAAGGTCCTCGAGAGCTTCCTCCTGTACCGCACCTATCACGGCTCGGCGATGAGCAACACCGTGCAGATGGCTTCCATCGCCGCATGGAAAGACGAGGCGCACGTGGTGGAGAGCCGGCGCCTCTATCGCGAGAAGTTCGCCGCGTTCCACCAGCGCGTGAACCCGGTGCTGCCGCTCACGATGCCGCAGGCGGCGTTCTATTTCTGGGCGAACGTGGGCGGCGACGACACCGCGTTCGCGCGCGATCTCTACGCGGCCACCGGCGTTACCGTGCTTCCCGGCAGCTACATCGGCCGCGAGGCCCACGGCGTGAACCCGGGACGCGGGTTCGTGCGCATGGCGCTCGTCTCCACCGTGGAGGACGCGGTGGAGGCGGCCGGGCGCGTCGCGAAATTTTCCTCCCATTGGGCCCCGGCATGCGCCGGGGTGACGACGACATGACCCACCCGCTGCAAGCCACCATCGACGACGCTTTCGAGCGCCGCGCCGACCTCTCCCCCGCCTCCGCGCCCGCGCCCGTGAAAGACGCCGTGGCCAAAGTGCTCGCCGACCTCGACGCGGGGCGCCTGCGCGTCGCCGAGAAGCGCGCCGGCGAATGGGTCACGCACCAGTGGCTCAAGAAGGCGGTGCTGCTTTCCTTCCGCGTGCGCGACAACGAGGTCATGCAGGGCGGCTACACGCACTACTTCGACAAGGTCGACTCGAAGTTCGCGAACTTCTCGCAGCAGGAATTCGCCGCGGGCGGCTACCGGGTCGTGCCCCCGGCCGCGGCGCGCCACGGCGCCTTCATCGGCAAGAACGTCGTGCTGATGCCTTCCTACGTGAACGTCGGCGCGTACGTGGATGAAGGCACCATGGTCGATACCTGGGCCACGGTCGGCTCCTGCGCGCAGATCGGCAAGGGCGTGCACCTGTCGGGCGGCGTGGGCATCGGCGGGGTGCTCGAGCCCCTGCAGGCCAGCCCCACCATCATCGAGGACAACTGCTTCATCGGCGCGAGGAGCGAGATCGTCGAAGGCGTCATCGTCGGCGAGGGCTCGGTGGTTTCCATGGGTGTCTACATCGGCCAGAGCACCAAAATCTATAACCGTGCCACCGGCGAAGTGTCCTACGGGAAAATTCCGCCGGGAAGTGTCGTAGTTTCCGGCAACTTGCCCGGCGCGGATGGCCGGTATAGTCTCTATTGCGCGGTCATAATCAAGCAGGTAGACGCGAAAACCCGCGCCAAGACCGGGATCAACGAATTGCTCCGCGGCGACTAACGAGGCGCACATGTTCATCGAAAAGCTGCTGCAGCTGATGGCCGAGAAGAAAGCCTCGGACATCTTCATTTCCGCGGGCTCCCCGATCACCATCAAGATCCAGGGCAACCTCGTGGCGGTGAACCCGGCCCTGATGGACGCCGAGCAGACCAAGAAGATCGTCTACGAGATGCTCAACCCCGCGCAGATCTCGACCTTCGAGAAGGAGCAGGAGCTCAACTTCTCCAAGCCGCTGGCGGGCCTGGGCAACTTCCGCGTGAACGTGTTCTGGCAGAAGGGCGCGGTGTCTTGCGTGATTCGCTACATCACTTCCGACATTCCGCTGATCGCGTCGCTCAATCTGCCGCACGTGCTCTCCACGCTGGTGATGGAGAAGCGCGGCCTGATCCTGGTGGTGGGCGCGACCGGTTCGGGCAAGTCGACCACACTCGCCTCGATGCTCGACTACCGCAACTCGGTCTCGGCGGGCCACATCCTCACCATCGAGGACCCGGTCGAATACGTCTTCACGCCGAAGAAATCGATCTTCAACCAGCGCGAGGTCGGCAACGACACGCGCTCGTTCCACGACGCGCTTCGCAACGCGATGCGCCAGGCGCCCGATTGCATCCTGATCGGCGAGATCCGCGACCTGGAGACGATGCGCATGGCGCTCACCTACGCGCTGTCGGGCCACCTGTGCCTCGCCACGCTGCACGCCAACAACGCCTACCAGGCGATGAACCGCGTGATCAGCTTCTTCCCGCTGGAAGTGCGCCCGATGCTGCTGCAGGACCTCTCCGTGTCGTTGAAAGCGGTGATCTCGCAGCGCCTCATCAAGACCGTCGAGGGTGGCCGCATCCCGGCGGTCGAAGTGCTGCTCAACACGCGCAACGTCCAGGAGCTGATCGAGAAGGGCGAGATCACCGAGATCAAGGAGGCGATGGAGAAGAGCATGTCGCCCGGCTCGCAGACCTTCGAGCAGGATCTCTTCCGCCTGGTGCGCCAGGGCAAGATCACCACCGACGAGGCGCTCGCCAACGCCGACTCGGCGACCAACCTGGGACTCCTCCTGGGCAACTCCGGGATCATGCCGGCGATGTCGGAGAAAGCGAAGCAGCCGGGCCAGTCGCGCGGGCCCTCCTCGCCCTTCGGCGACTTCAAGATCAGCGAAGAGTCCGAAGAGCGGCTGCAATAGATCGTGAAGACGGTCGAGGAAAACCTCACCCAGTACGCGGCCTACCACCGCGACCGCCGCAACATCGCCACCCATTTCATCGGCGTGCCGATGATCGTGTTCTCCGTGATCCTCGCGCTTGCCACGGCCACGCTCATGGCGAGCGGCATGGCGATCACCGCGGCCGCCATTGTCTCCATCCTCGCCTGCGCGTATTACCTGCGGCAGGACCTCGCCTTCGGCCTCGCCATGGCGGTGGTGCTCTTCGCCATGTGCGCCGGGGCGAGCGAGATCACCGCGCGCACCACCACGGGCGGGGCGCTATCGCTCGCGCTCCTCATCTTCACGGTGGGCTGGGCGCTGCAGTTCCTCGGCCACAAGTACGAGGGCATGAAGCCCGCGTTCTTCGACGACGTGATGCAGCTCATCATCGGGCCGCTCTTCGTGTGCGCCGAAGTGTTCTTCCTCCTCGGCGCCAAGCCGCGGCTGCGCCGCTACATCGAGGAGCGCGTGGGCCCGATCGTCGAGCGGCGCGCGAGCGCCGACGCGCCTTCGGACGACAGCCACGCCGCGCCCTGACATGCCGGCGCGCTTCGCGAGCTTTCGCGAGTTCCACGAGTCGCGCCGCAAAGCTTCGGCGTGAGCAACGAGACGCTCGAGCTCGCCAAGGCGCTCATCGCCCGCAAGTCGGTGACGCCTGAGGATGCGGGATGCCAGCAGCTCATCATCGATCGCCTGGTGCCGCTCGGCTTCACGGCGGAAGTGTTCCAGTGCGCCGCGGTGACCAACCTCTGGATCCGCCACGGCACCGCCAAGCCCCTCGTCGTCCTCGCCGGCCACACCGACGTGGTGCCGCCGGGGCCGCGCGAGAAGTGGCTTTCCGATCCTTTTGAGCCGACGATTCGCGACGGCAAGCTCTACGGGCGCGGCGCCGCGGACATGAAGACCTCCATCGCCGCGTTCGTGACCGCGGCCGAGCGCTGCGTCGCGGCGAATCCTTCCCATGCGGGATCGCTGGCGCTCCTCATCACGTCCGACGAGGAGGGCCCCGCACTCGACGGCACGGTGCGCGTGGTCGAGGCGTTCAAGGCTCGCGGCGAAAGGATGGACTACTGCATCGTCGGCGAGCCGTCATCGTCAGAGCGGTTCGGCGACACGATCCGCAACGGGCGGCGCGGTACGCTCACCGCGCGGCTCGTCGTGCAGGGCATCCAGGGACACGTCGCTTATCCCCATCGCGTGAAAAATCCGGTGCATCTCGCGGCACCTGCGATCGCGGAGCTCGCGGTGACCGAGTGGGACAAGGGGAACGAGTTCTTTCCGCCGACCACGTTCCAGGTTTCCAACATCCATGCCGGCACCGGTGCGCAGAACATCACGCCGGGTTCCATGCAGGTGGACTTCAACTTCCGCTTCTCCAACGAGAGCACGCCGCAGAGCCTGAAGGCGCGCGTGGTTTCGATCCTCGATCGCCACGGGCTCGAGTACCAGCTCGACTGGGTGCTGGGTGGCACGCCCTTCCTCACTCCGCGCGGGCGCCTCGTCACGACGCTCACCGAGGCGATCCGCAAGGTGTGCGGTGTCACGCCCGAAGTCAACTGCGCGGGCGGCACGTCCGACGGCCGCTTCATTATCGACGTGTGCGCCGAGGTCGCCGAGTTCGGCCCGGTGAACCGCTCGATCCACAAGGTGAACGAGGCGGTTGCGCTCGACGAGATCGAGCCGCTCGCGGAGGTCTACCGCCTGGCGGTCGAGGACCTGCTCCTGTCTCGATGAGCGCCACCGTGCGCGCGTTGCTCGACTACGGCATCGAGCGGTTCGAGTCGGCGGACATTTCCTACGGCCACGGCACCGCCAACGCGCTCGATGAGGCGGCGTGGCTCGTGCTACACGCGCTCGGCCTGCCGCCGCGCGACTTGAACCGCTATCTGGAGCAGGTCCTGACGGATTCGCAAGCCGAGGCGGCCAGATCCCTCATCGATCGCCGCGTGAAGACCCGCAAGCCCGCTGCCTACCTGATCCACGAGGCGTGGCTCGGCGCTCACCGCTTCTACGTCGACGAGCGCGTCATCGTGCCGCGTTCCTTCATCGCCGAGCTCCTCGACCGGGGTCGTAGCGGGGACAGAGCGGGGTCAGACCCCGCTACGACCCCGGTGTCGGTTCTCGACCTCTGCACGGGGTCGGGATGCCTCGCGGTACTGGCGGCGCTGGCGTTTCCGAAGGCGAAGGTCGATGGGGCGGACCTGTCGCAGGAGGCACTGGAAGTGGCGAAACGCAATGTCGCGGAGTACCAGCTGCAGGATCGCGTGCGGCTGGTGAAGTCGGATCTCTTCGGCGCGCTCGAGGGCAGGACCTACGACTTCATCGTGTCCAATCCGCCGTACGTGAAGGCGGCGTCGATGAGGAAACTGCCCGACGAGTACCGCAAGGAGCCGGTCATGGCGCTCGCGAGCGGCGCGGATGGCCTCGACCACACACGCACCATCATCGCCGAGGCGAAGGCGCACCTGAACCCGGGCGGGAAGCTGTGGGTGGAGATCGGCCACAACCGCAAGGCGCTCGAGCGCGCGTATCCGAAGCTCGCGTTCGAGTGGCCGCGCACGAGCGGCGGAAAAGGCTACGTGTTCGCGCTGAAGCGGGAAGGCCTACCCTAGGTTCGCCACGACGGGTCCGTCCGATCGAGCTTCCTCAGGATCCCCGGCCAGGCGATCATCCCGCCCGACTGGCGCAGCACCACTTTCGATGCCGCCCGGATGCCGTCCACGATCGGCTGCGGGATGGGGATGAGCTCGCCGCCCCCGGCCTGTGCGCGCACCTGCACTTCGCACGCCTTTTGCAGGATGTACATGTAGAGGAACGCGTCGGCCACGGTCTCGGCGCAGGTGAGCAGGCCATGGTTGCGCAGGATCATGTTGTGCTTGCCGCCCAGGTCCGCGACCAGGCGCACCTTCTCTTCGGCATTGAGCGCCACGCCTTCATAGGAGTGATACGCGAGGCTCGACAGCGGAAAGAGCGATTGCTGCGAGAGCGGCAGCAGGCCCGCCTTCTGGCACGACACCGCCACGCCCTCCATCGTGTGGAGGTGCATCACGCAGTGGGCGTCCTCTCGCGCCTCGTGCACGGCGCTGTGGATCGTGAAGCCCGCGGGATTGATCTCGAAGGGTGACTCCAGCACCTTCCTGCCCTGCAGGTCGATCTTCACCAGGGAAGACGCCGTGATCTCCTCGAACATCATTCCGTAGGGGTTGATGAGGAAGTGGTGGTGCGGCCCCGGCACGCGCGCCGAAATGTGCGTGAACACGAGGTCGTCCCAGCCGAACATGGCGACCGCCCGATAAGCGGCGGCAAGGTCGGTGCGAACGGCCCATTCGTCTTCCGGCACGTGGGCCTTGGTGGAGCGGATCAATGCGGGATCGGCGTGCATAATTGGTGTCAGGTTCGAATTTTCGAATCCTACCGCCAATCGCCGGTATTTGCGAAAATGCGTACCTGGCACCAATTATGCAAATAGACCGCATCGACCACATCGTCATCACCGCGCATGACATCGAGCGCACGCTCGACTTCTATTCGCGCGTGCTCGGCATGGAGCCGATCACGTTCGCGGGCGGGCGGCGCGGGCTCGCGTTCGGGCGCCAGAAGATCAACCTGCACCAGGCCGGACGCGAGTTCGAGCCGAAGGCGCTCAAGCCCCATCCCGGCTCGATGGACCTGTGCTTCATCACCGAGACGCCGCTCGAGGAGGTGATCTCGCACCTCAAGGCCGAAGGTGTCGCGATCGCCGAAGGCCCGGTGCCGAAAACCGGCGCGCTCGGCCCGATGACCTCGGTCTACTTCCGCGACCCGGACGGCAACCTGATCGAAGTCTCCAACTATCCGCGATGAGCACCCCGCCAGCCGCCACGCCCGCCCTCGCCGACCTCCGTAACGAATACGCGCTGAAGACACTCGACGAGGGCGACGTCGACCGCGACCCCCTGAAGCAATTCGGCGTGTGGATGGTCGAGGCGATCCACGCACAAGTCCCCGAGCCCACCGCGATGTCGCTTTCCACGGTTGGCGCCGAGGGCCGCCCCGCCGGTCGCATCGTGCTGCTGAAGGGGCTCGATCCCAAGGGTTTCGTGTTCTTCACCAACTACGAGAGCCGCAAGGGGAAGGATCTCGCGGCCAACCCCTTCGCCGCGCTCACCTTCCTCTGGAAGGAGCTCGAGCGCCAGGTGCGGATCGAAGGCGCGGTCGAGAAGGTGAGCGCCGACGAGTCGAGCGCCTACTACACCACGCGCCCGCTCGGCTCGCGTATCGGCGCGTGGGCCTCTCCCCAAAGCGAGGCGATCGAGAATCGCGCGTGGCTGGAGAAGCGCTGGCAAGAGCTCGCCAAGCAGCACGGCGAGAACCCGCCGCGTCCCGGCCACTGGGGCGGCTACCGCGTGCTGCCCGAGTCCCTCGAGTTCTGGCAGGGGCGCAGGAGCCGCCTGCACGATCGCGTCACCTACACGCGCGCCGACGGAAAATGGAAGATCGCAAGGCTCGCGCCGTAACCCGGCTGGAGGGCCTCGCGCCGCCCGCATCGGCGGCCAGGCCCTTGAAGCCTACCGAGCTTCTCGCGTCCCTGCGCTCCGCGCTGGCACCCTGGGAACCGGGCACGCCCTTCTGGATCTTCGCCTACGGCTCGCTCATGTGGAATCCCAAGTTCACCTGGGACGCGCGCCACACCGCGACCATCCGCGGCTACCACCGCTCGTTCCGCCTGTGGTCGCGCGTCAATCGCGGCACGCCGGAAAATCCCGGCCTCGTGCTCACGCTCGAATGCGGCGGAAGCTGCCGTGGCCTCGTTTACCGCATCGCGCCGGACCTCGTGCAGGAGCAGATGCAGCTCATCTGGAAGCGCGAAATGATGTACGGCTCGTATCGGCCCAAGTGGCTGAACTGCGTCGTGGGCAGCGAGACCAACCGTGCGCTGTGCTTCACCGTCAACCGCGAGTGCTCGGGCTACACCGGAGAGATTCCCGAAGAGGTCATGGTCGAGGCGCTCTCCAGCGCCGCAGGCCGCTACGGCCCCGCACACGACTACCTCTTCAAGACGACCGAGACGTTGCACCAGCACGGCATCCGCGATTCGCGCGTCGAGCACCTGGCGGGCCTGGTGAAGGCGCGCCTCGCGACGAAGGCCGCCTGAACGCGACGCCTTACCGAGGCACGTCGGCCTGCCACGCGTCCCCGTATCGCTTGAGCACCGCCGCGTCGTCCTCCTCGGCATAGCCACGCTCGCAGGTGTCGCGAAAGATCGCCTGCGCCTGCTCGGCCATGGGCGCCGAGAGGCCGAGGGAGCGGGCCACTTCCACGAAAAGGCCGACGTCCTTCAGGAGCACGCGCGCCGCGGCCGTGGGGGCATAGTTCCCGGCCAGCGCGCGCGCCATGCGGTCGGCGAACATCCAGCTCGCGCCCGAGCTCGCGTTCACCACCGCCATCGCGCGGTCGAGATCGATGCCGAGCTTCGCCGCCATCGCCATCGCCTCGCAGGCGGCCGCGATGTTGGCGGCCGCCATCATGTTGTTGACCACTTTCATGCGCGAGCCGTCGCCCGCCATCGTTCCCATCCGGAAGCACTTGGCCGTGATCGCGTCGATGACCGGCTGGCAGCGCTGGAATGCCGCCTCGCTCCCGGCCGCCATCATGCTGAGCGTGCCCGCGTGCGCGCGTCCTGGTCCGCCGGAGATCGGCGCGTCGAGCATCTCGACCTCGCAGGCGCGCAGCGCCGCCGCGAACTTCTCCGCGTCGCCCGGGGCGATCGTGCTGCACATCATGAAGGCGGGCGCGCGGCCGCCATGCTCCTCGATCACGACGCGGGTCTCGCCGGCGTCGATCACGAGGCAGAGCAGGACGTCCACCTCGCCGGAAAGAGGCTTCGCTCCCGCGGCGAAGGCCTCCTCCTCGCGTACGGCGACGATGTCGCGCGCGTGAACGTCGAAGCCCTTGCCGATGAGCGCCTTCGCGATGCCCATGCCCATCGCGCCGACGCCCACCACGCCGACGCGCGGCTTGCTCACTGCCTGCGCGAGGCCTCGCCGAAGCCGCGGCGGCGCATGAGCGCGTCGATCTGCGCGTCGCGGCCCCGAAATGCGCGGTAGGCCTCGGCGGGATCGATCGTGTTGCCCGCCGAGAAGACGTGCTCCCGCAGCTTCTTCGCCACCGACTTGTCGTACGCCCCGCCCGCCTCGGTGAAGGCCTCGAAGGCGTCGGCCGACAAGGTATCGGCCCACAGGTAGCTGTAGTACCCGGCGGCGTAGGAGTCGCTGTTGAAGAGGTGGCCGAAATGCGGCAAGCGGTGGCGCATGGCCATCTGTTGCGGCATGCCGAGCGCCTCCAGGGTCTTCTTCTCGAAGGCCGACACGTCCTGCGCGCTCGCCGGATCGAGGTGCATGCGCATGTCCACCAATGCGCTCGACAGATATTCGACGTTCTCGAAGCCCTTGTTGAACTTGGAGGCGCGCTCGATCTTCTTCACCAGCTCCTTCGGGATCACCTCGCCCGTCTTGCAGTGGCGCGCGTACCTGTTGAGGACCTCGGGAGTGGCGAGCCAATGCTCGATCAGTTGCGACGGGAATTCCACGTAATCGCGATCCACCGCGGTGCCGGCGAGCGACGGGTAGGTCACGTTCGAGCTCAACCCGTGCAGCGCGTGTCCGAACTCGTGGAAGAGCGTGACGGCGTCGCCCCAGCTCACCAGCACCGGCTCGCCGGGCTTGCCCTTCACGAAGTTGGAGTTGTTCGAGACGATGGTGGTCACCTCGCCGTCGAAACGCTCCTGGCTGCGGTACTCGTTCATCCAGGCGCCCGAGCGCTTGTCGGCGCGCGCATACGGATCGAAGTAGAAGAGCGCCACGTGGCGCCCGGCGTCGTCCTTCACTTCCCACACGCGCACGTCGGGGTGATACACGGGCGCGCCGGCCGCGGGAACGAACTCCAGGCCGAGGAGCTCGCCCGCGACCCAGAACATGGCCTCGCGCAGGTTCTCGAGCTGCAGGTACGGCATGACCTCGTTGTCGTCCACGTCGTACCTGGACTTGCGAACCTTCTCGGCGTAGTAGCGGTAATCCCAGGGTTCGATCGCGATCCCCGCGCCTTCGCGGTCGGCTTCGGCCTGCATGTCGGCCACTTCCTCCACGACGCGCGAGACCGCCGGGCGCCACAGCGCTTCCATGAGCTCGGTGGCGTGCTCGGGCGTCTTCGCCATGCTCATCTCGAGGCGCCAGTGCGCGTGGCTCGCATAACCGAGGAGCTTGGCGCGCTCGCCGCGCAGGCGCACGATCTCGGCGATGATCTCCTTGTTGTCGCGCGCGTCGCCGTTGTCGCCGCGGCTGTAGTAGGCGCGCCAGACCTTCTCGCGCAGGCTGCGGCGGTCCGAATAGGTGAGGAAGGGTTCCATCGAGGAGCGCGTGTTGAGGATCGCCCACTCGCCGGCGTGGCCGCGCTCGCGCGCCGCCTCGGCCGCCGCTTCGCGCAGCGACTCCGGCAATCCGGAAAGCTCGGCCGCCGCGCTCAGATAAAGAGCGCTCGCCTCGTCGGCGAGCACGTTCTGGCTGAACTGCGTGTAAAGCGAAGCCAGCCGCCCATTGATCTCGGACAGGCGCTTCTTGGCGGTGTTGTCGAGGCGCGCGCCGCTCCTCGCGAAGTCGTTGTACTTGAGCCACGTGAGGCGCTGCTGCTCGGGCGTGAGGCCGGAGCGCTCGCGCGCCTGGTAGACAGCCGAGATGCGCTGGAAGAGCCGTTCGTCCTGCACGATGCGGTCGCGCAACCGGGCGAGCCTGGGCTCCATCTCGCGCTCCACCTCGCAGAACGCGGACGAGCGCATCGTCGAGCTGAACACGCCATACACCCGGTCCACGCGGTCGAGCGTGCGCCCGGCGCGCTCCATGGCGGCGATGGTGTTCTCGAAGGTGGGCGGCGCCGGATCGGCTGCGATCGCCTCGATCTCGGCCAGCTGCTCGGCCATCGCGGACTCGAGGGCCGGCCTGAAATGCTCGACCTTCACCTGGTCGAAGGCAGGAACGCCACCGTAAGGTCCGGTCCAGCGCGGGAGAAGCGGGTTGGCCATGCTGCCTCCTGGTTCTTCGCTGTGCGCCCTCGTGGGGCGCTCGCGGATTTCTAGGCTACAACTTCACGAGGCCAATGCGCTCACGCCTTGGTTTTTTCATAGCGGGCCTTGTTCTCGGCGTTGGGCGGATAGAGGCCGGGGAGGGATGCGCCCTTGTCGACCTCGGACATGATCCATCCTTCGAGGCGCTCCTGCTCGGGCGCCGCGGCCACCAGGTCGTCGATGGAGGCCGCGGGGACCAGCACCGCGCCGTCCTCGTCGACCACGACCCAGTCGTCGGGAAATACCGCCACGCCGCCGCAGCCGATGGGCTCGCCCCAGTTCACGAACGTGAGCCCCGCGACCGAGGGAGGAGCGGCGGCGCCCTGGCACCACACCGGCAGGCCCGTGGCACGTACGCCGGCGAGGTCACGCACGACGCCGTCCGTGATGAGCGCCTTCACGCCGCGCTTGGCGATGCGCGCGCAGAGGATGTCGCCGAAGATCCCCGCGTCGGTGACGCCCATTGCGTCAGCCACCGCGATGCAGCCGGCCGGCATCGCCTCGATCGCGGCGCGCGTGGAGATCGGCTTGGACCACGACTCGGGCGTGGCGAGATCCTCGCGGGCCGGCACGAAGCGCAACGTGAAGGCCTTCCCCACCAGGCGCGGCTGCCCGGGGTTCAGCGGCCGCGTGCCGCGCATCCAGACGTTGCGCAGGCCCTTCTTCAGAAGGATCGTGGTGATGGTGGCGGTCGTCACCGTCTCCAGCGTTGCGACGATTTCCTGGTCTCGGCTCATTGGGGCTTTCGGTATGCGGCGGGCAACGCCGGATTTTACGCGACCCGCGCGAGGAACTGGCGCACCCGCTTGGCGTTGGCGCCGATATCGCCCGTGCCCACGCGCGAAGCGCTGCGCACGTCGACGCGGCTGCCGGTGCCTTCGGGGCGCACGCGCACCACGATGTCGTCCTTGAAGCCGAACCAGCTCGTGGTGTCGGTGGCCTCGATGCGGCCGCTGGGCGCGTCGCTCGCGACGATCTCCCAGCCGCTCTTGCGCGCGGCGTCGATGGCGCGCTGCACGGCTTCGGCGGGCGGCGCCTTCAGGACCAGGGACTTGATGTCGGGGTAGGCCTTCTGCTGCTGCGCGGCGACCTCGGGGCCGCCGTATTTCGCGCCGTTGGGCGCCCGCGCGCGCTCCGCGTCGAGCGCCACGAAGAGCGGCGGGTCGAAGGTGTCCGTGGAGATGTCGTGGATCGGCGGCACGGCCTTGGCCTGCTGCAGCAGGATGATCGGCGGCGCGGCGGCGGCGAGCGCGATGCACAGGGCCAGCACCGGGATCCAGGCCCGTGCGCGCCACTTGGGCACCACGAGAAGCAGGATCAGCCCCAGCGCGCCCACGGCCCCGACAAGCCCGGTGTAGGTAGCCCAGCGCAGCAGCGTGAAGCCGGTTTGCCAAGGCCATAATCCATAGCGCGTGCCCGGGCCCGACGACAACAGCATGACGAACGCGGCGACTGCGACCGCCATGACGAGAGCGCGCGCGACTGGCATGGAGAGCTTTCGGGAAAACGCACTGCGGCGAAGCCCTGATTATGCCCGCAGGCTCGCAGACGCCGCGAGTGCAGGCGTTCCGTGACTGGGTGAAATCGGAGTTGCGCGCGCGCTAGCCGGAGTCGCGCTCCTTGTTGCCGGCCGGCGCCACGTTGCCGCGCGAGTCCCCCGCGCCGGGGCCACGGCCGCGGCCGCGGCTCTTGTTGCGGCGATGGCGGCCGGCCTTGTTGCCCGGCGCCTGCGCTTGCGGCATCGCGTTGCCGTTGCGATCGCCGCCGCGCGGCGCCGAGCGCTCCTGCGGTTGCGGGCGCGGTTGCGCGTGGATGTGGCCTTCGCCGCCGACCCATGCCTTCAGCGGGCCCTTGTCCTCGATCTCGACGCGGCGCGGCACCGGCTGCGCCTGGCCCTGGCCCTTGTGCTTGCGATGCTGGCCCTGGGCCTGGTGCTGCGCGGCGCCCTGTCCCTGCGGCTGCGGCCCACGGCCCTGCCCGCGCTTCTTGCCAAAGGCGAAGGGCTTGGCGCCATGCGGACGGCGCTGTCCGGGTTGGGGAGGACGCTGGCCTTCGCCGTAGGTGCCGCGATTGCCGTCGGGCTCTCGCTCCCCGCCGGGATTGCGGGCGGCTTCGCGCGCATCGACGCGGTTGCCCAGGTCGTCGGAGGCGGTGTCATGGTGCTCGCGCTCGCCGCGCCGGTCGCGGTTGGCGTCCGTGATGCGGTTGCCGATGTTGTCGAACTCGTCTTCCTCGCTCTCCTCCTCCGCGCCCGGCGCCTTGGGCGCGTCCACCATGCCGGCGAAGGAGAGGAGGTCCTGGATCTGCTCTTCCTCCATCTCGCGAATCATGCCGCGCTTCACGTGGCTGGGAAGCTCGACGCTGCCGAAGCGCACGCGCATGAGGCGGCTCACCGTGAGCCCGACCGCTTCCATCATGCGGCGCACCTCGCGGTTCTTTCCTTCTCGCAGGACCACGTGGTACCAGTGGTTGGCGCCTTCGCCGCCGCGGTCCTCGATCGAGTCGAATTTGCACGACTCGTTGTCGATGTCGATGCCGGTGAGGAGTTGCGCCTTCTGCTCCTCGGTGAGCTCGCCGAGGAGGCGCACCGCGTACTCGCGCTCGACTTCGAAGCGCGGGTGCGTGAGGCGATTGGCGAGCTCGCCGCTGGTCGTGAAGATGAGCAGGCCCTCGGTGTTGAAATCGAGCCGGCCCACCGACACCCAGCGACCGCCCTGCACCTTGGGAAGCTTGTCGAAGACCGTGGGACGCTTCTCCGGGTCGTCGCGCGTGACGATCTCGCCGGTGGTCTTGTGATAGAGCAGCACGCGCGGCAGCGGCTCGCCGAAGCGCAGCCCGAGGAGCTTGCCGTCGAGCTTCACCTTGTCCCCCGGGCCCACGGAGTCGCCGAGCTTGGCGACCTGGCCGTTGATGGTGATGTGGCCCTGCGCGATCAGGATCTCGATGTTGCGCCGCGAGCCGTGGCCCGACTGCGCCATCACCTTCTGCAGGCGCTCGCGCTTCGAAGGGCTGCTGCCCCCCTGGCGCTCGGGGCCCCCGGGCGGACCCTTGCCCTTGCCGCGGCGCTTGTTGGCGTTGTGTTGGGGCTTCGCCCATTCCGGCACGACTCCGCCGGGCCATTCGAGCTTGTGGTTGGGGTGGGGTCTATCCCGCATGGGTTTGCTCCGAGGACTCTGGGGTTTGCGGCTCGACCGCTGGTTCGTCTTCCTGCGGTTCTTCTTGTGGCGGTGGGGATGGCGCTTCGAGCGCGACGAAGCTGGGGGGAGGCTCGAGGGCCGCCTGCAGCTCCTCGAGCGGGGGAAGCTCCTCGAGCGAGCGCACGTTCAGGTCGTCGAGGAATTTCCGGGTGGTGGCGAAGATCGCCGGGCGGCCCGGCGTCTCGCGCGCGCCGATGATCTCGACCCAGCCGCGCTCCATGAGCGCGTTGATGGTGGGCGGGGAGACCGCGACGCCGCGGATCTCCTCGATGTCGCCGCGCGTGACCGGCTGGCGGTACGCGATGATGGCGAGCGTCTCGAGCACCGCGCGCGAATAGCGCGGCGGCTTCTCGTTGGAGATGCGATCGAGGAACTTCTGGTAGTCGGGCTTCACGCGGAAGCGCCAGCCCGAGGCGACGCTGGTGAGCTCGATGGAGCGCTCGGTCCACTCGTCCTTCATTTCGTCGAGCACCTTGCGGATGTTGTCGGCGTCGACTTCCCCCGCGAAGAGGCGCTTCAACTGCTGCACGCTGAGAGGGTCGCTGGTGGACAGCAGCGCGGCTTCGAGCACGCGCTTGACCTCGCCCAGGTCGATCGCGGGGTCAGGCCCGGGTTCATGCGCCTGGGGCCTGACCCCGGTTTGCTCTTCTTCGCCGGGGAGCTCTTCAGGATTGGTTTGTTCGGTCATTTCACTCGTCTCAGGCGATGGTCAGCGTGGCGCGCTCGGCTTTGAGCTTCACGTAGATGGGGTCGAAAGGAGTCTGCTGGGTGATCTCGATCATCGACTCGCGGGCGAGCTCGAGGAGGGCGAGGAAGCTCACCACGAGGAGCGGCACGCCGCGCTCGGGCTCGAAGAGCTCGGAGAACTCCACGAACTTTCCGGGCACGAGGCTCTTCAGTATCCGGCTCATGTGCGCGCGCACCGAGAGCTGCTCGCGAGTGATGCGGTGGTGCCTGGTCATGCGCGCGCGCGCGAGGATGGCGCGCCACGCTTCCGAGAGGTCGGCCACGTGCACGTCGGGGAGCCTCGCGGCGATGGCCTCCTCGATGTACACCTCGACCAGTGAAAAGTCGCGGCCCGCGACCGGCATCTCGGAAATCGCGTAGGCGGCCTTCTTCATGCGCTCGTAGTCGAGGAGGCGGCGCACCAGCTCGGCGCGCGGATCCTCCGGCTCGTTGTCGGCGTCGCGCCTGGGCCGCGGCAGCAGCATGCGCGACTTGATCTCGATCAGCACCGCGGCCATCAGCAGGTAATCGGCGGCGAGCTCGAGCTGCGTGGAGCGCATCATCTCGACGTACGACATGTACTGGCGCGTGAGATCCGCCATGGGGATGTCGAGGATGTCGAGCGAATGGCGGCGGATGAGGTAGAGCAGCAGGTCGAGCGGGCCCTCGAAGGCCTCGAGGAACACCGACAGCGCCTCGGGCGGGATGTAGAGGTCCGACGGCATTTCGGTCATCGGCTCGCCGCGGATGCGAGCGATGGGAAGCGCCAGGTCGAGGCCGGGCTGCTCGAGGGCGAGGGGATCGTTGGCGGCGTGCGTGGTCATTTCTTGTAGAGCGTGTCGGCGGCGATCTTGCTCATGGTCTCGCCGTTGTGGGCGACGTCGGGGACTTCGACGAGCTCCCATGCGAGCTTCACGCCGAGGTCGCTGGCGACGGTGGTCGCCATCTTGAAGAAGTTCTCGCCGCGGTCGAGGCGGCTGGCGCCTTCGCGCTTGGCGGCCTCGCTGTTGAAGAGGTTCTCGTCGTCGGGATCGTCGTCCTTCTCGCCGATCAGGAGCACCACGCGGCGCGCGAGCGCGGCGCGCAGCTCCGCCTCGCCCACGGGCGATCCCACCAGCGAGTACGGGAAGGGGTCGGTGGCTTTTTCCTTGCGCCACTCCGGCATCGTGTACCAGCCGGGATTGGCCGCGACGATCACGGAAGCGCGGCTGTCGGGACGGAACAGCGCCATGCGATGGGCGAATTGGCCGCCCGCCGAGTGCCCGAAGAGGACGTAATCCGCCTGGTCCACGCGCATCTCGTCGAAGAGGTGCTCGACCACGGAGAAGGTCCATTTCTCGCGCTCGGATTCCCGCCCGACCAGCCCGAGGTTGTACGCCGCCGCCTTGGGCCACAGCTCCCTCGTGAACTCCGGCGCCACCACCAGGAGCTTGTAGCGATCCGCGGCGAGCTCCCAGTAGTCGCGATAGGCGGAGGCGTTGCGCTTCAACCCGGCCATCACGATCACCATCGGGCACGACGCGTCGCACGCGCGCGGCCGGTACGTATAGACGCGGATCGGCCGGTCGGGATGGCCCCTCGCGTCCTTCCACACGAAGCTCCACTTGCCCGGGGGAACGGGAGTCGCGGCGCACGCCGGGAATGCGCAGGCGAGGCAAAGAACAACGAGGAATTTGATCATGAGTAATTGAGCCCCATCGCCTCGCGCACGTCGCGCATCGTGTCGTTGGCCAGGTCCGCAGCCTTCTCGCACCCGTCCTGGATGATGTTGCGCACCAGGGTCGGATCCTCCTCGTATTGCGCGGCGCGCTCGCGGATGGGCTTCAACTCCGCGTTGATCGCGTCGATCACCGGCTGCTTGCATTCGAGGCAACCGATCCCCGCGGTGCGGCAGCCGTTCAACACCCAGTCCTTGGTGTCGTCGTCCGAGTAGACGAGATGCAGGTTCCACACCGGGCACTTCTGCGGCTCGCCGGGGTCGGTGCGGCGCACGCGCGCCGGATCGGTCTGCATGGTGCGGATCTTCCTGGTCACTTCCTCGGGCGCTTCGCGCAGCATGATGGCGTTGCCGTAGCTCTTCGACATCTTCTGCCCGTCGAGGCCGAGGAGCTTGGGCGTCTCGGTGAGGAGCGCCTCGGGCTCGGCCAGGATCATGCGTCCGCCGCCTTCGAGGTAGCCGTAGAGCCGCTCCTTGTCGCCGATGGAGAGGTTCTGCACGTCGTTCACCAGCGCCCTCGCCTCCTCGAGCGCAGCCTGGTCGCCTTGCTCCTGGAAGCGCGCTCGCAGCGCGTTATAGAGCTTGGCCTTCTTCGGGCCCATCTTCTTCACCGCCGAACTGGCCTTCTCCTCGAATCCTTTCTCACGCCCGAAAAGGTGGTTGAAGCGCCGCGCGATCTCACGCGTGAGCTCGATGTGCGAAACCTGGTCCTCGCCCACCGGCACGCGATTGGCCTGGTAAATGAGGATGTCGGCGGCCTGCATCAGCGGATAGCCGAGGAAGCCGTAGGTCAAGACGTCGCGCCCCGCCTCGGCGTGCCTCTCGACGAGATCCTTGTAGGTGGGCACGCGCTCCAGCCAGGAAAGCGGCGTGAAGAACGAGAGCAGCATGGTGAGCTCCGCGTGCTGCGGCACGCGCGACTGGATGAAGAGCGTGGCCTTGGTGGGATCGATTCCGCACGCGAGCCAGTCGACGAACATGTCCCATACGGTCTGCTCGATCACCTGCGGATCTTCGTAGTGGGTGGTGAGCGCGTGCCAGTCCGCAGCGAAGAAAAGGCACGGGAACTCGTTTTGCAGCCGCACCCAGTTCTTCAGCGCGCCGTGGTAGTGGCCTAGGTGCATCGCGCCGGTGGGGCGCATGCCTGAAAGCACTCGGTCCTGGAACATGTTTCTTTCTTGTCGTCGCTCGGCTTACTGCAAGCCGAACAGGGAATAGAAGACTTGCTCGCCGGCGCGCAGCAGCCCGCTGAAGGCGCGGCCCAGCGGCGGGTACACCACCATGAGCACGATGAGGCCGATCAGGATCGGCATCCCGTAGCGCTCGAGGCGCGCATAGGAATTGGCGAGACGATCGGGCAGCAGGCTCGTCACGATGCGCCCGCCGTCGAGCGGCAGGATCGGGAAGAGGTTGAAGATGGCCAGGACAACGTTCCATCCGATGCCGGCGATCGCCACGGCGAACCAGAATTCCGAGATGCCCGAGGTGGCGCCGGACATCGCGATCACCTTCGCCGCCGCCCCCCACAACAGGGCCTGCACGACGTTCGAGCCGGGGCCCGCCGCGGCGACCCACAGCATGTCGCGCTTCGGATGTCGCAGGTTGCCGAAATTGACCGGCACCGGCTTGGCCCAGCCGAACAGGATTCCGCCCACGACCATCGAGATCAGCGGGAATGCGATGGTGCCGACCGGATCGATGTGCTTGGCGGGATTCAACGTGACGCGCCCCAGCATGTACGCGGTGTTGTCGCCGAACATCCTGGCCACGTAGCCGTGCGCCGCCTCATGGAGCGTGATCGCCAGGATGAGGGGAATGGCATTGACGCAGATGCGGATGATGATGTTGTACGGATCCATCAGTGCAGCGCTTCCTTGACGAAGCCGAACGGGCGGATGTCGCCCTTGCCCTCGCGCACCAGGCGCGGCGCCTCGGCCGAGAGGTCGACCACGGTGGTGACTTCGCCATTGCACGGCCCCGAGTCGATCACCAGGTCGAGGTCGTGCTCGAGGTGGCGGCGGATCTCCTGCGCGTCGTTCAGCGCGACGCCGTGCGCGGGCAGGATGAGCGTGGAGGAAAGCAGCGGCTCGCCCAGCTCCTGCAGGAGGGCCAGCGGCACCGGGTGATCGGGAATGCGCACGCCGATGGTGTGGCGCGGCGTGAGCAGGCGCCGCGGCACGTCGCGCGAGGCGCGCAGGATGAAGGTGTAGCTGCCGGGCGTGTTGGCGCGCATCAGTCGGAATTGCAGGTTGTCCACTTTGGCGAATTGCCCCACTTCGGAAAGGTCGCGGCAGACGAGCGTGAAGTGATGGCGCTCGTCGACCTTGCGGATGCGCCGGATCCTCTCCATCGCCGCCTTGTCGCCGATGTGGCAACCGAGCGCGTAGCAGGAGTCCGTCGGGTAGGCGATGACGCCCCCGTCGCGGATGATCTCGACCGCGTGCTTCACCAATCGCGGCTGCGGGTTATCCGGGTGAACCGAAAAATATTGAGCCATGCCCTCGTTATCCGCACGGAAACTCCCGCGCCCGAGTTAGCTTTTTTTAACGGGCGGCTAATGCGCCCACTTGGACCACACCGGGGTGAGCGAGGCGTGCAGCGCCGGCAGCCGCCCTGGCTCCACCGAGCTTTCGCCCGGCCCGTGGTAATCGGCACCGCGTGAAGCGAGGAACCCGTGCTCCTCGGCCATGCGCTGCCACATCGCGTACTGCTCGGGACGGTGGCTTCCCGTCACCACTTCGATCGCCTCCCCGCCGGCCGCGCGGAAGTCCTTCAGCATGTGGTCGCGGAACATCGGCTTCAGGTCGTACCTGCCCGGATGCGCGAGCACCGCGACCCCGCCCGCCGAGCGGATCCAGCCAACCGCATCCCCGAGCTCCGCCCAGCGATGCGAGATGTAGGCGGGCTTGCCCTTGGCGAGGTACTTGTCGAACGCCGCCTGGATGCTCTTCACCCGACCGGTCTCCGCGAGGTGCCGCGCGAAATGCGTGCGGCCCAGCATCGTCTTGTTCTCCGCCAGGGCGTACGCGCCTTCGAAAGTCCCCGCGATTCCCAGCGCTTCCATCTTCGCCGCGATCTGGTGCGCGCGCTCGGTGCGCCCCACGCGGATCGATTCCAATCCGGCCACCAGCTCCGCGGCCCGCGGATCGATCTGCAGGCCGACCACGTGCAGGGTCGTATCGCCCCAACTCACCGAGATCTCCACGCCGGGGACCAGCGTGACACCCAAGCGGCTGGCCGCGATCGCAGCCTCTGCGAGGCCATCGGTGGTGTCATGGTCCGTAAGCGCGATCGCATCGACCCCGGTGCGGGCCGCAAGCTCGATCAGCTGTGTGGGCGACAGCAGACCATCCGAGCAAGTCGAATGGTTATGCAAGTCGAAATTGTCCAAGGCGCAATTATATCAAAATGACCGTTTCCCCGCTGGATTCCCATGACCATCCAACCGATCCGGTTCGGCGACGAGGGGCAGGTCGCGACGCGCGAGCTGGTGCTGCGCTTCGAGGCGATCGCCCGCCAAGCCCCCCTTCCCGCCCCCGCGCTGCAGCGCATGCGTGCCGGGCTCGCCGCCCTGGAGGCGCTCGACCGCCAATATGGGGGCATGGCGGCGCTTCCCGTCGAGGACGCCGAGGAACTGGTCGCCTCCCTCGCCACCGACCTGGCCTACCTCGAGGATGACGACCTCATCGTCGGCGTGGCGCTCTGGGCGATTCGCCATGATGTGGCGCTGGGCGTCGTGGAGCCGGTCGTGAACGCGCTCGCGCGCCGCTCCAACCGGGCCGCCTCGAAACAGGAGATCGCGGCGGTGTTCGGCCTCATGCAGGGCCTCATCGCTCACGTGGCGCCGCGCCTTTCGGCCGACCTCGAGCGCTCCAATCCCGAGCGTCCGTGGCGTGTAGCGCACGTGAATTTCGCCATCACCGCGATCCGCACCGAGGACCCCGCCATGATCGACCACGCCTTCGACGCCCTCGACGCGGCGCTCCCCGACGAGCGCGCCGGTTTCTATGCCGAAGCGTTAGCGCTCGCTCTGGCTCCCCGCATCCCCCCCGCAGTGCGTGAACGCATCGAGGCGCGCCAGCTCAAATGGTGTTGAAAGTGGTGTCAGGTACAACATTTTAAGTCGTACCTGGCACCACTTTTCCGTGCCATTTCAGCTATAATTATCAGTTACTTGCTCGTAGGACCGCTTTTGAAGCTGCTTTTCGACTTCTTCCCCCTGATCCTCTTTTTCGTCGCCTTCAAGGTGAGCGATATCTTCACCGCCACGGCGGTGGCGATAGCAGCGACCGTGGTGCAGATCGGCTGGGTCCTGGCCCGCCGCCGCAAGGTGGCGAACATGCAGTGGATGAGCCTCGCGATCATCGTGGTCTTCGGCGGCGCCACCCTCATCCTGCGCGACGAGACCTTCATCAAGTGGAAGCCGACGGTGCTCTACGGGCTTACCGGCATCGCGTTCCTCGTGGCGCTCGCGTTCAAGACCAACTTGGCCAAGGCGGTGATGGGCGAAGGTGGCATCGAGCTCCCGGAGCCGGTGTGGACCAAGCTCGCGATCGCGTGGGGCCTGTTCTTCCTCTTCCAGGGCGCGCTCAACCTGTGGGTCGCGTTCAACTTCCCGCTCGACACGTGGGTCAACTTCAAGCTTTTCGGCGGGTTCGGGCTGATGATCGCCTTCGTCCTCGCCCAGGCGGTGTGGCTGTCGAAGTACATGCAGGACGAGCCGGCGAAGGCCGATTCGCCCAAGCCGTGACAGCTGCGCGCAAGCGAGCGTGCGCATAATGCGCGCGACCGCCGACGTCATCCGCGAGCGCCTCGCCGCGTTGAATCCCCTCAAGGTGGATTTACGCGACGAAAGCGGGCAGCATGCGGGCCACGCGGGTGCCGCCTCGGGCGGCGGGCACTGGCAGCTCACCATCGTTTCGGCAGCGTTCCGCGGCAAAAGCGCCGTGGCACGGCATCGAATGATTTATGAGGCTTTGGGCGACCTCATGAAGCGCGACATCCATGCCCTCCAGATCGAGGCGTTCGCGCCCGAGCAGTCTTGACACTTACACAGAGCAAAGGAAACTCCATGCAACGTACCCTCCGAAACCTCGCCGTCGCCCTCGTGGCCGGCACCTTCGCCGTCGCGGCCGGGGCGCAGGACAAGGCCGAGAAGGCTTCCAAGAAATCCGCCGCCGCATCCGCTTCCGCCGGCTCCAAGGTGGTCGTCAACGGCGTGACCATCCCCCAGTCGCGCATCGACGCGATGAACCGCGAGCTCACCGCCCAGGGCCAGCCCGACACCGACGAGCGCAAGCAGGCGGTGCGTGAAGAGCTGGTGAACCGCGAGGTCCTCGCGCAGGCCGCCGCCAAGCGCGGCCTCGACAAGAGCCCCGAAATCGCCGCGCAGATGGAGATGGCCAAGCAGGCCGTCCTGGTGCGCGCGCTCTTCGAGGAGGAAGTGAAGAAGAACCCGATCACCGACTCGCAGCTCGCCCAGCAATACGAGCAGTTCAAGGGCTCGATGGGCACCAGCGAATACAAGGTGCGCCACATCCTGGTCGACAAGGAAGACGAAGCCAAGGCCATCATCGCGGATCTGAACAAGGGCGGCGACTTCGCCAAGCTCGCCAAGGAAAAGTCGAAGGACCCGGGTTCCAAGGACAATGGCGGCGACCTCGACTGGGGTCCGTCCGCGCGCTACGTGAAGCCTTTCGCCGATTCCGTCACCGGCATGCAGAAGGGCCAGACCACGACGGCTCCCGTGAAGACCGACTTCGGCTACCACGTGATCCGCCTGGACGACGTGCGTCCGCTCGCCGTGCCGCCCTTCACCGAGCTGAAGGAGCAGTTCCGCCAGCGCGCGCAACAAGCACAGATCCAGAAGATGGTGATGGACCTTCGCCAGAAGGCGAAGATCGAGGAGCGCTAGGCCTCGCTGGTCATTCCTGTGTAGAGGGGAATCCAATCGAAAGGGCGGCTTCGGCCGCCCTTTTTCTTTGCCGACTTGACCCTTTCGGCTCCTGCCCACGTTTCAACCCCTGGAGCCCGCCAATCCGGCAGGGACAGGACAGGAGACCCCCATGAAACCGCTTCACTTCCTTGCCGCCGCCCTGCTGGCGGCTTCAAGCCTCTCGGCCCACGCCGTGGGCCGCATCGCCGACGTCACCATCTACGACCGCGCCAACTCGCGCGAGATGCCAGTGCATTGGCATGAGGGCCGCGCCTACGTGGTCGGCAAGCCGGGCAACGAATACCAGGTCGTCGTGCGCAACCGCAGCGGCGAAGAGATCCTCGCCGTGGTGTCGGTGGACGGCGTGAACGTGATGAACGGCGAGACCGCGAGCCCCAACCAGGCCGGCTACGTGATCGCGCCGTGGGCACGCCTCGACGTGCGCGGCTGGAGGAAGAGCATGGAGGAGACGGCGGCCTTCTACTTCACCTCGCTCGGCGATTCGTATGCGGCGCGCACCGATCGTCCGGCCAATGTCGGTGTGATCGGCGTGGCGTTGTTCCGCGCCCAGCGAGCCGAGCTCCCGCCGCGGATCGTCCCGATCGCGCCGGCGCAGTCCCCCGAGCGCGAGAAGCGCGAGATGCACGACGCGCTCGGCAACCGCAGTGCCCCGAGCGAGGCCGCCAAGGCGCAGTCGAGTCCCGCTCCTGCCGCGCCACTGGGCACCGGCCATGGCCGCCGCGAGGATTCCCCCGTGCGCTGGGTGCAGTTCGAGCGCGCCACCAGCGCGCCCGCGGAGACGATCGCGATCCACTACGACAGCCATCGCAACCTCGCCGCGCGCGGCATCCTGCAATCCCCGGTGGGCGCGCGCGATCCGAATCCTTTCCCGACGGCGTTCGTGCCCGATCCGTATCGTTGATGTCCCGTAAGATCGGGGGCCATGGGGGCCTGCGACGAAGAGCTCATGCTCGCTTATGCCGGCGGCGACGCCGCCGCTTTCGAGACGCTCTACGCCAGGCACAAGGGCGCGCTCTTCCGCTACGTGCTGCGCTCGATGAAGGCGCGCGGCGAGGCGGAGGAGCTCTTCCAGGACGTGTGGATGAAGGTGATCGAGGCGCGCGCCCGCTACACGCCGCAGGCGAAGTTCACCACGTGGCTCTACACCATCGCGCACAACCGGCTGGTGGACCACTGGCGCGCGAAGGGGCTTGCCCTGGTGTCGCTGGATGACGAGGACAAGCCGGTGGCGCAAGTGGCCGCCGATCCGGGCTCGGAGCCGCAGCGGGTGGTCGAGGCGCGCCAGACGCTCGATCGGCTATCGGCAGCGCTCGCCGCCTTGCCGCTCGCGCAGCGCGAGGCGTTCCTGCTTCATCATGAAGGCGGCCTCGATATCGCGCAGATCGCGACTGCCACCGGCAGCGCGCAGGACGCGGCGAAGAGCCGGCTGCGTTATGCCATGAGCAAATTGCGCGAGGCGATCGGCGATGACTGATTCGGACGACAAGCTTCTGCAGCGCTATCGCGCGCTCCCGCGCGAGGAGCCGCCGCGCGCGCTCGACGACACGATCCTCGCCGCCTCGCGCCGCGCCGTCGCCAGGCCGTCCGCCTCGCGCCGCTGGGCGGGGCCGCTGTCGATCGCCGCGGTCCTCGTGCTCGCCTTCGGCGTGACGCTCGAGATGCAACGCGAGGAGCCCGGCCTCGCGTACAAGGAGACGGCGAAGCCCGTTCCGGCCACCGCGCCAGTCGTGCCGGCCGCCCCCACTGCGTCCACCGATCCACTGGCGTCGGAATCGGCGCGGGTTGCCGAGAAGCCTGCCGCAGTGGAGATGCGAAGGACCTCTCCACCACCCAGGCAACTCCCACCCGCGAAGAAGGAGGCGGCGCCGCTCGCAAAGGAAGCCGACCGACCGCCGGATGCGTTCGCGACCTTGCCGCCCCAGGCGCAGTCGATGCCTGCCGCTCCCCAGTTCGCGCCGATGGAGAAGGCGCGTGATGCGAACGTGGCGCCTCTCCCCGCGGCCTCTCCCCCCGCTTCCGCGGCGATGGCCGCGCCGCGCGCGAAAGCCATGGCGAACCCCTTGGGCGCGAAGGCCGAGATGGCCGACGCGGCGCAAGCGCCGGTGCGCACGCTCGCGGAGCCAATGGAGCCGGAGCGCGAGCTCGAGCGCATCGCGAAGCTGCGTGACGAGGGCCGGAACGCGGAAGCCGACAAGGCGATCGAGGAGTTCAAGCGTAAATTCCCGGCCTTCCGCATCCCCGACGCGATGTGGTCGCGGGTGAAGCCGCGCTAGGCCGGCGATGGCCTCCGAGACGAGCCGCATCGCGAAAGCACTGCTGGCGAGCCGCGGCGAAAGCTTCGCGAGCCGCCATTCGCGCGCCGACTCCGAAGCGCTCCTCGCGGAAGCGCTAGCCTCGATCACGCCGAAGCGGCTCGTGTTCGGGAGCCGCTGGCGCGAGGAGCCCGCGGGCCTGATGCTCGATGCGAGCTACGGCCCCGCGCCCGGCATCAAGCGCTTCCTGCAGGTAACGTCGATGGTGCTGCTGGCGCTCATCGCCTCGAGCGTATGGGTAGCGATGACCTCGAGCCAGGCAGGCGCGCTCGCCTTCCTCATGCCGCTCGTGACGGTGCTAGCGATCCTCGCGTTTCCGCTGATGGTGGTCGCGATCGGATCCCAACGCGAGGCCGAGGAAGCACGCATCGCGAAAGCGATCCGTCGCGCGCTTACGGACGAAGGCGAATCTGGCGCCGGTCGATCTCGGTGACGGCGCCCTGGCGGCTCTCGACAAAAATGCGCATCAGCTCGTTCTCGCGCCATGCGCTCGACGCCAGCGTGATCTGGAAGCCGCCGCTGACCGCGTCGGGATAGCCCGGATAAGTCGCCTCGAGATCGCGCCTTTCGATGCCGCGCGTGCCTTCGGTGGGCGGCCCGCCGCCGACGGTCGCGTATACGCGCTTCACGCCCCACGGATCGAGGGCCCAGCCGCTGACTTCGAGCGCGCGCCCCTTCTCCTCGGTCATCTTGTCGAGCGTGCCGATGGCGAGCGGCTGGTGCTGCGTCCAGAGCAGCCAACCCGCGGCGAGGAGCATCACGCCGAAGGCGGCGGCGAGCGCGATGCGCCCGCGCAGGATGTCGCTCGACAGATGCCAGACCACCAGCGGCAACAATCCCACCGCCGCCAGCGTCGAGAGCGCGCCCAGCCAGTTGTGGCGCTCGGCGCCGGCGATGCCCTCGCCGAACGCGGTGGTCGCGATCGAATAGCCGCCGATCGCCACGAAGAGCGCGAAGGCGACCGGCAGCGCGACATTCGCGGGCTCCCTGCGCACGGTCCACACCATCCACCACAGGATCACGGGGAAGGCCACGAGGAGCGTCACCACGATGGTCGCGAACACCATCGAAGGCACCTTCGACATGAGCGCGATGAAGGACATGCCGCGCGGGGGCAGGTCGGACACCGAGCGGATCGGCCCCTCGCCCGAGATGCCCAGGTAGCCGGGCACGATGGACTCGGCGGCGGGCAGCACCCGCGAGAACGCGCGCAGCAGCGTGAGCGGCTCGGTGGGCAACAGCTTCAGGAACGCGAACGACGAAAGGCTCGTGACTTCCGGGCAAGCGGTCTCGAGCTTCTCGCCACGCCGCGCGTCCCAGGTCGCGCCCGCCATCACCGCGCAGCGCACCGGCAGGCCCAGGTGCACCAGCGTCTCGTCCTCGTCGAAGGACGCGGCGAGGATCGAGCCCAGGTAGGCGTTGACCCGATTGACCGGGCTCACGTAGTCGGGGCGCAGCGGCGCGAGGAGGACCTGCACCGCGGCGATGATGGCGGCGACGATGGCGAGGGTCCACGTCCTCCTGCGCGAGCGTCGCAAGAGGGCAGGCGCGGCGATCACCACAAGGGCGAGCGGCAGGTAGCAGAACTGCTCGCGCGCGAAGCCCAGCACCACCAGGCTCGCGCCGAGGAGCCACCAGTGCGGGCGCGAACGGCCGCCATCGAGCACTACGACCGCCGTCATGGCGACCGCGCCGTAAGCGCCCAGGAGCGCCGCGGGCTCCGGGTAGAGCGTATTGAACCAGAGCGTGGAGACCGGATCGGCGATGAGGAGGAACGCCAGCACCGCGTGCATGACCGAGGCCACCGGATACGGACGCATCGCGCGTGCGATCACCAGGGCGAGGAACGCGAAGAGCATCAGGTTGAAGAACCCGAAGGCCTTCAGCGGGATGAGGATCTCGGGCTCGTCGCTCGCGATGGAGCCGATGCCGTAGACCAGGACCACCGGCGCGGCGAAGATCGCGCTCGAGCCCGGATAGCAGCCCGCGGCCTTGAATCCGGCCGTGTGGTAGAGCGCATGGGGGCGCGCCACCTCGCCCGCCTTGAGCGGCACCGAGATCGGCTCGATGCCGACGCAGTCGGCGGTCCTGTGCATGTCCGACTGGTCGCCGTAGCCCAGCACCGGCTCGTGCACCACGATCAGCGTCGCGCGGAAGAATGCCAGCGCGAGCAACGTATAGGCGACGATGAGATGGATGGAGTAGCGCGGGGCCGGGGTTGCCATCGCCGCAATCATAGGCGAATCACCCGACCCACGCCCGTGCGTTGCGGAAGATGCGCATCCATGGCGAGTCCTCGCCCCAGTGCCTTGGATGCCAGGAAAGAAGCACCGAGCGGAACACGCGCTCCGGGTGCGGCATGAGGATGGTGAAGCGCCCGTCGGGAGTGGTCACCGCGGTGATTCCCTGGGCGGAGCCGTTCGGGTTGTACGGGTAGGTCTCGGTCACCTTGCCGCGGTTGTCCACGAAGCGCGCGCCTACGAGATGGCGGCACGCGTCCATCGCCGCCGCGCTCTTGAACACGGCGCGTCCCTCGCCATGGGCGGTGGCGATCGGGATGCGGCTTGACTCCATGCCGGCGAACAGGATGGAGGGTGACTTCTGGATTTCCACGAGCGTGAGACGCGCCTCGTACTGCTCGGAAGCGTTCCTCTCGAAGTGCGGCCAGTCCTGCGCGCCCGGGATGATGTCCTTCAGGTTCGACATCATCTGGCAGCCGTTGCAGGCTCCCAGCGCGAACGAATCCGTGCGCCGGAAGAAAGCCTCGAACTCGTCGCGCGCGCGCGGGTTGAAGAGGATCGACTTGGCCCAGCCCTCGCCCGCGCCGAGCACGTCGCCGTAGCTGAAGCCGCCGCACGCCGCGAACGCCTTGAAGTCGGCAAGCGTCACGCGCCCGGCGATGATGTCGCTCATGTGCACGTCCACCGCGGCGAAGCCCGCGCGATCGAATGCGCCCGCCATCTCCACCTGCCCGTTCACGCCCTGCTCGCGCAGCACCGCGACGCGCGGCCGCGCGCCCTTCGCGATGTACGGCGCGGCGATGTCGTCGGCGGGATCGAAGCCGAGCTTCGCGTTCAATCCCGGGTCGCCCTCGTCGAGCAGCCGGTCGTATTCCTGGTCGGCGCACTCCGGGTTGTCGCGCAGCCCCTGGATATGGTGCGTGACCTGCGACCAGGCGCGGTGCAGCTCGGAGCGCTTCTCGGCGAACACCGGCTTGCCGTTCACGATGATGCGCACCTGCCCCTCCGCGTTCGGGTGCCCGATCACGTGCGACATGGCCGACAACCCCGCCTCACGCAGCCTCTGCATCACCGTGGCGCGCTCGGCCTTGCGGATCTGAAGCACCGCGCCCAGCTCTTCGCTGAAGAGCGTGGCGACGATACGGTCGTCGAGATTGCCGGCGAGGACGGCGCTCTGGCGCTCGTGCCCGTCGACGTCGAGCTGCCTCTGGTCGAAGGCGAGGTTGTCGAGGTAGATGGAGACCCCGGCGCGCGCCGCGAACGCCATCTCGCAGAGCGTGGCGAAGAGGCCGCCGTCGGAGCGGTCGTGATAGGCGAGGACCAGTCCTTCGCGGTTCAACGATTGGATCGCCGCGAAGAAACCCGCGAGCTTCGCGGCGTCGTCGAGATCGGGCGCGACGTCGCCCAGCTCGCCATGGACCTGCGCGTACGCCGAGCCGCCCATGCGGTTCCTGCCCGCGCCGAGGTCGATGAGCACGAGCTCGGTCTCGCCCACGTCCATGCGCAGCTCGGGGGTCAAGGTTTCGCGCGCATCGGTCACCGGCGCGAACGCGGAGACGATGAGCGACATGGGCGCCGTGACTGCCTTGTCTTCCCCCGACGCGGCGTCGCGCCACGTGGTGCGCATCGACATCGAGTCCTTGCCCACCGGGATCGCGATGCCGAGCGCGGGGCAAAGCTCCATGCCGACCGCCTTCACGGTGTCGAAGAGGGTCGCATCCTCGCCGGGATGGCCTGCCGCGCACATCCAGTTGGCCGAGAGCTTCACGTCGCCCAGCGCGGCGATTGGGGCCGCGGCGATGTTGGTGATCGCCTCGCCCACGGCCATGCGCCCCGACGCCGGGCCGTCAATGAGCGCCAGCGGCGTGCGCTCGCCGATCGCCATCGCCTCGCCGAGATAAGTGCAATAGCCAAGAGTGGTCACCGCGCAATCGGCCACCGGCACCTGCCATGGTCCCACCATCTGGTCGCGCGCGGTGACCCCGCCCACGCTGCGGTCGCCGATGGAGACCAGGAATGTCTTGTCGGCAACCGTCGGCAGGCGCAGCACGCGATAGGCGGCTTCCTTGAGGCTCGTGGCGCGAGGCGCGAGACGCAAGAGGTCGCGGTGCCGGCGCTTGACGTCGCGATGCATCCGGGGAGGTTTGCCAAGAAGCACATCGAGCGGCATGTCGACGGGCGTGTTGCTGAAAAGCGAATCGTCGACGACGAGCTCGTGGTCGGCGCGCGCCTCGCCCACCACCGCGTAGAGGCAGCGCTCGCGCGCGCAAATGCGCTCGAAGTCCGCAAGCCGCGCGCGGTCGATGGCGAGCACGTAGCGCTCCTGCGACTCGTTCGACCAGATCTGCATGGGCGCCATGCCCGGCTCCTCGATCGGCACCTTGCGCAGCTCGAAGTGCGCGCCGACCCCGCCGCCGTGCGCGAGCTCGGGGAACGCATTCGACAATCCCCCCGCGCCGACGTCGTGGATCGCGAGGATCGGGTTCGCCTCGCCCATCTGCCAGCAGGCGTCGATCACTTCCTGGCAACGGCGCTCGAGCTCGGCGTTGGCGCGCTGCACCGAGTCGAAGTCCAGCGACTCGACGTTCTGCCCCGAGGCCATCGAGGAGGCCGCGCCGCCGCCCAGCCCGATGAGGAAGCCGGGACCGCCCAGCTGGATGAAGAGCGTGCCGGGGCCCAGCGCGTGCTTGTGCGTGTGCGCGGCCGAGATGTTGCCGTAGCCGCCCGCGAGCATGATCGGCTTGTGGTAGCCGCGCACCTCGCCCTCGCTCTCCAGCTCGAAGGCGCGGAAGTAGCCCGCGAGGTTGGGGCGTCCGAACTCGTTGTTGTACGCCGCGCCGCCGATCGGGCCCTCGATCATGATGTCGAGCGCGGAGGCGATGCGCTTGGGCTTGCCGTAGCTGGTTTCCCACGGCTCGCGCGCGCCGGGAATGTTCAGGTTCGAGACTGAAAATCCGGTGAGCCCCGCCTTGGGCTTGCCGCCGGTGCCCGTCGCGCCCTCGTCGCGGATCTCGCCGCCCGCGCCGGTGCCCGCTCCGGGATGCGGCGCGATCGCGGTCGGATGGTTGTGGGTCTCGACCTTCATGAGGATGTGCGTGAGCTCGCTGGTGTAGCGCCACGTGCCGGACGCGTCGGGGTAGAAGCGCCCGATGCGCGCCCCTTCCATCACCGCGGAATTGTCCGAGTACGCCACCACGGTGCCGCGCGGGTTCGCCTGGTGCGTGTTGCGGATCATCTGGAACAGCGATCGCTCCTGCGCCTTGCCGTCGATCGTCCACGAGGCGTTGAAGATCTTGTGGCGGCAGTGCTCGGAGTTGGCCTGCGCGAACATCATGAGCTCCACGTCGCTCGGGTTGCGGCCCAGCCTCGTGAAGTTCTCCACGAGGTAGTCGATCTCATCGGGCGCGAGCGCCAGTCCCAGGGACGCGTTGGCGACCTCGAGCGCCTTGCGCCCGCCGCCCTTGATGTCGATGGTGGCGAGGGGACGCGGCGTAGCGTGCGCGAAGAGCTTCTGCGCGGCGTCCAGGTCGCCGACCACGGTCTCGGTCATGCGGTCGTGGATCAGCTTCGACAGCGCGTTGTGCGAGCTTTCCGGGAGCGGGCCCGGATCGCGCGCCGCAATGTAGTAGGCCACGCCCCGCTCGATGCGCACGACCTTGTCGAGCCCGCAGTTGTGCGCGATGTCGGTGGCCTTGGACGACCATGGCGAGACCGTGCCGAAGCGCGGCAGCACGAGCAGGAGCGTCCCCCGCGGAGCGCCATGCGCCGCGCTGCCATAGGTCAGCAGCTTTTCGAGGACGCCGGTTTCGGCTGCAGCGAGCGGCGCGGAGATCGCCGCGAAATGGACGAAGCGCGTGTCGATCGTGATGGCATCGGCGAGGGGCCGGGGGAGGCCCGCGAGGAGCTTGGCGATGCGGAAGGGTGAGAGCGCAACCGCGCCCGGCAGCGTGAGGACTTGCCGCGGCGGCGCGTCTTGCGGATTCATGGGCGAATTATACCGTGTCGCTCCTCTCCATTAGCCCGAGGATGCGTGGCCGTGAAGTGTCAGCCGGCCGGCGCCTTCAGCCACGCGATCGCCTCGGGCTCGGCGGTGAAGCTGCGCGCGCGCAGTCCCCTGTTGATGGCGACGTTCTCGAAGAAGGAAAGCTTGGCGTCGCCCGGATTGCCGAGGATGGCGATGCGGTACTGGAGCGCCCCGGCTTCGTGCGCACGCCGCGCGTGTTCGACGGCCTGCGCGTGGTAGCCGCGCGAATGCGCCCCGGTGATGTCGAGGATGACGAGCTTGCTGCCCGCCTGTGTGGCCGCGGCGCCGGCCAGGTCGATGGCCATCGCGCTGCCGGAACGCGCGATTTCCCCACGGAGCGCGACGTGCACCACTCCGTCCTTCACGGACACATGGATGTTCCGGTCCATTCGCCGAATTCTGGACCGCGGCGGGCGGCGCGTCCCCACGTTGCCATGTAGGAACGGTGGCGATCCAGAAGCGGTTCGCAGCCGGATGCTTACGCGACGTAGAGCCGGGCGGGAATGCCGTCCATCTCGAAGCTCTTCTCCAGGCGCAGCCCCAGCTTCTCGAGGAGCCGGATCGACGCGACATTGTCGGGCGAGGTGATGGCGACGATGCGGTCGAGCTCGAGCACCTCGCGCCCATAGTCGAGCACCGCGCAGGCAGCCTCGTGGGCGTAGCCCTGCCCCCAGAAGCGCGGCAGGAAGGCAAAACCGATGTCCACGTCCTCGAGCGTCTCGCGCTTGATGAGCCCGCAGATGCCGAGCGCCTCGCCGCTCGCCTTCGCCTCGCACAGCCACAGGCCGAAACCGTAGCGCTGGTACATCGCCATCGGTCCCTTGACGAGGTAGGCGCGCGCGTCGTCTTCGGTGCGCACGCCGCGATCGCCGATATAGCGGATCCACGAGGGCTCGTTCACCAGGTCGCGGATGAAGGGCGCGTCGGCGACGGTGAGCCTCCTCAGCGCGAGACGGCCGGTTTGCAGCACGGTCATGGGCGCCATCCTACTAGGACCAGCGCAGCAGCACGCGCACGCGGCGAAAATCCTCGGCGGGCAACATGTCGGGCAGGAGAACGATGGTGGCGTCGAAGCGCCCGGCGTGCGGGCGCCAGCGCACGATGGTGAGCCATGGCGCGACGAAGGAGCCCGCGCGCAAACTGCCTGTGCGCCATGCTCCGGTGGCATCCTGCACCTCGATCGCGCCGTCGCGGCACACGAGCACCGCGCGAGCACCACGGTGCCCGCGCTGCAGCGCCGCGGCGTGAAGCGCATGCAGCGCCGCGCATGCGATCCACGTGGCCGCGAGGATGCGTAGTGCCATCGGGCCTGGCGTGAAAGCGATCAAGGCCAGCGTGGAGGCGGCCATGGCCACGATCGCCGCCAGCCCGACGCGCGAGGGCTTGAGCGCGATGCGCACGCTCGCCTCGCTATACTTGTGATCCTGCAGAGTCGTGCCCACGTCCAGCCCCCATGCCGTCCTCCGATATCGTCGCCGACCTTTCCCACAACGCGCTCCTCGCCGTTTCGGGTGACGACGCGGCCGCGTTCCTGCACGCGCAGTTCACCAACGACGTCGAGGCACTTGTGCCCGGCACCGCGCAGTGGAACGGATGGTGCTCGGCCAAGGGGCGCCTGCTGTCGACCTTCCTTCTCGCGCGCCGCGCCGAGGGCTTCCTCCTGATGCTGCCCGCGGAGATCGCGGCGCCCATCGCCAAGCGCCTGGCCATGTTCGTGCTGCGCTCGAAGGTGAAGATCGCCGATGCGAGCGAGCTCTACGCGCGCATCGGCATCGCCGGGCCGAATGCCGCCTCGATCGTGGAAAAGCACTGGGGCTCGCTGGCCGCGCCGCTGAGCTCGGTGGAGAAGGACGGCGCGATCGCCATCGCCCTCGACGCCGAACGTTTCGTGGCTTTGGTGCCGACAATGGCGGCGCCTGCCTTCCGGGATCTCTTCCCCGCCGATTGGCAACGCGACGGCGCCGACGAGTGGGAACGGCGCTCGATCCGCTCCGGCATGCCGATCATCGTCGCGGCGACCCAGGAGGCGTTCGTGCCGCAGATGGCGAACTTCGAGCTGGTCGGCGGCGTGAGCTTCAAGAAGGGCTGCTACCCCGGGCAGGAGATCGTCGCGCGCACGCAATATCGCGGCATCCTCAAGAAGCGCATGGCGCTCGCGCACCTGGCCGGCACCGAGCGCCCGCGCCCGGGGCAGAACGTGTACAGCAGCGCCTTCGGCGACCAATCCGCCGGCACCATCGTCCACGCCGCGCCCGCGTTGGATGGCGGATTCGACGCGCTGGTCGTGGCGCAGGTCGAAGGCCTCGCGCGCCGCGACCTGCGCTGGAACGCCCCCGACGGACCGCCCCTGGAGATCCTCGAGCACCCGCCGCTCGCGAAAGCCTCGTGAAGAGGGAAAGGTCGGTCCCGGTAGTCGCGCTCGCGGCGTTGATCCTCATCTGGGGCTACTCGTGGGTGTTGATGAAAATCGGCTTGCGCCATGCGCATCCCTTCGATTTCGCCGCGCTGCGCGTGGGCTTCGGCGCGGCCTTCCTCTTCCTCATCGTGGCCGCGCAGCGCCGCCCCCTCACGCTCCCCGGCTATCGCATGGCGGTGCTGCTCGGGTTCCTGCAGGTGTCGGTCTTCGTGGCGCTATCGCATTTCGCGCTCATCTTCGGGGACACCGGCCGCACCTCGGTGCTGGTCTTCACGATGCCCTTCTGGATGATCGTGTTCGCGCACTTCCTCATCGGCGAGCGCATGCGCGGCGCGCAGTGGATCGCGGTGGCGCTCGCCTTCGGGGGTCTCGTGCTGATCGTCGCGCCGTGGAAGGTCTCGAGCCTGGCGGGTAGTGCCCTCGCGGTGGCGGGGGGCGCGGTGTGGGCGCTCGCGGCCGTGCTCTCCAAGCGCTGGCCCACGCCCGGAACCGACCCGCTCCTCTTCACCGCGTGGCAGCTCCTTTTCGGATTCGTCCCGCTCGCGGCGCTGGCACTCCTGCATCCCCATGCTCCGGTGCAGTGGACGGCCGAGTTCATCGTGGCACTCACCTTTTCCACGGTGTTCGCGACCGCGATCGGGTGGTGGCTCTGGACCTACGTGCTGTCGCACACCCCGGCGGGGATCGCGGGGTTGAATGCGCTCGGCATCCCGGTGGTCGCGGTGATCGCTTCCGCGATCCAGCTGGGCGAGCGGCCTCCGGCGCTGGAGCTTGCCGGGATGGGCCTCATCGGCGGCGCGCTCGCATTGCTCGCGTGGATCAACGCACGTCACACCGCCTCTGCCCAACTCGCTACCGCTACTCCTTGCGATTGACCGCTGGCGCTTTCAAGAAGTTGTCACGGAGCACACGGAGAACAGCGGAGCAAGCGGGGAGATGCAAACAGAAGGCTATTCAATGAATCCCTTTGATTGCCGCGCGGTATATGGGCTGCGTCGACGGCTCCGGAAGTTCTCCGTGTTCTCCGTGACAATGTCTTGAGTCGTTTCAGCGGCAAAGCGGCGCGGACAGCGCCTGCAGCACAGCGCTGCTCCTGGTGTCCTGCACGAAAGCCACGACCGACATACGGTCGAGATCCCAATCCACCTTCGGCTTGAAAGCGAAGGAGCCCTTGAGCGAAGGGATCACCGCAAGGTCGCGCACGACGAAGTTGTGCTCGAGCCGCTCGCCGCGATTCTCCCCGGCCGTCACCTTGCTCGAGAGCCCGTCCTGCGTCACCGCGACCACCAGCGCGAGGTCACTCGCTTTGCCGGAAAGCGCCTGCGCCGAGACCTCGCCCTCGACGCCGCCGGAGCGCGTCGCGCGCGGAGTGATCTCGATGGTGGCGCCGGCGCGCCTCGACTTGGCCGCGTCCAGGGCCGCGGCCACACCGCTGCCGTGCCAGGCACGGTAGTCGCGCCCGGCGAGGATCACTTGCGGCGTGTACACCGAGCGGGCACCGGTCGCCTTCGCGAAAACGCGTTGCCTCTCGGTGTAGCGCTCGTCGGCGAAGAGGTCCTTCCAGCCGATGTAATCCCAGTAACTCACGTGGAAGGCGAGCGGCACCACGCGCCGGTCGCGCGTGGCGGCGAACGACGAGAGCCAGCGGTCCGCGGGTGGGCAGCTCGAGCACCCTTCCGAGGTGTAGAGCTCGACCAGGGCATTGGCTTCGGGGCCGGAACGCACGGTGCATTCGGCGCCCAGGACGATCGAAGGGAGCATGGCGAGGACGACGAGGAGTGGGCGCATGAAGTTAGAGTCTAACTCCCCGCGCCAAAATCACAGCGCGATGCGGTAGCGCAGGCTCGGGGCGCCGCCCAGGTGCGCTGGCTTGGTGAAGCGCCCGACCTCGACCGCGCCGTTGGCGAGAACTACCTTTTGCGAGGGGACATTGTCGGCGTCCGTGGTGAGCTCCACGAACTCGAGGCCCTCCTTGCGCGCTTCCCCGAGCATCAGCGCAAGGGCCCGGGTGGCGTAGCCCATGCGCTGCTTCCACGGCACGACCGCGTAACCGATATGGCCAAGCACGTGGACCGGGAGCGCTGAGGTGCCCGGCTGCCATCGAAAGCCGATGGAGCCGCAGAACTCGCCGTCCCACATCCACAGGCGATAGCCGGGAAGCCGCGGCACGCGCGAACCGTCGAGAAGCGTGATCGGCCCGCCTGCGGCCTCGCGGTCCACCAAGCGCTCCAGAAAAAGTGGCGCGTCCTTGCCGATCTCGGCCAGCTCCTCGCGCGTGGCCTCCAGGCGGCGGACGTTATCGGGCGACCAGTCGCGGCGAAGCGCAGCCTCGTAGCTTGGCAGGTGCTCGAGCGCGGGCCGGACCAGGCGCATCACTTCTTCTTCGCGCGCGCCTTCTGGCAGCGCTTCACGCCGTCGACGATCTCCTGCTTCGCCTCCCCGGGCGTGCCCCAGCCATCGACCTTCACCCACTTTCCGGGCTCGAGATCCTTGTAGTGGGCGAAAAAGTGGCTGATCTGCGAGAGCGTCGTCTCGGGGAGGTCGCGAGCGTCCTTGATGTGCCGGTAAAGGGGGGTCAGCTTGTCGATGGGCACCGCGAGCACCTTGGTGTCCCCGCCCGCCTCGTCGGACATCTTCAGGATGCCGATCACCCGGCAGCGCACCACCACCCCCGACATGAGCGCGAACGGAGTGATCACCAACACATCCACCGGGTCGCCGTCGTCGGACAAGGTGTCGGGGACGTAGCCGTAGTTGCACGGATAGTGCATTGCCGTCGAGACGAAACGGTCGACGAAAAGGGCCCCCGTGGCCTTGTCGATCTCGTACTTGATAGGGTCCGCATTCATCGGTATCTCGATGATCACGTTGAAATCGTTGCCGAGGTCTCGCCCCGACGTGACGCGGTCCAGGTTCATGGCTAGTCCTGCCTATGGTAGATTTATCCCAGGTTCTGAACACCATTATCCAAGTTGGCGATTTAACTGGCAAAACCAAGGATGAGCAGAAGCCTGCCTTTGATCCTCACGCTCGACCAGCACGGCGTCCCGCATCGCTGGGTCACCTGGCAACAGGCGGTCTGGTATTACGCCAAGGAACGGGTCGCCTGGGAGGTCGGGAGCGAGGCATTTACAGTCTACGGCGGGCGCTCCCACCGCACCGGCGAGCGCTCCAGCATCACCGCCAACACGATCATCGCCATCCGCGGCAAGGCGCTCGCGATCAAGGGCTTCAACCAGGTGCCGCCGCTGAACAACCGCGAGCTGTTCAACCGCGACCGCTTCGTCTGCGCCTTCTGCAGCGGCAACTTCTCGCCGTTCAAGCTCACCTGCGACCACATCCTGCCGATGTCGCGCGGCGGCCGCGACACCTGGATGAACGTCGTCACCGCGTGCCGCGCGTGCAACCAGAGGAAAGGCAGCCGCACTCCTGAAGAGGCGCACATGCAGCTCATCTACGCGCCCTACATTCCCAACCGCGCCGAGTTCCTCATCCTCGCCAACCGACGCATCCTCGCCGACCAGATGGAATTCCTGCGTCAGCACGTGTCGGCGAATTCGAGGATCAACGAGCACCACGCGCCGGCGCAGAAGAAGGCGCTGAACTAGCTGGCGGTGTAGCAGGGGGCGACGGGGGCGACGGGGTCAGACCCCGCTACGACCCCGGTCTGTCCCCGCTCTGTCCCCAGTTACTTGTCGGAGTGGATTTCGGTGTGGAGCCAGTCGACGAACTGGCGCGCCTCGGGGCGCTCGCCCGCGTCGCGTGCGAAGACGGCGTGGAAGCCGCGCGCGAGGCGCTGCTGCTGGCCGAAGAGGGGAACGAGCTGGCGCGCACGGATGTGCTGGCCGGCGAGGGTCATGCGACCGAGCGCGATGCCCTGCCCGTGCAGCGCGGCGTGGATCACCTGGTCGTACGCGTCGAAGGTGAGGGTGCCCGCCGGCGTCGCGTCCTCGACGCCCATCGCCTCGAACCACGCCGCCCACGACAGCCACGGCCAGCGGCGCGAAACATCGTGCAGGTTGAGAAGGAGGTGGTGCCTGAGGTCCCGGGGATGGCCGAGCGCAAGCTTGGCCCGCTTGGCCTCTTTCAGGTACGCGGGGCTGCACATGGCGGCGAGGTGCTCGCCCACGAGGAAGACGGCGCCCGGCGGCACGCGGTTCAACGGGCAATCGCGGATGGCGACGTCGATGCCTTCGCGCTCGAGCTCGACCACCTCGTGCGTGGCCGTGATGCGCACATCGACGTGCGGATGATCCTTGCGAAAGCGCGCGAGGCGCGGCACCAGCCAGAGCGCGGCGAAGGAGACCGTGGTGGTGACGGTGAGCACGTGTCCCTTGCGCGTCTCTTTCAGCTTGCGCGTGGCCTCGCGCAAGAGGTCGAGCGTCTGCGTCACGGTGCGGTAGTACGCCTGCCCCGCGTCGGTGAGCGCGAGCGCCTTGTGGCGGCGCTCGAAGAGGTCGACGCCGACGAAAGCCTCGAGCGCCTGGATCTGGCGGCTGACCGCGGACTGCGTGAGAAAAAGCTCGGCGGCCGCGCGCGTGAAGCTCAGGTGCCGCGCCGCCGCCTCGAAGCCGCGCAAGAGGTCCAGGGGTGGTAGCGCCCGGGTCGAGTTAGGCATGCGTGCGGATCATGCAGAAGATGCGCCTTTTTCGTTTGAGCGGTGCGTCTCCTAGGGAGAGAATTGCCTTCACCCGAGCCGCCATATTCCCATTTTGCATGCGGCCGGAGCATCCAGCAAGGAGGCCATATGCAAGTCAACGTGAAGTCCCCCGAGCTCGCCCTCGAAGCCGGGCAGGTCCTTTCCCTCGACGACGCGCGGGGGGCCCACATCCGCGCCCTCACCGGCACCGTGTGGATCACGCAGGAAGGCAGCCGCAAGGACCACATCGTCGGGCCCGGCGACACGCTGGTCGTGGCGCGCAACGGCCGCACAGTGGTGCAGGCACTTCAAACAGCCTGGATCACGATTGGCGGCGCCGCCAACGACGCCCATTGACGGAGGCTGTCATGCACTTCGAAACCTCGTGGCATGCGGACGGCCTTCGCTGGATCGCATCCCTTTTCCTCGGCGCGGCCAACTTCCTCGAGCGCAACGACGCCCGCCCGTGCGAGGGCCAACTCCTCCCGACTGTCGATGCGGCCGAAGACATACGCGCGCGCATCCATTCCCGCCATTACTGACGCTCCAGGAGCATGGCGTCGCCGTAGCTGAAGAATCGGTAGCGATGGGCAACGGCATGGGCGTAGGCACGGCGAATGGCGTCGGTGCCGGCGAAGGCGCTCACCAGCATGAGCAGCGTGGACCGGGGCAGGTGGAAGTTGGTGACGAGCCGGTCGACCACCTTGAATTCGTACCCCGGCGTGATGAAGAGCCGTGTCTCGGCGCTGCCCGCGGCGAGCTGTCCGCCGGCGGCCGCCGACTCCAGGGCGCGCAGCGCAGTGGTCCCCACCGCGATGACGCGTCCCTTCCTCGCCCTGGCGCCGGCGATCGCCTCGACGGTCGCGAGGGGCACGCTGTACCACTCCGAGTGCATCACGTGTTGCGACACATCGTCCACGCGCACCGGCTGGAACGTCCCCGCGCCCACGTGCAAGGTGACCGACGCCGTCTCGACACCCTTCGCCTTCAATGCCGCGAGTAGCGCGTCGTCGAAGTGCAGCCCGGCCGTCGGCGCGGCCACCGCCCCTGGAACCCGCGCAAACACGGTCTGGTAGCGCGCCTCGTCTTGCGCAGCCGCGGCATGGGTGATGTAGGGCGGCAGCGGCACTTCGCCGTGAGCATCGAGCGCCGCCATCACGCCCTCCCCGGGAAAGCGCAGCTCGACGAATTCCCCCACGCGGCCGCTCACCTCGACCTGCAAGTCGTCGGCGATCGAAATGAAGCGCCCCGCCTTGAGCGCCTTGCTCACGCGCACCTGCGCCAGCGCGCGGTGCGAATCGATCAAGCGCTCGATGAGCATCTCCACCAGCCCACCCGAGTCCTTGCGCCCGTGCAGGCGCGCCTTGATGACGCGCGTGTCGTTCACGACCAGCACGTCGCCCGCCCCGATCAGCGAAGCGATGTCGGAGAAATGCAGGTCTTCGAGCGAGGCCCGCGCGCCATCCAGGTGCAGAAGCCGGCTCGCGGTGCGCTCGGCCGTGGGGTGCTGCGCGATGAGCTGGGGAGGAAGGTCGTACTCGAAGTCGGAGAGGCGCACGCGTCGATTATAATTTCGGGATAGGTTCGCGGTTCCAGGAAGCGGGAACGGCGTTGGAGCGGACATCGCCGCTCAACGCCAGCAGGCGACGGCGTCGGAGCGGACATCGCTGCTCGACGCCAGGGGCAGCATCTTGTCACTGCCGGGATGGCGGAATTGGTAGACGCACGGGACTCAAAATCCCGCGGTGGCAACACCATGGGGGTTCGATTCCCCCTCCCGGCACCACTTCGAGGGCGCGAACGAGGCTCAGGAATCGGTCAGCCGCGTTCCTGCGTGGTCGGAAGGTCGCTCGAACCGAAGGTGAGGAGCCCGAGATCGCGCCCGAACTCGTAGGGCCATCCGCCGCCGGGCCCGGAATTGTATTGGCGCTGGAATCCCGTGGCGAGGCGCTTCACGCTGACCAGCTTCAGCACCTTCACCGAGCCTCCCGGCTGCCGGATGTTGGTGCGCCGCTCCTCCAGGACGAAGTCGGCGGGATCGAACCCGCGCTCGGCGATCGCCGTCATCGCGGAGCTGAACTCGGGCTCGGTCATGGGGGCGAACGTGTCCTTCGAATTCTTCATGCCTGCGTATCCTCTCTGCCCGGCGTCTCTGGCTTGCCCCGTGGTATTCCCTGAGCCGGCGTGCGCGACGGCTCGAACGATTCCCAGCGCGTCTTGAATCCCAGCAACATGCGCGACGTCTTGGATGGTACCAGCTCGCGCGCGCGCGGCGGATCGCAGGCCACGCCGCCCTTGGACTCGATGAGCGCCTTGAAGACCGCTACGGCGTGCGGCGAAAACAGGAATTGGTCGTTGCCTGCCAGCCGGCGGCGAATAATCGTCGCTCCGAAGCTCGCGAGCGACCAGCTGAGGGGATCGTTCGCCTGTTCGAGGAGCTGCGTCGCCAGGACCTCACCCTCGGACGTGGGTACCGAAAAGGTAAACCAACCTATGGATTGCGGCGATTCAGGTGCAGAACCCTTCATGGCACTTCCTTCCCTGTGCCGTGCGTTTTCGCACATAGCGCAAAGATGATGACACTCTTTGCGGTATCAAGCGAATACCATGCTGCCGAGCATCCGCTTCGCGCCGCAGCTTTCCTCTAGCCCAGCATCGCCAGCACCTGCGCCGTGGTGCGCACCCGTGCCATGCGTGGGAACACACGCCTCACGAGCTGGTCGTGGTTGTCCTGCTCGGGGGACGTGCACGCGTCCGAGGCGATCACCACGTTGTAGTCGAGGTCGCGTGCCGCGAACGCGGTGGAGGCGATGCCGACGTCGGTCGAGCCGCCGGTGAGGATGATGGTGTCGATCGCGCGCGTGCGCAGCGCCAGGTCCAGGTACGTCCCGTGGAAAGCGCTCCAGCGATGCTTGGGCACGAGGAAGTCCTCGGCGCGCGGCGCGAGCGCCGCGACGATCGCGCCCTGCGAAGTGCCGCCGGTGAGCAGCGGCACGTCGCGCTCGCCGGGCGCGAGCGCCCGCAAGCGATTGTCGGTGTCGCGCAGGGTTCGAGCGCTGGTGGCGCGGTCGGCCCGATGGTCCGCATGCGCGTAGGCGACCATGGCGCCGGCCGCGCGCGCCGCATCCAGCAGGCGGGCCGCGTTTGCGATCACTGGGCCGAAGCGCGCCTTCGATTCCGCGTCGCGATTCACGTGGCCCTCGAGGAGGTCGAACAGGAGGAGCGCGGTGCGCGCCGCGATGAGGCGATCCCCGCTCACCGCGCGTTGCCCAGCACGATCTCGCTCCAGAGCTTCTTCCACTTCGCGTCCTCGTCGAGCACCAACGCCGGGTCGACGAACTTGAGCGGCAGCTTCTGCGCGGGGCTGCCGATCTTCAGGTTGGAGGGCACGTAGCCGCCCTGCTCGAGGATCTTCTGCCCCTCGGGCGAAAGGACGAAATCGGCGAAGAGCGCGGCGGCGTGCGGGTGCGGCGGGCGGCGCACGATGGCGATGCCGTTGGCGCGGCCGATGGCCGGCTCGATCGCGTACCAGTCCAGCGGCGCGCCCTTTTGCTTCATCTTCTCCGCGCCATGGCTGTAGGTAGTCAGCGCGAACGGGATCTCACCGGATGCGACCAGGCCCGCGAGGAGCGTGTGGCCCTTCCTCACCGAGAAGCCGTTCACCTTCGCGATCTCGCGGAAAGTGGCGAGCCCGGCCTCCTCGCCCAGCTCCTTCACCGCCATCGCGAACCAGTCCTCGTCCTCGGCCTCGATGCCGAGCTTGCCCTTCCAGCGCGGGTTGGCGAGGTCGGAATACTTCCTCGGCAGGTCTTCCTTCTTCACGAGCTGCGTGTTGTACGAGTGCACGAACATGTTGATGCGCGTGCCGACCCAGTGGCCATGGGGCCGCAACGCCTGCGCCATCAGGTCCTTCATGTGCGGGGATCGAAACGGCTGCAGGATCTTCTCGCGGTAGAGCGACTCGAGCTCCGGGCCATTGGTCTCGATCACGTCGGCGTCGTGGCGATTGGCGCGCGCCTCGGTGAGCGCGCGCTGCAGGACCTTCTCGGAGCCCGCGCGCCATCCCTTCACCTTGACGCCGTACTTCCTCTCGAACGCCGCCGAGAGCGCCACGAGGTCCTCCGAGATGAGCGAGGTGTAGACCGAGACCTCGCCCTCCTTCTTCGCGCCCCGCGCGAGCATTTGCTCGCGATCCGCGCGCTCGCTCATCACGATCTGCGCCGAGGCATCGGGCGCCTGCGCGTGCGCCATCGCGGGAGACCCGATGAAGAGCGCGAGCGCCATGTTCCGCCATGCTGAATGCATTTCCAATCTCCTTGCGACGATCCCGGAATCCTACAGCGTTCGCGGTCACGCTTCGGTACACTCGGCCTTCGTCATCGGCGCGGGGGGCGTCGTGAGAAAAGTCCTTTTCATCTTCAGCGTGCTCACCGACAGCGATGTCGAGTGGCTCGCCCAGGCCGGCCAGCGCGTGCACGTCGATCCGGGCGAGGTGCTGATCCCGCTCGGCTCGCAGATCGACTACCTCTACTTCGTGCTCGAAGGCCGGCTCGCGATCAAGACCAAGTCGGGCGACCCGATCGCGCTCCTCGAGTCCGGCGAGATCATCGGCGAGATGTCGCTGGTGGATCCCGCGCCGACCGCGGTGTCGGTCGAAGTCGTCGCGGACTCGACGCTGCTGCGCATCGCCGACGCCGTGCTGCGCGACAAGCTCGCCACCGATCCGGGGTTCGCATCGCGCTTCTACCGGGCGCTGTGCGTGTTCATGGCCGACCGCCTGCGCAGCACGACGCAGCGCATGGGCTACGGCAACGCGAGCGAGGACACGCACGCCAAGGACGAGCTCAACGACGACCTCCTCGACAACGTGCACCTGGCGGGCGCGCGGTTCGACCGGATGCTCAAACGGCTGGCGGGCTAGGGGTCAGGCCCCGGTTCAACTGCGAACAAGGTCGGTGAATGTCCGAAGAATCCATCTTCAGAAAAGCTGCGCTCGACCGCCTTGCCTCCCCCGAACGTCTCGACGAGCGCCTCGGGCTGCCCGGTTATCCGCGCGCGCTCATCGGGGCCGTGGCCGCTCTCCTCACCGCGGTCGCCGCTTTCGCGATATGGCTGCTGTCGGCGCGCTAGCCGCCGGGGAAGATGCGCCGCGGGCCGCCGACGAGCCGGCGCCCAAGCCGCGTTCGCCGCTGCCGCAGACCGGGCAATGCAAGACGCCGACCGTGCTGCAGCTGGAGAGCGTCGAATGCGGCGCCGCGGCGCTCGCCATGATCCTCGCCTACCACGGCCGCTTCGTGCCGCTCGAGGAGATGCGCGTGGACTGCGGCGTGAGCCGGGACGGCAGCAAGGCCGGGGGTTTGCTGCGCGCCGCGCGCGCCCACGGCATGGTGGCGCGCGGCTTCAAGAAGGAACCCAACGACCTTGCCGACCTGCCGCTGCCGGCGATCGTGTTCTGGAACTTCAACCACTTCGTGGTTTTCGAGGGCTTCCGCGACGGGCGCGCGTGGCTGAACGATCCGGCGCGCGGGCGGCGCAGCGTCGACGCGGCCGAGTTCGACGCGGCCTTCACCGGCGTGGTGCTCACGTTCGAGCGCGGCCCCGGGTTCCAGCCCGGCGGCCATCGCCCATCGGTGATGCGCTCGCTGCGCCAGTATCTCGACGGCTTCCGCGTCTCCATCGGCCTGGCTTTCTTCATCGGCTTGATGCTGGTCGTCCCGGGCTTGTTGATGCCGTGGCTGCTGGGACGCTTCGTCGACGAGGTGCTGGTGGCGCGGATGCACGGTGTCGCGGTGCCGCTGCTGCTCGGGTTGCTCGCGGCGGCATTCGCGCGCTCGCTCCTCCTCGCGCTGCAGGCCAAGCTCCTGATGGACACCTTCGGGCGCGCGGCGCGCGCCTCGGCGAAGCGCTTCTTCGCGCGCGCCCTGGCGCTGCCGATGACCTTCTACTCGCAACGCTCCGCGGGCGAGATCGCCGCGCGCGTGGACTTGAACGAGCGCGTCGCCGAGACCATCTCCGCGGACCTCGCGCACCTCGCGCTGGACTTCGTCACCGCGAGCTTTTTCCTGGTGCTGATGGTGCGCCTGGACGCGGGCCTGTCCCTGGTGGTGGCCGCGTGCCTGGCTCTGGAGCTGATCGCGTGGCGCCTCCTCGCACGGCGCACGTCGGAGATTTCGCAGGAGCTCTCGGTGCAGGCGGGAAAGCTCGCGGGGATGGCCACCGGCGGGCTCGCGAACATCGAGACCATCAAGGCCGGCGGGCAGGAGACCGCGCTCTTCCTCAAGTGGATCGGGCTCCAGGTCCAGTACGTGAACGCGTCGATCCGCGCGCAACGCTACCTCCTCACGCTGGGGCAGGCGCCCGCGGTGCTGGGGCTCGCCGCCTACCTCGCGGTGCTGGGCCTGGGAGCGGGGCTCATCATGAAGGGCACCTTCACGGTGGGCGATTTGGTTGCCTTCCAGGTGCTGCTCGCGGGATTCGCCGCGCCCGTTCACGGCCTCTTCTCGCACACGCAGAAGCTGCAGACGCTGCGCGGGGATCTCGCGCGGCTAGACGACGTGCTGCATCACACACCCGAAGAGGGCATCGACGTCGCGGGCGAAGCCGGCGCCATCACCGCGCCACCGCTCGCCGGCGCGCTCGAGTTTCGCAACGTCACCTTCGGCTACAACCGCGGCGAGGCGCCCCTGGTGGAATCCTTCTCGCTCACGGTAAAGCCCGGCGGGCGCGTGGCGCTGGTGGGCGCCTCGGGCTCGGGGAAGTCGACGCTCGCGCGCCTCGCCGCCGGGCTCTATCGACCGTGGAGCGGCGAGATCCTCTTCGATGGCGCGCCGCGTGAGGCCCATGAGCGCGCGCACCTCGCCAGCGCCGTCGCCTACGTGGACCAGGATGTGATCCTCTTCGAAGGCACGGTGCGCGACAACCTGACGCTCTGGGAACCGGCGCCGGACGAGGTGCTGCGCCGCGCGATGCGCGACGCCGCGATCGACGCCGACATCATGGCGCGCGAGGGCGGCCTCGACGCGACGCTGCAGGAAGGCGCGCGCAACCTTTCCGGGGGCCAGCGCCAGCGCCTCGAGATCGCGCGCGCGCTGGTGCGCGATCCCGCGGTCCTGATCCTCGACGAGGCCACCAGCGCGCTCGATCCCGCCACCGAGGCGATCGTCGAGGCGAACCTGCGCCGGCGCAACATCACCTGCCTGGTCGTCGCCCACCGCCTCTCCACCGTGCGCGATGCCGACGAGATCGTCGTCCTCGACGCCGGGCGCGTCGCGGAGCGCGGCACCTACGAAGACCTGAAGGCGCGCGGCGGGCGCTTCAGCGAGCTCGTCGCCACGGAGTCGAGCGATGTTTGATCCGGGTGTCGCCCTCAAGTCCACGACACTGGAAGCAGCGTGGTCGCTGCTGCCGGAAAGTGGTGCCAGGTACGACTTTTCGAGGAATGACTCCGGCACCGAAAAGTCGTACCTGGCACCACTTTTCGCCTCTGGCGCCACCGAAGCGTCGGAGGCGATCGAGGCGATGGCCGTGCCGGTGGGCTTGCGCTCGCGGCGGGTGCTGCTGGATGCGGGGTGGTGGAAGCATTCGGGCGGGCCGATGATCGCGCGCGTGAACGATCGCAGGCGCATGCCGCGCGGGCCGACGCCAATGACCAGCCCCTCGCTCGCGGAAGGCACGGGATGGGTCGCGCTCATCCCGTTCCTCGGCGGCTACCGGATGCGCGCCATGGACGTGGACACGGGCAAGGTGGTCGAGTGGAAGGTGGACGAGTCGATCGCCGCGCGCCTGTCGCCCTTCGCCTTCACCTTCTACCGGCGCTTCGAGGCGCACCCGCTCGGCGCCAGGGACATGCTGCGCTTCGCGGCGAAGCACGGCGGGCGCGACCTGATCCTCCTCGTCATCGCGGGCTTCGTCGCGGCGCTGGTCGGGCTCTTCACGCCGATCGCCACCGGGTGGCTCATTGACCGCGCCATCCCGTCGAACGCGACGCAAACGGTGCAGGCGATCATCGCGGGGCTCGCGGTCGCGGGGGTCGCGGTGATCGTGCTCGAAGTGCTCCGAGCGCTGGCCGTGATGCGCTTCGAGGCGCGCATCGGCGTGGCAATGCAGGCGGCGCTCGTCGATCGCGTGATCTGCGCGCCGGCGAAATTCTTCCGCGACTTCGCCAGCGGCGACCTGGCATTGCGCATGGGATCGGTCAACACCATCCAGCGCACCATCACCGGCTCCACGATCGGCACCTTCGTCACCTCGCTCTTCCTCTTCTCCAACGTGGCGCTGATGCTCGCCTACAGCCCGACGCTGACCCTCGCCGCGTCCGGCATCGTCGTGCTGGTGATCGGCGTGTCGACCCTCATCGGCCTGGCGCGCCTGCGCGTGGGGCCGAAGGTCGAAGCGATGGACGGCAAGCTCTCGGCCATGCAGTTCGAGATCTTCGCCGGCATCGCGAAGCTGCGCGCCTGCGCCGCCGAGCCGCGCGCCTTCCGCGAGTGGTACGCGAAGTACCACCACTTCCGCGATCTCAACGGCGTGAGCGCGCGCCTCACCAACTGGGAATCCGTCGCGCTCAACCTGCTGACGCCCGCGGCGACCATCCTCGTCCTCTTCCTCGCGTGGAGGCTCGCTCCCTCCTCGACCATGACCACCGGCGACTTCGTCGCGTTCCACGCGGCGCTCTTCGCCCTCCTGGGCGGCGTGCACATCCTGGTGTCCACCGCGCTCGACCTCGTCAACCTGAAGCCGGTGTGGGACCGCGCGCGACCGATCCTCGAGACTTCCCCCGAAGACGCGGGCGCCGCCGGCGAGCACCACGAGCCGCAAGGCGCGATAGAGCTCGATAACGTGAGCTTCGCCTACCCGAGCGGGCCAGTGGTGCTGCACGCCATCGACCTCGCAGTGAAGCCCGGGGAATTCGTCGCCATCGTCGGCGCGAGCGGCTCGGGCAAGTCCACGCTGCTGCGCCTCCTGCTGGGCTTCGAATCCCCCCGCTCCGGGACCGTGAGCTATGACGGGCGCGACCTGAAGTCGCTCGACCTGCGCCACCTGAGGAAGCGCCTGGGCACGGTGCTGCAGGGCGGCAAGCTCTGGGCGGGCGACATCCTCACCAACATCGTCGGCGCGAATGCCCTCGGCGTGGACGCTGCGTGGGACGCGGCAAAGCGCGCGGGACTCGAGCGTGACATCGAAGCCATGCCGATGGGCCTGTACACGGTGGTAGGCGAAGGCCTGTCGACGCTTTCCGGCGGCCAGCGCCAGCGCGTGTTGATCGCCAGGGCGCTGGTGGGCGGCCCGCGCATCGTCCTCTTCGACGAGGCGACCAGCGCCCTCGACAACATCTCGCAGGCGACGGTGCTGCAGGGCCTGGCTGGGCTGGAGGCGACGCGCGTCGTGATCGCGCACCGGCTGAACACGGTGCGCAACGCCGACCGCATCGTGGTGCTCGAGCGCGGCAGGATCGTGCAGCAGGGCACGTTCGACAAGCTCGCCGCCGAGAGCGGGCCGTTCAGCGCGATGCTCGCGCGCCAGGTGGCGTAGAAAAGACAAAGCCCCGGCCGTGGCCGGGGCCCCTAGTCACGTCACCGAGCTAGTTTTTCTTCGTCTTGGTATCGGCTTGCGCGATCCGTGTGCCGGCGAGGTCCGGCTTGTCGCGCGACGCGGTCACGACGATCGTTTCCATCTTGACCACCTTCTCGGGCCGCTTGGCGGTCACGATGATGGTTTCCATCTTGCGCACTTCCTGCCCGCCCGCCACCTTGTCGAGCTGCTGCTCGGAGAGTTCGCCGTCCTGCCGGTTCTTTTCCTTGGTTGCCATTTATGTCTCCAACGGGTTGACTTGCGAGTGCACGATAGCACGCGTTTCGGCGCCCTTCTGCCGAATTTTCGGCATTACGCTTGATGAAACGGCTGCAGGCTCCCCCATCGAACCCGGGACCGGCGATTGCTTCAGAATGGGGCATGTTCGATCCAAAACCCTACCTGAAGGAGCTCGCGCGCGGCAAGAACGGCGCCCGGGACATGACGCGCGAGCAGGCGCGCACCCTCTTTTCCGCCGTTTTCGCCGGGGAGCTCGAGGATGTCGCCCTCGGCGCGCTCCTCGTGGCGCTGCGAGTGAAGGGCGAGAGCCTCGACGAGCTGGCCGGCATGATGGACGCGCTCCAGCCCCACATCCGGCCGATGGAGCTGCCCGCGCGGCGCGCCATCCCGGTGCTCATCCCCAGCTATAACGGCGCGCGCAAGATCGCCAACCTCGTGCCGCTGCTGGCGCTTCTCCTGGCGCGGGAGGATGTCCCCGTGGTGATCCACGGCGCGCACCAGGAAGCGGCGCGCGTCGGGACTTTCGAAATCCTCGAGGCCCTGGGCCACCCCTGCGTCACGACCGTCGACGAGGCCGAGGAGCGCCTCGAGGAGCACAAGCTTGCCAGCGTGCCGGTGAGCGTGCTCTCGCCCGACCTCGCCAAGCTGATCGACGTGCGCATGGCCATGGGCGTGCGCAACAGCGGGCACACGCTCGCCAAGCTGATGATCCCGAATGGCGTGGCGCCGGGCGCGGCCTGCCGCCTCATCGCGGTGACCCATCCCGATTTCCTGAAGCTGCTGCGCGATTACTTCACCGCGAATCCCGCCAACGTCTTCCTCATGCGCGGGGTCGAGGGCGAAGCGGTGGTGCGCCTTCACGCGCCCCAGCCCATCGAGGAGATGCGCGCCGACGGGGCGCCGGTGACGCACCTGATCGGCGACGGCGACGCGGACTACCCGCTGCCGCCTCGCGAGGCGGGTGCAACCGCGCAATGGACTCGCGATGTCCTCGACGGCAAGACGCGCGCGCCCGCGGCGCTGGCTCGCGAGGTGACTCTCATCGTCGAGCACTGCCGGACCGCCGCCAACGCCGGACGCCCCGGGCTGAAGCTCGTCTCTTCCAACGCTTCTCTTTCCAAGCCGATTTCCGGTTAGAAGACTCAAGAAGTTGTCACGGAGAAACCGGAGAACTGCCGGAGCAAGCGGGGAAGCTCAAGCGTTTCGTGTCTGAGTTTCGCGGACGCTTCGAGGTTGAACCTGACCACACTCCTTCTGCTTGCATCTCCCTGATTTCTCCGGCAGTTCTCCGTTTTCTCCGTGACAACTTCTTGTCAGCGACAGCGGTCAGCGAAAGTGACGCAGGAAATCCAGCAGCGCCGCGATGGCGAGCGCGGCGTCCTCGGCAGTGACGGTTTCGGCGGGATTGTGCGAAACACCGCCCGCCCCGCAGCGCACGAACATCATCCCCACCTCGGTCACCTTCGCAAGGATCATCGCGTCGTGTCCCGCGCCGCTCGGCAAGCGCCGCGCCTGGACGCCGGGAAGCACGCGCTCGATGGCGGCGGCGAGCTGGTCCTGCAGGCGAGGCGCGCAGGGCGCGGCCTGCACTTCATGGGTCTTGTCGATCTCGAGGACCACCCCGCGGCGCTTCGCGATCGCGTGGCACGCGGCGAACATCGCCTCCCGCCCCGTTCGCAGGGCCTCGCCATCGGGGGCGCGCACATCCGCGCTGAATTCGACCTCGCCGGGAATCACGTTGCCGGTGCCGTCCTTCACGCGCAGGATTCCGACGGTGGCCACCAGCGGGGCCGCCGCGCCCTTCTCGAGCGCCAGCACCATCTCCGCGGCGCCGGTCAGGGCGTCGTGGCGCATCGGCATCGGCACCGTGCCCGCGTGACCCGCCTCGCCGCGGACTTTCAGCAGGTGCCGCGTGCCCGCCGCGATGCTCGTCACCACGCCGAGCGCATGGCCCTCGTTCAGCAGCACCGGGCCCTGCTCGATGTGGATCTCGACATAGGCCGCGAGGCGCGCCGGATCGATGCGGTCGCCATCGGCGCGCGCCGGATCGAGGCCGGCAGCCTCCATGGCCTCGCGCAGGCTGACCCCGTCGGCATCGCGGCGTTCGAGCAAGGGCGTGAGCGCGGCGGTGCCCTCGACCAGCGCGCGGCTCGCGAGAAAGCTCGTCTGGAAGCGCGCGCCCTCCTCGTCGGAGAACGCGGCGATCTCGATCGCCACGGGCAGGCGCTCGCCGCGCCCATGCAGCTCGGCGACGCAGGCGATGGGAACCAGGATTCCCAGCACTCCGTCATACTTGCCGCCATTGCGCACCGAATCGAAGTGCGACCCCATGAGGAGCGTCTTCGCCCCCGGGGTAGCGCCCGGGTAGCGACCGATCACGCTGCCTACGGAGTCCACGCGCACCGCCATGCCAGCCGCGCGCATCCATTCGGCTATCTGGAGCGCCGCGGCCCGGTGCGCCGGGGTAAGGTAAGTGCGCGTGTAGTGCGCCGACGAGTCGCTATGCCGGGCGAGGGATCGCACCCGGTCGATGAACTCCCGGCCGATGGCGGGATCGAAAGTCGTGGCATCCATGGCAAGTGTGATCAACAGCGCGGGTCGAGTGTAGCCCAGAACAATGACGAAACAGGACACGATCATCGCCTGCCGTGAATGCGATTGCCTGCAGCGCGAGGTTACGCCGCCCCTGAACGGCGCGGCCATGTGCGTGCGCTGCGGCGCGGAGCTCTACAGGAACAAGCCGGCGAGCCTCGACCACACGCTTGCCTTCCTCGGCGCCGCCGCCATCTTCTTCATGATCGCCAACTCATTCCCGCTGCTGTCGCTGGATACCCAGGGCGTGACCACGTCCACCACCCTTTTCGGCACATCCCACGCGCTTTATGTCGGCGGCGACCACGCGCTCGCGGTCCTGGTCTTCATCAACACCATCCTCTTCCCCGGCGTGGAGATCGCCGCGATGATCTACCTGGTCGGGGGCCTGAAGACGGGGCGCGTTCCGCACTCATTCGCGCCGATCTTTCGCCTGGTCGAGGCGATCAAGCCGTGGGGAATGGTCTCGGTCTTCATGCTCGGCACGCTGGTCTCGCTGGTGAAACTGCAAAGCATCGCGACCCTGATCCCGGGGCTCGCGCTCTATTCGCTGGGCGCAATGATCCTCATGCTCACGGCGAGCGAAGCCTCGTTCGAGCCGCGCCAGCTGTGGTCGCGCGCGCAGGGGTTGCAGGCATGATGCCCACCGCCGCGCTCTCGGGCCTGCTCGTCTGCCATACCTGCGGCCTCGCGCAACGCGGGGCCGCGGAGCATGCGCGAATGGGATGCGCGCGCTGCGGCGCGGGGCTGCACTGGAGGAAGCCGCAGAGCCTGCTCAACTCCTGGGTGCTGCTGGTCACCGCGGCGGCGCTCTACCTGCCTGCCAACCTCCTGCCGGTGCTGGAGAGCGACTCGCTCTTCGATGCGCACAGCGACACCATCATGAGCGGGGTGCGCTTCCTCTGGAATGGCGGCGACCTGTTCATCGCGGCGATCATCTTCATCGCGAGCATCGTCCTGCCGGGGGCCAAGATCGCGGCTCTCACCGTGCTGCTCGTCACCTCCCAGCGTCGCTCCACCTGGCGCCCGGAGCTGCGCGCCGCGATCTACCGCACGCTGGAGTCCGTCGGGCGCTGGTCCATGGTCGACATCTTCGTGGCCGCGGTGCTGGTGGCGCTGGTGCAGTTCAAGACGCTCGCGCAGGTCGAGGCCGGGCCCGGCGCTACGGCCTTCGCCCTGGTCGTGCTCTTCACGATGTTCGCCTCCATGAGCTTCGATCCGCGGCTCATCTGGGATCCGCTGGACGGCTATCGCCATGAGTGAGCCGCGCGAGGGTGCCGAGGAAGCGCAGGTCCCGCGCGCGGTGTCGCGCAAGCCCGGCGTTCGCTGGATGCAGCCCATCTGGATCATCCCGATCGTCGCGGCCCTGGTTGGTGGGTGGCTCCTGATGCAGAACGTGCTGGAAAGCGGCCCCACCATCACCATCCACTTCCGCAGCGCCGAAGGCCTCGAGGCCCGCAAGACGCGCATCAAGTACAAGGACGTCGACATCGGCATCGTGAAGTCCATCGAGCTCGACGAGGAGAAGAAGGGCGTCGTGGTGTTCGCGCACATGACGCGCCAGGCTGCGAAGGGCCTGCTGGTGGAGGACACGCGCTTCTGGGTGGTGCGCCCGCGCATCTCCGGGGGCCATGTGTCCGGGCTCGGCACGCTGCTGGCGGGATCGCACATCGGCGTCGATCCCGGCAAGTCGCAGACCGAGCGCAGGAACTTCACCGGCCTCGAGTCCCCGCAGATCGTCACTTCCGACGTGCCGGGGCGCTACTTCGTGCTGGGCTCCGAGGAGCTGGGCTCGGTGGACGTGGGCTCGCCCGTCTACTTCCGCGGCGTGACCGCGGGGCAAGTGGTCAGCACGGAAGTCGCCAAGGACGGCAAGCAGGTACTGGTGAAGGTCTTCGTGGACACGCCCTTCGACCGTTTCGTCGCCACCAACTCGCGCTTCTGGAACGCGAGCGGCATAGACCTCTCGCTCGACGCGACCGGCGTGAAGCTGAACACGCAGTCGATCGCGACGGTGCTGGTAGGCGGCATCGCCTTCGATACGCCGACGGACGCAGACAGCGCGCCGGAGCCGCGCGCCGCCGCCAACACCGCCTTCGTCCTGTGGGGCAACCGCGCCGAGGCGCTCAAGCCGCGCGAGTCGGTGATCGAGACCTACGTGATGCGCTTCCCGCAGTCGGTGCGCGGCCTGAGCGTAGGCGCCGCGGTGGATTTCCGGGGCGTGACGCTGGGCGAAGTTTCGTCGATCGAGCTCGAGTACGACCGGGCGCGCGTGAATTTCCGCACCGTGGTGCAGATCCGCCTCTTCCCCGAGCGGCTGCAGTCGCGCTCGCGCAAGCCCGACCGCGCCACCGAGGAGCTCGCCGATTCCAAGGGGCGCATGCAGAAATTCGTCTCCAACGGCTTCCGCGGCCAGCTACGCAACGGCAACCTCCTCACCGGCCAGCTCTTCGTGGCGCTCGACTTCTTCCCCGGCGCCCCACGCGCGGCGATGGACTTCAACAGCAACCCGCCCGAGATTCCCACGGTTCCCGGAAGCCTCGCGGAGATCCAGGAGTCGCTCGGCAACATCGTGAAGAAGCTCGAGAAGGTTCCCTTCGACACCATCGGGCAAGACCTTCGCAGGGCGCTCGAAACACTCGACAGGACGCTGAAGACCGTCGAGAAGACCGTCGCGCGCGTGAACAGCGACGTGATTCCGGAGGTCAAGTCCACGCTCGAGAACGCGCGCAAGACCTTCGACTCGGCGCAGAGGACGCTCGCCCAGGATTCGCCGGTGCAGACTGACCTGCGCGAGGCGCTGCAAGAGGTGAGCCGCGCCTCCGAAGCGCTGCGCGCGCTGGTCGATTCCATCGAGCGCCAGCCCGATTCGCTCATTCGCGGCAAGAGGTCACGATGAAACGATTGCTCATGGCGGCCACGCTCGCGCTCGTCGCGGCATGCGGCACGCCCGCCAAGCTCAGCTACTACACGCTCGCGGTCGCACCGGCGGCCAGCGCCGCGGCGCCGGCGTCTCGCGCGCTCAGCGTGTACGTGGGGCCGATCACCATTCCCGAGGCGGTCGACCGGCCGCAGATGGTCTACCGCCTCGACGCCAACCAGGTGGAGATCGCCGATCTCGAGCGCTGGGCCGAGCCGCTGAAGAACGGCATCCCGCGCCTCGTCGCCGATACCCTCACGCGCGAGCTGGGCGCGGCGGCGGTGATGACGAGCCGCCAGTCGGCCACGCTCACCTTCGACTACCGCGTGGCGATCGACGTGCAGCGCTTCGATTTCACCGCCGGCGAAGGCGCCGCGCTCGACGCGCTCTGGACGATTCGCGCCGCCAAAGGCGAGCCGCGGATCGGACGCTCCGAGGCGCGAGAGCCCGCGGGCGGGCGCGATGCGCAGTCGATGGCCGCCGCGCACAGCCGCGCGATCGGGAAGGTGGCGCGCGACATCGCGGTCGCGATCCGCGCGATGGAGCCGCGCTGACGTGGACGCGGAGTCGATCGAACGCGAGTACAACAACCGCGCCCTGGTCCCCGACCATCCCGACTATTTCGCCCGCTGGGACAAGGACTCGGCGTATGTGCGCTCGACCTTCGACTGCGAGCTCGACGTGCCCTACGGTCCCGATCCGCGCCATCGCATCGATCTGTTCCCCGCGCCGAACGCGCGCGGCACTCTCATGTTCATCCATGGCGGCTACTGGCGCTCGCTCGACAAGGCGATGTTCTCGTGGCTCGCGTCCTCGTGGATCGCCGCGGGCGTGAGCGTCGCGCTTCCCAACTACCGGCTGGCGCCCCACGTGAGCCTCGAAGACATCGTCGAGGACATCGTCGCGGCCACCAACTGGCTCTTCCTGAACGGCGTGAAGTACTCGATTGCCACCGATCGCGTGGTGCTCTCCGGCCACTCGGCCGGCGGGCACCTCACCGCGGCGATGTTCGCCACGCCCTGGGGCCGCTTCAAGTTCGACCCGGCGCGCATCGTGGGCGGCGTGCCCTTCAGCGGCATCTTCGATTTCGCCCCGCTCCTGCAGCACAGCTACAACGCCGACCTCAAGCTCGACGTGCGCTCCGCAGCGCGCCTCTCCCTCCTTGACAGGAAGCCCACGCTCGCCTCGCCGCTGGTGGTCGCCGCCGGCGCCGCCGAGAGCTTCGAGTTCCAGCGCCAGTCGCGCGACCTCGCCCTCGCCTGGAGGCCGCTCGCCGAGCTCATGCTCCTGCCCGGCCACAACCACTTCAGCATCGTCGACTCCTTCGCCGAACGCGGGCAGCCGCTCTACGACACGACTCTCTCGCTGTTCTAGCCTGTAAGATCGCCGCATGTCGGCCCCGGACCTCTCGAAGCTCACCATCGACCGCGAGTCGAAGTCGTTCGCGCCGCGGCGCAAGCGCCGCTGGATCAACAAGTGGACGATCGGTCTCGCCGTCGTCGCCATCGCGGCGGCGGCGATGATGATGCGTTCCGCAAGCGCCCCGGCGAGCGTCGAGACCGCCACCGTCACCACCGCCTATCCCAGCGCCGCGATCACCGTCCTCAACGCCACCGGGCGCGTGTCGGCGTGGCGCAAGGCCGCGGTATCGACTAAGGCGACCGGCAGGCTCGAATGGCTGGGCGTGCAGGAAGGCACGCGGGTCAAGCAGGGCGAAGTGATCGCGCGCCTGGAGAACCTCGACGTCGCGGCGGCGCGCGATTCGGCGCTCGCCACCACCACCGCCACGCGCGCCAACCTCGAGCAGGGCGAGGCCGAGGCTCGCGACGCCGACTCGAGCTACAAGCGCTCGCAGGACCTGTACTCCAAAAAATTCATCTCCGAGTCCACGCTCGACACCGCGCGCGCGAGGAGCGAGAAGGCCAAGGCCGCGGTGTCGTCGCTGAAGGCGGCCATCGGCGTCGCGGAGGCCAACGCGCGCCAGGCCGGCGTCTCGGTGGAGCAGACGCTGATACGGGCGCCGTTCGACGGCGTCGTGCTCACCAAGAACGCCAACGTGGGCGACATCATCACGCCGTTCTCGTCGGCGGCCGACTCCAAGGGCGCCGTGGTCAACATGGCCGACATGGAAACGCTCGAGGTCGAAGCCGACGTCGCCGAAGCGTCCCTCTCCAAGGTGAGGGTCGGCATGCCCACCGAGATCCAGCTCGACGCCTATCCCGACGTGCGCCTGCTGGGTGAAGTCTCCCGCGTGGTGCCGACGGTGGATCGCACCAAGGCCACCCTCCTGGTGAAGGTGAAGTTCGTCGAGAAGGACGCGCGCGTGCTCCCCGACATGAGCTCCAAGGTGGCGTTCCTCTCGCGCGCCCCCAAGCCCGAAGAAAGGAAGCCCGTGACCGCCGTGCGCCCGGAAGCCATCGTCACGCGCGACGGCAAGAGTGTCGTCTACCTCATCGGCGACAAGAACGTGGTGAAGGAAGTCGCGGTGGGCAAGCCCGAGAAGCTCGGCGACCTGATGCAGGTCACCGGCGTGAAGGCGGGCGACAAGGTCGTGCTGAGCCCGCCGGACCGGGTAAAGGACGGCGCGAGCGTCGCGCTCGCCAAGAAGTAACCCATGGCCGACCGGCCGATCGTCAGTATCACGCACCTCACCAAGAGCTACCGGCGCGGCGACCAGGTGGTCGAGGTGCTGCGCGATATCACGCTTTCCATCCCCGAGGGCGACTTCATCGCGCTCATGGGCCCTTCGGGATCGGGCAAGTCCACGCTGCTGAACCTGATCGCCGGCATCGACAAGCCCGACACCGGCGAGCTCCTGGTGGGCGGGGAGGACATCACCAGGCTCGGCGAGGCCGACCTGGCCGACTGGAGAGCCTCCAACGTCGGCTTCATCTTCCAGTTCTACAACCTGATGCCGGTGCTGGACGCCTTCGAGAACGTGGAGCTGCCGTTGCTCCTGACTTCCCTCGGCAAGCGCGACCGGCGCGAGCGCGTGGAGACGGCGCTGGCGCTCGTGGGCCTGTCCGATCGCATGGACCACCATCCGAACGAGCTGTCCGGCGGCCAGCAGCAGCGCGTGGCGATCGCGCGGGCGCTGATCACCGATCCCACCATCATCGTCGCCGACGAGCCCACCGGCGACCTCGACCGCAAGAGCGCCGAAGAGGTTCTCGGCCTCCTGCGCCGGTTGAACAGCGAGATGGGCAAGACCATCATCATGGTTTCCCATGACGGCCACGCGGTGCAGTCGGCCCGGCACGTGACGCACCTGGAAAAAGGCGAGCTGATGCCATGTACCTGAAACTCATCTTCAAGAACATCTTCCGCCACAAGCTGCGGAGCATCCTCACCATCGTGGGCCTGGTGGTGGCGATCCTCGCGTTCGGGCTGCTGCAGACGGTGGTGCACGCGTGGTACGCCGGCGCCGACATGGCCTCGGCCAATCGTCTCATCACGCGCAACGCGACGTCGCTGGTGTTCTCGCTGCCGGCCTACTACCGCGAGCGGGTCCGGGCGATCGACGGCGTGACCGCGGTGGCCATCTCCAACTGGTTCGGCGGCATCTACAAGGACCAGTCGTTCACCAACTTCTTCGCAACCTTCGGCGTCGACCACGACAATTTCTTCGACCTCTATCCCGAGTTCAAGGTGAAGCCCGACGAGCTCCTCGCCTTCAAGAAGGACCGGCGGGGTGCCATGGTCGGGCGCCTCATCGCCGACCAGCACGGCTTCAAGGTGGGCGACGTGATCCCGATGACCAGCCCGATCTACGGCGGCGGCACGTGGGAGTTCACCGTGCGCGGCATCTACGAGCCCAAGGACGAGACCACGGTCACGCGCCAGCTCTACTTCCACTGGGACTACATCAACGAGCAGATGAAGAAGCGCTTCCCGAGGCGCGCCGAATTCGCCGGCGTCTTCGTGGTGCAGATCGCCGACGGCGCTCGCGCGGCCGAGATCAGCCAGGCGATCGACAAGGAATTCAGGAATTCACTCGCCGAGTCGCTCACCGAGACCGAGAAGGCGTTCTCCCTCGGCTTCGTCGCGCAGACCGAGGCGATCGTGACCGCGGTGCGCATCGTCTCCTTCGTGGTGATCGTCATCATCTTCGCGGTGGTCGCCAACACCATGGCGATGACCGCCCGCGAGCGCCTGGCCGAATACGCGACGCTGAAGGCGTTGGGCTTCGCGCCGATCTTCGTCGTCGGCCTCATCGTCGGCGAGTCGATCATGCTCTCCGCGCTCGGAGGCGCGATCGGCGTCGCGCTCACCTTCCCGGTCGCCGCGGGCTTCAAGGCGGCGATGGGATCGATGTTCCCGGTCTTCTACGTCACCCGGGAGACGGTGCTGATGCAGGTCGCGGCCGCCGCGTCGGTAGGAATTCTCGCGGGAATCCTGCCCTCGATCCGCGCGGCGCGCGTCAGGATCGTGGATGGCCTGAGGTTCGCCGGTTGAAGATTCCCTTCTCCTATATTTTCCGCAACCTCTGGACGCGCAAGCTCACCACGCTCCTCACCGCGAGCGGCATGGCGCTGGTGGTCTTCGTGTTCGCGGCCGTGCTGATGCTCGACGCGGGGCTGAAGAAGACGCTGGTATCCACCGGCAGCCGCGACAACGCGATCCTGCTGCGCCAGTCGTCGCAAACCGAGATCCAGAGCTCGGTGTCCCGCGACCAGGCCTCGCTCGTGGAGACGCTGCCCCAGGTCGCGCGCGGCGTGAACGGCGAGCCGCTCGTCTCCCGCGAGACGCTGGTCCTCACGCAGATCCCAAAGCGCGGCAGCGACCGCCCGCAGAACGTCGTGGTGCGTGGACTGCCGCCCATTGGCGTGGCGCTGCGCCCGCAAGTCAGGATCGTCGACGGGCGCATGTTTCGCCCGGGAACCTCCGAAGTGATCGTCGGCAGGAGCATCTCGGATGGCTTCGAGGGCGTGACCATCGGCGAGAAGCAGCGCTTCGCCGGGCGCGAGTGGACGGTGGTGGGCACTTTCGACGGCGGAAGCTCGGGATTCGATTCCGAGATGTGGGGCGACGTCGAGCAGATGATGCAGGCGTTCCGGCGCATCACCTACTCGTCGGTGATCGTGCGCCTCCAGGACCGCGGCGACCTGGACGCGCTGAAGAAGCGCATCGAGGGCGACCAGCGCCTGATCCTCGACGTGAAGTCGGAGCCGGTCTTCTACGAGGAACAATCGAAGACGCTCTCGCAGTTCATCAGCATCCTCGGCATCACGCTCTCGGTGATCTTCTCGATCGGCGCCATGATCGGCGCCATGATCACCATGTACGCCGCGGTCGCCAGCCGCACCGGCGAAATCGGCACGCTCCGGGCGCTCGGCTTCCGGCGCTCCTCGATCCTCGTCGCATTCCTCATCGAGTCGATCCTCCTCGCGCTGGTGGGCGGCGTGATGGGGCTCGGCCTCGCCTCGTTCCTGCAGGCCTTCACCATCACCACGATGAACTGGCAATCGTTCAGCCAGCTCGCCTTCGGCTTCCACCTCACCACTTCGATCATCGCCTCCACCATGGCCTTCTCGGTTTTCATGGGCTTCGTCGGCGGTTTCCTGCCGAGCGTGCGCGCCGCGCGCCTGGAGATCGTCGACTCCCTGAGGGCCGCATGAAAAGTCGTGCCAGGTACAACTTCTAGATGGACCGCATCCTCGCCACCTATCGCATCGCCGCCTCGGAGTCGGAGAGCCGCGTGCGCGCCGAAGCGCTGGCGGCCGAGCAGAGCGTCGAGATGCCGGTCGCGGCGATCGGCGACGAGCACGTGCTGAAGGAGGTCGTCGCGAGCGTCGAGGCGATCAGGCCGCACGCGGGATATTTCGACGTGGTGCTGGGCATCGCGCCCGCCACCACCGGCAACGAGGCCTCGCAGCTCGTCAACATGCTGTTCGGCAACTGCTCGCTGCAGCCCGAGGTCGAGCTCCTCGACGTCGAGTTTCCCGCGGGATTCGAGAAAGCCTTCCCCGGCCCGCGCTTCGGCATCGAGGGCATCCGTACCCTCACCGGCGTCCACGGCCGCCCGCTCACCTGCACGGCGCTGAAGCCCCAGGGCTCCTCGGTCGAGTACCTGGCGCACCTCGCGCGCACCTTCACGCTGGCGGGCATCGACATCATCAAGGACGACCACGGCATCGCCAACCAGGCATGCCACCCGTTCGACAAGCGCGTGCCCGCGGTGCAGAAGGCGATCGCGGAGGCCAATCGCGAGACCGGCGGCAACACGATCTACGCCCCGACCTTCTCCGGCGGCGGCCATTCGCTCGCCGGCCAGGCGCAGGTGGCGCGCGACAACGCGGTCAAGATGGCGCTGGTCGCGCCGATGCTGGTGGGATTGCCGGCTTTCGTCGAGATGCAAGTCGACCTCGACATCCCGGTGATGGCGCACCCGGCGCTGGCGGGCGCCGCGCGCATCGCGCCTGCCGTCCTGCTGGGCAAGCTCTTTCGCCTGTTCGGCGCCGACGCCACTATCTTTCCCAATCACGGCGGGCGCTTCAGCTACAGCCGCGAGGCGTGCGTCGCCATCGCCAAGGCCGCGCGCGATCCGTGGCATGACGTACGCTCCGCGCTGCCCGTCCCCGCGGGCGGCATGACCGTCGAACGCGTCCATGAGATGCGTGCCACCTACGGAGTGGACACCATGCTCCTCATCGGCGGAGGGCTCCTGTCCGCGCGCGACAAGCTCTTCGAGCGCAGCAAGGAATTCGTCGGCGCCGTGCGCCGTGCCCAGTAGATCGGTTGGGGACAGACCGGGGACAGACCGGGGACAGACCGGGGTCGTAGCGGGGTCTGACCCCGGTTTGGTTAGACCGGGGGCGGATCCATGAAGCGGTCCCAGTTGCGATGCTTGCCGACCGCGGCGATGAAGTCCTTCACCGAAGCCCCGCCTTTGCCACGCGGCACGACGAACAAGGCAGCGTCGTCTGCGTCCATGGGAATGCCGGCCTTCTCGAGGAGCTTGCGGCCCGCGCCCAGGGCGAGGATCGCCTTGCAGTGGCGGAAGGTGTCCTTGATGAACTCCGGGGGAGGGCCGATCGCCGCGAGCGCCGCGGCCGAAGCCTCGCCGTCCGCGATCACCGCCGCGTCGAACAGCACCGACGGCATGTTCTCGAAGGTCGCGTCGGGGTCGAGCGCATCACCGCTGGTGCTTTTCACCGGAGCGAGGTTCACGGCGACCAGGCGCGGCACCGCGCCGGCCGCGGCCAGCGCCTTGTGCACCGCCATCGCGCCTTCTCCATCGACGCCATTGGCGATGAGGATCGCGATCTTGCGCCCGGCAATGCCGCCGTCGCCCGGACGCGCGAAGAGCGACAACGTCGGGGACACCGTCACCTCGGGCTCCTCCGGATCGATCACCAGCGGCAGCGCGGGCGGCACGTTCATGCCGAGCGCCGCGGCCACTTGCGAAACGAGGTCGGCATCCACGTTCGCGAGCTGGGCCAGCACGCGTTCGCGAATCGCCGGGGTCTGCACCTTCGAAAGCTCGAAGCGGAACGCGCGCACGATATGCGCCTTCTCGACCGGTGACTGCGAGTTGAAGAAGAGCGTGGCCTGCGTGTAATGGTCGGCGAACTTCTCCGGCTTGCCGCGCACCTTGTCGTCGGCGATCGGCTGCGGGAACGACGTGAAGCCACGCGCCGAGCCATGCTGGAACGGGCACCCGCCGCCGAGCGAATTCGGCTCGTAGGCGACGCGACCGCGTGCAATCGCCTGTCGATGCATGCCGTCGCGCTGGTTGTTGTGCACCTCGGCCACCGGCGAGTTGATCGGGATCTCGTGGAAGTTGGGTCCGCCCAGGCGCGAGATCTGCGTATCGAAATACGAATGAATGCGCCCGGACAGCAGCGGGTCGTTGGAGAAATCGAACCCGGGAACCATGTTCTGCACGCCGAATGCGACCTGCTCGGTCTCGGCGAAGAAGTTGTCGGGATTGCGGTTCAACACCATGCGGCCCACCGGCGTCACCGGCACCAGCTCCTCGGGGACGATCTTGGTGGGATCGAGGACATCGAACGAGAACTCCTCCGCCTGTTCCTCGGTGAACACCTGGAAGCCCAGCTCCCACTCGGGGAACACGCCCGCCTCGATCGAGTCCCACAGGTCGCGGCGGTGGAAGTCGGGATCGGCCCCGTTGACCTTGACCGCCTCGTCCCAGTCCACCGAGTGCGTGCCGCGCACCGGGTTCCAGTGGAACTTCACGAAGCGCGATTCACCTCGCCCGTCGATCAGCCGGAACGTGTGCACGCCGAAGCCCTGCATCATCGCGTAGCTTCGAGGGATGGCGCGATCGCTCATCACCCACATCAGCATGTGCGTCGATTCGGGCATGAGGGACACGAAATCCCAGAAGGTGTCGTGCGCGCTCCCCGCCTGCGGCATGCCGTGGTGCGGCTCGGGCTTCACCGCGTGCACCAGGTCGGGAAACTTCATCGCGTCCTGGATGAAGAACACCGGGATGTTGTTGCCGACGATGTCGAAGTTGCCCTCGTCGGTGTAGAACTTGACCGCGAAGCCGCGCACGTCGCGCGCCAGGTCGAAGGAGCCGCGCTCTCCGGCCACGGTCGAGAAGCGCACGAACACCGGGGTGCGCTTGCCCTTCTCGGCGAGGAACGAGGCGCGCGTGAGCTTTGTCTGCGGCTGGTAGCACTCGAAGAATCCGTGTGCCGCCGAGCCGCGCGCGTGCACGATGCGCTCGGGAATCCGCTCGTGGTCGAAATGGGTGATCTTCTCGCGGAGGATGAAATCCTCCATGAGCGTCGGGCCGCGCAGGCCCGCCTTCAGGGAATTCTGGTTGTCGGCGATCGGCGCGCCCATGTTGGTGGTGAGACCGCGCCCGGAGCTATCGACGCGCACGCGGTCGAGCGGATCGTTGCCGGGGTTACGGCCGATATTGGGCTCGCCCCCCCCGACCTTCTTCGACGCGGTGGTCTCGGTGAGCGTGCTGCCGCCAACCGAGATGTCGGGCGGATCGACGTGCTGCCCCTCTGGCGGGGAGACCGCGGCGTCGCCATGCTCGGCGGCCTTGGCCTCGTTGAACGGGAATGCGGCGGCTGTCTCGTTGGTCGCCGCCATCTTCAGCGCGGCGGGATCCTCGCTGCGCGCGGCGCCGGTGCCTCGGCGCGAGCCGCTCACGGTGGATTTCGCGGTCGCTTTCGCGGGGGATTTATGGGCCGGCGGAACGGGCTTCTTGGGCTTTGCGGGCATGTTCTGGAACCTTGCGTATGGGGGTGACTCGGGGGGTTAGAAGGACAAGCCGCCGCGAGCATGAGTTCAACGGTAAAATTGACCGATGAACAATTCCGCCCCCCTCGTACGCAAGCACTCCGGCGATTTCCGTTGGCAGGATGTCGACGTGCTCGCGTACAAGCAGGATCCCCAGGCGCCATTCAAGGACGTCACGCGCCAGGTGCTGTTCGAGGGCAACGACCTGCCCGCGCAGCTACGCTATTTCGAAGTCGCGGCTGGAGGGTACACGACGCTCGAGCGCCACGAGCATGTGCACGCGGTGATGGTGATCCGCGGCCAGGGCCAGTGCCTGGTGGGCGACAAGGCCTACCAAATCGCGGAGCACGACCTGGTGAACGTGCCGCCGATGACGTGGCACCAATTCCACGCGGCGAAGGACCAGCCCCTCGGCTTCCTCTGCCTGGTGGCGAGCGAGCGCGATCGCCCGCAACTGCCGGCCGATCATGAGGTCGCGGGAATCACGCAGCCCTTGCGCAAGTAGCTCACTCCGGCGCAAGCCGCTTCATCATCCCGATACCGGTAATCTCGTAGCCGTGCTTCTCGTAGAGGGCGCGTGCGACGTGGTTGTAGCCCATCACGTTGAGCCCGATGCGCGCCGCACCCATCTTTTCCACCATGCGGTCGACGTTCGAGAGCGTTTGCGCCCCGTAGCCCTTGCCGCGGTGCTCTTCGCGGATCACGAAGTCGTAGATGTACGCGGATTTCTTCCCGCGCCTCTCGCGCATCGCGAGCCAGATGATCCCCACGCGCGCCTGGCTCGCCTCGTCGAAGATCGAGTACAGGTACTGGTCGCGCGTGGCGAGCCCCTCGGGAAGAAGCGCCTCGTAGTCGGCCTGCGCCAGCTCGAGCGCTTCGGAGGCGTCACAATCCCCCGCCTTGATGTGGGTCTGCGCGTAGAGCTCGACGGCGGTGTCGAGGTACTCCGAGAATTCGGCGCCGGTCATCGGGACGAGCTTCACCATGGCCGCCAGCATAGTCGAATCGGACCATGGCCCGGGGTCAACACCTGCTTGGCTTGCGGCGTTGAGGGAAGACCCGCCCCTCGGAAGACTCCATGAAACGCGCATCCCTCCTGGCGGCAGTCATCGCCACTTCGCTCCTCGGCAGCACCGCGGCCCTTGCGCAGCACCACCATCACCACCACGGCGGCTGGGCGCGCCCCGCGCCGTATTTCAATTACTACCCCTATTCGGTCTACCGTTCGCCGTACTACGTGTCGCCGTACTACGTGTCGCCGACCTACGTCGCTCCGTACTACCCGCTACGCGTGTATGAACCCCCGCGAGTGACGTATGTCGAGCGCTACTACGTCGAGGCAGCACCGCCGCCGCCGCCGCAATACTCGCGCGAGGAGCGCTCCTACGCGCAAATCGTGCCGCCCGAGCCGAGGCGCCCGGCGGCCCCGCCCCCGTCGCGCATGGAGCGCATCACGCTGTCGGCCAAGGAACTCTTCGCATTCGACCAGGCGAAGCTGCGCCCGCCGCAGCCGCGCCTGGATGAGATCGCCGACCTGATGAAGCGCAACCCGAAGATCGACCAGGTGCGCATCACCGGCTACACCGACCGCATCGGCACCGACTCGTACAACGTGAAGCTCTCGCAGCGCCGCGCGGATGCGGTGAAGGCATACCTCGTATCGAGGGGCGTGGAAGGCAGGCGCCTGGTCGCGGTCGGCAAGGGCGAGGCCAATCCCGTCGTGCAATGCAGCGACAAGAGGATGGCCGATCTCATCAAGTGCCTCGAGCCCAACCGGCGCGTGGAAGTCGAAGAGATCAGCGAGGAGCGGCGCGTCTCCTAGCGCTCAACTCCGGCGCAGCACCAGTTCCAGCCGCTTCGCCGCTTCCACCACGCCGTCGGGAGCCGCGCCGCCGCCCGCCGCGTCCTGCGCCGCCAGCGCGTCGATTGCCGCGCGCGCCTCCGATTGCCGCGCATTCTTGATGATCGCCGGTCCGGTGCCGGTGCGCAGGTATGCACCGCTCTTGGTCCGATGCGCGACGAAATAGGTGCCGGGGCCGGCCGGCTGCGATGTCTTCAGGTACGTCCAGGTGACGCCCTCGGCGCGATTGAACGCGTTGAGGCTGAAGACGTAGAGCTTGAAGTAGTCCGCCGACGAATCGATGACCACGCTGAAGGCGCCGAGCGATACGCTCCACTCGCCTACCGCGGAATTGGCCGGGCCGCCGGTGCGCTTGCCGACCACGTAGGCACCGCGTGCATCGACGGCCGGGATGTAAAGCGAGACGCGGTCGCCGCCATACACCGGGGACGCGGGATCGCCTTCGGTGCTCGACCACTCCCCCATCAACGCATCGCGCGAGGGCGAGCCGTAGCCCGACCAATCCTGCCGCACCACGCTGACGGCGGCGCCCGGCAGCGTGATCATCGCGGAACGCTCGCTGCTGAACGCGATCGACGCCGTGCCGATCTTGTTGGTAGTGGCGGGACGATACGCGCAGCCGAGGCACTGGCCGTTGCTGGTCTCGTAGAGGTCGGCGCTGAAGGTCTTGTCGCTTGTCATGGGGCCGCCCGCGACATACCACGCCGGCGTGCCGTCGGCGCGATACACGAACGCCGACATGAACAGGATGTTGTCCTGGATCTCGAGGTTGAAGCCGCGACCGCCCTCGTTGGGGTTCCAGTACCAGCCGCTCTCGGGGTAGATGGCGCTCGCCGGCAGCGCAACCATCGCGAGCAATGCGCACAGGGCTTTCATGAAATGAGCTTGGTCATGGCGGTGACCACCTGCTTCACGCCGGGGAGCGCGTCGGGCCCGGGCGCGTCGGCGAGGAGGAGCATGTCGTTCCTCAGCCTCTCGCCGTCGAGCTGGCGGCTCACGGCGATCAGCATGATGGCGACTACTTGCGCCATGGCGTCGTTGTCGAGCTGGTCCATAGCCCTTTCTCCTCAGGTGCCGTGAAGCGGCGTGTTTCCCAGCCGTTACTTCGCCTGTGGCGTCTTCGGCGCGACGTCGGTCTTGATGCGCTTGGCGCCGGGCTCGAAGCCGGCGCTGTTGCGGAAGATGTTGGGCTTGCGATAGATCGCGAGGATCGTGCAGCCCTCCGCGCTGTGAGTCTCGTGCATCGAGCCCGGCGTGCGCCAAACGTACTCGCCGGCGCGGCAGATGCCGTCGTGGTCGGAGAACGAGCCCGACAGCACCCAGCTCTGCTCGATTTCCGGGTGCTTGTGGAAAGGCAGGGTCGTGCCGGGCTGCCACTTGAGCAGGCACGTCATCTCGCCACGCTCCTTGTCCTCGTACAGCACCTTGATTTCGATGCCCTCGAACTGCGAGGGCTTCCAGTCCATGGCTTGCGGGCAAATGTATGTCGACCCCCCCGGGGTGGGCTCCAGATGGCCGCGAAGGCGCTCGACGGGGGCGGTGGAAGTGTCGCTGGGTTGGGATGCCATTTGGATCTCCTTTCGATTGCCGATTACGCGGACGCGAGCGGTCCCTTGCCGAACCAATGAGTATAGGCCGCGCGCTGGTCCACCTGCACGTCGTTGTGCCAGTACATGACCCGCTTCGCCCACGCCTTTTGCGATTCAACGATCTTCGCGAAGAGCGGGTTGTCGGCCGAGTGCTTTGCGATCACGACCTCCCAGGACTTCAGCTGGGCGTCGAGGATCGGCTTGGGTGTGCGGTACGCCTTCACCTTCTGCATCGTCTGCATCTCGATGTAGTCCTGCGACATCCGGTGCATGCTCTTCCATTCCATGTCCGCGCTCGCGGCGTGGCTCGCGAGCTTGAGTATCGTCTTGAACTCGGCGGGAAGGGCATCGTACTTCTTGCGGTTGATCATGATCTCGCAGAAATTGTTGGACATGTGATAGCTCTGCTGCAGGTAGAACTTGGCGACGTCCGGGAAACCCATCACGCGGTCGTCCGTGGCGCTGGCGAACTCGGCGCCGTCGAGCAGGCCGCGGTCGATCGCGGGAACGATGTCCGCCGCGGCAAGCTGCATGGTCGACATCCCGAGGCCGTTGAACATGTCCACGGCGAGGCCCGCGGTACGGAACTTCATGCCCTTCAGGTCGGCGAGCCCCCGGATCGGTTTCTTGAACCAGCCCATCGGCTCGCAAGGCACCGGGCCGAAGAGGAGGCTCACTATGTCGAGCTGTGCCATGGCCTGTATCTCGGCATAGAGCTCCTTGCCGCCGCCATATTCGACCCAGCCCAGCAGTTGCACCGCGTCCATGCCGAAGTCCGGACCCGCGCCATAGAGCCCGAACGCGGTGTTCTTTCCGTACCAATACGCCGGAAGCCCGTGCCCGCCGTCGAGGACTCCCTTGCTCACCGCCTCGACCACCTGCAACGCGGGCACCACCGATCCGGCGGAGAGCATCTCGATCTTGAGCCGCCCCGCGGTAAGGTCGGACACCTTCTTGGTGAAATCGACCGCGAACTCCTGGTAGATGAAGCGCGTCGGCCACGTGCTCTGGAACCGCATGGTGATCGGCGCTTGCGCCTTCGCGATCATCGGGAACCCGGTGATGGCCGCGCCCGCCGCAGTGGCCGCCAGGAAACGCCGGCGGGCAGGCTCGGGCCGGCGCGATGCTTCGGGGGTGGCGGTGGTTTTTGTGGGGATGCTGGACATGGGCTTCTCCCTGATTGGTAGCAGGTCCATATTGACCAATGGGAAACATCAAGTCAACGCATCTTTTTTCTGGGATAATCGCGAGATGAAATTCGCGATACTAATCTACGAGGACGCCGAGCCGATCGATCTCGCCACCTTCGGCGTGTTATCCATGGCGCGGCGCGTCGCGCCCGAAATTTCGATGTTCACGGTGGCCGAGCGTGCCGGCATCGTGGTGCTCGCCAATGACCTGAAGGTGGTGGCCGATTTTGGCTATACGGATGCGCCAAAAGCAGATGTCCTCATCATTACCGGCGGCGCGGGCTGGCAGAAGCAGGCGCAATCCGCACCCACGCTGGACTATGTCCGATCGTGCAGCCGCGATATTTCGGTCGCGGCCGTATGCACGGGAGGGATGATCCTCGCGGCCAGCGGCGTCCTCGACGGGCATCGCGCCACCACCAAGCGCGAGGTGTTCGGCACGGAAGTCTCGCCGTTGAAGCTCATGCGCGAGCGCCATCCGGCGATCGAAGCGCTCGATGCGCGCCTCGTCGACTGCGGCACCGTGCTGACCGGCGGGGGCGTGACGCTCTGCATCGACATGACGCTCTATCTTCTCGAGCGCTTCCTCGGGCCGGACGTGGCGCGCGAGACGGCGCGCATCATCGAATACACCGCCGCCTACGAGGCCAACGGCGCGCGGCTGCCGACGGTGCGCTCAGCCGCCTGATGATCGTCCCCAAGGGCAAGGCCCCCAGGCCCAGGAAAATCGAGAAAGTCATCGGTGAGCGCATCGGCGAGCTGCGCGCGCACCTTGGCCTCACGCTCGACGACCTCGCGCGGCAGACCGGCTTCACCAAGGGCTACCTTTCCAAGATCGAGAACTCCAAGAAAGTGCCGCCGATCGGCTCGCTCTCGCGCATCGCGCGGGCGTTGAAGACCGAAATCACCGAGCTCCTGCATTCGCCCGCCATGGGCAACGACCGCGCGTTCTGCGTCGTGCGCAAGCACGAGCGCCTTCCCGTCGTGCGCGGCGGAACCGCCTTCGGTTACGACTACGTGAGTCTCGCGGACACGCGTTCGCACAAGAGGATGGAGCCCTTCCTTTTCACCTTTCCCTCGGAGATCGACAAGCACGTGTTCTTCGAGCACGAGGGCGAGGAGTTCCTGTTCGTGTTGACCGGCAAGGTCGAGTGGCAGGCGGGCAGCGACAAGGTGATCCTCTTGCCCGGGGACAGCGTCTACTTCGATTCGCGCCTGCCGCACCGCGGCCGCGCCCTTGAAGGCGAGGCGAGCGCCATCGTCGTCGCTTACAGCCCCCGGGAATAAAATGGCCCGGCGCGGTCCCTTTCGTCAGCTGCGTTTGATGTTGGGCGCCGCGATGCCCTCGATCATGATGTTAAGGCATGCCGGCAATCCCGAGGCCTGCGCGCGCCGCGCCGCGGGAAGGACTTCCCCCGCTTCGGTGACGAGCTCGCCGAAGCCGCCGAAGGCCGCCGCGACCTGGTCGTAGCGCGCCGGCAGGAGCTCGCAGCCTTTGGCGCGGTCGCGGCCGTACTCGCGCACCTGGATCTGGTACTCCGCGTTCCAGCGCGCGTCGTTGCCGACCACCAGCACGAAGGGAAGGCCATAGCGCACCGCGGTATCGATCTCCGCGGGGTGGAAACCGAACGTGCCGTCGCCCATCACGGCGACGATGGGCGCTTTGGGCTCGGCCACGCGCGCGGCGACGGCGAACGGCAGCGCGGCGCCGATCGATCCCGCCACTCCGTTGATCACGCGATGCGGCGCGTGCAAACACGCCTGCGCCCATTGGCCGATCTCGCCGCCGTCGGAGATGAAGACCGAATCGGGATGCGAGTCGAGGAGCGCCTGCAGGGGACGCAGCGCCTGCACCGGGTGCAATCGTCCGGGCTCGTTCGACTTCGCGCTGTCCCAGGCCGCGGGCCGGTATGCGATCGCCGCGCGCACCTCGCCGAGCCACTCGCTCCTTATCGGGGGTTGCTTGCGGGCTTCCTCGACGAGGGCTTCGGCGATCGCCATCACGTCGGCGTCGAGATCGGCCTGCAGGAGAGCGCACTTCGCGTCGAAGGCCGGTGGCTTTCCGAACTTGAGGGTGAAGTCGAGGCGCTTTCCCAGCAGGAAAACGCAATCCGCGCGCGCCAGCATCTCGCCAAAAGCACCAAGGCTCGGGTCCGCGATTCCGCGCGGACTTTCCATGCCCACGGTGGGAACGCCGCTCGCGGCTTCGAGCCGCGCCATGCGCTCGCGGCCCCTGCGCGTAAGGCTCGCGGGACCGGTGAGAATGAGCGGGCGCTTCGCGGCTCGCAGCTTTTCGAGATACGGGCGCACGTCGATGACGGGAGCAACACGCGCGGTATGCGACGCCTGCGAGCGGGCCGTCGCGGCCTCGCCCTCGAGGCAATCGCTGGGCAGGCTCAGGTGCACGGGACCGGGACGGCCGGCGAGCGCGATGTCGATCGCCCGCCCGATATCGTCGGCGACGGCATCGGCGCTTTCCGTAGTCCACGACGCCTTGGTGAGTGGCGCGGCGATCTCGGCCTGGCGCATCTCCTGGAAGGCACCCATGCCGAGCTGGTTGTTCGGCGCGTGGCCAGAGAGCAGCACCACGGGCGACTCGGCCATGCTCGCGGTGTAGAGCGCGCCCACGGCATTCGCGTGCCCTGGCCCGCCGGTGACCATCGCGATGCCGGGCTCGCCGGTAAGGCGCGCCCACGCGTCGGCCATGTGCACCGCGGCAGCCTCGTGGCGCACGTGGATCAGCTCGATGCCAGAGTCGAGCGCCGCATCGAACACCGGCATGATGTGGTTGCCGGACAGGGTGAAGACGCGACTTACGCCGAGCGCGCGAAGGGAGTGCACGAGGGCGTGCGCGCCTCGGTATTTCGCAGCATTCATCGCCGCTACTGTACCCGACGACCTAAAAGGGGTCAGATTACTTTTCGACCCGAAAAGTAATCTGACCCCTTTTACGAACCCTGCAAGCGGGTGATCAGGACATCGATCAGGTCGCGGCCGTCGGGGGACTTGAGGCGAGTCTCGCGAAGAAGGCTCACGAGCTGGGGCTTGTCGATCGCCTTGCGGTCGGAGCGGATGAAGACTTCGGCGATGGCGCGCTGCACGCCGAGCGTGCGTGCCGACGCGAAGGCGCGCGCCAGCTCGTCGAGGATGTCGCGGTCGGAGATGGAATGGCGCCCAAGCGTATCGAAAGCGCGGATCTGCGCGCGCGACTCCGGCATGCGCGCGATTCCCGAGGCCACCATGCGCAGCTCCGAACCGGTGAGCGGGCGATGGCGCAGGTACGACTGCGCGACCTGCACGTCCTTGTCGTCCTGGCTGCCCATGGCATTGAGCACCTGGCCGCGCGCCTCGGTGCTGCCCAGGCACGCGAGCGCCGCGGACTGCGCGACTTTCGCCGGCCGCATGCGCGCGAGGCTCGAATGGTTGAACTCGGGCGTGAGCTCGCCGCCTGCGTTGATCGAGCAGATCAACTCCACTTCCGCGAAGCCGACGGCGTTCTTCGCCATCAGGTCGCCCACCATGATCATCTGCTCGGCGCGCAGCTCCGCGGGCGTGAGCCAGCCGAGGGCGCTCGCCACGAGCAGCATGCGCGAGCGGATGTCCGGGGGCGCAGCCTGGTGCGAATAGGAGACGAAGCGGTCGCGCGCAACGCGATCGCGCGTGATCTCGTCCATCGCCCGGATGTACGACGGAGAATGGCGGTCGAGGTCGTCCACGCTCGAAAGGAGCTTCTCGATGCGCTCGAAGAAGGCACGCACCTCGGCGGCGTCGCGGCGCAGGATCCCGTGGATGAACTGGAGCTTCTGCGCGGCCTCGCGGCGCTCGTCGTAGAACTCGCAGACGTCGCGGCGGCGCTGCGCGCCCGGATCGCCGTCGCGCACGCCGCTCACGTGCACCATGCGATTCTGGGAAAACTTGGCGAGGAGCTGCGCGCTCGGGCGCCCGCTCGCGATCTCACGCCCCGCGCCGGAAGCGAAGTAGCGCGACAGGATGCCGCCCGCGGTGGCGCCCACGGGTGCGGCGCCGGAGAAGCCGTAGATCACAGGAACGTTGGCGAAGAGGCGGCGCATGCGCTCGCGCCCGCTCTCGCCGTACGCCGACGCGTACTTGCTCGCATCAGGGTTCAAGCTCTCGCAACCGAAGAGATACACCTCCTTCAGCTTGGCGAAAAGGCCCGGGCACGAGTTGCTGCACGACGCGCGCTCCAACTCGTCGACCTTGAGGAAGTCGCCATTCTCGATCTTGTCCGAGTAGAAAGTCTCGCCGGCGTTGAAGTGACCCGAGACGATGAGGACGTCGCACTGCACGCCCTTCTGGCACGAGCTCGCGAGCCAGTCGGGACGGCCCTTCTCCACCAGCTCGACGAACTGGTAGTCGTCCTTGGGCAGGAAGCGGCGGAAGGTGTCCTTCTCGTCGGCGGAATTCACCGTGATGGTGCACACCGTCTTCTTCTCGGCGTGCGCCATGGGAACGCCCATCGCCGCGACGAGGGCAACAAGGGGGAGGGCGCGCCGGAAAACGCGCGTGAAGGATGCGAAGTCCATATGGAGTGATTGTCGCCGCATATCCCGCGGGGGGATGCAGGTGCGAGTCACAAAGTCAGGTAAGCCACGTCTTACATTCGTGTTGTTCGGGCCCTGTCACAATAGCATCATGAAAACCCCCAAGAGGCTTGCTCCCCTCATCGAGGACGGCGTGATCGACACGGTCGTGCGCCAGTTGATGAGCGGCAAGGAAGCGATGGTGTTCGTCGTGCGCAGCGGCGAGGAAGTGCGCTGCGCGAAGGTCTACAAGGAAGCCGACAAGCGAAGCTTCCGCCAGGCCGTCGACTACACCGAGAACCGCAAGACCAAGAACTCGCGGCAGGCGCGTGCCATGGCGAAGGGCACGCGCTTCGGGCGCGAGGCGCAGGAGCGCGCATGGCAAAGCGCCGAGGTCGATGCCCTTTACCGGCTCGCCGCCGCGGGCGTGCGCGTGCCCAAGCCTTACAACTTCCACGAAGGCGTGCTCCTGATGGAGCTCGTCACCGACGCCCACGGCGATGCGGCGCCGCGCCTGAACGACGTGCAATTCACAGTGGAGGAAGCCACCCGCCACCACCACGCGCTCGTCAAGGAAGTGGTGCGCATGCTGTGCGCGGGCGTGATCCACGGCGACCTCAGCGAATACAACGTCCTCCTCGGCGCCGACGGCCCGGTCATCATCGACCTGCCGCAAGCGGTGGACGCCGCGGGCAACAACCACGCGCTGTCGATGCTCGAGCGCGACGTCGGCAACCTGCGCCATTTCTTTGGCCGCTTCGCGCCCGACCTTCTCTTCACCGACTACGGCCACGAGATGTGGGCGCTCTACGAGGCGGGCACGCTCACGCCCGACGCCGAGCTCACCGGCCGCTTCGAGCGCGTCGAGAGGGAAGTGGACCTGGAAAGCGTGGTGCGCGAGATCGGCGACGCGATCGTCGACGAGAAATTCCGGCAGCTCGGGCGGCTGGAGGCATCCGAATAAATGCAGGCGCCGCGATTCGACAACGCGTTCGTGCGCGACCTGCCCGCGGATCCCGAGACCGACCCGCGGCGCCGCCAGGTGCACGGCGCCCTCTTCTCCCACGTGCGACCCACCCCGGTCGCCGCGCCGCGCGTGATCGCATGGTCGCGCGAGATGGCCGCGACGCTGGGCTTCAGCGAAGCGGACATCCGGTCGCCGCAATTCGCGCAGGTATTCGGCGGCAATGCGCTCCTGGAAGGCATGCAGCCCTACGCCGCCAACTACGGGGGCCACCAATTCGGCAACTGGGCCGGGCAGCTTGGCGACGGGCGCGCCATCACACTGGGCGAGATGCTGACCGGCGCGGGCGAGCGTTGGGAGCTGCAGCTGAAGGGCGCGGGCCCCACACCGTATTCGCGCACCGCCGACGGCCGCGCGGTGCTGCGCTCCTCGATCCGGGAATTCCTGTGCAGCGAGGCGATGCACCACCTGGGCGTTGCGACCACGCGCGCGCTCTGCCTGGTCGCGACCGGCGAAAACGTCGAACGCGATATGTTCTACGACGGGCGACCGAAGATGGAGCCCGGGGCGATCGTCACCCGCGTGGCGCCCTCGTTCATCCGCTTCGGCAACTTCGAGCTGCCCACGTCGCGCGGCGACAAGGCTCTCCTCGAACGCCTGATCGACTTCACCATCCGTCGCGATTTTCCCGCGCTCGTCGAGGGCAGGGATGAAATCGACGCGGCGGTGCGCGCCGAGTGGTTCGGCCAGGTGTGCGAGCGCACCGCCCGCATGACCGCGCACTGGATGCGCGTGGGTTTCGTGCACGGCGTGATGAACACCGACAACATGTCGATCCTGGGACTCACCATCGACTACGGCCCGTACGGCTGGATCGACAACTTCGACCTCGAGTGGACGCCCAATACCACCGACGCCGGCGGGCGCCGCTATCGCTTCGGCCACCAGCCGCACGTCGCGCACTGGAACCTCGCGCGCCTGGCGAGCGCGCTGGCGCCGGTTTTCGCCGGCCACGAGCCGCTGTACGCGGGGCTCAAGCGCTACGAGGATGTGTTCAACGCATGCGACCGCGACAACGTGAGCGCCAAGCTCGGCCTCGCGGAATGCATGGACGAGGACCTCGAGCTGATGCAAGCGCTTCATGCGCTGCTGCAGGCCGCGGAGGTGGACATGACGATCTTCTTCCGCGCCCTCGCCCACGTCGACCGGCGGTTGCCAACGCTCGCGCCTTTCGACGACGCCTTCTACGACGAAGCGAAGCGCGCCGCGCACGAGGCCGGGCTGAACGTGTGGCTCACGCGATACGCGGTGCGTTTGCGTAACGACCCGCTCTCGCCGCAGGACAGGCGCGCGCGCAAGAACGCGGCGAACCCGCGCTATGTGCTGCGCAACTACCTAGCGCAGCAAGTCATCGACCGCGCCGAGGAGGGCGACACGGCGGGCATCGGCGAGCTCCTCGAAGTACTGCGCCGTCCCTATGACGACCAGCCCGGGCGCGAAGCCTTCGCGAAGCGCCGCCCCGATTGGGCGCGCGATCGCGCGGGATGCTCGATGCTTTCCTGCAGCTCCTGAATCCGGAAGCGCGCGCACTGCGTAACTCCTCTGTGCAATGCACTCCCGCGGCCATGTGGCCGCGGATTCAATCATCGAGGAACTAAACAAATGATGAAACGCAATCTCGTGGCATTCGGTGTAGCTGTGGCCCTCGGGTCCGTGTCGGCGTTCGCGCAAGTGATGGTCGGCGGCGCGCAGATGTACTCCAACAAGGACATCGTCGACAACGCGATGAACTCGCAGGACCACACCACCCTGGTCGCCGCGGTGAAGGCCGCCGACCTCGTGCCGACGCTGAAGGGCGCCGGTCCGTTCACCGTGTTCGCGCCGACCAACGCCGCATTCGCCGAGCTTCCCGCCGGCACCGTGGACAAGCTGCTCATGCCCGCGAACAAGCCGATGCTCAAACAAGTGCTCACGTACCACGTGGTGCCGGGCAAGTGGGACCGCGCGGCGCTCGACAACAAGATGATGGCCAACGGCGGCAAGGCGTGGCTGAAGACGGTCGAGGGCGAAGACCTGTGCGTGACAAACGAAGGCGGGCGCCTGGTGGTCACCGACGCGAAGAAGAACATGGCCCACGTCACCATCGAGGACGTCGCCCAGTCCAACGGCGTGATCCTGGTCGTCGACAAGGTGCTGATGCCGGTGGCGAGCGCGGGCCCGATCGGCGCCAACAGCCTGATGAAGAATCCCGGCTGAGGATTGGCGTTGCGCGGTCCGGCGTCCCGGGATAGGTCTGACGAACGTTGTTGAGGCAGGCAGGGTCTTATCCCGATGAAAAAATGGCGCCGGACCCTGCTCTGGATTGCCGGGATCACGGCGATCGCCGCGATCGCGGGTGCTGTAGCTTTGCCACGGCTCGTCGATCCGGAGCGGCTGAAGCGAGTGGCGCGCGACAAGGCCCAGGCGGCCTGGTCGCGCGATCTCTCGATCGGCGATGTTTCCCTGAATATCTTTCCACTCCCGGCGCTTCACGCCGAGGCAGTGGCGCTCGAAAGCCCACCGTGGGCCAAGTCGCGCCAACTCTTCACCGCGGAAAGCGTGGATGCACGCCTGGAGCTCCTGCCGCTCCTGGTCGGCAAAACGCGCCTGAAGAGCCTCCAGATCGAGGGCGCGAGGCTGAGCCTCGAGACGGCAGTCGATGGCGCGAAGAGCTGGAGCCTCGCGCCGGCCGGTGGCGGTGACGCAAAGCCCAAAAGCCCGGATGAAGGCGACTTCATCAACCTGACCCAGCTCACGATTCGCAATTCCGACGTGAGCGTGCGCGACAAGGGCGCGGCCGCGACACTGCTGCATATCGACGAGGCCACCGCCGAGGCGAGCCCCGGCTTGCGCGACGTGCGGATCGAAGCCACCGTCCATCGCAACCGCAAGCCGATGAGCCTGAGCGCCACGTTCGCCGACCTTTCCCGCGTGGGCAAGGACGGCGCGACCACCGAGGGCACCGTCGATTTCGATTGGGGCAAGTCGCATCTCACGCTCGCCGGAAGCTTTCCGCTCGACGCGGCGGCGAAGGCCTACGCGGTGAAGGCTGATTTGAAGGCGGCGTCTATGCACGACATGGCGGCGTTCTTCGGCGACACGCGGCTCCCTACCGCGCCCGTGACGGCGCACTTCATCGCGCGCGCGACGCTGGCCAAGACCGAGCTCGGCGACATTTCGGTCGCGATCGGCAAGCATGTCGTGACCGGGGCGGTGCAGCTCGCGCGCGCCGGGAAGAAGACGACTGTCGGCGGGCGCCTTGAAAGCACGCGCCTGGACTGGGAGAAGGTGCTCCTCGATCTTGGCTATCCGGCGCTGCCGCCCCTCGCGCCGAACGAGCTCTTCCACGACAACCCGCTCGCGTGGCCGCTCCTGGCTTCCCTCGACGGCGTCGATGGCACGATCGACGTGAAGCTCGGCGCGCTGGTGCTGAGGAACGGGGTCGAGATGAAGAACGTGAAGGCGCGCGCGGCGTTCGCGGGCGACCGGCTCACCGTGAGCCCATTCGCCATCGAGACGCTCGGCGGCTCGGCCACCGGCAGCCTCGTGTTCGAGGGGCGCAAGAAAGCGGTGCGCGTGAATTTCGAAGGCACCAACCTGCTGCTGGAGCGCTGGTTCCGCGAGCGCGGCAGCAAGATTCCCTTCACCGGCGGGCCGATGAAGGTGAAGGCGACGCTCACCACGGCGGGAGACAACATGAAGGCGCTGGCGGCTTCGATCACGGGCCCGGTCACGATCCTCATGGGACCGGCCGTGTGGGCCTCCCAGAAGGCCGGGCATGCGGAAGACGTGATGGCGAGTGCCTTCTCGTCGAAGAATTCGACCTCGATCGACTTCGAATGCATCGGCGCCGCGCTGCCCTTCACCGCGGGGCGCGCGAACGGGAAGGCGCTCATCGGGGCGCGCACCACGGTGAGCAATCTCCTCACCTCGGGCTTCGTGGACCTGCGCGAGGAAACGCTAGAGCTGCGCGGGCGCGTCAAGCCGAAGACCGGCACCGTGGGCCTCGCCACCATCGCCGGCGACATCCAGATCACCGGCAAGCTGCGCTCGCCCCACGCGAGCCTCGATCCGGTCAGCACGCCCGCCGCCATCGTGCGCGGCGCCGCGGCGATCGTGACGCTGGGACTCAGCGCCGCCGGCACAGCCGCCGGCACCGCCGAGCAGGCCCGCAAGAACGACCCGTGCGAGGTCGTCTTCCACTGAAAGTCGTGTCAGGTACGACTTTCGGTACGTGAAAGCTTTACAGGGTGATGTCGAGCGTCCGGTAGCCCACTCGCACGCTACCGACCTTCACCTGGAGCGTGCCCTTGCCGGAGACGACCAGCGTCACGAATTTCTCGTGCACGTTGCCGCGCGTCCACGGGAAGAAGATGTTGACGCCGCTGTAGAGGCCCTGCCCCCAGCCGTCGAGGTGGCCGATCTCCACCACCGATTCCGCGGGCGCCACGATCTTCACTCCGGCGCCTTCCACCGTGAGGCGCATCGGCTCCGAGATCGCCAGCTTCTTCGCCGAAGTCAATCCATACGTGCCGAGATAACCGCGATTGACGACGCGAAGCTCGATGCGCGTGTGCCCGTCGCCCAGCTTCTCCTGCTTGACGACTTCGATCGCCACGCGCGGAATCAGCGCGGCGACCCGCAGGAAAGCGCGACTTTGCGAGGCGCACACCTCCGCGATCTTCTCGTAGGGAGGATTGGAGACGCCCACCAGCGTATCGAGCCCTCCTACTTCCACCTCGCCGAGCTGCGGGTGCTTCACCTTGCGCCATGCGCCGAATATTCGCCCCTGGTTCACCTCCCGATCCCACTTCGCCAGGGTGACGAAATCCTTGCGATCGAGGCGCGAGTAGACATCCACGAAAGGCTTCTTCCTCTCGATGCCGATCTGCGTGAAGAGGTCCCAGAGCTCGATCACATACGCGAGCGCGCCGCGCTGGTGGTACGCGTAGTCGGTGAGATCCCCCTTCAGCGGCTTGTCGGGCTGGTAGAGGAACTCGTGGTATCCGCTCACCGTCGGATAGCCCGTGAATTGCGTCATCCACGCCTCGACCTGGCGATAGATCGCGAGGTCCTGCTGGTCCATCTTGCTGTCGGGGTTGTCGCCGAGCGGACGGATCAGCACGCCGCCGAAGGTGTGCAGGTTCAACCAGCACATGATCTCGGGATGCGCCGTCGAGAAGTCCATGATCGCGCGCGTCTCGGGCGCGCTGCCGGGATAGTGCCCCGCGCCCTCCTGCTCGTGGTCCGGGGCCCAGCTGTACGGAAAATTGCGGTTGAAGTCGTACTGGTTGTCGGAAAGGAAATAGGGATCGGGAATGCGCCGCCCGTCGAAGTTGACGATGCGGCCCTCGGGATAGAGCTTGTAGTACGGCGGCGGATCCTCGGGCATGCGCGGCACCATCACGCCGGGATGGTCGGGAAGCTCGACCAGCTCGCCGTCGTCGCTCGCCTGGCGAATGAAGCCGATCCTGCCGTCGCCATCGAAGTCGGCGGACTCCCAGTACGCATGGCCCTTGTGCAGGCGCGCGTCGATGGGGCTGGAGCGCACGTAGCGCCCGCTCTTCAGCACCGCTTCGGCCCCGTCCGGAGAAATGCGCGGCACCACGTAGAAGAGCGACTCCTTGATGGCGTCGGCCATGTGCGCCGGCAGGGAGTCGTTGCCGTCGCGTTTCACGCCGGCGTGGATGTTGATCACGTCCTCGGCGATGGCCAGGGCCACGCTCGATCCGCACACCTCGGTCGCGTGCATGTTGCCGTCGACCCAGATCGCCGGGCGCACCTGGTCGGGATCGCGGCCGATGGTGAGGATGGGTATGTCGCGCCCCTCGGGGGTGGTGCCGATCGAGGAGACTCGGACAAGTCCGAGGTGGGCCCTGGCCCATTGGGAAATCTGCTGGGAAATCTCGGCGAAATCCAGGTACTTGGTGCGGAACATGGGAGGGGGTGTCAACCAACGAGCGGGAGGGGCGTTAACTATAACCCGCGAGGTTTTTCGACTTGTAAAAGGCCTTGCGAGGGCCGAAAAATATCGGTAAATATGGATGACGTTCCATGAAGGAGTCCCCATGAACAAGCCACTTTTGACCGCCGCTTTTTTCGCCGGCGCGATGGCCCTGGCGGCGATGCCCGCTTCCGCATGCGATCCGATCCCCGGCGCCCTCATCGGCGGCGGCATCGGAGCGGCCATCGGCAATGCTCCTGGCGCCGCAGTCGGCGCCCTGCTCGGCTCGGCCATCACCGGCAGCGCCCCGTGCTACGCCTACGGCGAGCCACGCGCCTACCGGGACGACCGCGGCTACTACGAGCGCCCGCGCGCGTATGTCGAGCGCGGCAGCTACGAAGCGCCGCGGGAGTACGTAGACCGCCGCTACGAAGCGCCGCGCGAGTACGTGGACCGCCGCTACGAAGCGCCGCGCGAGTATGTCGACCGCCGCTATGAAGAGCGCCCGCAGTACCAATACGCCGAGCAGCGCGCGTACTACCCTCCGGCGCCCACCCGCGTGTACTACGAGCCTGCCCCGGCGTATTACGCGCCACCGCCTTCGTACTACTACGCGCCGGTGCTGGCCGCCGTCGCTTTCGGCGCGCTGGCGTATCCGCGTTATCGCTCTTACGGGCATTCGCATCATCACCACCCCCGCTGGCGGTAAGAGTTTCTGCTGCAATAAAAAAGCCCCGCACCCCCGGGGCTTTTTTTATGGGCGAATCCCCGTCAACGCAGCCAGTCCTACAGACGTTGATTGCGCTGAAGGTCTACCGGAGGAAGAAAAATGCGCCACGCATTGATCGGATTGATGATGGCCGCCACGGCGGCAACCGCTTCACAGGCCGCGGTGAATGTGAGCATCGGGATCAACATCCCGGCCTACCCGCGACTCGTGGCGGTGCCCGGCTCCGCGGTGTACTACGCGCCCACGGTGGACGCCAACTACTTCTTCTACGACGGCCTCTACTGGGTCTTCGATGGCGACCAATGGCTGGCAAGCTCCTGGTACAACGGCCCGTGGCGTTCGGTGGGTCCGGAGTACATCCCGGTCTACCTGTGGCAAGTGCCGGTGCGTTACTACCGCCGTCCCCCCGCGTACTTCCACTCGTGGCGCCGCGATTCCGCGCCGCGCTGGGGCGACCACTGGGGCGCGGACTGGCGCTCGCGCCACGGCGGATGGGACCACCACGGCCACCACGACCACCACGCGCGCCACGCGCCGGCGCCGCTACCCAGCTACCAGCGCCAGTACACCGGCAATCGCTATCCGCAGGGCGAACAGCAGTCGCAGATCCTGTCGCAGAACTATCGCTACCAGCCGCGCGACCAATTGGTGCGCGAGCAGTACCGGCAGCAGGCCATGGCGCAGCAGCAACAGGTGCAACCGACGATGGCAAACCCGGCGCAGCGCGGGGAACGCAGCCAGCCGAGGGGCCGCGGTGACGGCAACCAGGGGCACGGCGACGGCAACCGGGGCCAGAACGAAGGGCGCGGGCGCGACCGCTAGCGGGCTGGATCCTCAAGCCCGCTGTACGTAGCCCTCGCGCATCGCCGCCAGCGAGGGCGCGCCCATCGAGCGCATGCAGATCTCGAGCTCGGTCGTGAGAATCTGCAGCGCACGTTCAACACCGGGCTGCCCGAACGCGGCGAGCCCCCACGCGTAGGGCCGGCCCACGCATACCGCGTCGGCGCCGAGCGCGAGCGCCTTGAAGATGTCGGTGCCGCGGCGAAAGCCGCTGTCGATCAGCACCGGGATTTTTCCGCCCGCCACCGCCACCACCTCGGGCAGCGATTCGATCGTCGAACGACCGCTTTCCTCGCCGCGCCCGCCGTGGTTCGAGACGATCAGGCCGTCGACCCGGTTCTCCAGCGCGATCGCGGCGTCCTCCGCGGTGACGATGCCCTTCAGCACCACCTTCATCGAGGTCATGTCCTGCAAGCGCCGCACGAAGTCCCACGTGATCTGGTCGGTGAGCGACGAGCGAAGCCGCGTGTAATCGAGCCCGTCGAACATTGGCTTGCGAAGGAAACTCGCGCCGGGCGTCGGCGCGTGGCATCCGGTGCAGTCACGTTTGTCGAGGAGGCGCCCGCGCGCGAGCGTCTCGCGCCCTGCGGAGGTCGGGTTGTCGACGGTAAGCGCGACCACGGGACATCCCGCTTTCTCGGCACGCTTCACCAGGGCCCGCGCGACGCTTGCGTCGGAGGTGGGATAGAGCTGGAACCAGACCGGCGCGCCGCGCGCCTCCATGAGGTCTTCCACCGAAGCGGTGGAAAGCGTCGACATGACCTCCAGGTGGTTGCGCGCCCTGGCCGCCCTGGCGACCGCGATATCCCCCTCGGGATGGAAGGCGCGCAGGCTGCTCACCGGCGAAAGCGCGATGGGTGTCGGCCACTCGGTGCCGAAAAGGCGCACGCGCAGGTCGAGCTTGCTCGTGTCCATCAGGCGGCGTGCGCGGATATGGAACTTGGTGAACCCCTCGCGGTTCGCGCGGAGAGTGGCGTCGCTCTCGACGCCGGTGGCGAGATAGGCGAAGTGCGCGGGAGGCAGCGTCCTGCGCGCCATCGCCTCCAGGTCGAAGACGTTGAGCGCCTGCGCCGCGTTCGCCAGCTCGGGCGCCTCGTCGGCGCAGAACAGGGTGGACGAATATGCGAGCAGGGGACTGGCGCCGAGGTATCGGAGAAACCTGCGACGGCTGGAAGCGCTTCCCGAGAATGCGTTCATTTCCCCTCCCCTGGGTGGATGCCGCAACGGGGAATAATCTACTCCGATTCGCGGCCCGAGTACCCCACGGGAAAATTTACGGCCTCAGGTGCTGGGCGAAGAATTTCTCCATCGCGGCGTAGAACTCGAACTGGTTGTCCTCGCCGCGAAAACCGTGGCCCTCGTCGTCCTTCACCATGTACTGCACCTCGACGCCGCGCTTTTTCAACGCCTCGACCATCTGGTCGCTCTCCGCCTTGTTGACGCGCGGGTCGCGGGCGCCCTGGGCGATGAAAAGCGGCGTCTTGATGCGATCGGCGTGCAGCACCGGGGAGGTGGCGGTGAGGCGCGCCTTGTCCTTCTCGGGATGGCCCACCATGTCCTGGAACTTGGGCAGGAATGGTTTCCAGTACGGCGGGATGGTGTTCATGAACGTGAAGAGGTTCGCCACGCCGACGTAGTCCACCGCGGCGGCGTAGAGGTCGGGCGTGTAGACGACTCCGGCCAACGTCGCATAGCCACCGTAGCTGACTCCGTAGATGCCCAGGCGTTTCGGGTCCGCGATGCCTTGCGCGATGAGCCACTGCGCGCCGTCGGTGATGTCGTCCTGCATCGCCAGGCCCCACTGGCCGAAGCTCGCTTCCCAGAATTTGCGCCCGTAGCCCGTCGAGCCGCGGAAATTCATCTGCAGGATGCAGAAGCCGCGGTTGGCGAGGAACTGGGTCTCGGCGTTATAGCCCCACGCGTCGCGCGCCCACGGCCCGCCGTGCGGGTTCACGATGCACGCGAGGTTCCTTGGCTCGCGTCCCACCGGCAGCGTGAGGTAGCCGTGGATGGTGAGACCGTCGCGGCTCTTGTAGCTGATGGGCTTCACCGGCGCCATCGCTTCGGCGGGGATCTTCGGGTTGATGTCGCCCAGCTTGGAAAGCGTGTCGGCCTTCACGTCGTAGATGTAGCGCGCGCCCGGGGTGCGGTCGTTGAAGGCGGCGACGATGAACTTGTCCTCGGCCCTGGTGGAGTTCTGCAGGTTGAATTCCATCCCCGGCAGCTTCGCCTTGAGCCGCGCGAAGACGTTCTCCACGTACGGGTCGAAGAACTTGTGCTCGTTCTTGTCCCTGAGATAGCTCGCCATGGTGAGGCGCTTTCTCGCGCGCGACCAGCTCGCTCCCGTCGTGTCCACGTCGGCGTCGACGAACAGCACCTCTTCCGCGTCGGGCCGCGCCGGGTCGAGCAGCACCAGCGCCTTCTTGTCGCGGCCGCGGTTGCTGATCATGTAGATCTTCTGGTTGTCCGCGGTGAAGAACGCCGGCTCGACCTCGGTCTTGTAGTCGGTGGTGATGATCGGTTTCCACTCGCTCTTCTCGTCGGAGCGGTAGAGCATGATGGTGTTGAGCCCCTGTGTGCGCGCGGCCATGCGCACGCGGCCGGCGTGGTCGGTCTGCCAGCCGATGATGTCGCCCGGGTTCTGCGCGACCAGCTCGTCCTTGCCGGTGCGCAGGTCGTAGCGGTAAACGTCGAACACTTCGGGATTGCGCCGGTTGTGGCTGACGAGGATGTGGTTCTCGTCGTCGGGAAGGTCATCCTGGATGCTGGCGCGCACCTTGTCGCCGGGCGTGAGGTCGGTGATGCGCCCGCTCTTCACGTCCACCGCGACCACGTGGAAGTTCTCGTCCCCCCCGAAATCCTTCTCGAAGAGGATGGTGTCGCTGCCCTTCCAGTAGTAGATGCTGATGTCGCGCGCGGTCTCGCTGGTGAGCTTGCGCGGCTCGCCCATCGGTCGGCTGCCTTCGAGCGGCTGCACGTAGACGTTGAGGCGGCGCTTCGCGCCGTCGATGGAAACCGGCTGCATGAAGCCCAGCGTGCGCCCATCCTCGCTCAGCCGGAAATACGCGCGCTCCGGATTGCTGAAGAAATCGCGAATCGGGAACTGCTGCGGGGCGGCGGACTTTTCCGCCATCGGCGCCATGGTGCACGAGGCGGCGAGGGCGAGCGCCGCCGCGCAAAGCAGGAGGTCCAGCCTGCGGGGGATCGGGGTCATCGGGAATCCTTGCGGCAAAGGAGGAAATGGTGGCACGTCGGAAGATTTGACGCAGCCACCATCCCGCCTGGATTCGCTTATTTGATGAGGCCCTCTTCCTTCATCGCGGCCAGGACGGCGGGGCGGGCGGCGACGCGCTTCTGGAAGGCGGCGAGGTTTGGGAAGCCGGAGAGGTCGAGCTTCACGTGCTGCGCCCAGTTGGTGACGGTAAAGAGGTAGGCGTCGGCCACCGAGAAGGTCTTGCCGAAGAGGTAATCGCGGCCCTGCAGCTGCTTCTCGACGAGGCCGTAGCGCTTGGCGAGATACTCCATCTTCTCGCTGCGCACCTCGGGCGTGGTCTTGTCGCTGAAGAGCGGCGAGTAGGACTTGTGGATCTCGGAATTGATGTAGCCCAGCATCTCCTGCAGGCGGTAGCGCTCGGGCGTGCCGTTGGCGGGCGCGAGGCCGGAGGCGGGCTTCTGGTCGGCGAGGTACTGGACGATCGCGGGGCCTTCGGTCAGCACTTCGCCCGGCCCGATCTCGATCGCGGGCACGTAGCCTTTCGGATTCACCTCGTAGTAATCGTTCTCGGCCTTGATGGAATGGGTCTTGGTGCTGACCTTGACGAGCTCGAGCGGGATTCCCGCCTCCCGCGCGACGATGTGGGGGGAAAGCGAGCAGGCGCCGGGCGCGTAGTAGAGCTTCATGTGATCTCCAGGATTGATGAAATGTGAGCTGCGAAGCGTACCAGCTCGTAGTTACCTTTGTATACCTGCTAACTTGGGGTAATCTACAAATTCCGCTTACCGACCGGTAACCACCATGTCGCTGAAGATTCGCAAGAGCAAGGCCCCGCCGCCCCCGCCCGGCTGTCCGATGGGCGCGTGCATGGCGCTCCTCGGCGGCTCCTGGACGCCCAATGTGATCTGGTCGCTCTCCGGGGGTCCGCGACGCTTCGGCGAGCTGCGCCGGGACATCGGCGGCATCTCGCCCAAGATGCTCGCCGCGCGCCTGAAGGGACTCGAGGAGAAGGGGGTGGTCACGCGGGAAGTGGCGCCGACCTCGCCGCCTTCGGTCGAGTACGAGCTCTCCGAATTGGGCCGCGAGCTCATCCCCGTGATCAACGCCATCGTGAGGGTCGGAACGCGCCTGCGCGACGCGGCATGACGCAGCGCATCACCTGGAAGACCGCGGGGCTCCTCACCCTGCCGCCCCTCATGTGGGCCGGCAACGCGGTGGTCGGCTCGCTGCTGGTGGGCAACGTGCCGCCGCTCACGCTGAACGCGCTGCGCTGGGTGTTGGCGCTCCTCATCCTGCTGCCTCTGGGCTGGCGCGCATTGCGCGATCCGCGCGAGATCGTGGCGCGCTGGCGCCATCTTGCCCTCCTGGGCCTGCTCGGCATCGGCTGCTACAACGCGTTCCAATACCTCGCGCTGCAGACCTCGTCGCCCATCAACGTGACGCTCATCGCGGCGAGCTCGTCGCTGTGGATGGTGGTGATCGGACTGGTGGGATATCGCGTGCGGCCGAGCTGGCGGCAACTGGCGGGCGCGCTGCTGTCGATCATCGGCGTGGCGCTGGTGCTCTCGCGTGGCACGCTGGAAACGCTCCTCGCGCTTCGCTTCGTGCCCGGCGATCTTTTCATGCTGGGCGCGGCGCTCACGTGGGCCGCTTACAGCTGGATGCTCGCGCGCCCTCCGGAAAGCATGCGTGGCGAGGCGCGGCCGGGGTGGAATTGGGCGCAGTTCCTCACCGTTCAATTGATATTCGGAGCCGCGTGGGCGTCGCTTGCCGCCGGAGTGGAGCAAACCTACGTGTCCGGCAGCATCCGCTGGTCGCCGTGGGTGGTCGCCGCCCTCGCCTTTGTCGCCATCGGCCCCGCGATCATCGCCTACTACGCGTGGGGCGCCGGTGTCGCGCGCGTGGGCCCCACCATCGCAGCGCTCTTCTCCAACCTCACACCGCTCTTCGCCGCCGTGTTCTCCCTCGCGCTGCTCGGAGAAGTGCCGCGCTGGTATCACGGCCTCGCCTTCGCGCTCATCGCCGCAGGCATCGTGATCTCCACGCGCCGGGGACAAACCGGGGACAGAGCGGGGACAGACCGGGGTCGTAGCGGGGTCTGACCCCGGTCTGTGCGCTAACAGACAGACGCACGGGAAGCTTCGGCCCATCCTCGCTGTCCACCTTCGGAATCGCCCATGAAAAGCATCGCCGCAAGCACGTTCGCCGCCGCCGCGTCCATCTCCTTCGGTGCGTTGTCCGCGGACATCATGTTGTCGAAGCCGCAGTACCAGGCCGGAAAAGCGTCGATCGAGGCGCAGTACAAGGCCGCGAAGGCGGCCTGCAAGTCGTTCGCGGAAAATGCGAAAGACGTGTGCCTGGTGGATGCCAAGGGCCGCGAGCGGGTCGCGCTCGCCGAGCTCGAGGCGACATATTCGCCGTCGGCCAAGACCGACTACGACGTGCGCATCGCCCGGGCCAGCGCCGCTTTCGCGGTGGCCAAGGAGAGGTGCGACGACAAGGGCGGCAACGCCCGCGACGTCTGCCGCAAGGAAGCGCAAGCCGTCCGTACCGCCGCGCGCGCCGACGCCCAGGCTTCGATGAAGACCACCGACGCCCGCGACAAGGCCGATAACAAGATCGCCGCCGCGCGCAAGGACGCGATGGACGACAAGCTCGACGCCGAGTACGCCGTCGCGAGGGAGAAGTGCGACGCGCTTGCCGGCACGGCCAAGTCCCAGTGCGTCAACGGAGCGAAGGCCCGCTTCGGGAAGAGCTAGGCGCCCTGGAGCGGCGAACCGATCCGGCGGAACGATGTCCCAAGGGTGGCGAAACAACCCATCCACGCACGCTCAACCGAGAAAGAGCCACGCCATGATCTATACGATCGTCATCATCCTGCTGGTCCTTTGGGCCTTGGGCCTGGTCACGTCCTACACCATGGGAGGCCTGGTCCACATCCTCCTCGTGGTCGCCCTCATCGTCCTCATCGTCAACTTCCTGCGCGGGCGGAAGTCTCTCTGAGCTCGCGCCTCTTCATCGAGAGGTAGTCGGCCCGCTCCATCTCGTGGAGCTGGCGCGGGTAGCGCTCGATGGCGGAGAACCAGTTGCCAAGCCGTGCCTCGACGCGCTCGCCCTCCGGGGCGGACAGCGCGTCGAGGTATGCCTTCACGGCGAGGTAGTAACGCATGGTGTTGCGCTCCACCACGCCGCGCATCCCACCGATGTAGCGCGGCGTGCCGTCGGGCTCGTTGCCGACCACGGTGAATCCAACCTTGTTGCGCCCGAAGGTGGCGAGGTAAGCCTGCATCGCGATGCGCGACACCACGCCGTACGAGTACGAATAGGACATGCGGATGGTGCTGTTTCCACCCGCGGCCGGCGCGGCCTCCAGGCGAATGCGGTAGTTGCTCGTGTCGAGCGGGCCGTTCTCTGCGTCGAGCGCCACGTGCAGGGCGCTCCCGGTGTCCTCGATCGGCCGATAGAAGAAAGTCACGCGATACGCCGATGACGCCGGCTGGTCGTACTTGCTGACGACCCCCACGTTGACCACCGTGCGCCCGCCTTCGTGCGAGATCCGGCAATCCTTGGTATCGAGGTGCAGCATGAGGATCTCGCACCAATGGGACGGGTTCTTCAGCGCCGCGGCGGTGGCCGCGAAGGGATGCGCGACGGTCGCGTGGATCTCCCCGGAGATATCGCGCGCTCCCTGGCTGGAGTCGATCTGCAACGGTGCGGGTTCGCCTTGCGCCAGCCCGGCCATCGACAGGGCCGCGCACGCGAAGAGAAAGTGGGCACAATAAGTCACACGGGTTCGATTCCGAGCGCCGCAGAAGTTCAATCGAAGAGGCTCGGTTACCATATCCGCATGACAGTCCCCACCGATATCAAAAGCATGGCCGTGTTCTGCGATTTCGAGAACGTGGCCCTCGGGGTGCGCGAGGCGAAATATGCGCAGTTCGACATCAGCAAGGTGCTCGAGCGCCTGCTCCTCAAGGGCAGCATCGTCGTGAAGAAGGCGTACTGCGACTGGGAGCGCTACAAGGAATTCAAGGCGCCGATGCACCAGGCGTCCTTCGAGCTGATCGAGATCCCGCACGTGCGCCAGTCGGGCAAGAACTCCGCGGACATCCGCATGGTGGTCGATGCGCTCGACCTCTGCTACACGAAGGCGCACGTGGACACGTTCGTGATCGTGAGCGGGGACTCGGACTTCTCGCCGCTGGTGAGCAAGCTGCGCGAGAACGACAAGACCGTGATCGGCGTGGGCGTGAAGAAATCCACCTCCGACCTGCTGGTGGCCGCGTGCGACGAATTCATCTATTACGACGACCTCGTGCGCGAGCAGAAGAAGCGCGCCCCCTCTCCGCGCAAGCCCGCCGCCGCCAGCACCCCGTCCGCCGACAAGAAGCAGGAGGCGATCGACCTGGTGCTGGAAACCGTCGAGGCCCTCACCGACGAGCGCGGCGAAGACGAGACGATCTGGGGCTCGATGGTCAAGCAGGCCCTCAAGCGCCGCAAGCCCGGCTTCAATGAAAGCTATTACGGCTTCCGCTCGTTCAACGAGCTCCTCGAGCAGGCTCGCTCGAGGGGGGTGCTCGACCTGGAACGCGACGAAAAGTCCGGGGGGTACGTCGTTCGCGCTGTCCAAGACTGATTTCCGGGTCACGCGTACAATGGCGGTTCATATCGTCAGGTTGGTTCAATACCCCTTCCTTGATCGAGTCGTGACCCGTCTCCGGGCAGGGTTTAGCCCGGAAATCGATATAGAAGGAAAATCTCAAGATGGCTTCTGGCACCGTTAAGTGGTTCAACGACGCGAAAGGTTTTGGCTTCATCACCCCGGATGATGGCGGCAAGGATCTTTTCGCCCATCACTCCGAAATCCAGGGCACCGGATTCAAGTCCCTCAAGGAAGGCCAGAAGGTCGAGTACGAACCGACCCAGGGCCAAAAAGGCCCCGCTGCCGGCAAGATCCGGCCGCTTTGATGACCGAAGCCGCCAAGGTCACAGGCATCGTACGGTCGTTCAACGACTCCAAGGGCTTCGGCCTTATCACCCCTGACCTCGGCGGCCCGCCGATTTTCGCGCACAACTCGGCGATCATCGGCTCGGGCTCGAAGAAGCTCAAAGTCACGCAGCGCGTGGAATACGAAGTCGAGATCCGTCCCGAAGGGCCGGCGGCTTCGAAAATCCGCATGCTCGAGTAGAGGTCTCCGGGCCACCTCCGGCGCGTTCGTTCGTGAACCGCCGGAGGTTTCATCAAGCGCCCGCTTGAAAAGGCCCAAGCCGGCATCCACGTGACCAGCAATGGCACTCCTGGTCATCGCCGCGCTCGCCCTGCTGTTCGTGGCATGGGTCGTCGCCGAGCCCTTTCTCGTGGAGCGGCGGCGCAAGAGTCTGCGCGCGCGTCCCTTCCCCTCGGCGTGGCGTGCGATCCTCGATCGGCGCGTCCCCTACTATCGTTTGCTGCCGCCCGATCTCCAACGCCAGCTGCAAGGCCACATACAGGTCTTCATCGCGGAGAAGTCCTTCGTCGGCTGTGACGGCGTGGAGATCTCCGACGAGGTGCGCGTCACCATCGCCGCGCAGGCGTGCCTGCTCATCCTCAATCGCGCGAGCGGCTACTACCCGCACCTTTCGCAGATCCTGGTGTATCCCGGCGCCTTCATCATCGAACGATTGCGCGCGGAGCCCTCCGGCATCCTGCAGGAGCAGCGGCAGGTGCTCTCGGGCGAATCGTGGACGCATGGCCAGGTCGTCCTGTCATGGGACGACACGGTCGAGGGCGCCGCGATCGTCGACGATGGCCGCAACGTAGTGATCCATGAATTCGCGCACCAGCTCGACCAGGAAAAGGGCTACGCCAACGGCGCGCCATGGCTGGGGAGGCGCGATCGGTATCCGCGCTGGTCGCAGGTCCTGGGCGAGGAGTTCGCGCGACTGCAGCACAACGCGGCCACGCAGCAACCGTCGCTCATCAGCTACTACGGAGCGACGAGCCCCGCGGAATTCTTCGCGGTGGTTTCCGAGGTCTTCTTCGAGCAGCCTCGCGAGATGGCAGCGATGCATCCGGCCTTGTACGAGGAGCTGCGCGGCCTGTATCGGATCGATCCCTCGAGCTTCTGACCTTCACCTGCGGACCTCATCGCGGAGGATGGCGGCGATCCGCTCCGAGGGCGTGCCGGGCGGAAAGATGCCGAGGTACTTTCCCTTCGCGTCGATCAGGTAGGTGAAAGCCGCGTGGTCGATGGTGTAGGTGCTCGATCCCGGTACCGGCACCTTTTCGAAGAAGACCCTGTATGCCTTCGCCACGGCGCCGACCCGGGAAGGCGTGCCAGTCAATGCGACGAAACGGGGATGGAAGCTCGCCACATAGGCGCCGATCACCTCGCGCGTGTCGCGCTGCGGATCGAGCGTGATGAAAATCGGCTGGACCCCGTCGCCATCCGTGCCGAGCGCGCGGATCGCCTGCGCGATCTCGTAGAGGTCCGTCGGGCACACGTCCGGGCAGGTGGTGAAGCCGAAGTACAGGAGGACGAGCCTGCCGCGGAAGTCGGCGAGTCGCACCCTCTTGCCGCGCGCATCGGTGAGGGTGAATTCACCGCCGATGCCCCTGCCCGACATCAGCTCGTTCATCAAGCGCGCGGCATCTACGCGCCGGGCTTCCGGGGGCGTCTGCGCCGCGACGGCTCCCCAGCCGAACGCGGCCATCGCGAGCCATGCCGCCGCCAGCCTCACCCTAGGCCCCGAAGACGAACTCCGTGCCGGTGGTCGAGGTGATGACGCGGTCGGCCATTTCGCTGCGCAACAGCGTCAACAGCGAAGGCCCCGAGCAGTGCATCGGGATGATCACGTCGGGGTCGAGCACCTTGAGCTCGTCGATCGTCTTGCGCAGGGAGTCCTCGGATGCGGGGAACAGATGGAAGCCGCCCATCACGGCATGCACTTTCTTCACGCCCGACACTTCCATCGCCGTGCGCGTCGCGTTGACCACCCCGGTGTGGCCGCAGGACGTCATCACCACGAGCCCGCGATCCTTCACGTGGAAGCAGGTGGCGTGCTCGTGGATGTGCTCGTCCCTCACCGCCTTGCCCTGCGCCTTGTCGTTCTCCGCGGGGATGTCGCAGCCCGCGCCGTTCGACGGGAAATACTCGACCAGCGGACCGGCGGAGACGCGCTCGAAGCTGCGCTTCTGGATCGTCCCGGTGGTGAAAGCGTGCCCGAGGATCACGGTGGGCTGCTGGCACGTGACGACCTTCACGTTGAGCCTGTCGAGCTCACGGCGATCGAGCACACCCGCGTCGGTGAGATGGCCTTCGGCGTTCGGCGGGCGCTTGCGTGTGCAGAACACATCCTCTCCGCCCACGTAGAGCGTCAGGTCGCGGGGCAGCTGGGCGCGGTACCTCTCGAGGAAGCCGACCAGGCCGCCGAAATGGTCGTAGTGCCCGTGGCTCACGATGAGCGCCTGCACCTTCGAGCCATCGACGCCCATGATCTCCAGGTTGTTCATGAGGGCGGCAGGGGTGTAGCCCGAATCGAGGAGGATGTGGCGCGTGTCCGATCCCGTTTGCGATTCGAGCGCGAGCGAAAGCCCCCACTCGTTATGCAGCGTCTTGCGGAAGTCCTTCTGCGATATGTTGGAAAATGGGAGGATACTCCAGCCAAATTCCCGGATTCGAGCTGCACGGCACATTCGCCTTCGTTGGTTCAACAGGGAGAACAAAATGGAAGCTGTCGGAGTCGGACGCAGGGCGGTCGCGGTCATCATCGATTCGATACTGTTGTTCGTGGTGGGCTACATCATCGCGATGTTCACCGGCGGCACGACGGACACGGGCTTCAACATCCAGGGCGCACCCGCGATCGTCTTTTTCGCTATCGCGCTCGCCTACTATGTCGTCATGGAGAAAACCTCGGGCGCCACCCTGGGCAAGCGCGCGATGGGGCTCAAGGTGGTGAAGGAGGACGGAACCCCGCTCGACTGGCAGGTGGCGATCGTGCGCAATATCCTGCGCATCATCGACGGGCTCTTCTTCTATCTCGTCGGCGCGATCGTGGTGTGGGTATCGAAGAAGAAGCAGCGCCTGGGAGACATGGCCGCGCACACCCTGGTCGTGAAGGCGCAGCCATGAACGCGCGGCTTGCCATCGGTGTCGCGGCGCTCGCCTTCTCGTTGCAAGCCGCCGCCGCGCCACGATACGAGAACATCGTGCTCTCCGACACGAAGGGCGGCGCGCAGAAGAACACCTTCACTGCGAACACCGCGAAGGTCTACCTGCACGCCAAGCTGGTGGACGGGGGCAAGGCTTCCACCGTGAAGAGCGACTGGATCGCCGAGAAGACCAAGGTCGCCGCGCCCAACTACAAGATGGACAGCGTGGAGCTCAAGCTCGGGCCCATGGCCAACGCCGTGGACTTTTCCATGAGCAAGCCCACCAAGGGCTGGCCGCCCGGCGACTACCGCGTCGACCTCTTCATCGACGGCAAGCCCGCCGGGACCGCGAAGTACCAGGTGAAGTAACGAGCAAGGGCCCTGGAGAGGGTAAATTATCTCCGTGCGCCCTCTCTCTTTTTTTACCCTCCTCCTCTTCGCGACGTTCTCCCAGGCGGCGACCTTCCGATGGGCGAGCGTTTCCGACCATTCCAGCGCCGATCCCCACGCCCAGAACCAGATCGTCAACAACGCCATCAACGGCCAAGTCTACGAGCCGCTGGTGAAGCGCGGCAAGAAGCTCGAGATCATTCCCGGGCTCGCGGAGACCTGGTCGCAGGTATCGCCCACCGTGTGGCGCTTCAACCTGCGCCGCGGCGTGAAATGGCACGACGGGTCCGCCCTCACCGCCGACGACGTGGTGTTTTCGATCAAGCGCGTGGCCGGCGACACATCCACCTTCCGCGTCTATGGACGCGCCGTCGGGGAGCCGCGCAAACTGGACGCGAACACGGTGGAGCTCACCACGCCGGTCCCGAACCCGGTGATGCTGGAGACCGTGGCGCTCCTGGGCATCATGAGCAAGGCGTGGGGCGATAAGCACGGCGTCGCGCGCTCGCAGGACTTCGGCAAGGGCGAGGACACCTACGCTTCGAGAAACGCCATGGGCACCGGGCCGTACATGCTCGTCTCGCGCGAGCCCGACGTTCGCAGCGTGTTCAAGAGGAATCCCGCGTGGTGGGGGAAGATCGACGGCAACGTCGACGAGATCGTCTACACGACGATCAAGTCGGACGCGACGCGCATGGCGGCGCTGGCGGCGGGCGACCTGGACTTCGTCCTCGATCCCCCGAACCAGGACATCGACAAATTGGCCCGCGATCCGCGCATCCGCATCTACCGCGCGCCGGAGAACCTGGTGTTCTTCCTCGGCATGAACCAGTCGCGCGAGGGCAGCCCCTTCAAGGACCTGCGCGTGCGCCGCGCCATCTACCAGGCGATCGACACGGACGCGATCAACCGCGTGGTGATGCGCGGGCTCGCGGTTTCCACGGGGCTGGTGCTGCCGAATCCGGAGGGGGCGGGGGTCGATGCAAGGCTCAACACACGGCTTCCGTACGACGTCGCCGCGGCTAAGCGCCTCCTCGCCGAGGCGGGCTTCCCGCAGGGCTTCTCCACCGAGCTCGACTGCCAGAACGTGCGCGAGATCGTGTGCACCGCCGTTTCCGGAATGCTCGCGCGTGTGAACGTCACGGTGAAGGTGAACTCGCTCGCCAATGCACGCTTCTTCGCGAAGGGGCAGGCGCGCGAATCCTCGTTCTACCTTTTAGGCTGGGGCGGGCCGAACAACGACGCGATCTTTACGCTCCTGCCGCTGCTCCACGGCCGCAATGCGCGCGGCGACGGCGATTTCAACTGGGGCGACTACCGCGACGAGAAGATGGACGCCCTCATCGACCAGGCGAAGGTGGAGACCGACGGCGCAAAGCGCCAGGCCCTGATCAACGAGGCATTCAGGATGGAGCGCGACAATATCCACCACATACCGCTGCACCGGCGGATGTCGCCCTGGGCTTCGCGCGCGAATGTCGAGGTGGCTCACCGACCGGACAGCTGGCTCGAAGTGCGGTGGGTGAGCGTTCGCTAGAACGCGAGCCCGGTGCGGGGACGCGCCTGACTACCGGCTCGCGTAGTAACGCGCCGCGGCGTCGATCTCTTCGTTGGTCATCTGGCGCGCGACGTTGCGCATCTGGCCCTGGATGTCGTTGCGCCGCGCACCGCTCGCGAATGCCTGCAGCTGCGCCCGGATGTACGCCTCGGGCTCGCCGTCCAGGCGCGGGCTGCCGGTCTTGCCGTCGCTGCCGCCGTGGCACGCGGTGCACGCCGCGATGTTGCGCATCGGTGAGCCGTTGCGCACGATGAGGGGCGTTTCCGAGTCTCCCGCCGTGGCGCGCTCCTCTCTCGGCAGATAGCTGTAATACGCCGCCAGGTCGCGCATCTCCTGGTCGCCCAGGCCCGCCACCAGCGGCTGCATGATCGCGCTCTTCCGATGCCCCGACTTGTAGTCGCGCAACTGCTTGTAGATCGCGGCGTCGTGCTGCCCAGCGAGGTTGGGCGAATCGGCGCGGCTCATGCCGCGCGCGCCGTGGCACACCGTGCACTGCATGGCGAGCGTCGCCCCGCGCCCGATCGACTGGCTGTCCGCGGGCTTCATCAGCTGCGCCGAGACAATCACGTTCGAAGGGATCGCGACCGGCGTCGTCGGCCGCTGGACCTGGCGAAACGCAGCCGGCACGCCGGCCGCCGTGCAGATCGCGTCCCAGAGTCCGGCAGCCGTCTTCTCGCTTTGCGCCAGCGGAATCCAGAGGAAGCCGACTCCCGCGGCGACGACCAGCACTCCGAGCACCGCCCCCACGCTCGCCGTGAACCACACGTTCTTCAGGGAGAAAAGGCGCTCGTCGCTCATCACTTCACGCCGATCGGGACTGCCGGCACCGACGTCTGCTCGAGCGCCATCAGCTGAACGATGGGATAGCCGTAGTTGACCACGGTGAGGCCGATCATCAAAGCAAGCCACAGGGCGAAGCTGTTGAGCGCCACCGGCACCCGCGTCGTCGCATGGACGGGCATGCTGAAGCGAAATTCGGGCAACGCGATGCGACTACCGAGATGGCCGCGGACCAGCACCACGACGAAGAGGATCGCGGACACCAGCAGCAGGAGGCCGCCGAAGAACGTGATGGTCACATAGATCGCCTGCGGCGTGATCGCGGGATGGTCGTAGTCGAAGTACGCCATGCGCCTGGGCATGCCGAGGATCCCGACGATGTGCCAGGGGAACGTCATCACGATCATGCCGACGAACCAGAGCCATAGCTGCGCGCGCATCAGCCGCACGCTGTCGAGCGCCTTGCCGGTGAGGTGCGGCCACAGGTCATAGGCGATGGCGAAATACATGATGACGATCGCGCCGCCGAAGATGAGGTGGAAGTGCCCGGTGATCCACTGCGTGTTGTGGATGGCGAAATCGAGCTGGTAGGTCATGTTGATGAGCCCGCCCGCCCCGCCGAAGCCGAGCATCACGAACGAGAACGTCACCGCGAGCATCATCGGATTGGCCCATGGCAAAGCCTTGATCCATCCCAATATTCCCGTGCCACCGCGCAGCCGCGCCGCGATCTCGACCGAAGCGCAGATCGTGAAGATCGTGAGGAACGTGGGGATCGACACCATCGCGGTGAAGACGGCGTGCAGGAATTTCATGCCGGAACCGACCTGGGGATCCTGGAATAAATGGTGCATCCCGATCGGCATCGAGAAAACCAGGAACAAAACGAAGGCGATCCGCGCCATCGCATCGCTGTAGAGGCGCCCGCCGATGGCACGCGGCACCAGCGTGTAGAACGCGATGTAGGTCGGCATCAGCCAGAAGTAGACGATCGCGTGCAGGGTCCACGAGAAGAACACGCGCGCCAATCCCGCGTCGATCGTCGTCTTGAAGCCGAGCGCCACCGGCAGGATCTGGAACAGGATCTCCACGGATGCGCCCACCGAGGTCCACGCCCACAGGTAAGCCCCCGCCACGGCGGCGAACATCGGCAAGGGTATGGGCTCGCCGGCGTGCGCCTTCTTCCACGCATGCAGGTTGATCGACATCAGCGCGACCCAGATCCACGAGCCGACCACCACCAGCACGATGCCGATGTAGAAGAACGCGTTGGCGATCATCGGCGGATAGAACGTGTACAGGACCGAAGCCAGGCCCATCGACACCGGCGCCATCGCGGTGACGGTGCCCACCACCACCAGGCCGAAGCCGGCCCACGCCCAGCGCCGCCCGATCAGCGGTTGCTTGAGGGCGAGCTCCGAGATCGCATAACCGAATCCCATCGCCACCAGCGTCGGGAATACATATCCCATCGCCGAGCCGTGCGCCGTGACGGACCGGTAGTAGAGCTCGGGGTTGCCGATCCAGCCGGCGAGGGGGCTGCGAATGTACATCTGCCACTCGCCGAGGATCAGAGCGACGACGAAGGCCGCGAACGCCACCCAGAAGTGCGCGAGGATGAGCCGCCTGGCGCCGTCACTTAACACAGGACTGCCTCCGCGCGTTCGCCGCCTGCTTGTAGAACTGCGCCTTGTCGATCACCTTCACGTTCGCCCACATGCCGGCGTGACCGACGCCGCAGAACTCGTGGCACGGCATCGCCAGCTCCGCCGGCTCCTTGAACCGGGTCCTGAACGTGGCGATGTAGCCCGGCACCAGCATCACGTTGACGTTGGTCTTGGCGATGTTGAACCCGTGAACGACATCCGCGCTGGTGGCCCGGATCGTCACCGGCGTGTCGGTGGGAACGAGCACGCATTGCGGCGTAAACGAATATTGATTGCCGACGATGCGCACCGTGACCGAACCGTTGGGCTCGACCGCCGTGCCCAGGTTGTCCTCGACGAACTCGCCCGCCAGGTGCAGCGTGGTCGGGTCGATCGTCTCGACGCGCGAAGGCGGCATCGCGGCCCAGTGCAGGCTCATGTACACCATCATGCCGACCAGGATGGCGACGATCGCCACGACGAGGATGGCCCAGCGCAGCTCCGCCCTCTCGGCTACGCCACTCATGATCGCGGCAGGAATACCGCGAGATAGAACGCGAGCCACAGGGCCATCACGATGAAAACCGCGGTCCCTGCGAGCGCCAGCGCGCCGGCCGGCCCCCTGGCGACGATCTCGTCGACCCGAAGTTGCTCTTCAGCCATCCTGGTCGCATCGAAAGGCTCTGAGATCATCGGCTCACCTCACTCCAGGGTCGCGGCGCGCAGGGCATTGGCTTCGCGCGAAGAGACGGGCGCGCCGCGATTCCCCCATGCAGTGCGGATGTAGGTCACTACCGAGGCCACTTCGGCGTCGGACAGCGACTGGGCGAACGGCGGCATGCCGTAGGGCATCGGGTTCTTGCTCGTTCCGGGCGGATAGCCGCCGTTCAGGACCATGCGGATCGGATTGACGGCGGACTTCATCTCGATCGACTGGTTGTTGGCGAGCGGCGGATAGTGCGGCAGCTTGCCGCGGCCATCGGCGGCATGGCAGGTGGCGCACTGCGCGTCGTAGATGCGTTTTCCTTCGGAGAACATCTGCGTCGAATCGGCGGTGAGCGGCGCGTTGCCCGGGTCTGCGACGGAAGAGTCGTTCTCCGGCAGGCTCTTCAGGTATACCGCCATGGCGCGCACGTCGTCCTCGGTCAGGTACTGCAGGCTGTTGTAGGTCACTTCCGCCATCGGGCCATACACCGCGCCACGATTCGATACGCCCGTTTGCAGCAGGTCCTTGATGTCCTGCGTGTGCCAATCGCCCAGGCCCGCCTCGCGGTTGGAAGTCAGCGACGGCGCATACCAGTTCTGCATCGGGATCAGGCCGCCTTCGAACGCCACGGCCTCGGAGGAACCGCCGAGCGCGTTGATCGGGGTATGGCACATCGCGCAGTGCCCCAGCCCCTGCACGAGATACGCGCCGCGGTTCCAATCGGGCGACCGCGTCTTGTCCGGCTGGTACTCGCCCTCCTTGAAGTACAACGTGCGCCAGCCGATCAGGAGGCTGCGGTTGTTGAATGGAAACTTGAGCTCATGGGGCTTGTTGGCCTGGCGCACCGGCGGCACGGATTTCAGGTAAGCGAAAATCGCATCCGAGTCCGGGCGCGTCACCTTGGTGTAGGAAGCGAAAGGCATGGCGGGATAGAGCAGCGAACCGTCGCGCCCCCTGCCGGTATGCATCATCTTGTAGAACTCGTCGGCGTTCCATTTGCCGATGCCGGTCTCGCGATCGGGCGTGATGTTCGGCGAATAGAGCGTGCCGAACGGAGTGGGCATCGGTCGATTCCCGGAGAAGATGCGCGTGCCCGGAATCGTGTGGCAGGCAATGCAATCGCCGGCTTGCGCCAGGTATTTGCCACGCTCGACCTGCGGAGTGGCGCGACGCGCGCTCGCGTTCTGCGCCTGGGGTGGTTTCTCTTCGATTTGACTGCCACAGCCCAGGGGCAACGCCGTCGGGCCCTGCCTGAGCGGTCGCAGGTTGGCGGGGACCGGTAGCGAAGCGAGCCATGCCGATGCCGCCGCGACGTCCGCTTCGGTGAGGTGCGCGGCGACCAGCTGCATGCAGTCGGGCCCGAGCGCGGTCCGCGTCCCATAGCGCCACGCTCCCAGTTGGGCGCTGATGTAGTCCGCGCGCAGTCCCAGGAGGCCCGGGATCCCAGGCTCCCTTCCGCCCAGTTCCGGGCCGTGACACGCGATGCACGCGGGGACTTGCCTGGAAAGGTCTCCCTGCAGCGTCAGCTGCTGCCCGCGTTTCAGGATCTCCTGCGAAACGCCCGGGCGAACCGGGGGCGGCGTGGGATGATTCTGCCCGGCGAAGTACTCCGCCATCTTCCTCAGGAACGGGTCCGGAAGGTAAGCGAGCAGGTAGTTCATCGGCGTGTACTTGCGCCGCCCATCGCGAAAAGCGACGAGTTGGTTGTACAGGTAGCCGGCGGGCTTGCCCGCCAATCGCGGGAAGTAGACGTTCTCGACGCCGCGTCCGTTCTGGCCGTGGCACCCAACGCACGCCTGGACGCGCGCCTCCATGGTGTCGGGCACCTTTTCGGTAGGCGGCGCGGTGACGGGCTGCGCGAGAGATGGCGCGGACACGGCAAGAAGCAGCAATGCGAGTGTCACCTGCAGCGCCGAGGTCATGCCGGAAGGTAACCGGTTCCTCGAGCGCAGTCTGTGCGCTGGCGAACCTACGTTGATGACTTATTCCCGCCCGCAGCACGCCTTGTATTTCTTGCCGCTGCCGCAAGGGCACGGGTCGTTGCGCCCCACCTTCGGCGCGTCGCGGCGCACCGTGGGCGGGATGCTCTTCTCGAACCAGTAGCGGCGCACGTCGATGAGATGGTCCGCGAAGTCCCGGCGAATCCCGGCGAGGAGCCGCGCCTCGTCGTCGGGCTCCATCCACTCCTCGCCCGCCGCGATCGCCATGTCCTTCGCCTGGCCGGTGAGGGCCAGGAAGGGAAAGAGCATGTTGTCGAGATCGTCCGCCTCGGCGACTTCGTCCCATGGCGGATCGGCGATGTCGACGCCGATGAGGTAGCCTTCGGCCCAGGACGCGAAGCCCTCTTCGTCGCCCTCCGGCCCGTAGAGGATGAAATCGAAACCTTCTCCCTCGTCGAGCTGGCGCGCGGTGTCGTCGCGGAAATGCTCGAGGAGCGCGGTGATCTCGGCCTCCTCCACGGTCGACGCAAAGCGGTGCGCCTCGCCCATCACCTCGGGTAGCCAGCGCTCGTTCGGAATCGGCGCGTTGCTGTTCGCGATCGCCGCGAAGAGGCCCTGCACGGCGTCGAGGCCGAGGGTCGAATCGATGCGCTCGGGCGCGTTCAGGTAGTGCTCGAGGCGGTCGAGCTGGGGTTCCGTGAGGCGCGGCATTTACTTGCGATACCCGGCGATCGCACGCTCGAGATCTTTCAATTCATCGCAGGGCAGGAGGCAGATGTCCTTCAGCGCCGCGAGGTGCTTCCGCGCGCCCGCCAGGTTCCCGGTGAGGAGGTAGGTTTCGCCGATATATTCGTGCGCGCCGCGATGCCGTGGATCGATCTCGATCGCGCGCCCGTAATGCTTGAACGCGAGGTCGTACTGCTTGAGGTTGCGGTAGGAGAATCCGAGGATGTTCTGCAGGTCCGCGTGGTCGGGGTTGCGCAGCTCCGCGAGCTTGAAACGACGTGCAGCCTCCGACCAATCCTTGCGATCCACCGCCTGCTTGCCCGCCGCGTAATCGTCGTCGCGATTGGCGAGGTCCGGATCCGCCTCGTAGGGATCGGCAGCGGCGATCGGGGCGAACCCCGCGATCGCCGCCGCGAAAACACCCGTGCAAACGAGGCGAGCGAACCCCCTCACCGTTGCGCGTAATTCTTCGCGCGCGCGAGCTCGGGCCGCGAGCCGTCGGCATCCTTCGCGAGCGCCACGAGCTTCTGGTAGTACCCGGCTGCCTTCGCGCGGTCCCCCGCCATATCCGCGGAGCGCGCGGCACCGGCGTAGTTGCGGAAGCGATTGGGCTCGCGCCGCTGCGAGGCTTCGAACTCCTTCAGCGCCTCGCCAGGCTGCTTCATCTCGAGCAGCATCTCGCCCAGCAACTCGCGCGCGGGCACGATTCGCGCCGGCGTCACGATGTGCTTCTCGTTGCGGTCCTCCAGGTCGGCGGCGGCGCGCATGAGCTTGAGCGCCTCCCCGGACTTGCCCTCGCCCAACGCAATCCACCCCGCCGCGGCCAGTCGCTGGATCTCGACCTCGGTGGCCCAGTAGTTGTTCTTCGCGGCCAGCAGCGCCTTGTGCGCGGCTTCGAGCTGGTCGGCCCCCTGGCGGGCGGCGGCGAGATCGCCGCTACGCGCCGCGCCGACGCTGCGCGTGAACCAGGTGATGGCCTCGACGAAGGGGTAGTCGCTGCCGAGCGGCTGCAGGCTCGCCGCCTCCTGCCATGCGCCGCGCTCGAAGGCGTAGCGCGCCGGCATGGCGGCCATGGCGTAGCGCGCGACGAAGCGCGGAGTGATGCCGGCGACCTTCATCACCTCGTCGATGGAGCGGCGCGCCTCGGCGTCTCTTCCAAGCTGCAGGTACGCGTACACCATGTAGTCGACCGCGTGATAGGCCTCGTCGGGCTCGCCGCCTGCCTTGGCCACTTCCATGGAGCGCTTGTTGGTCGCGGCGGACTCCTGCCACGAGCCCACGCGCGTGAAGATGTGCGAGGGCATGTGCAGCGCGTGCGGAGCGGCGGGGGCGATGGTGGCGTAGCGGCGCGCGGCGATGAGTCCCTTCTCGGCGATCGGCGGCGCGTCGTAGCTGTGGATCAAATAGTGCGCGACGCCCGGATGGTCGGGATACTTCTGGAACTGCCTTTCGAGGATGCCGGCCGCCTTCAGGTACGCGGCGTAAGTCTGGTCGGCCTGCGTCTGCGTCCCGGAGATGTAGAGCGCGGAGAAGATCTGCGCCTCGTCGTCGGTTGCATAGCGTTGGGCGAGCGCCTCGTACGCCTTGGCACGCGCGGCCTGGCGGTCCTTCTCGGGGCGTGTCGCGAAGTCCTGGTAATAGGCGGCGACGGCCTCGAGATAGTCGCGCTCGCGTTCAGTCTTCGCCCCTATGCGCCGCCCCTCGTCGATCGCGGCCTGCGCGTCCGCCGCGCCCTTGGCAGACGCGCCCTGCCCGGCCAACGGATTGGACATCAGGATCGAAGCGATGCCCCATGTGGCGATCGCGCATTGCGGATCGTCCTTCAGCACGTCGCGAAATGCCTTCTCGCCGGCTGAGTACCAGAAAGAATGCAGCATCGCCACGGCACGCTCGAAAGCGGGCTGCACCTTCGGATCGCAACTGGTCGGGAAGGGCACCTTGCCGAGCGGGCCGGCCTGGGAGTCGGTGTCGTGGGCCTGGGCGGGGGCCGCCAGGGCGAGGACGAACAGAAGATGAGGCGTACGGAGACTCATGGCGCTCTCCTGAGGATAGGGCAGTAGGAGCACGCTACTTTGCACTGCGGGACGGCAGGGGTCAATCAGCGGCGTCGGCTCGATTTTCGGTGAGAACCCCGAACAACCATTCGCGAAACGCCCTCACCTTCGGCAGGCGCGCGCGCGCCTTCATGTAGTTGAGGCTGTGGCAGTGAATTCGCGGCCCCTCCATGCCGAAGGGCGTCACCAGCCGGCCCGCCTCGAGCTCGCGCTGGACCAGGAGCGCGCTTTCGAGGCAGACGCCGAGCCCGTCGATCGCCGCGCTGATCGCCATGAACGAGCGGTCGAAGCGTGGGCCGCGGTCGAGGTTCAACTCCACGCCGGCATGATCGCGCTGCCAGTCGCGCCACGAATACAGGTTTACCTCGGAATGGATCAGCATCTGGTGGCCGAGGTCCCGGGGCTTGCGCAGCGCCGCGCCGCCGGTGGCCAGCCGAGGCGAGCACAGCGCGACGATCGTCTCCGGCGGAAACATCTCGGTCTCGATGCCCGCCTGCTTGAGCACGGTGCCGTAGCGGATGTCGAAATCCACCACGCCCTCGTCGAGGCTCACGGCATCGGTGGAGGCGTTGAGCCGCACGTCGATATCGGGATACTGCGCGCTGAAGCGCGCGATGCGCGGCATCAGCCACTGCGCCGCGAGGCTCGGCACCACGTGGATCGTGAGCAGGTCGCTCTTCCCGGAGCGCGAGACGTTGCGCGTCGCAGCCTCCATCCGCCCGAACGCCTCGCCGATTTCCTCCGAGTATCGCCGCCCGGCGTCGGTCAGGATGATCGAGCGGTGGATGCGGTGGAAAAGCGGCAGGCCGAGGCTGCGCTCGAGCTGCCGGATGCGATGGCTCACGGCCGAAGGCGTGAGGTGCAGCTCCTCGGCTGCGCGCACGAAGGAGCCGAGCCGCGCAGCGGACTCGAACGCCTGGAGGGACTTGAGAGCCGGAAGGACACGCATTTTAGATGAATTGATTTCATCGATTACCGCTTTTTATTCTCTTGCGCGCGTGCAGTCAAGTGTGGAATATGCCCGTCATGCAAACGATTTCCCTGCCCGAGAGAGCCCGCAACATCCGCCGGCACGCACTGCGCATGGGGGAGGTCCAGGGGCAGGGCTACATCGGCCAGGCCCTCGGCATCTCCGATGTGCTGGCGGTCTCCTACTTTCACGCCATGCGCTATCGCGCCGACGATGTCGCGTGGCCCGGCCGCGACCGCTTTTTCCTCTCCAACGGCCATTACGCCATCGCGCTCTACGCTGCGCTGATCGAGGCGGGCGTGATCCCGGAATCCGAGCTCGAGACCTACGGCGCGGACGACAGCCGCCTGCCGATGTCGGGGATGTCGGGATGCACGCCGGGGATGGAGATTACCGGCGGCTCGCTCGGCCACGGGCTCGGTATCGCGGTGGGCATGTGCCTCGCGCTCAAGCGCAAGCGCTCGACCGCATGCGTCTACAACCTCTTCTCCGACGGCGAGCTGGACGAAGGCTCCACATGGGAGGCGGCGCTGGGCGCCTCCTCCCACCGCCTCGACAACCTGATCGGCATCGTCGACGTGAACAACATGCAGGCCGACGGCCCGTCGCGCGACGTGATGGAATTCGAGCCGATCGCGCCCAAGTTCGAGGCTTTCGGCTGGCACGTGCAGCGCGTGAACGGTAACGACCTCGATGCGCTGGTCTCGGCATTCGACGCGGCGCGAAGCCACACGGAGCCGCGGCCGCGCATCATCATCTGCGACACGAAGATGGCCAAGGGCGTGCCCTTCCTCGAGGAGCGCGAGGGCAGCCACTTCATGCGCGTCGAGCCCGACGAATGGCGCAAGGCGCTCGAAGCGCTGGACGCCGAAGGACCCGCATGAGCACCACCAAGCCGCGCCTCACCACCTCGGCGATGATCGCCTCGATCGCGGCGGAAGGGCAGCGCACCCGCCTCGCCCCGTTCGGCAGCGCGCTGGTCGAGATCGCGCGCGCTCGCCCCGAGATCGTCGGCCTTTCCGCCGACCTCGCCAAGTACACCGACCTGCACGTATTCGCCAAGGCGTATCCGGACCGCTTCTACCAGATGGGAATGGCGGAGCAGCTCCTGATGAGCGCGGCCGCCGGCATGGCGCGCGAAGGCTTCACGCCTTTCGCGACGACCTACGCGGTGTTCGCCTCGCGCCGCGCCTACGACTTCATCTGCCTCGCGATCGCCGAGGACCGCCTCGACGTGAAGATCGTGTGCGCGCTCCCCGGGCTCACGAGCGGCTACGGCCCGAGCCACACGGCCACCGACGACCTGGCGATCTTCCGCGCGATGCCCAATCTCGTGATCGTCGATCCGTGCGATGCCCACGAGATCGAGCAGGCGGTGCCAGCGATCGCCGCGCACAAGGGTCCGGTGTACATGCGCCTCCTCCGCGGCCACGTGCCGCTGGTGCTGGACGAGTACGGATACCAATTCGAGCTTGGCAAGGCGAAGCTGCTGCGCGACGGACCCGACGTGCTGGTCATTTCCTCCGGCCTCATGACGATGCGCGCGCTCGAGGCGGCGAAGCTGCTCGACAAGGACCGCGTCGACGCCGCCATCCTGCACGTTCCCACGATCAAGCCCCTCGACGAGGAAGCGATCATCCGCGAAGCGTCGCGCCCCGGGCGCCTGGTGGTCGTCGCGGAAAACCATTCACTCATCGGCGGATTGGGAGAAGGTGTCGCCGCCGTGTTGATGCGCGCCGGTGTCGCATGCGCGTTTCGCCAGATCGCGCTCCCCGATGCGTTCCTCGACGCGGGAGCGCTGCCCACGCTGCACGATCGTTACGGCATCTCCACGGAAGCCGTGGCCGCATCGATCAAATCATGGCTTCGCTGAAGAACGCCGCGGAGAAACCCGTGGGGCTCGTGGGCCTGGGCGCCATGGGACGCGGCGTCGCGGGCAACCTGGTGCGCAAAGGCTTTCCGCTCATGGGCTACGACATCCGCCCCGAGGCCAGCGAGTGGCTGCGCGAGCTGGGCGGGCGCTTCGCACCGGACCTCGCCTCGCTGGCCCGGTCCTGCGAAGTGGTGGTGAGCTTCGTCGTGGACCAGGTCCAGACCGAAAGCGTGCTCTTCGCCGACGGCGGCCTTGCCGCGGGCCTCGCACCGGGCTCGGTGTTCGTCGCCTGCAGCACGATGCCCCCCTCCTACGTAACCGAGCTGGGCGTGCGTCTCGCCGCGCGGGGCATCACGCTCATCGATGCGCCGGTGACCGGAGGCGCGGTCGGCGCCGCGCGTGGATCTCTCACCGTGATGGCCGCGGGCGACAAAAATGCCTATGAACGCGTGCGCCCCGTCCTCGAGGCATTCGGGGCCCGCATCTACCACCTGGGGGACAAGCCCGGCGCTGGCGCGCAGATGAAGGTGATCAACCAGCTCCTGTGCGGCGTGCATCTTGCCGCGGCAGGGGAGGCGCTCGCGATGGCCAAGCGCCAGAACCTGCCCGTCGCGACCACCCTGGAAATCCTGGGCGGCGGGGCGGGCGCATCGTGGATGCTCGGCGACCGCGGCCCGCGCATGGTGAGCGAAGCCTTCGACGACGTGACCTCCGCCGTCGATATCTTCGTGAAGGACCTTGGCCTCGTGCTGGACGCTGCTCGCGAGGCGCGCTTCGCCGCGCCGCTCGCCCACGCCGCCTACCTCGCGTTCATTTCCGTGAGCGGGCGCGGCATGGGCCGGCTCGACGATTCGGCAGTGATCCGCAACTACAACACCGCGCCCCGAACCGAATGAAACCGATCGCGCATCACGACGCCGACCTGGGCGACGTCTTCGTCCACTACCTCACCGCGGGCGCGGGGGATCCGGTGGTGCTGCTGCACGGCATTCCGCAAACCTCGCACGAGTGGCGCGACGTGATTCCCTTCCTCGCGTCCAAGTACTCGATCATCGCGCCCGACTTGCGCGGCCTCGGAGACTCCTCTCGCCCCGCCGGCGGCTATGACAAGAAGACGGTGGCAAACGACGTGTGGCGCCTGCTGCGCCACCTGAAGGTCGACAAATTCTTCCTCGTTGGCCACGACTGGGGCGGGCCCACCGCGTTCGCGCTCGCCGCGCACCACCCCGAGGCCGTGCGCCGCCTCGCCATCCTCGACGTGGCGATTCCCGGAGACGGCGCCGATTTCTCGCAGGGTGGACGTCGCTGGCACCACGCGGTCTTCCGGACGCTCGACCTGCCGGAGGCGCTCTTCCTTGGCGGACGCGAGCACCTGATCCTCAACTGGCTCTACGACAATTACGGCTACCACGCCAACTGCATTTCCGAGGCGGATCGCCAGGAATACCTGCGCACCTACGTGAAGCCGGGCGCAATGCGCGCGATGTTCGGCTACTACCGCGCCCTTCCCCAGGACGCCGAGGACAACCGCGCCATCCTCGAGGCGAAGGGCAAGCTCAAGATGCCGGTCCTCGCGCTGGGTGGAAACAAGAGCTTCGGACGCGGCATGGAGACACTCGAATCGATGAAGCGCGTGGCGACCGACGTGCGCGGCGGGCTCGTTCCGGATAGCGGCCACTGGGTGGCCGACGAGCAGCCCGAATTCGTAGCGCGGGAGTTGCTGAAATTCTTTGCAGAAGACGCACCCGCCCGCACCGGGCGGGGCGAGCCTAGGCCCAGGAGGAAAAAACCATGATCGACGTAAAGCGGCGCCAACTCGTGCTGACCGGGGCCGCCCTCGGCACCACGCTCGCCTTTCCCGGCATCGCCCGCGCGCAGGCGCCGGCGCAGTTCAAGCTCAAGTTCGCCAACATCATGCCGGTGGACCATCCGCTCAACATTCGCATGAAGGAGGCGAGCGCGCGCATCAAGGAGCTGACCAACGGCCAGGTCGACATCGAGGTCTACCCGGCGAGCCAGCTCGGCACCGATGCCGACATGCTCGCCCAGCTTCGCTCGGGCGGCATCGACATGTTTGCGCAGACGGGGCTCATCCTCGCCTCGCTCGTGCCGGTGGCCTCCATCAACGGCATCGGCTTCGCGTTCTCGGACTATTCGAAGGTGTGGAGCGCCATGGACGGCCCGCTCGGCAAGCACGTGGTGAACGCTTTCGGCAAGGCGAACCTGGTGGCGCTCGACCGCATGTGGGACAACGGCTTTCGCCAGACCCTGTCGGTCACCAAGCCCATACGCACGCCGGAGGACTTCCGCGGTTTCAAGATCCGCGTGCCCCCGAGCCCGTTGTGGACCGCGATGTTCAAGTCGATCGGCGCCTCGCCCGTGTCGGTGCCTTGGGGCGAAACCTATTCGGCTCTTCAGACCCGGGTCGCCGATGGGCTCGAAAATCCGCTCGCGGGAATCTACTTCGCCAAGATGCACGAGGTCGGGAAGTACCTCTCCAACACCAACCATATGTGGGACGGCTTCTGGTTCCTCATCAACCGCAAGACCTGGGAGGCGATGCCCGCGTCCACGCGCGACATCATCACCAGGACCGTCAACGAGGCTGCGCTCAAGCAGCGCGTCGACGTGGAAAAGCTCAATGTGGATCTGCGCGCCCAGTTGAGCGCCAAGGGAATCCAGTTCGTGGACGTGAACCCCGAGGCGTTCCGCCAGAAGCTGCAGCAGTCCGGCTTCTACGGGGAGTGGAAGGGCCGCCTGGGCGATGAGGCCTGGGGCCTGCTCGAGGCGACCACCGGCAAGCTCGCCTGAGGGGCGCAGCTTGAATCAAGCCGAAGCGCGGACCTTCGAAGGCGCGCTCGTCCTCGGCGTAGAGATCTCGGCCGCGGTGATCCTCGCGGCCGAGATCGTCATCCTCTTCGTCGGGGTCGTGGCGCGCTACGCGGTGGGCGTGCCGCTCACCTGGTCCGACGAGCTTGCCTCGATTCTCTTCGTGTGGCTCACGATGCTGGGAACGGCCATCGCATTCCAGCGCGACCAGCACATGCGGATGACGGCGATATCGAGCCGCGTGTCGCCGACACCGCGCCGCGTGCTCGAGATCGCCGGCCTCGCGGCCCCGCTCGCCTTCCTCCTCGTGATCGGCTACCCGGCTTTCGAATACGCGCTCGAGGAGCGCGTCGTCATCACGCCCGCGCTCGAGATCTCGAATGCCTGGCGCTCTTCGGCGCTGCCCACCGGGCTCGCTCTCATGCTCGCCTTCGCCGCGTGCCGGATCGTGCGCGAGCGGCTCTACAGGCCGATGCTGATTGCGGCAGTCATCATCGCCGCGTTCGCCGGCGCGCTTTTCCTGGCGAAGCCGCTCTTCATGCAGCTCGGCAACTGGAACCTGCTGATCTTCTTCGTCGGGTTCATCGCGGTGGGCGTAGCGCTGGGCATCCCCATCGCTTTCGTCTTCGGGCTCGCGGCGCTGGCCTACCTGTCGGTCGCCACACGCACGCCGATGATGGTGCTGGCGGGGCGCATGGACGAGGGAATGTCGCACCTCATCCTCCTCGCCGTTCCGCTCTTCGTTTTCCTCGGCCTGCAGATCGAGGCCAACGGCATGGCGCGCGCCATGGTGGGTTTCCTCGCCTCGCTCCTGGGGCACGTGCGCGGCGGCCTCTCGTACGTGCTGATCGGCGCCATGTACCTCGTATCCGGTATCTCCGGCTCGAAGACCGCCGACATGGCCGCCGTGGCCCCCGCCCTCTTCCCCGAGATGCAGAAGCGCGGCGCGAAACCCGGCGACCTGGTGGCGCTCCTCTCGGCGACCGGCGCGCAGACCGAGACCATCCCGCCCAGCATCGTGCTCATCACCATCGGCTCGGTCACCGGTGTGTCGATCGCGGCGCTCTTCACCGGCGGGTTGGTGCCCGCGGTCGTGCTGGGGCTCGCCCTCTGCGGGGTGGTCTGGTGGCGCTACCGCAACGAGGATCTTTCCGGGGTGAAGCGCGCCACGCGCCGCGAGATCGCCTTCGCGTTCCTGCTCGCCTTCCCGGCCCTCGCGCTTCCTTTCGTGATCCGCTCCGCGGTGATCGAAGGCGTAGCGACGGCGACCGAGGTTTCCACCATCGGGATCGTGTACGCGGCAATCGTCGGATTCGTGGTGTACCGGCATTTCGACGGGCGAGGTCTTGCGCGCATGCTGGTGGATACCGCATCGCTCTCGGGCGCCATCCTGTTCATCATCGGTGCGGCGACCGCCGTGGCCTGGTCGCTCACGCAATCGGGGTTCTCGCGCGAGCTTGCCGCGGTGATGACCCATCTGCCGGGCGGGGCGCCGATGTTCCTCGCCGTCTCGATCGTGGCCTTCATCGTGCTGGGCAGCGTCCTCGAAGGCATTCCGGCGCTGGTGCTCTTCGGGCCGCTCGTCTTTCCGATCGCCAGGAGCCTGGGCGTGAACGAGGTGCACTACGCCATGGTCGTGATCCTGGCGATGGGCATTGGGCTATTCATCCCGCCGGTGGGCGTCGGGTACTACGCCGCGTGCGCCGTGGGGCGCGTCGATCCCAACGAAGGCCTCAAGGCGATCTGGGGTTACGTGCTCGCCCTGCTGGCGGGGCTGGCGCTGGTGGCCGGGGTCCCGTGGCTTTCGACCGGCTTCCTCTAGCCTAAAGCGCAGCCGCGGTGCTCAGTGGCAGGAATCCGACTGGCGGCGCTTGCGGCCGAAGAATTCGCGCGACTGCTCGCGCGGCATGGCCAGGCCGAGGATGTATTGCGCGAGGGTGCGCGCGCGGTCGATGGGGAGATTGAAGCCGAACCAGCCGATGCCGGCGTGGCGCACCCAGAAGCGCGTCATGCCGTCGCGCATCACGGCGACCTGCACGCAGGGATCGCCGCTGGCGCGTGCCGCCGCCGGGTCGGTAATGCGCTCGCCATCGGGCGTCATCGGCACTGCGGGAACCATTTTCGCGCGCAGCTCGGAAAGCTCGGCGATGAGCTGTTCCACCTCGTCCGCGCGATAGTTGCCGTGGATCTCGACCGTGGCGACCAGCTTGTCCTTGGAAACGCGCATAGGCCCTCCCCCGTGAAACGATGGGACAGCCCGGCGCGATGAGAGTTGCTTGTCAGCGCGGGCGTTGCGCTAGGACTTGATCCCCGCCGCCTTGATGATCGGCCACCATTTTTCGGTTTCGGCCTTCTGGTAGGCGCGCAGCGCCTCGGGCGTCTGCTGGGCCGCCGGCGGGATCTCCTGGCCGAGGTCCTCCAATTGCTTGCGCACCGCGGGATCGGCGAGCGCCTCGCGCGCCGCGGCGTTCAACTTCGCAACGACCGCCCGCGGCGTACCCTTCGGCACCCATAGTGCGTGCCAGATGGACATGTAGAAGCCCGGCATGCCCGCCTCGTCGACGGTGGGAATCTCCGGCGCGGAGCCCAGGCGCGTGGGTGAGGTCACGGCGAACGCGATCACGCGCCCCGCCTTCACCTGCCCGAGCGCGGTGGCGGCCTGGTCGAAAGTGGCGTTCACGTGGCCGGCGATCACATCCTGCATCGCGGGGGCCGCGCCCTTGTAATGGACGATGTTGAGCTCCGAGCCCACGCGCGTGCCGAAGTCCACCGCCATCACGTGCGACGGCGTGCCAGGGCCGCCGGTGCCGTAGCTCACCTTGCCCGGGTTGGCCTTCACGTGCGCGACGAACTCCTTGAGGGTCTTCGCCGGGACGCTCGGATGCACCGTCATGATCTGCGGATTGCTGGCGATCAACGCGATCGGGTCGAAGTCGTTCACGTAGTCCACCTCGATGCCCTGGACCGCGGGCGCCATGACATGCGTGCCGACGTGGCCGATGGCGACCGTGTAGCCATCCGCCGGCGTGCGCAACATCCTGTTGTTGGCGACCACCCCACCCGCCCCGGCGACGTTCTCCACCACGATCGTCTGGCCCAGCGTCTTGCCCATGCGCGCGGCGAACATGCGGCCGAGCGTGTCGGTGGTGCCGCCCGCGGCGAAGGGAACGATCAGCGTGATGGGACGGTTGGGGTATTCCTGCGCGTTGGCGGTGAACGCGGCTGTGGCGACGAGGAGAGTTGCGAAGCGGCGGAGGGTGCGGATCATCGGGATCATTCGTCTCACCTGGGAAGGACAATATTAACCGGCGAACGGGCAAGCGCTGTCATGCCGACACTTCAGGGCGCCACCACCCACTTCGCGAACGTCATCCATGCCGAAGTCTGCGAGAGCGCGAGGCGGCCGACCTGCCCGACCACCACGAACGCGAGGCCCGCGCCGAACGCAGGATGAAGGCGCCGGTTCCTGATCGTGTCGAACGCGATGCACGCGACGATCACGAGGTCGGTGAGGGCGAAGAACACGAGCGGGCCCCCGGCGGCGACGAATGCGAACGGCAGCCTTGCCATGGCAGGCGTGAGCATGGCGACGGAGGCGAGCACCATGAGGCGCTTGTGATAAGCCGCGCGCTTTCGCATCACGATCGCGGCGGTGACGAGCGTGGCGAACACGACCATCTCGCCGATGGGCAGGACGAGGAAGACGAGCGGCGGCACGCCGGTGGGGGCGGCGCCGGCGCGCGCCGAGGCGATCCCCAAGGTGACCCCGACGAATATCACCAGGATCGCCAAGCCCACGCCCGCCACGCCGAGCTTGCGATGGATCGCCGTGCGCCCGGTGGCGACGAGACGCACTTGCACCAGGAAGAACGCGAACCACGCCGTCATGACGAGGCCGTGGACGTGCTTCAGCGCGGAGAGATCCGGCGTACCGAACGCGGTTTTAAGGTAGTACGTCTGCGCGAAGCCCGCGAAGACGACGAGGAGCGCGGCGAGCGCGGCCCAGGTGTAGACGGGGCGTTCGCCGTGAGCGCGGATCCGGGAATCGTCGGGCGGTATGGTAGCCATGGGCGCAGTCTATCCTGCGGCGGCTTGCCACCGTTCCTGCTGTGACCTGGCTCTCCTCCTCCGCTACAATTCCCGCATGAATCCCAGGAGCTTGTTGGCGCGCATCACGGCTGTTGCCGCGCTACTGCTTGCCGGCGCGGGCACGTGCCTCGCCGCGCCGCTGAACTACCAGGACCTGTGGTGGGCCGGCAGCCAGGAAAACGGCTGGGGCCTGAGCATCTCGCAGCAGGGCAGCACGCTCTTCTCGGTGCTCTACATCTACGACGCCGCGGGCAAGCCGCGATGGGTCGTGATGCCCGGCGGCTCGTGGAACGCGGCCAACACCGCATACAGCGGCGCGCTCTACAGTCCCACCGGCGCCCCATTCGCCGATTACGATGTCGCCCGCTTCGTGCCCGGCGCACCCGTCGGCAACGCAACGCTGGAATTCGCCGGCAGCAATGCCGCCACGCTGCGCTACGCCATCGACGGCGTAAGCGGCAGCAAGTCCATCACCCGCCAGGTATTCGGCGCGGGTGGCGCGATCGGCAACTACACCGACCTCTGGTGGGGCGGCCAAGCCCAGAATGGCTGGGGCATCTCGCTCACCCAGCAGGGCTCGAACCTCTTCGCGGTCTGGTACACCTACGACGCGCAGGGAAAGCCGACCTGGCTGGTGATGCCCAACGCCCGCTTCACGTCGAGCGCGGCGATTGCTGGAACGCTTTATCGGACCAACGGCTCGGCGTGGATCGGCGCCGCGTACGATGCCAGCCGGCTGCAGGTCTCCGAGGTGGGAAGCCTCGCGTTCACCTTCGGCGACAGCAACACCGCCACCATGCGCTACGCGGTCGACGGAGCGCAGGCGAATGTCGCGATCAGCCGCCAGGTCTACGGCAACGCCGCGCCGGCCGCGATCTCGAGCTTCGCAAAATTGCAGGAAAGAGTGATCGCGCCCGCCTGCCTCAGCTGCCACTCGGCCGGGCATCCGTATGCGCTCCAGTCGGGGCTGGTGCTCGATGCGCCGGTGGCCTATCGCAACCTCGTGAACGGCGCGGTGAAGAACGCGAGCGCTATCGCCCAGGGCATCACCAGGCTTGTCGCGCCGCGCGACGCCAACGCGAGCTTCTTCCATCGCAAGCTCCTCCTCTGGGATCCCAACAGCCCCGCGTCTCTCGGAACCGCGATGCCGCTCGGCAACACGTCGCTCAGCATCGGGCAGATCGAGTTCATCAGGCAATGGATCGCGGCGGGCGCGCCGGAAACGGGAGAGGTCGCCGATGCGAAGCTCCTGGACGACGCGACGCTGCCGGCATTCGCGCCATTCGCGCCGTTGATGCCGCCACCTGCAGGCACAGGCGTCCAGATCCGGATCGAGCCGTTCCAGGTCCAGCCGAATTTCGAGCGCGAGCTCTCCGTGTATCGCTCGCTCGGCAATGCGAGCCCGATCTACGTGACGCGCATGGAAACGCGCATGCGCACGAATAGCCACCACATGGTGCTCTACGGCTTCCGCGACGACATGCCGGCGGCCATCGTGCCGCCCAAGGACGTCATTCGCGACATCCGCAATCCCGACGGCTCGCTCGATTTCAGCAACGTGCTGCCCATGGCGTATCACGTTTTCTTCGGCGGCTCGATGAGTCCTACCGGCGGCTATGCGTTTCCTCCCGGCATCGCGCTGCGCCTGCCCGCCAACGCCGCGCTCGATATCAACGTGCACTACGTGAACGCCTCGGCCGCGCCGATCATGGGCGAGGCCTACGCGAACCTCCATACGGTGGACGCCTCACAGGTGCAGCAGGTGGCGAGCACCATCAACCTCTCGAACACGGGCCTGCAGCTGCCGCCGAGGCAGCGCACCACGCAGACCCGGACCTTTCGCTTTTCCACCCTGACGCGCGTGCTCATGCTGACCTCGCACATGCACAAGCACGGGGAGCTCTTCCAGATTCGCGTGGCAGGCGGCGCGCGCGACGGCGAGCTCGTCTTCGAGAACACCGACTGGGAGCATCCGCGCATCGTCACCTTCGATTCACCGATCATCCTGCAGCCGGGCGAGGGACTGACCTCGATCATCACCTACAACAACACCACGGACCGCACCCTCACCTTCGGCCTCACCAGCGAGGATGAGATGGGGATTATTTTCGGCTATATGTATTGAGCCCACGCTCCATTCCGAGCGCGTCCATCATGAACGCGTACTTGTCCGCATCCTCTTCGACGCGAGTATTGAGCGCTGTTCCGATGCCGTGGCCCGTGTCGGCGCTAATGCGAAGGAGCACCGGGCGCCCGGGCGCGGCAGCCGCCTGCAGTCGCGCGGCCATCTTGCGCGAGTTGTACGGATCGACGCGGCCATCGTTCTCGCCTGATGTGAGCAGGATCGCGGGGTAGGCGGTACCGTCGTTCACGCGGTGATATGGCGAGTAGGCGTAGAGCGCATCGAACTGCGCTCGGTCCTTCACCGTCCCGAACTCCGTCACGTTGAAGGCGCCGTTGGGTGTGGATTCCACGCGCAGCATGTCGTAGATGCCGACCTCACTCACGATCGCGCGAAAGAGGTCGGGGCGCTGCGTGAGGATCGCGCCCATCAGGAGGCCGCCGTTGCTGCCGCCCAATGCCGCGAGCTTCTCCGGCTTCGTATAGCCGCGATCGATCAAGTGCTGCGCCACGCCGATCATGTCGTCGAAGACGTTCTGCTTCTTGGCGAGGTTGCCCGCGAGGTGCCACGCCTCGCCGAACTCGCCGCCGCCGCGCAGGTTGGCCACCGCGAAGATGCCGCCCGCGTCGAGCCAGACGCGCGTGCGCGCGGAGAACTGCGGCTGCTCGCTCACGCCGTAGCCGCCGTAACCGTAGAGGAGCACGGGGTTGGAACCGTCGCGTTTGGTGCCCTTGCGCATGACGATGTTCACCGGGACCTTGGTGCCGTCCTTCGAGACTGCCATCTCGCGGACGACCTCGGCATCCGCGAAGTCGAAGCGCTGCTTGCCCGCGAGCGCCGTCGGCACGAGCCTGCCGAGGCTGGGCGAATAGCGGTACGAGGTGGGCGGCGACACGTAGCTCACGCTGCCCACCAGGATCTCGTCGCCCCCGAGACGCTCGTTGATGAAGCTCGTCGACACGGGCTCCGCGGGCAGCGCGCCCAGGGGCTTTCCGGCGAGGTCGAACATGCGGATCTCCGTCGGGCCGCCTGCCATGTAGATGGCGTAGAGGCGCGTGGCGGCGGGCCTCACATCCTGGATGGTGTCCGCACCCTCGGGGATCACTACCGTTGCGCTCGCGAGCTCCGGCTTCGACAACGGCATGGCGATGACCTTGCCGCGCGGCGCGTCCTTCACGGAGAGCGCGTAGAGCCGGCCGTCGAACCCCAGCCACGCGGCGCGCAGCATGTCCGCGAAGTCGGAGACCTTCGTCCACCGGCCCTCGGGACCGCGCAGGTAGAACGCGTGCTCGCCGCCGTCGCCATTGGCCACGTTCGCGAGGAGATAGCGGCCGTCACGCGTGGTGAAGAGCTCGGTCTCGGCGATGCGTGGAAATTCCTTGCCGATCACGTAGGTGTCGGCGCTGGCGGGCGTGCCCAGCTTGTGGAACCACACCTGCTGGTAGAAGTTGGCGTCTTCCTTCGCCCGCTCATCATTCTGCGGATAGCGCGTGTAGAAGAAGCCCTTGCTTTTCGCGTCCCATGCAATGCTGCCGCCGCCAGTCGGGTACTGCACGCGCGGCACGACGTCGGCGAGGCGCTTGCCGGTGCGCGCATCGATCACCCACGCCGGGCCGTCCTCGCTGCCGTTCTCCGAGACCGCCACGGCGACGTAGCGGCCGTCGTGCGATGGGGCGAAGAAGTCGATGGCCGTGGTGCCCTTGGCGTTGAGCGTATTTGGATCGAGGAGGACACGCTCGCTCGCCACGTCGGCGGCCGACTTCAACACCACCAGAATCGGCTGGTTCTTCGGCGGCTGGCGCTTCATCGCGAAGAGGGTCTTTGCCTGGTGGAACTGGGTGTAGCGGACCGGGGAGTTGCGGTAGAGGTCGGCGAATTTCTCCTTGAGATCGGCGCGCCGCGGGAGGTTATCGAGATACGAGCGCGTGACCTTGAGCTGGTCGAGGCTCCAGGCTTTTACCGCGGGGTCACTGTCGTTCTCGAGCCAGCGGTAGTCGTCCGCGACCTGGATGCCGTGGTAGGTGTCGGTGACGGGCTTCTTGGCGGCTTCGGGATACTTGAGGGTTTGGGCCGACGCGGTGAGGACGGCCAACGTGAAGACCGGGATCGTAAGAAGGATCGGGCGCATGGGCGTGTCAGCAGAGCGGGGAATGGGCGTCATGGTACCCCGATGTCAGCGCGTGCCGAGCGCGATCGTTGAGGGGACGGGGCATCCTGAAAGTGAAATTCTGAAAAGGTGATCCACTGGATCGCCCCCCAACGCACCGGTCCCCGTGCCCCACACTCCGATCCACTGGATTACTTTTCTGAAAATCCTCCCAATGTCCCACTGTCAACCTCATATCAATGTTGCCGCGCTTCGCAAGCGCATGCGCATGACGCAGAAGCAGTTCTGCCGCCGTTTTGGTTTCAGCCTCGGGACGCTGCGCCATTGGGAGCGCGGTGATCGGCGCCCGCGCGGCACCGCTCTCATGCTCCTCACGGTCGTGCGCCACAACCCCCGCGCCGTCGTCGCGGCCTTGGGGCTCGAGCTCCGCCGCAATCGCTTTCAAAGCGTATTATCCAATCCGCCGTCCCAAACGACGCCCATAAGGAGACTTCCATGAAAGCACTCCGCTCCTGCCTGCTCCTCGCCCTCGCCGCATCGATCCCGCCCGTTACCGCCCTCGCCCACGGCGAAGCCCGCCCCTCGGCGAGCGGTGGCAAGCTCGGCAAAGTCCTCTTCCAGACCACGTGCACTCCCGAAGCGCACAAGCAGTTCGAGGGCGCGCTCGCGATGCTGCACTCGTTCTACTTCCCCGAGACGGTGAAGGCGTTCACCGCCATTCCGCAGACCGATCCCGACTGCGCCATCGCCTACTGGGGCATCGCGATCAGCCAGCGCCCCAACCCGCTGGTGGGCCCGTGGGACGCGGCGACGCTGAAGCGCGGCCTGGAATTCGTGCAGAAGGGCGAAGCGATCGGCGCGAAGAGCCAGCGGGAGCGCGACTGGCTCGCGGCCATGAAGACGTTCTACCAGGACTACGAGACCATCGACCAGGACACGCGCACGAAGCGGTATGAGCGCGCAATGGCCGACCTATCGAAGAAGTATCCCGACGACGTCGAGGCGAAGGTCTTCCACGCGCTCGCGCTGAACGAGATCTTCGACCACAAGTCGATGGAGCCGCTGCTGAAGGCGGTCGCGATCCTCGAGCCGCTCGACAGGAAGTATCCCGACCACCCCGGAATCACGCACTACATCATCCACAGCTACGACTTTGCACCGATAGCGCACAAGGGGCTCCCCGCCGCCGACAAGTACGCGCGCATCGCGCCCGCGGCGCCCCACGCGCAGCACATGCCCTCCCACATCTATTCGATGGTCGGGAAGTGGAAGGAGTCGATCACGTCGAACCTGCGCTCCGTCGAAGTCGCGGACGCCTACGCGAAGGAAAGCAAGATGGACGGCGTGCTCGCGGGCGTCCCGCATGCGTACGACTTCATGCAATACGCGTACCTGCAGCTTGGCCAGGACGCGAAGGCGAAGGCGCTGATCGACAAGAGCATGGAGGTGAAGAAGGTGATCGGGCCCGTGTCCGCCGGAAACACCGCTCGCGCCGCCGTCCCCGCGCGCTACATGCTCGAGCGCCAGGATTGGAAAGGCGCCGCTGGACTCCCGGTGTTGGACCTGCCCTTTCCCCCCGCCGATGCCATCACGTACTTCGCGCGCGCCTTGGGCAAGGCGCGTAGCGGCGATCCGGCGGGTGCGCAAGCCGACATCGACAAGATCATCTCGTTGCGCGAGTCGCTCCTCAAGTCGAACCAGGGCTATTGGGCGGAGCAGGTCGAGATCCAGATACTGGCCGCGCGCGCGTGGCAGGCGCATGCGAAGGGCGATGCGCAGGAAGCGTTCAAGCTGATGGCGGCCGCGGCGAACCTCGAGGACTCCACCGAGAAGCACGTCGCGATGGAGAACCGCCTCTATCCGATGCGCGAGCTCTTCGGCGACTTGCTGATGATCCAGGGCCAGCCCGGTGCGGCGCTCGCCGCGTATGAGCAGTCGATGAAGGCGACGCCCGAGCGCCTGCGCGGCTACTACGGCGCGGCCAAGGCGGCGGAAGCTTCGGGTGACAAGGCCAAGGCGAAGACGTACTTCCGCAAGCTTGCCCAGCTCACGCGCAATTCGGACGGTGCGCGGCCCGAGCTGAAGGAAGCGAAGATGCGTCTCGCGGGCGCCTGATGCGAGGGGCTCTTTGCGCGGCCGCGATATTCCTCGCGGCCGCATTTCCCCTCGCCGCGCAGGCCGACCCCACCGAGGAGAACCCGGAGGCGAATCAGCTCGACCCCGACTTCGCGGCCGGGAAGAAAGCGATCGAGGCGAAAGACTGGAAGGCGGCGATCAAGTCGTTCTCTTCGGCGGCGCTGCGCGACACCCGCAACGCAGACATCCAGAACTATCTCGGGTATGCATACCGCAACTCCGGCGACCTTCCCAACGCGTTCCGCCACTACGAGCGTGCCCTGGTGCTCAGCCCGCGCCACCGCGGTGCGCACGAATACGTGGGCGAGGCTTACCTCATGGCCGGCAACCTCGCGAAGGCCGAGGAGCATCTCGCGAAGCTGCGCGAGATCTGCCTCGTTCCGTGCGAGGAGTACGACGACCTTCGCAAGCAGGTGGAGGCGTACCGGGCGCGCTAGGGCCTACAGGACGAGCAAGTGCCTCTTCTCGGCGCCGCGCACGGCGTCCAGCGCAATCGAGCGATCGAAGGTGACCAACCGGCCGCGGTTGCCGACTGCCAACGCCAGCAGGTAGAGGTCGCTCACCTGCCGCGGCCCGTGGATGCGGCCGGGGTCGGCCACGCGAGGGTCCAGCAGGCTCACATCGTCGGGCCAGAAATCGTGAGCGGCATTGGCGGTGGCTTCGGCCAGGCGCTCGACAATGGCGCGGACCGGCAGTGGATTCGGATATCCCGGATGCGACATCACGCGCACGCATCCATTCTGCGTGATCGGGCACGAAGCCCAGCCCGCCCTGGCGTGCTCCGCGAACCAGCGCGTGGCCGGCGCGTGCAGGGAGTGATCGCCGTCGAGCAATGCGATCAGCACGTTGACGTCCAGCAAAGACCGCATCAGTACGCGTCGTCTTCCCGCAGCCGGTCGATGACCTCGTTGGTCACGATGCCGCCGCGTTTGGGGAAGGGCCGCAGGCCGTAGTGCGCGCGCGGCTCGCTGGCTCGCGGCGCGGTGGCTGAGGAAGGAGCGGCGGTCAGCGCGCTGCGGGCGAGCTCGGAAATCACCTCCCCCGCGGTCTTGTTTTCGCGGCGCGCGCGCTCCTTGGCGGCGCGGAGTACGTCGTCGGCGATATCCAGGGTCGTTCGCATGCATCAGATGCTATAGCATCATGCATCAGATGTCAATGCT
>JANLXC010000035.1:0-26714 GCA_031364925.1 Burkholderiales bacterium | reverse complement strand
GGGCGTCACGAAGATCAGGAGCTCGGTCTTGTCGTCCTGCTTGATGGTGCGGCGGAACACCGCGCCCAGGAACGGGACGTCGCCCAGGAACGGGACCTTGTCGACCGTGGTGCGAGTGGTCTGCTCGAAGATGCCGCCCAGAACGATGGTGTCGCCGTTGTCGACCAGCACCTGCGTGGTGACCTTCTTGGTGTCGATCGAGGGGATGCCGGAGAAGATCACCCCCACCGAATCCTTCTTCACCTCGAGGTCCATGATGATGCGGTCGTCGGGCGTGATGCGCGGGGTGACGGCCAGCTCGAGGACCGCGGGTTTGAACGCGACCGTGGTCGCGCCGCTCGCCGCCGCCGTGAGGTAGGGAATTTCCGTGCCCTGCGAGATGATCGCCTTCTTCTTGTCGGCGGTGATCACGCGCGGGCTCGAGACCACCTTGCCGCGGTTGTCGGCTTCCAGCGCGGAAAGCTCGAAGTTGACCAGGTTGCCGCTGCCGAGGTTGAGGATCGACAGCGCGATCGAGCCCGCGGCGCCGACCACCGGCAGGTTGACGTTGAGCTGCTCGGGCTGCGCGCCGATCGCGATGGTGCCCACGCCCGGCGGGACCGGGAAGAGGAGCGACGGGTTGCCGCCGCCGTAGACGAGCGAGGCCGAGCCGCGCGAGGCCGGGTTGTTGGACAGCGGGTTGACCGTGTCCAGCGCCGTGCCCGACACGCCGACGTTGTACTGGTTGGAGTTGAAGGCCGACTGCGTGCCGAAGCGCGCGCCCAGCTGGCGTCCCCACTTGTCGTCGGCGATCACGATGCGCGCTTCGATCAGCACCTGGCGCACCGGGACGTCGAGCTGCAGCACCAGGCGGCGAGCCTCCTCGAGGCGGCCGCCCGTGTCCTGGATGAAGAGCGTGTTGGTGCGCTCGTCGACCGTGGCGCTGCCGCGCTTGGAGAGGATGCGCTGGTCCTTGTCGGAAAGGAGCGCGCGGATGTCGGCGGCCTTGGCGTAGGACAGCGCGAACGATTCGGTGCGCACCGGCTCCAGGTCCGAGACCGCGTTCTGCGCTTCGAGGGCGAGCTTTTCCTTGGCGGCAAGCTCGTCGGTCGGCGCGATCAGGACGACGTTGCCGTTCTTGCGCTTCGACAGCCCCTTGGCCTGCAGGATGATGTCGAGCGCCTGGTCCCACGGCACGTCCTTCAGGCGCAGCGTCAGGTTGCCCCCCACCGTGTCGCTGGTGATGATGTTCAGGCCGGTGAAGTCGGCGATCACCTGCAGCACCGCGCGCACTTCGACGTTCTGGAAGTTGAGCGAGAGCTTCTCGCCGGCGTAGCCGGGCGTGGAGCTTTGCACCAGGCGGTTCGGGTCTTCCTTGACCGGCTTCACCTCGAGGATGAACTGGGTGTCGGTCTGGTACGCCGAGTATTCCCAGATTCCGCGCGGCTCGATCACCATGCGCGCATTGCCGCCCTGCTCGAAGGTGTCGACGAAGCGCACAGGGGTGCCGAAGTCGCCCACGTCGAGACGGCGCACGAGATTGCGCGGCACGTTGGTGTTGATGAAGTCGACCACCACCTGGCGGCCCTGCTGGCGAATGTCGATGCCGATGTTGGGCGACGAGAGGTCGACCACGACGCGGCCCTCGGAGCTTTGTCCGCGGCGGAAGTCGACGTCGCGCAGGTTGTAGCGCACGTTGGTGCCGGCGGGGGCCTCGGCGAACATCGCCGGCGCCGACGAAGGCGAGGTCTGCACGGCGGCCGTGGTCGTGGGAGCCTGCGAGCCGTCGATGGTGATCACCAGCAGCTTGCCGTCCACCGCCTGCGTGTAGGTGAGGTTGCGCGCGAGGTTCAGAACCAGGCGCGTACGCGTGGCGGTCGGCACGATGGACACGCTCTTCAGCTCGCCTTCGCCGGCCTCGATCTGGTTGCGGCCGGTGGCGTTGACGGTGTCGGGGAGATCGATCGCGATGCGCGGCGGGTTGGTGACCGCGAAGCCCTGCGGCGGTGCGGCGAGCGGCTCCTTCATCCCGATCTTGACGATGACCTTTCCGCCCTGGACCTGGGAGAAGCTGATCGACTCGACCGCGTTCTTCGCGCCGGCCTGGGCCCACGCGAGCGGCGCGGCGAGCACGAGGGCCAGCGCGGCGAGCGCGGCTCCGAGTTTGCCGCTGGTTACGATGCGGATCGTGGTAGTCACTTTCTGTCCCCTTTGCCGGCTTCTTCCAGTAGCGGCAGAACACTTTGCCGCTCGGCCCAATCGCCGGCGCTGTCTTGAACGATTTCCTTGAGCTTGATCTCGGAATCGGTGACGTCCGTGATCAGGCCGAAGTTCTGCCCCATGTAGTTGCCCTTCTTGACCCGGTAAAGGGTCTTGTCGGCGCGGACCAGGGCGTAGGTGTCCTTGCCTTGCGAAAGCGTGCCCACCATCTTCAGCTGCTCGAGCGGGAAGGCCTCGAGCGGCTCCTTGCGCCGGTTGAGGTCCGGAGCGATGCCCCCGCCCCCGCCCTCCTTGGGCGCGGTGAGCTTGCGCGGCTTGAACGGGTCCGGCAGGTCGAAGCCCTCGTAGGCGAACGGCTCGAACGGCTTCACCGCGGGCAACGGCTCGATCCTGCGCGGCAGCCCCTTGTCGGACTCGCGCACGAACTGCTTGAGCTCATCGATCTCGGAGCTGCAACCGCCCAGCATCGCGAGCGCGACGGGTAGAAGAAGACGCTTCATCACTTGCCTCCGGCCTTGCCGGCTTTCGCCGCGGCCTTGTCCTTGGTGGACTTGCGCTGCTTGGATACTTCTTCTTCGTCGAGGTAGCGGTAGGTCTTGGCCACCGCTTCCATGGAGAGCACGCCGTCCTTCGGAGGATCGAGCTTCACGTCGGTGAGCAGCACGATGCGCGGCATCTTGGCCACGTCGCTCGCGAAGGCGCCCAGGTCATGGTAGTTGCCCGTGACCTTGATGTTGACCGGCAGCTCCGCGTAGAACTCGGTGAAGTTTTCCTTCTCCGAGGGCTTGAAGAGGTCGAACTGCAGGCCGCGGCCCAGGCCTGCCTGGTTGATGTCGATCAGGAGCGCGTCCATCTCGCTCTTGTTCGGCAGCTGCTTCAGGAGCGCGCCGAACGACTGCTCGATCTCCGCGCGCTGCTGCTTGTACGCGTCCAGGTTCACCGCGAGCTTCTTCTTCTCGAGGAAGGTTTCCTTCTGCTTCGCAACGTCCTGGCGGCCCTTGTCGATAGCTTCCAGCTGAGCCTGCCAGAGGAGGAAGTAGGCGGCGATCTGGATCACCACGAAGAGCACGACGAACGCCGCCGCCTTGACGATCCACGGCCAATTCCCCGGCTGCTTTGGATCCAGGTTCTTGAAGTCTTCGAGATTCATTTCGCCCCCGCCGGCTTGGCCGGCGCGCCCTTGGCGGGCGCGCTCTTCGGCTCTTCGGCTTGCGCGCGCTTGATCGAGATGTTCATGTTGAACTCGTTCACGCGGCTTCCGGACTTGTCTGGCGCAGCCACGGCCTTGATCTCCACCAGCTCCGGATTCTCGAGGTAGGGCGAGGCGCCGAGGTTACGCATGAGGGTCGAGACCCGCGCGTTCGATTGCGCGTAGCCGACCACGTTGACCTTGGGGCCGTTTTGCTTGATGGCCTTGAGATAGACGCCCTCGGGCAGCTGGCGAAGCAGCTGGTCGAGCAGCTGGACGGGCTCGGAGCGGTTGCTCTGCAGGCCTTCCACCACTTGTTTCTTGGCGAGCAGCGACGCGGTCTCCTCGCGGATCTTGCGGATCTCCTCGATCTGCTTCTCGAGCTTGTCGATCTCCGCCTTCATGTAGGCCACGTTGGCGCGCTGCTGGGTTTCCTGCTGGTCGAGGAAGAACCACACCCCGGCCGCGACCACCAGGCCCACTGCAGCCGCGAGGCCGAAAAGCACCCCGAACTGCTGCTGGCGGCGCTTGCGCTTCTCTTCCCGGTGGGGAAGGAGGTTTACGCGAATCATGAGGGGTCGAACCTCCGCATCGCCAGGCCGCAGGCGACCATGAGCGAGGGCGCGTCGATGGTGAGCTGGCGCGGCTTGATCTTGGACGAAAGCGCCATGTTGGCGAACGGGTTGGCCACAACGGTGTGGACCTGCGTGCGCTGGGCGACCATCTCTTCGAGCCCGTCGAGCATGGCGCAGCCGCCCGTGAGCAGGATGTGGTCGACCTTGTTGAACTGCGTCGAGGTGAAGAAGAACTGTAGCGCGCGCTGGATCTCCAGCACGATCTTCTCGTTGAAGGGCTGCAGCACGTCGGGGCCGAAGTTTTCCGGCAGGTTGCCGACGCGCTTGGCGGCCTCGGCCTCTTCCGCGGGCATGTCGAACTGGCGCGCGATGTCCTGGGTGAGGGAGTTGCCGCCGATCTGCTGCTCGCGCGTATATACGGTCTGGCCGTTGTGCACGACGGTCACGCGGGTCACCGTCGCGCCGATGTCGACGATCACGGTCACGTCGCCCTCGGAGATCCCGGAGCTGCCGCCACAGATCAGCTCGAAGGCGGTCTGCGAGGCGTACGACTCGACGTCCATCACGATGGTCTTGAGGCCGGCGGCTTCCGCGGCGGCCACGCGGTCCTCGATCTTCTCCTTGCGGGAGGCCGCGATCAGCACCTCCACCTCGTCGTCGCCGGAAGGCGCCGGGCCGAGGACCTGGAAATCGAGGTTGACCTCGTCCAGGGAGAAAGGAATGTATTGATTGGCCTCCCCCTGGACCTGCACTTCCATGTCCTCCTCGCGCTGGTTGCCGGGCAGGATCACCTTCTTGGTGATCACCGCGGCAGCCGGGAGGGCCAGGGCGATGGTCTTGATCCTCGATCCGAGGGCCTTGTGGGCGCGCTTCATGGCTTCGCCCGCGGCCTCGATGTTGGCAATGTTCCCGTCCACCACAGTGTCCTTGGGAAGCGGCTCGATCGCGTACCGCTCGACACGGTAAACGTTACGGCCAGCTTCCGCGATCTCCACCATCTTGACCGAGGACGAGCTGATGTCGCAGCCCACGAGGGGCGGCGCTTTGGCTTTCAGGAAATCGAACTGGGCGGCTAATTTTTCTTTAAGCATAGTGTGAGGTTAGCACCCAAACGGAGAATCTACTTTAGATGCTAGCAACAAGTCCTAGGTCTGTAAAGCATTTTGTGGCAAGGTGTTAGCGCAGCTACAGCAGTATAATCACTTCGGTAAATTGAACCCGCGCGCGACCCGGCAGCCACATCATGACGAGATCGACGCCCGCAGCTGCGATGACTTCCCGTTGGTGGTTTTACCCGGCACTCCTTGCCGTCTCCCTGGTGCTGGTCGCCATGGGGGTCGGCGCGCTCACGGTCGTCCTGCTTTGGCCGAGCCTGCCGAGCCTCGACGTCCTGACCGATTACCGTCCCAAGATCCCGCTGCGCATCTTCAGCGCCGAAAACGAGCTGATCGGCGAGTTTGGCGAGGAAAAGCGGGCTGTCGTCAAGATCAAGGACGTTCCCCAGGTGATGAAGGCCGCCATCCTGGCCGCCGAGGACGACCGTTTTTACCAGCACGGCGGCGTCGACTACCTGGGCATGGTGCGCGCAGCCGCGGCCAACCTGCAGGGCCGGCGCGAAGGCGCCAGTACCATCACCATGCAGGTGGCGCGGACCTTCTTCCTGACCCGCGAGAAGACCTTCGCGCGCAAGCTCTCCGAGGTGCTGCTCTCGTTCAAGATCGAGGCCAACCTCACCAAGGACCAGATCCTCGAGCTCTACATCAACCAGATCTTCCTCGGCCAGCGCGCCTACGGCTTCGGCTCCGCGGCCAACGTCTATTTCGGCAAGGCGCTTGCCGAGCTCACGCCGGCCGAGGCGGCGCTCCTGGCCGGCCTTCCGCAGGCGCCGTCCCGGCAGAACCCGTTCGTGAACCCGAAGCGCGCCCAGGAGCGCCAGCAGTACGTGCTGAGGCGCATGCGCGAGGTGGGTTGGCTCTCCGACGAGCAATATAAGAAGTCGGTAGCCGAGCCCCTGCGGTTGAATCCCAACCAGCGCGAGACCTTCGCGCTCAAGGCCGACTACGTGGCAGAGATGTCGCGCGCCGCGATCTACGAGCAATACGGCGAGAACGCCTACGTGAGCGGGCTGCGCGTGCACACCACCATCAAGCGCAAGGACCAGGAGGCCGCCAACGAAGGCCTGCGCCTGGGTGTGCTCGAGTACGACCGTCGCCACGGCTACCGAGGTCCGGAGGGTTACACCAAGCTGCCCGACGGCGACAAGGACGTCGAGGAAGCCGTAGAGGAAGCGCTGCAAGACCGCGACACGGTGAACGAGCTGGTCGCCGCAGTGGTCGTCGAGGCCTCGCCGCGCGAGGTGGTTGCCATGATGAGGCGCGGCGACGAAGTGAAGATCTCCGGCGATGGGCTCAAGTTCGCGGGGCGCGCGCTCACCGAGAAGAACCCCGACCGCGCCATCCGCCGCGGCGCCATCATTCGCTTGCAGGGGAACGACAAGGGCGCCTTCAGCATCGCCCAGGTTCCCAAGGTGGAGGCTGCGTTGGTTTCCCTGGATCCATCCAGCGGCGCGATCAACGCGCTCGCCGGAGGCTTCGACTTCTCGGCCAACAAGTTCAATCACGCCACGCAGGCGTGGCGCCAGCCGGGCTCGAGCTTCAAGCCTTTCATCTATTCGGCGGCGCTCGAGAAGGGCTTCACGCCGGCTACCGTGCTGAACGACGCGCCCTTCGTGATCGACGCGGCGAAGACCGGCGGGCAGCTCTGGGAGCCGAAGAACTACGACGGCAAGTACGACGGGCCCATGCGGCTGCGCACCGCGCTCGCGAAGTCGAAGAACATGGTGTCCATTCGTCTCCTGCAGGCGATCGGACCCGGCTACGCGCAGGATTACATCCAGCGCTTCGGGTTCGAGGCGAAGATGCATCCGGCCTACCTCACGATGGCGCTCGGCGCGGGCTCGGCTACGCCGCTGCAGATGGCGTCGGCCTACGCGGTGTTCGCCAACGGCGGCTACCGCGTGAAGCCGTGGTTCATCGAGCGCGTCATCGACAATCGCGGCGAGGCGCTTTACACCGCGCGCCCGGAAAGGGCGGGAGTGGACGCCGAGCGGGTGCTCGACGAGCGCAATGCCTTCCTCATGACCACCCTCATGCGCGACGTGGTGCGCTACGGCACCGCCGCGAAGGCGATGTCCCTCGGTCGCCAGGACCTCGCCGGCAAGACCGGCACCACCAACGACCACATCGACGCGTGGTTCGCGGGCTTCCAGGGCAAGCTCGTTGCCGTATCGTGGATCGGCTTCGACACGCCCGCGAACCTGGGAGCGAACGAGACTGGCGGGGCCGCGGCGCTGCCGATCTGGATGGCCTACGCCGCGAAGGTGCTGAAAGGCGTGCCCGAGACCGAGATCTCGCCGCCTTCGGGCATCGTCGCGGTGAACATCAATCCGTCGACGGGGCTGCGCGAGCGCGACGGGTCGGGCCGCACCACCGAATTCTTCTACCAGGAGTCGCAACCGCCCTATGGCGACGAGGGCGCATTCGCGCGTGACGGCAGCCGTCCGCCCGAGGAAGTGAAGAACCAGATCTTCTGAACGGAGTGGCGCACGTGAGCAAGTCCCGATCCAGGCGCGACTCGAACCTGCGCCGGCACATCGCCTACATCGCGGCGCGCATGATGGCCGAGGACGGCATCCCCGACTACGGGACCGCCAAGGCGAAGGCGGCGCGCCAGGCCGGGCTCGCCGACTCCGCGCAGCTTCCCGACAACCACGAGATCGAGGAAGCGCTGCGCGAGTACCAGGGCCTCTACCAGAAGGACGACCAGCCGGCGCACCTGAAGAGGCTGCGCGAAGTGGCGGTGAAGGTGATGCGCGAGTTCGGCGATTTCCGACCGGCTCTGGTGGGCTCGGTGCTCTCCGGCACCGCGGGCCAGTTCTCGGACGTGAACCTGCATCTGTTCACCGACGATTCGAAGCTCCTCACCATGTTCCTGCTCAACAAGCGCTATCGCTTCGACGAGGGAACGAAGAAGGTGCGGCGCGGCGACCGCTACGAGCCTGTGCCGCGGATCAGCCTCGAGGTGGACGACGTCATCGTGACCCTGACCGTCCTCGATCCCGACGACGAGCGCTCCAGCCCGCGCATTCGCGCCGAGCCCGGCGAGTTGCCGCAGCGCGCGCGCCTCGCCGACGTCGAGGCGCTGCTCGCGCGCTAGCGCCCTTCGCGAAGCTTCGCCGCCGCTTCCAGCGCGAAGTAGGTGAGGATCGCGTCGGCCCCGGCGCGCTTGAAGCCGAGGAGCGCTTCCATCATGCAGGCATCGGCGTCGAGCCACCCCGCGCGGCCCGCGGCCTTCAGCATCGCGTACTCGCCGCTCACCTGGTAGACGAACGTGGGCACTGCGAATCGATCCTTCACGCGGCGCACGATGTCCAGGTACGGCATCGCCGGCTTCACCATCACGTAGTCGGCGCCTTCCTCGAGGTCGAGGGCAACTTCGTGCAGCGCCTCGTCCGCATTGCCCGGGTCCATCTGGTACGACTTCTTGTCGCCCTTGCCGAGGTTCGCGCCCGAGCCCACCGCGTCGCGGAACGGGCCGTAGAACGCGGACGCGTATTTCGCGGCGTAGGCAAGGATGCGCACATGGATGAGCTTGCGCGCGTCGAGCGCGCGGCGGATGGCGCCGATGCGCCCGTCCATCATGTCCGAAGGCGCCACGATGTCGGCCCCGGCCTCGGCGTGCGCAAGCGCCTGCTTCTCGAGCACCGGCAGCGTTTCGTCGTTCAGCACGTAGCCACTCGCGTCGATGAGTCCGTCCTGGCCGTGGATCGTGTACGGGTCGAGGGCGACGTCGGTGACGATGCCCATCTCGGGGAAGCGTTTCTTCACTTCCCGGATGCAACGCGGCACCAATCCTTCGGGATTGAAAGCCTCTTCCGCCCCCGCGGTTTTCAATGGCGTGTCGATCACCGGGAAAAGGGTGATAGCGGGGATTCCCAATGTGAGCGCTTGCTCAACGAGCACGAGCAGCTCATCCACGCTTCGCCGGGAAACTCCCGGCATGGAGGCCACGGGCTCGACCACCTTGCGGCCTTCGAGAACGAATACCGGCAGGATCAGGTCATCCGGGGACAGACTCGATTCGCGTACCAGACGCCGCGTGAAGTCGTCGCGGCGCGAGCGACGCATGCGCCTGTCGGGGAAGCGACCCAGGCTCGAGCTCATTTCAGGTCCGGAAAAGAAAGGGGGAACTTTGGCATATGGACGAAATCCTAAACGATGAAGGGTTACTCCTTCCCCGCTTCTCCTCCCTGAGCGGGCGCCTTAATCCCAATTAAGGCATTTTTGGCCCCGCCTTTACTCCCCTTTAGGCGGGGCTTTGTTTTTGCGGAAAGCCAAGCGCGAAAGAGTCTGGTTGGCTTCGTCGATTCCCTGGCTGTTCAGGCTCGAAAAGAGCTGCACGGTCGCCGTGGGGCAGAGCTCGTTGAGCTCCTTGCGCGCCTTGTTGAGCGTGACCTGGGCGGCCTGCTTGGAGAGCTTGTCCGACTTGGTGAGCAGAACGTGGGTGGAGCGACCCGCATCGCGCAGCCACCCGATGAGCGTGCGGTCGAGCGGAGTCAGCGGATGGCGCGCGTCCATCACCACGACCACCGCCGCGAGCGAATCGCGGGTCGCGATGTATTCGCCCACCAGGATCTCCCAGTGCTTGCGTACGGCGATGGGCGCATCGGCGAAGCCGTATCCGGGAAGGTCCACCAGGAAAGCGCCGGTTCCGAGCGAGAAGAAGTTGATGAGCTGCGTGCGTCCCGGCGTCTTGCTCACGAAGGCGAGGCGCCGCCGCCCGGTGAGCGTGTTGATGGCGCTCGACTTGCCCGCGTTCGAGCGTCCAGCGAAGGCGATCTCCGGGGCACCCGGGGGCGGCAGCGCCTTGGGGTCGTGCACGGACAGCGCGTATGCCGCGTTCTGCAACTTCAGTTCGCCCGAGGCGCTCTTGGCGCTGGCGACGGAGGTCCGGCTCGCGGTAAAATCGCCGGGTTTCCCCTGCTTTTCCTTCCTGTCCTTCTCGCGAGGTTCCCGAATGCGTTTCTTCACGGGTTTTTTTGCCGGGCTCATGGCGCTAGTCTACGCAAGCATCGCTGGCGCGGCGTCCGCTACGCCCGCCAAGCCCGATCTCGAGCGCGGCAAGCAGATCGCTTCCACGGTGTGCGCGGCGTGCCATGGCCCCAACGGCGTGAGCCCCACGCCTGCCAACCCGCACCTCGCAGGCCAGCATGGCGATTACATCGCGTTGCAGCTCGCCGCCTTCAAGTCGGGCACGCGGCCCAGCCCCATCATGCAGGGGATGGCGGCGGCGCTGTCGCCGGAAGACATGCTCAACCTCGGCGCGTATTTCGAAAGCCAGAAGCCGGCCGAGGGCATGGCGCGCGACAAGGCGCTGGTGCAACGCGGCCGCGACGTCTGGCGCGGCGGCATCAAGGCGATCGGCGTGCCCGCGTGCGCGGGTTGCCACGGCGCAGCGGGTCGCGGCATCCCGGCGCAATACCCGCGACTTGCCGGGCAATATGCGGACCTGAATCTCGGCTGGTTGAAGGCATACGCGACGGGCGCCCGCCCGCACGCGGTCATGGGCCCGATCGCGGCGAAGCTCTCCGAGAACGACATGAAGGCGGTGGTCGAGTACGCCTCGGGCCTGCGCTGACCGAAGGCTAGGCCGCGTTTTTCGCGGCGTCGGGCTGCGCGCTTCGCGCAGCCTCGGCGACCACCGTGCGGTCCTTGCCCTCTCGCTTGGCCTTGTAGAGCGCGGCGTCGGCTGCTCGTTGCAGCTGCTCCGGATCGTTGCCATGGTCCGGAAAAAAGCTCACCCCCACGCTCGTGCTCAAATGCGCCGTCGCGCCGTCGAGGGCGTAGGGTTCACGCAAGGAGTCGCGCAGCTTCTGCGCCACCCCGCTCGCGCCCTCGAGGGAAGTCTCCGGAAGGATCGCGAGGAATTCATCGCCACCCAGGCGGCCCACCGTGTCCGAGGCGCGCACGCACTTGCGCACGCGCTCGCCGACCAGGGCGAGGACGCGGTCGCCGGCGGCGTGCCCCCACGTATCGTTCACCGACTTGAACCCGTCGAGGTCGAAGAGCAGCACGGCGAAGCCCGAACCGCCGCGGCGCGCGCGCGCGGTCTCCTGGGCGAGCCGGTCGGCGAGAAGCGCCCGGTTCGGCAGCCCCGTCACCATGTCGAAGTGGGCGAGGTGCTCGATGCGCTTTTGCGCGGCGCGCTCGCGGTGCTGCACGCGTCGATAGCCGGCGAAGAGCCCGGCCAGTAGCGCGATCGACCCCACCAACAGGCCTTCGATGTATTTTCGCAGCCCGTCGCCAAGCGCGAGCGCCATGCCGGTGCGTTCGTTGATGCGTCGGGTATGTGCGGCGAGCGAGGCGTCGAGCGACGCCGTGGCCTGCGTGGTGAGGCGCTCGGCTTCCTGGGCGAGCGCGGCGGTCGATTCCGCGCCGCGTGCCTGGCGCGCTCCCGCGATCGAGCGCGCGTGCATTACGAGCAGGCGCGTGGAATCCGCGAGCCCCTGGAACGCCGGCAGCGCGTCGCCGGCAGCGGCTTCGGTCTCGAGCGCGGCGAGCGCGCCTTCCACCTCGGCGGAGCGGCGCTCGATGGCGCGGTACGATGCCGCGTCGCCGGTTCGGGCACCTAACCGGGCGGCCGCGCGCAGCTCGAGGACGTGGGCGCGCAGCGCGTGCAGCCCGTCTTTCACCACCTGCGCGGCGATCACCTCGCGGTGCACCTGCGCCTCGCGCTCGAGATCGAGCAGCACGAGGACGGCGAGCGCCACGATGGTGAGCATGGCGGTGGCGAGCCCCAGCCCCGCCAGCCGCGCGCGCGAGGGCAGCAGGCGCATGGCTATGCGCGCATCGCCGCGAAGGACGCGCGCGCCGCGGCGAAGGTCGCGTCGAGCTCGGCCGCACCGTGCGCCGACGAGACGAACCCGGCCTCGTAGGCAGAGGGGGCGAGGTAGACACCGCGCTCGAGCATCGCGTGGAAAAAACGGTTGAAGGCCTCGCGATCGCACTGCATCACCTGTGCGAAAGAAGTGGGAGGCGTGGCGCGGAAGAAAAGACCGAACATCCCGCCCTCGCTCGCCGCGCTGAACGCGACTCCGGCGGAGCGCGCTTCACGCTGCAGCCCCTCGACCAGCGCGCGAGTGGTATCGCCCAGGCGCTCGAAAAAACCGGGCGCCAATACCTGCTTGAGGGTGGCCAGCCCCGCGCTCACCGCGACCGGATTGCCCGACAGCGTGCCCGCCTGGTAGACCGGTCCCACGGGGGCGAGCTTCTGCATGATGTCGCGCCGGCCGCCGAACGCTCCCACCGGCATCCCGCCGCCGATCACCTTGCCGAGGGTGGTGAGGTCCGGCGTCACGCCGAAGATTCCTTGCGCGCCGCGCGGGCCGACGCGAAAGCCGGTCATCACCTCGTCGAACACGAGGAGGGCGCCATGGCGCGTGCACTGCTCGCGCAAAGTTTCGATGAAGGTTTGCGTGGGGCGCACGAAATTCATGTTGCCCGCGATGGGCTCCAGCACGACGGCGGCGAGGTCCTTGCCGTGGCGCGCGAAGGCGTCCTCGACTTGTTGCGGATCGTTGTAGTCGAGGACCAGCGTAAGCGACGTGAGCTCGGGGGGCACGCCGGCCGAGGTGGGGTTGCCGAAGGTGAGTGCCCCCGACCCCGCCTTCACCAGCAGGAAGTCGCTGTGACCGTGGTAGCAGCCCTCGAACTTGATGAGCGCCGAGCGCCCGGTGAAGCCGCGCGCCAGGCGCAGCGCGCTCATCACGGCCTCGGTGCCGGAGCTCACCAGGCGCACCTGCTCCATCGACGGCACGCTGGCGGTGAGGAGCTCGGCCATCTGCAGCTCGAGCGCCGTGGGCGCACCGAACGAAAGGCCGCGCGCGGCGGCGGCGGTGACCGCGGCCACGACCCGCGGATCGGCGTGGCCGAGGATGAGCGGGCCCCACGAGCCCACGTAGTCGATGTATTCGCGCCCGTCTTCGTCCACCAGGCGGGCGCCCCGGCCTTCGCGGAAGAAGACCGGAGTGCCGCCCACGGCGCGGAATGCGCGCACGGGGGAGTTCACGCCTCCGGGAATGAGGCGCTGGGACCGCTCAAACAGGTCTTTGCTGCGCTCGAACATTGGGACTCGCCTTTCCGGGGCCGACAAAGAGGCTTGCCAAGGCGTGTGCCGCGGCGCGCACGTCCGCGGCATCGAACAGCGCCGAGATGACCGCGAGCATGTCGGCTCCGGCGGCGAGCACGCGCGGCGCGTTATCGACGGTGATGCCGCCGATAGCCGCGACCGGCAAGCCGGATCCGGCGCGCGCATGCGCGAGGTTCTCGAGGGAGGCGCGAGCGGCGTTGGGCTTGGTGGTCGAGGCGAACACGCTGCCGATGGCGACGTAGTCGGCGCCCCCTGCGGCCGCGGTGCGAGCGAGCCGGGGATCGTCGTAGCAGGACACGCCGATCACCTTGCCGGGAAGGGCCGCGCGCGCCGCGCGAAGGCCCATGTCGTCGCGACCGAGATGGACCCCGTCGGCATCCGCGGCAAGCGCCAGCTCCACCGAATCGTTCACGATGAGAAGCACGCCCCGCGCCCGACAGGCGGAGGCGAGGCGCCGCGCCTGGTCGAGGGCGCGATCGGGGGCGAGGTGCTTGGCGCGGTATTGCACCAGGGCAGCGCCGCCAGCGATGCACTCCCCGACCTGCGCCACGAGCCGCTCGGTGTCCTGCATCTCCGGCGTGACGGCGTAAAGGCCGCGCAAACGCGTGCGCGCCTCATTTGTCATCGGTGTCATCGGCGGCGCTTTCGCGCGCCCAGAAGAGGCGGTCGGGCAGGTACTGGCCCATGCCGGGACGAAACGCGTGGGCAAGAGCTTGCCACGTGTAGTCCTGCGCCTCGTAGACCGCATCGCCGATGTCCAGGCCGCGCGCGAGGTTGGCGGCGAGCGCGGAGGCGAGCGTGCAACCCGAGCCGTGATAGCTCCCGGGCAAGCGTTTCCAGGTGTCGGCGCGCAACACCCCGCCGCGGTGGTAGAGGGTATTGACCACGTCCGCCGTCGAATCGTGGGTGCCCGTGACGAGCACGTACTCGCAGCCGCTGTCGAGCAGGATCTGGGCGCAATCGGCGATGCTCACGTCGTCGTTGTCGTCCTCGCCGGCGAGGCGGCGCAGCTCCGGGATGTTGGGAGTGACCACGGTGCTTTGTGGGATCAGCAGTTCCCGGATGGCGGACACCATGTCGTCGCCGGCGAACTCGTCGCCCCGGCCGGAGGAAAGCACCGGGTCCAGCACCAGGGGGACGTCGGGATAGTCGGATACCACCTCCGCCACCAGCGTCACGATTTCGGTGGAACCGAGCATTCCCATCTTGAAGGCGGCCACCGGCATGTCCTCCAGGATGCAGCGCGCCTGGTCGGCGACCCAATCGGGGTCGATGGCAAGGAAGGATTCCACCCCGGCCGTGTCCTGCACGGTGAGCGCGGTGACGACTGAAAGGGGGTAACAGCCCATGCTCGCGAGGGCCAGCAGGTCGGCCTGGAGGCCGGCTCCGCTCGTGGGATCGGTGGCGGCGAACGTCAGTACGGCGGGAAGGGAAGGGGCGGGATCGTTCATGGGGACGCGGGGCGTGGAGGGGGGGTTACACTTGAAACCCGGCTCGCGTTGCGCGCGCCAACCGGGGGTCGCTACGATGCTCGAGGGAGTGCGCGCGTCCTCAGCATTCTACTCAACCGCCCACGCGTCCGCCTATGTCTTCTCCCGTGCAGGAACCTCTACCGTTCAAGACCTGGCGCTGCCTCGCGTGCGGACTCCTCTACGTGGAGGCCGAAGGCTGGCCGGATGACGGCATTGCGCCGGGAACGCGCTGGGAAGATATCCCCGCCGGCTGGTGCTGTCCGGAGTGCGGCGCCCGCAAGGACGACTTCGAGATGGTCGACATTTGACTGTTCTTCGAAATTGCTTGAGGAGCGCGGGGTTAGCGGTTGTTTTGGTTGAATAAAAGGAATAACCTGAAGATCGCGCAGAACGCGGCTGCAAGGTGTTGGGGAGGGGCGCGGACCGCGGGCGACCGGGATGTCCGTCGCGGTTTGGAGACGGCGCTCGCTTCCCCCGACGCAGTCGAGAAAATGAAATCGAGGGAAGTGTGGCGGACTCCAAGAACCTCACCGGCGTACGCGTGATGGTCATCGACGACAGCAACACCATCCGGCGCAGCGCGGAGATATTCCTCATGCAGGCCGGCTGCCAGGTCATCCTCGCCGAAAACGGCTTCGACGCGCTGGCCAAGATCGCCGACCACCAGCCCGACCTGATTTTCGTGGACATCATGATGCCGCGCCTGGACGGCTACCAGACGTGCGCCCTCATCAAGAAGAGCGGCAAGCACCAGAAGACGCCGGTGATCATGCTCTCCTCCAAGGACAGCCTCTTCGACCGGGCGCGCGGGCGCATGGTGGGCTCCGACGAATACCTGACCAAGCCTTTCACCAAGGAAAGCCTGCTGCGCGCTGTGGACTCGCACCTCTCCCAACGCAGCACCGCCTGACGCACAACCAGTTCACCAGAAACGAAACGAGCGGCGACGATGACGATCAAGAAAATCATGGTAGTGGACGATTCACCGACCGAGCGCGCTTTCATGGAGGGCGTGCTGAAGAAGCGCGGCTACGAGGTCCTGCTGGTGGAAAGCGGCGAGGCCGCCATCGAACGCTCCAAGATCGACATGCCCGACCTCATCCTCATGGACGTGGTGATGCCGGGCCTGAACGGCTTCCAGGCGACGCGCGCCATCACGCGCGAGGAGAAGACCAAGCACATCCCGGTCATCATCTGCACCACCAAGGACCAGGAGACCGACAAGATCTGGGGCCTGAGGCAGGGCGCAAAGGATTACGTCACCAAGCCGATCGGCGAGAACGATCTCCTCGACAAGATCAAGGCGCTGGGCTAGGGATCCATGGCACGACGCACCGGACTTCGCGAATTCCAGCTCTCGGTCGCCGAGCGCATCCGCACCGCGTCCACGCGTGCGGCGCTTGCCTCCAAGCTGGGCTTCCAGGTGGGCGCGGACAATTGGTTCGTCGCGCTGAACCAGGTGAACGAGGTGATTCCGGTGCCGACCACGGTCGGGGTGCCGCTCACGCGTTCCTGGTTTCGCGGGGTGGCCAACGTGCGCGGCAACCTCTACAGCGTGCTCGATTTCTCCGCTTTCCAGGGAGGCGACGTCATCGCACCCGGGATGGAGCGGCGCGTGATCCTGGTGTCCGACCGGCTGATCGGCGGGGCCGGCCTGCTCGTCTCGCGCATGCTGGGGCTTCGCAACCCCGAACAGTTCACGGCCGCGGCGCGGCCGGCCGACGCGCCTTCATGGGTCGCGGGTGCATATACCGACGCCGGCGCGACCCGCTGGCTCGAACTCGATTTAACCGCGCTCGTTCGCGAGCAGCGGTTCCTGGAAGTAGGCGCGTAGGGGGAGAAGGCCAATGGCTAAAGCACAGACGATAAAACCGAAATCCTCGTTCGCTGACTGGTTCAAGCGCGTCACGGGGGGCGAGAAGAAGAAGCCGGCCACGCGTCCCGGCGTCCCGGGCCAGGCCTCGACGCTCACCAACATTCCGGCGGGACTCGCCACGCGAGGCGGCACCCAGAAGGACAAGCTTTCCTCGACTTCCATCAAGAAGCCCAAGGCCAAGGAAGCCGCTTCGCGCCTGGCGGGCTTGCGCCTGCCCTTCATCGGCGACCGGCCTTTCATCTCGCAGATGAAGATCCTCGCCACTCTCGCGGTGCTCCTCTTCATCGCCACCGGCCTCATGGTGGCCTACGACACGACGACGCGCACGCAGAAGGCCACGCACATCTCGATCGCGTCGCAGATGCAGTTCCACACGCAGCGGCTGGCCAAGGCAGCCGGGCTCGCGGCGCGCGGCCAGCAGACCGCGTTCCCGCAGCTGGCCGACAGTCGCGAGCAGTTTGCCGACTACCTGAACATCCTGAGGAACGGCGGCTTCGCGCTCGGCGTGAAGGTCGATAGCGCCGCCGTCAGCGATGAAACCAGGAGCCGCATCGATGACCTGGAGAAGCGCTGGCCGGAAAGCTCCAAGGCCGCGGGCGCGATCCTGTCCGCGGAGAAGGACCTCGCGGCCCTTGCCGGAAACATCGCGCAGATCCGCGTCGGCGCCGAGGAGATGGCCACCCAGTCCCAGGAATTGACCGGGCTCATGGCGCAATCGGGCTCGCCGCCCAGCCAGGTGCTGCGCGCCAACCGCATCACTTTCCTGTCCGAGCGCCTCGGGCGGGGCGCGGCGGAGATCCTGGGATCCGAGATCATCGATCCGGAGGTGCCGTTCCTCATCGGCAAGGACACCAACGACCTGAGGAGCCTGATCGCGGCGTTGGAATCGGGCAGCGAGGCGATGGGCCTGAACGCGCTTCGCGACCCCGAGGCGCGCACCAAATTGGCCGAGCTGAAAAAGACCTTCAGCGGATTCGAGCAGAACGCGAGCCCGATTCTTCGCGAGCTGCAGAAGCTCGTCTCGGCGCGCCAGGCCGGCGCGCAGCTGGTGGCCGCGAGCGAGCAGCTGCAGTCGGCGGTGCGCTCGCTGCAGGAAGGCATGCAGGGCGAGGCAAGGGTATGGACCCTGATAGCCGCCCTGGTCCTCGCGACGCTGCTGGTCGCGGTGCTGGCGCTCATGGCCCTCGTGTTCCTCGCCGACTCGCGGCGCAGCGCGGCCGAGGCGGAGAGCGAGAACCGCAGGAACCAGGAGGCGATTCTGCGGCTGCTGAACGAGATGGGCGACCTTGCCGACGGCGACCTGACCATCCGCGCGCAGGTGACCGAGGACATCACCGGCGCCATCGCCGACTCGATGAACTACACGATCGACGAGCTTCGCACCCTGGTGGCGGGCGTGAACAACGCGGCCATCCAGGTGACGCAGAAGACCGCGCAGGCGCAGTCGATCTCCGCGGAGCTCCTCGGCGCCGCGGAACGCCAGTCGAAGGAGATCGAGGAGACCACCGCGCAGGTGCTGCAGGTGTCGCGCTCGATTTCGGAAGTGTCCTCGACCGCCGAGGAAGGCGCGCGAGTCGCGCAGCGCTCGCTCGCGGCCGCCGACAAGGGCCGAGCGGCGGTGCAGAACTCGATTTCCGGCATGAACGACATCCGCGAGCAGATCCAGGAGACCTCGAAGCGCATCAAGCGACTGGGCGAAAGCTCGCAGGAGATCGGCGAGATCGTGGAGCTGATCTCCGACATTACCGAGCAGACGAACGTGCTCGCGCTGAACGCCGCCATCCAGGCAGCGTCGGCGGGTGAAGCGGGACGCGGCTTCTCCGTGGTTGCGGAGGAGGTGCAGCGACTGGCGGAACGCTCGGGGGAAGCGACCAAGCAGATCGGCGCCATCGTGAAGACGATTCAGGCGGACACGCAGGACGCGGTGGCGGCCATGGAAAAGTCGACCACCGGAGTGGTCGAGGGCGCGAAGCTCTCCGACGCGGCGGGCCAGGCGCTCTCCGAGATCGACTTCGTGACCAAGAACCTCGCGCAGCTGATCGAGCAGATCTCGAAGGCCACGCAGACGCAGGCCAACGCCACCAACAAGGTCGCGAAGAACATGCAGGACATCCTCGAGATCACGCGCCAGACGACGCGCGGCACGCAGCAGGCGGCGGGCTCGATCCGCGACCTCGCCGCGGTGGCGCAGGAGCTGAAAAGCTCGGTGTCGGGCTTCAAACTCTAAGGCGCGCGGCGCGAGCACAAGAGAGCGATCATGGCTGCGAATCCCGTCAACGATTTCGACCTCGGGCCCCTCACCTGGGTCAAGACCGAGATCGACCACTCGCTCAACCAGGCGCGCGAGAACCTGGACAAGCTCGCGGCCAACGCCGGGGACCGCGCCCCGGTCAAGTACATCCTCACGCACCTGCACCAGGCCACGGGCGCGCTCGCGATGGTGGGCCTGGGGGCGGCCACGCGCTTCAACGAGGAGCTCGAGAAGCTGGTGTCGTTCCTCGAGTCCGAGGACGCGGTGCGCCTGCCCGCGGCGGTCGGCGCCGCGAAGAAGGCGATCTCCGCCCTCTCCGCGTACCTCGACACGCTCATCGCCGGCCAGCCCGACCACCCGATGCGCCTCCTCGCGCCGTACCTGGAGCTCAATCGCGCGCGCGGCCAGAACGACGCGAACGAAGGCGACCTTTTCTACCCGAACCTGGGCGCGCAGCTTCCCGCCGCGAGCGCCCCTGCGCCCCTCGACGACGCGGTGCTCGCCAAGGCGCTGGGCCTGCAGCGCGCGCAATACCAGCAAGGCATCCTGCGGGTGTTGAAAGGCGCCGACATGGCCGAGGCGCTCGGCCAGATGCACGCGGCAGTCACGGCGATCGAGTCGTTGCAGCTGGCAACGCCGAACCGTCCGTTCTGGACCGCGGCCGCGGCGTTCTTCGACGGCCTCGTGTTCGGCGGCATCGACTACGCCCCGGCGGTAAAGCCGCTCTTCGCCAAGCTCGACCAACAGGTGAAGCAGCTGATCGAGGGCGCGGGCAAGGTGCCCGAGCGCCTCTTCCGCGACCTGCTGCTCGCCGTCGGACGCTCCGCCGCGGTGTCGGAGCGGATCGGCCTGCTCAAGCAGACCTATCGCCTGGAGCAGCTTCTCGAAGTGCCCGACCGCGGCATTCGCCCCTCCGAGGACGACGAGGCGTTGGGCGCGATGGTGCGCGAGGTGCGCGAGCTCAGCGCGCAGCAGAAGGACACGTGGCTCAAGTACACGTCGGGCAACCGCGCCGCGCTCGACCCCTTCGGCAAGCAGGCGCTGGTGCTCGCCGAGCGCGCCGGGCGCCTGCCCAATCGCGATATCCACGGCGTTCTGTACCGGCTTACCGAGGTCGCGCCCTCGCTTCGCGCGAAGGCCATACCGCCCTCGGAGGCGCAGTCGCTGGAAGTCGCCACCGCCATGCTCTTCATCGAGAGCGCGCTGGAGAACTATTTCAAGCTGGGCGCCGATTTCACGCGCCAGGCGAAGACCGTCACCGAGCGCCTGAAGAGCGCGATGGCCGGCGAGGCGCTGGCGCCCATGGACGCGATCGAGGGCGGCCTGCTCGACGAGATGACGCGCCGCGCCCAGGAAAAGCTCCTCATCTTCCAGGTCGGCCAGGAAGTGCAGGTCAACCTGCAGAACATCGAGCAGGCGCTCGACGCTTTCTTCCGCGATGCCGCCAGGCGCGACGGGCTCGCGGGCCTGCCGCCGCTCTTCGCCCAGGTGCAGGGCGCGCTCATGATCATGGAGCTGCACGACGCCGCGGCGCTCAACGCCGCGGTGATGGCGCGAGTGCAGCAGTTCGCCGAGGGCTCGGTCGAGGGCAGCGGCGAAGCCGCCGAGATGGTCGCGGACGGGTTGTCGGCTCTGGGCCTGTACATCACGGCGCTGCAGCAAGGCTCGCTCACGCCACGCGAAGTGCTGATGCCCGCGCTGCTGCGCTTCGGGCTGGTCGAGCCCGTCTCCGTGGGCATCGAGAGCGCCGTTCGCCGCACCGGTACCGTGTCGCCGCTCGACATCGACGTGCAGAAGCAGAAGGTGAAGGCGCTCTACGAGGACTGGAAGGACAAGCCCGCCGAGGCCACGCGCGAGAAGCTCGAGCGCGCCGTCGACGACCTGAAGCGCGACGCCACCGTCGTCTCCGACTCCGCGGTCGCCAAGCAGAGCGAGGCCGCGCTGCAGGCGATCCACGAGGCGGTCAGTCCGCAGCAGACCGGCGTCTTCAACGCGATCCAGGGGCTCGCGCCCGACAAGCCGCACGAGACGCCCACCGCGCAAATGGTGCAGCTGGTCGACGCCCCCGGCGCCGAGGTGGACAAGGAGCTCCTCGAGATTTTCCTCGAGGAAGCGCGCGAGGTCGTCGAGACGATCGGCGCAAACCTCGAGACGTGCAAGGCTTCGCCGCACGATCGCGAGTCGCTCACCACCATCCGCCGCGGCTTCCACACGCTGAAGGGCAGCGGCCGCATGGTCGGCCTCATGGCCCTGGGCGAAGTGGCGTGGCAGTGCGAGCAGGTGCTGAACAAGTGGATGAAGGACGAGAAGCCCGCGACCCCCGCCCTCACCGCATTCATCGAGCGCGCGCGCCAGTCGTTCTCGCGCTGGGTCGGCGACCTGCAGGACAACTCGGCCGCCGCGATCGACGGCTCCGAGATCACCCGCGAGGCCGAAGCGCTGAAGAGCGACCACGAGGCCGTCGCGGAAGCCGCGCCGGTCGCAGCGCCCGCATTCGATCTCGAGCCCGCGCCGGTCGAAGAGCCGCGGCCGGTCGAAGAGCTTGTGCAGGAAGCGGCGCCGCCCGCCGAGGAGTTCGATTTCGCCGCGCTCACTGCCCTGCCCTCCGAGGCGCCGCAAGCCGCGCCCGCCGAGCCCGTGTTCGAATTCGAGTCACTCGACCTGGGCACGCCCGCGGAAGCCGTGGCTTCGCAACCTGCAGCAGAGCTGCCGCCCGTGGCCGCCGAGGCAGGCCCCGCTGACGCGCCGGCCGAAGAGGACGCCGAGATCCAGGTCGGGAACGTCACGATCTCGCGCGCGCTTTTCGCGATCTACGTCGGCGAAGCCGAGCAACACGTCGCCGTCCTCGACGCCGAGATGGCGAGGATCGAGGCCGATCCGCTGCATCCGGTGGGCGCCGACTTCATGCGCGCCGCGCACACGCTCGCCAGCAGCTCGCGCACCACAGGCTTCGAATCGATCGCCGACGTTTCCCACGGGCTCGAGAAGTGGCTGCAGGACGCCATGGAGCTGCCGCCGGAATTCGACTCACGCCGCATGCAGGCCACGCGCCGCGCCGTGAACGCGCTGACCGCGATGGTGCAGTCGATCCGCGGCAACGCGGAGCCCTACCCGCGCGGCGACGTGGCCGCCGAGCTGGGCGAGCTGCGCGAGGGCCTTCGCGCCGCGCGCAAGACCGGCGAGGGCACGCACATCAAGATGCCGTCGTTCCTGCGTGGGGCGGAGGAGCCGGCCGCGGCTGCTCCCGTCGAGGCGCCCGCCGCCTCCGAGCCCACGGCTTCGCTCGAAGAAGCATTCATCGCTGCGCAACCTTCACCCGAGCCCGTCTCCGCAGCGCGGATCCCGGTCGAAGCGCCCGCCGAGGCGCCGCTCGTCGATGAAGGCAAGGCGTTCGAGGCGGGCAAGGAGCAACGCAAGATCAAGGACGACGTCGACCGCGACCTCCTGCCGGTCTTCCTCGTGGAAGCCCGCGAGATCATCCCCGCGGTGAGCGAGGGCGTGCGCCGCTGGAAGAACGCGCCCGCCGACCACGCGCCCGCCGCGGAGCTCACCCGCCACCTGCACACGCTCAAGGGCAGCGCGCGCATGACCGGGCTCATGCGCCTGGGAGAGCTCGCGCACGTGCTCGAGGAACGCATCGCGCAGCTGGACGCGGCGAACTCGCCGGCGCTCAAGGCCTTCGAGGAGGTCGAGGAGCGCGTCGACCGTTTCTCGGTGTCGCTCGAGCGCCTCACGCGCGGCGAGGACATTGTCGAGGCCGAGCCGCTCGAGGTGCCGGTCTCCGCCGTCTTCGAGCAGCAGAAGGACAAGCCCACCACGCTCGCCGTCATGGCCGCCGCGGCCCAGGAGCTGGCGAGCCGCGACGCGACGCCCCCGGAGCTGCGCGAGAGCCGCGCCGCGCTCCTGCGGGTGAACGCCGACATGATCGACCGCTTCGTGAACGAGGCGGGCGAGCTGTCGATCGCGCGCTCGCGCATCGAAGGCGAGATGGCCGCGTTCAAGCGCGCGCTCACCGACCTCACCGACAACATCGCGCGCATGCGCGCGCAGGTGCGCGAGATCGAGATCGCATCCGAAGGCACGATGCAAAGCCGCCTCAAGGAGCAGGAAGAGCTGGGGACCACCTTCGACCCGCTGGAATTCGACCGCTTCACGCGCATGCAGGAGCTGGCCCGCTTCCTCGCCGAGTCGCTCGCCGACGTGATCACGGTCCACCAGGGCCTGCAGAAGAACATCGACGAGACCGAGCTCGCGATCCACGCGCAGGCGCGGCTCAATCGCGAATTGCAGCAGGGCCTGATGGGCGTGCGCCTGGTGCCGCTGGGCAACCTCGCGGACCGTTTCTACCGCATCGTGCGCCAGACCGCCAAGGAGCTCGACAAGAAGGCCAACCTGGAGCTGAAGGGCACCCGAACGGAACTGGATCGCTCCGTCCTTGAAAAGATCACCGCTCCCTTCGAGCACTTGCTGAGGAACGCCATAGCCCACGGGCTCGAGAAGCCCGAGGCGCGGGTTGCCGCGGGCAAGCCCGAGATCGGCGAGATCTCCATCGACGCGGTGCAGCGCGGCAACGAAGTCGTGCTCACCGTGGCCGACGACGGCGCGGGGCTCAATTTTCCGCGCATCCGCGACAAGGCGATCGCGACGGGATTGCTCGCCCCCGACATCGAGCTGCCCGAGGCGCAGCTCGCGCAATTCATCTTCACGTCCGGCTTCTCGACCGCCACCGAGGTGAACCAGATCTCCGGGCGCGGCGTCGGCATGGACGTGGTGAAGAACGAGATCACCTCCCTTGGCGGGCGCGTCGAGATCGCCTCGGCCGCTGGACGCGGGACCACTTTCACCATCACGCTGCCCCTCACGCTCGCGGTGACGCAGGCGGTCATGCTGCGCGCGGGCGCAATGACTTACGCGGTGCCGACGGTGATGATCGAGCAGGTGCAGGAATTCAAGGCGCAGGCCTACGCCGAGCTGGTCGCCAAGGGCGAGATCGCATGGAAGGACAACCGCTATCCGTTGCGCTCGCTCCTGCCGCTGCTGGGTGAGATCGACACCGCGACCCCGCTGCGCCAGATTCCGGTGCTGCTCCTGAAAAGCGGCGTGCAGCGCGCCGCGATCCGCGTCGACGAGATCGTCGGCAATCGCGAGGTCGTGGTGAAGACCATCGGGCCGCAGCTCTCGCGGCTTTCCGGCATCGCCGGCGCCACCGTGCTCGGAAACGGCCAGGTGGTGCTTATCCTGAATCCGGTGCAGCTCGTGCATCGTGAGGCGCCCGTGTCGGCAGACATCGCGGTGACGTCGCACGTGGCGCAGGAAACGCCGCTCATGATGGATTCGAAATCCGGCAATCCCCTGGTCATGGTGGTGGACGATTCCCTCACGGTGCGCAAGATCACCGGCCGCATGCTGACCCGCGAGGGCTACGAGGTGGCCACCGCCAAGGACGGCGTCGACGCGCTGCAGCAGCTGCAGGACCTGCGCCCCGACTGCATCCTTCTCGACGTCGAGATGCCGCGCATGGACGGCTTCGAATTCGCGCGCAACGTGCGCGCCGACGAGGCGACCAGGCGCATCCCGATCATCATGATCACGTCACGCACGGCGGACAAGCACCGCAACCACGCGCTCGAGCTGGGCGTGAACGAGTACATGGGCAAGCCCTACCAGGAAGAGCAGCTGCTGGCGCTCATCAAGCGCTACACGTCCGAGGCGGCGCTCGCGTAGTCGCCTAACGCGCGAAGTACCACAGCACGACGGCGCCCAGCGCGATCCGGTACCAGGCGAAAGCGCTGAAATCGTGGCTCGCCACGTAACGGATCAGCGCTTTCACCGCGATCAGGGCGAACACGAAGCTCACCACGAATCCCACGACGAACGGCGCGAGGTCGGTGGCGGTGAGGAGGTCGCGGTACTTCACCAGCTGGTAGCCGGTGGCCGCGAACATGATCGGCACCGAGAGGAAGAACGAGAATTCGGTGGCCACCTGGCGCGACAGGCCGAACATCATGCCGCCCATGATGGTCGCCCCGGAGCGCGACGTGCCGGGAATGAGCGAAAAGCACTGCGCGATTCCCACCTTGAGCGCGTCCTTCCACGTCATCTCGTCCACGCTCGTCACGCGTGGGGCGCCGTGGCGCTTGTACCACCGCTCCACCGCGAAGATCACCAGGGCGCCGACGATGAGCGCGATGGCGACACTCACCGGATTGAAGAGGAGCGCCTTGATGTGCTTCTGGAAGGCGAGGCCGACAATCGCGGCGGGCAGGAAGGCGACCAACAGGTTGACCGCGAAGCGCTGCTGCACCGGGTCGCTCGCGAGCCCGGAAAAGGCCCGCGTGAAGCGCGCGCGGAATTCCCAGCACACGGCGAGGATCGCGCCCAGCTGGATCACGATGTCGAACACCTTCCCCTTCTCGTCGTTCAGCCCGAGGAGGTCCGAGACGATGATCAGGTGGCCGGTGGAAGATACGGGAAGGAACTCGGTGAGCCCCTCCACCACTCCAAGGATGAACGCGTTCAGCAGGGAAGTTGGATCCATCGCGCGGTAGTCTAATGGTTTAATTCGACGAGGTAGGCAGTCATGGACCGGCGTGAAGTGTTGGGGTTCCTCGCCGCGGGCGTCCCGGCGCTTGTGCTTCCGGGCGCGACGCAGGCCGCGAGCGCGGCAACGCGCCCGATCCCTTCGAGCGGCGAGCGGCTGCCCGTGGTGGGCCTGGGAACATGGCTCACCTTCGACGTCTCCGAGGCGCCGGCGCGCCGCACGCGCGGCGAAGTGATGAGCGCTTTCTTCGAGGCGGGCGGGCGCCTCGTCGATTCATCGCCGATGTACGGGGGCTCGGAAGAGACCATCGGCGCGGCGATGCCGGCGAACGCGGCGCCGCTCTTCGCGGCGACCAAGGTCTGGACCGTCGGCGGCCTGGCGGGGCGCCGGCAGATGGAGAATTCGCGTGCCCTGTGGCGGGTCCAGCGCTTCGACCTGGTGCAGGTGCACAACTTCCTCGACTGGGAGCCGCACCTCGCGACATTGCGGCGCATGAAGGACGAGGGACGCGTGCGCTATATCGGCGTGACTACGTCGCATGGGCGGCGCCACGACCTGGCCGAGAAAATCATGCGTGAGGAAAGGATCGACTTCATGCAGTTCACCTATAACGTGAACGACCGCCAGGCCGAGCCGCTCTTCGCCATCGCCGCCGACCGGGGCGTCGCGGTCATCGTCAACCGTCCCTTCGACGGCGGCGAGCTCTTCGGCGCGAAGACCGCGAAGCCGCTGCCGGGCTGGGGCGCGGAGCTCGGCTGCTCGTCGTGGGCCGAGGCCTTCCTCAAGTTCGTTGTCTCGCAGCCCGCGGTCACGTGTGCCATTCCCGCGACGTCGAAAGTCGCGCACCTGCGCCAGAACATGCGCGCGCTCGCGGGTCCCATCCCCGATGCCGCCATGCGCAAGCGTATCGCCGACGACTACGCGAAGGCATAGCCGTCATTCCCGCGTAGGCGGGAATCCAATCTACTGCTTGCTGTAAATCTCCCCGCCCTGCTTCACGAACTCGATCGACTTCACTTCCATCCCCTTTTGCAGGGCCTCCGCGTCGGAGACGCCGAGCTTGGCCGCGTAGTCCCGCACGTCCTGGGTGATCTTCATCGAGCAGAAGTGCGGGCCGCACATGGAGCAGAAGTGGGCGAGCTTCGCACCTTCCTGCGGGAGCGTCTCGTCGTGGAATTCGCGCGCCTTGTCGGGGTCGAGGCCCAGGTTGAACTGATCGTCCCAGCGGAACTCGAAGCGCGCCTTCGACAGCGCGTTGTCGCGGATCTGTGCGCCCGGGTGGCCCTTGGCGAGGTCGGCGGCGTGGGCCGCGATCTTGTACGTGATGATGCCGTCCTTCACGTCTTCCTTGTCGGGCAGCCCCAGGTGCTCCTTGGGCGTCACGTAGCAGAGCATCGCGGTGCC
>JANLXC010000016.1:0-4671 GCA_031364925.1 Burkholderiales bacterium | reverse complement strand
TTTCTATGCGGCGCGCAACGCCACGCATTTTTCGGGATCGAGCTGCAGGAAGATGGGATCGCCCACGCGCGCGCGAAGCGACGGGTGCTGTCGCGAGAGGAGCGTGCGGTCGCCGAGCTTCACCTGGAGGTCGACGACCTCGCCCAGGAAAACCTTCTGGTCGATGACCCCTTGCCAGACATTGGTGGTGCGCGCGGGCTTGCTTTCGGCGAGCTCGACGTCCTCCGGGCGCACCGAGACGAGCACCTTGTCGTTCACGCCGAAGGACTCGGTGGCGAGCACGCTAAGGTCGCCGATCTCGCTGCGCACCCGGTAGTGGCCGGCGACGGCGTCGGGCCCGAGCACCGAGGCGTCGAGGAAGTTGGCGCTGCCGACGAAATCGGCGACGAAGGCGTTTACCGGCCGCGTATAGATTTCGCGCGGCGTCGCGATCTGCTGGATGCGCCCCTCATTCATGACGGCGATCTCGTGGGAGAGCGCTAGCGCCTCGCTCTGGTCGTGCGTGACATAGACCGTGGTGATGCCCAGCTCGCGCTGCAGGCGCTTCAGCTCGAAACGAAGATGATGCCGAAGCTTCGCGTCGAGATTGGAAAGCGGCTCGTCGAGGAGGAGGAGCTGCGGCTCCATCACCAGCGCGCGCGCGAGCGCGAGGCGCTGCTGCTGGCCCCCGGACAGCTTGGTCGCTTCGCGGTCGGCGAGGTGGTCGAGCTGCACGGCGGCGAGCACCTTCATCACCCGGTCGCGGATCTCCTGGCGCGAGTATTTCTTGTCGCCCACCTCCAGCGGGAACGCGGCGTTCTGGAAGACGTTCATGTGAGGCCAGATCGCATACGACTGGAACACCATCCCGAATCCACGGCGGTTGGGCGCGACGAAGACCCCCTTGGCCGAGGAGTAGACGATGCGGTCGTTCACGGCGATCTCGCCTACGCGCGGCTTCTCGAGGCCAGCGATCGAGCGCAGCGTCGTGGTCTTGCCGCAGCCGCTGGGGCCGAGCAGCGTGAAGAGCTTGCCTTCCGGGACGGTGAAGTTCACGTCCTGGGCGGCTTTCACGACCTCGCCCTTGTCGTTCGGGTACTCCGTGTACAGCCCTTCGACTCTCAGCACGGCACTACTCCTTGACGCCGAATTTCTTGCCCATCCACTGGGCGATCATCACCAGGAAGAAGAGCGTGAGGATGAAGAGCACGCCCAGCGCGGAGAGCTCGACGTACTGGCCGTTCTCCCACAGCTCCCAGATCACGATCGAGACGACCTCGGTCCCCGGGCTGTAGAGCAGGATCGAGCTGGAGAGCTCGCGAATCGACACGATCATCACGTAGATCCAGCCGGCCACCAGCCCGGGCTTGAGCAGCGGCAGGATGATGCGCCGGAAGGTCGTGCCCCACGACGCCCCGCTCATCGCCGCGGATTCCTCGAGCTCCTTGTGGATCTGCAGCATCGAGGTGGTGTTGTAGCGCAGCCCGTAAGGCATGAAGCGCGTCACGTAGGCGATGAACATGATCCACATCGTGCCGTACACGCCGATGTCGAAATACAGGTAGAAGATCATGATCGCCAGGCCCAGCACCAGCCCCGGGAACACCATCGGCAGCGAGGCGATGTTGTCGAGCAGCCAGCGCCCCGGAAGCTTGGTCTTCACCACGATCCAGCAGATGACGGAAGTCACCAGCATGATCACCGTGGCGCAGGAGAACGCGAGGAGCACGCTGTTCCATACCGAACGCGTGAGGTTCGGGTAGGTAAGGATGAAGCGATAGGGCTCGATGGTGAGGTTCTGCAACGCCTGCCACGAAGGCACCGCGTAGAACTTCTGGAACGACGACCACAGCAGCACCAGGAACGGCAGCACCACGATCACGAAGAAGTAGACGATGAAGATCCCCGCCGTGAACCAGCGCCACCGGCCCAGGTCGATCTGGCGGGGGCGAAAGCCCTTGCCCGTCATGGTCGCGTACTTCGAGCCCCTGCTCGACAGGCGTGAGACGAAGAAAACGCCCACCGTCGTGATCGCGAGAAGCGTTACCGCGTAGGCCGAGGCGAGACCGACCTGGCTGGGGTAACGGTGGACCGCCTGGTAGATCGAGGAGGTGAACACCTGGATACCGACCGGCAGCCCCACCAGCGCTGGCACCTCGAAGGACTCTATCGCGCGCACGAAGAGGATGAGGAGCGTCGCGAAGATCGCGGGCCACGACAGGCGCAGCGTGACGCGCCAGGCGACCTGGAAGATATTGGCCCCGCTCATCATCGCGGATTCCTCGAGCGCGGGATCCATGGCGCGGAACGCGGCCGACATCAGCAGGAACGCCATCGGCGAGTAATGCAGGCCCTCGATCCAGATCATCCCCGCCATCGAGTAGACGTCGAACAGCGGCTCGTTCACGCCGAACCAGGTCTTCAGCACCAGGTTCACGATCCCGATCTTGGGGCTGGCGAGGAGTATCCACGCCACCGTGAAGAGGATGCCGGGGATGATGAGCGGGATGATCGACAGCGCGTAGAACAGGTTCTTGAACGGCGTGTTGGTGCGCTCGTTCATCCAGGCCAGGCCCGTGCCGACGAAGAAGGCGAGCGCCGAGGTTCCTATCGCGAACTTCACCGAGTTCCAGAAAAGCCGCAGCGTCTCGCTGCTTCCGTACGCCTCGGCGTAGTTGCCGAGCGTGAAGACCGCGGCCTTGTCCGCCGTCTGCGGCGTGAAGAAGCTCTGCCAGATGAGGAAGCCCAGCGGCACGATCGCGATGTAGACGGTGAGCGCGACGCACAGGGCGATGATCACCCAGCCCCACTCGAAGCGCTTGCGGTCGTCGGGCGCGGTGCCGCGAAACTGGCCTGTTCCTTTATGTAGAACGTCGGTCTGCATAGAAATACAGTTTATCTTGTCATCCCGGCGCAGGCCGGGATCCAATCAACTTCGCATGGTGGAAATCCCACACTTTTTTCAGCAGGTGCGGCTTCCTCAGGTTGGCGCTGATCTTCTCGACCTCCGCGGCGTCGAGCGCATGGGGCGTGCCGAGGGCGCGCGCCATGTACTGGCGCTTCGCCGTCTCTTCGAGATAAATCGCGAGCACGAAGGCCTCGATCACGTCGGCGCCGACCACCACAGCGCCATGGGACTTGAGCATCGCCACGCGATGGGCCCCGAGCGCGGCGGCGAGCTCCTCGCCGAGGACCTTCTGGTTGATGGAGGCGGTCTTGTCGAAGAACTGCACTGGTCCCATCACGGCGGCTTGCATCGTCACCGGCTGCACGCGCTCGCCCACCATGCTGAAGAGGGTGGACCAGAGCGGGTGCGTGTGGACCACCGCGGTCACGTCCGCGCGGCGCCGGTAGATCTCGGTGTGGATGTGGAATTCCATCGGCGGCACCACGTCGCCGTCCACCGGCCGGCCCTGCATGTCGATGGCGATGATGTCGGTGACCGTAATGGCGCTCCTCACCGACTTGCCCGAGTTGATGAGGATGTGCTCGGTGCCCGGCAGCCGGCAGCTCATGTGGCCGTTGAAGTCGATCACCTCGGCGCGCTCGAGCATGGCGAGGGCGTCGGCGAGCATCTCGCGCGTGCCGTTCATGCCACTTTGCCCTGGGGATGGTGGTGGTGGTGATGGTCGCCGCCGTGCTCGTGGTCGTGGCCGTGCCCATGATCGTGCGGCGCGTTGGAGCGCTGCTTCGGCCCGCGCGGGTCCTCGCTGAAGACCAGCGACTTGATGGTCACCGGCACGGTGTACGACGGCATGCGCACGCGTCCCAGGTCGACATAGTCGAAGTCCCAGAGCGAAACGCCGTCGATCACCAGCACCTCGGAAGCCAAGCCCCACTCCTCCTTGAGGAGCGCGCCGAGCGATTGGGCGATGTCTCCGTCGAGGACGAGGAAGATCGGCTTCGCTTCGAGAAGCGTCATCGGCAGCGCCTCGACGATGCCGCGCGCCAGCGCCGCGAGGCGCCGGTAGGCGGGCGCGCCCTGCCAGCGAAAGGCAAGCGCGACTTCCACCTGCCCCTCCTCCAGGTCGAAGGCCTCGAAGTGGCGGCCAATGGCCTGCGTCACGCGCGCGGCGTCGATGTCGCCATCGAGCGCCAGGTCGGGCTGCAGCACCTGGAGGTTCTTGCGCGGCAGGAGCTCGGACGGGTTCGAGATGTAGACGGTATTACCGGAGAGCTGCACGCTGTATTCGGAAGCGCCGATCGCGGTGGCGCGGATGCACTCACCCGCGGGCAGCAGCGCATGGGGAAGCTGCCCGGCGTCGAGACGCTTCCTCACCGCGAGCCCGAAGCGCTTGCCCAGGTCGCCGAAGTCGCGCTCCTCGCGGCCATAGACGTACTCGGCGACTCCGCCCGAGAACATCACGCCGGCGATTCCCTCCACCGGCTCGAGTGGATCGGTGAGCCACAGCGCATCGACCGGCTTCGGGGTGGGACTCTGCGTCAACGCGGCGACGAGGGCGTCGGCCATCCAGGCTGCGACGCGATCCATCTGGTGCTCGGTGGCGGGACCGCCCACGCTCCAATCGACGCCCGCATTGCTCGCGAGCTGGCGGCCCGCGGGATCGAGCCGCGTGAGCTTGCCGTCATCGACCACCGCGAGCCTTCCGCCGATGTGGATCGCGGCCGTGTGCACTACGCGCCCGCCTTCCACCAGCGCGACCTTCGTGGTTCCGCCGCCGATGTCCACGT
>JANLXC010000165.1:0-17775 GCA_031364925.1 Burkholderiales bacterium | reverse complement strand
GCCTCCGAGATCGCGCACTACCTCGCCGAAGTCGCCTCGACCGTGGACTTCCAGGTATTCGTCTGCGATCCGCGCGAGGAATACAGGAGCGCGTGGCGCGCGCGTGGCGCGCAGTGGATCGACGGCATGCCCGACGACGCGGTGCTCGCCTTCAAGCCCGACGGCCACAGCGTGGTCCTCACCGTCTCCCACGATCCCAAGCTCGACGACATGGCGCTCCTCGAAGCGTTGAAGAGCGACGCGTTTTACGTGGGTGCGGTGGGCTCTTCGCGCACCAGCATGGACAGGCGCAAGCGTCTCGCGGATTTCGACCTCACTCCCAAGGAGATCGCGCGCCTGCGCGGCCCCGTGGGCCTGGCGATCGGATCGCGCACGCCTCCCGAGATCGCGCTGGCGATCCTCGCGGACCTCATCGCTTCGCGCAATGGCATCGTCCTCGCCAGGGCCGACACGCAGCGCAGGCGCGCATAGTAAAATTCGCCGTCCAAGCATCAAAAATCCGCTCGGTCTCGAGGAGATGTTCATGAAGCGCCGTCATTTCGTCGCCGCGTTCGCACTCGTTTCGGGATTGGGCGCGGCAGCCGCGCTCGCGCAACAGGCTCCGGCATTTCCCGCGCGCCCGATCACGGTCATCGTGCCGTACGCGCCGGGCGGGCTGCCCGATACCGTCGCGCGGGTTGTTGGCCAGAAGCTGTCGGACAAATGGGGGCAGCCGGTCGTCATCGAGAACAAGCCCGGCGGCAACGGCGTGGTCTCGGCGCAGGCGCTCGCCACGCGTCCCGCCGACGGCTACACGCTCATGATCACCGACGGGACCATGTTCTCGGTGAACCCGTATGTCTACGCAAAGCTTCCGTACGACCCGGTGAAAGACTTCACCTTCATCACTCTCATCGCGCGCGCGCCTCTTTTCCTCGCGGTGGCGCCCTCGGTGCCGGCTGCGAACTTCACCGAGTTCGTGACGATGGCGAAGGCGAGGCCCGGCATGTACACGTACGGCTCGTCCGGCATCGGCAGCATCCACCATCTCACCATGGAGGCGATCAAGCACGCGCTCGGCGTGGACCTCCTGCACGTGCCATTCAAGGGGACGGGGCAGTCGATCCCGGCGCTCGTAAGCGGGCAGGTGACCGCGGTGTGGTCGGCGATGCCGTCGATCGCGGGCTTCGTGAAGGAAGGCAAGCTGAAGCTGGTCGCGGTGAACTCCGAGAAGCGCTCGGCGCTCGCGCCGGAGATCGCGACGGTTGCCGAGACGTCGATTCCGGCATTCGACTTCGCCCCCAACATCGGCATCTCCGGCCCCGCAGGCATTCCCCCGTCGATCGTCGCGAAGATCGCGGCCGACGTGATCGACGCGCTCAAGGACCCGGCGCTCGTCGAGCGGCTGAGGATCCTCGGCATCGACGCCGTCGGCGGCAGCGCGCAGGAATACGCGGCGTTGCTCGCCGCGGACCGGGTGCGCTTCGAAAAGGTGATCAAGATCGCCGGCGTGAAGGCCGAGTGATCCGCGGGCTGCTGCTGTGCGGGGGGAAATCCTCGCGCTTCGGCGCCGACAAGCTTCTATTCCGCCATTCCCGCGAAGGCGCAGGACCGACGCCGCTCGCCGCGCAGTCCGCGCTTCACCTCGTCGCCGGCGCGGGCAATGCGCTCGCGGTGATTGCCTGCGCAGCCGCGGCCCTGCGCGAGACGCTCGAAGCCGCGGGCTGCGAAGTCCTCGAATCTGCCCACACCGAGCGCGGGCTGGGCGCGAGCCTCGCCGCCGCGGTGGCGGCGACTTCCGACGCCGACGGCTGGATCGTCGCCCTCGGCGACATGCCGTTCATCCTCCCCTCCACGATCGCCGCGGTGCATCGTTGCCTCACCGAGGGCGCGTTCATCGTGGCCCCCATGATGGCCGACACCGGTCAGCGCGGCCACCCGGTAGGATTCTCGCGCGCGCTACGTGACGAGCTCGTTGCGCTCGATGGCGACGAGGGCGCGCGCTCGGTGATCGCGCGGCACCGCGCGCGCATCGAGCTGATCGAAGTAGACGATCCCGGCATCGCGAAAGACATCGACACGCCCTCCGACCTCGAAAGCCGGGGAACGCGATTTCCCTAGCGCGGCGTCACTTGCCCGGTGCGCGGATCGATGAACCCGCCGGGAATCTCGTGCAGCACGGCGCCGGTGCGCGGATCGATCGCGAAGCGGCTGGAAGGCGTGGCCACCGCGCCCGAGGGCATGACGATCGGCTTGGGCGGCGCCACGATCTCGATGTGCGCCATGGGCGGCAAGGGGCCCACGAACGGCGCCTGCGCCGGCTTCACGATTCTCGGGAAGGGATCGATGGCGGCGCGTGGCGCACGCGCGGGATGCTCGTCGGGCGTGCGCCCGCGCGCCTGCCCCGCGGGACTCTTCAGCATGTCCGAAAGCTCTTCGCGCGCGGCCTCGCGCTGCGCGGGCGTAGACTCGCGGCTGCCGAGTACGCCCTGCAGCACGTGCATGCGTGCCTCCACGCCGGAAGGCGGCGGCCACTGCACGGTTTCGACCGGGGCGGCGGGTGTCGCGGCGAGCGCGAGCCCGGCGCACGCGGCAAGGCGCGCGATCATTTTCAGCCGTTCTTGCGCGGCGGGTATTTCTCGCCGGCGTCGATGCGCACCTTGAGGATGTTCTGCTTCGGCGGCAGCGGGCAGGTGGTGAACTCGCTGAAGGCGCATGGCGGGTTGTACACGCGATTCAAGTCGAGCATGAACCGCTCGCCTGGCTTCGGCGTTTTCTCGACGTAGAGGAAGCGGCCGGGCCGGTACGTGGTCTTGCCCGCGGTCTGGTCGCTCAGGATGATGAAGAGGCCGCCGTCCTCGCCGAGGGCGTCGAGCCGGTACGTCCTGCCCTTCAGCTTGAACTCGACGTAGCCCGGCACCGATTCGTCGGACACCTCGTCCAGCACGTTGACGATCGACACCTTGCGCCGCGGGTTGTAGGCGACATACTTCGCGGGCACGCGAAACGTTTCATCCACGTCGTACCAGACACGGCCGCCGAAACCGCTGCGCACCGCGCTCTCGTTGTCGGCCAGGCGCAGGATGTAGCGCCCGTCGCGCTCGATCACGTGGAACGCCGCGCGCCCCATGGCGACCCAATCGCGCGTCTCCAGGCCGGTGCTCATGATCTTGTCGGTCATGGGGACCCCGTCCTTCACCATCGTCAGGCCGGGCTCGAGCTGCACGAGCACCTTGCCGGGCTCGATGGTGACGGTGCCCATCCTGTCGGGGCCGAGGCCTTTCGGAAAGACGATGTCGTTCTTCTCGCCGGTGCCGAAGGTGTTCACGCCCGGCTTCATCACGTAGCGCCCGGCGAGCGTGAGCCAGCCGTTGTCCTTGCGCAGGCCCTGGTCGGCGCGGGTGCGCCAGTCTTCGACGGCTTTCACATACGCCGGGTCGGCGAAGGCCGGGCCGGCGGCGAGAAACAACGCCGCGAGGGCAAGGGGTGCGATTTTCATGGGGAAGGTCCTGGCGCTGTCGTCGTTGGACTAGCCGAAATTGTAGTGGTTTCCCGGGCAAGCGCCTCGCAGAGGAGCCGATGGAAATGGTGCACGCCGATTTCCCGCGTCGGCGAGTAGCGTCCGCGGGTATAGAGGCGCGAGCGCACGCCGCGCTGCACGGCCTCGACGATCGCTTCGTCCTCGGCTTCCACGCGGTCGAGCCCGGCGCCAGCGCCCTGCTCGAGCCTGGACGCGTCCCACACGTACGAGCGAAAGAGCACGCGCGTGCGATCGATCGCCTGAGGTTGCACCAGGTTGAGCGAGAGTCCCCACGGATAGAAGTTGAGCATCAGGTTGGGAAATAGCCACCAGTACTGCGCGGCGGGGGCGCCGTCCCGGGCTTGCGCGACCTGCACGTTCGACCAGCGGTGCAGCTCGGTGCGGTAGGCCGCGTAGTCGACCACCTCGTCCAGGCCCGCGTGCACGAACGGGATGTGGAAGCCCTCGAGGTAGTTCTCGACATACAGCGCCCAGTGGGCGTTCACGGTGTACTCGCGGCTGCGCGACGCGTCGAAGCGCATCGCGTCCGGCGCCAGGTTGGCGACGCCGCGCTGCACGTCGCCGAGTAAATCCGCGAGGCTCGTCGCCGGATCGAGCGCGGCGAACGCGTGGCCGGCCCATTCGCCGAAAGCCACCGCGGGGAGGTTGTCCGACGGCGACGGAAAATCCTTCGCCGCGTCGAATTCGGGCATGAAGGTCATGCGCCCGGCCAGGTCGAAGCAGCGCGAATGATAGCCGCAGCGGATCTGCCTCGCCGCGCACGCTTTCTTCACCAGGATGTTGCCGCGATGCGTGCACACGTTGGAGAGGCAGCGCAGCGTCCCCGACTCGTCGCGCGCGAGCAGCAGTGGCTCGTCGAGGAATCCCGGCAGGAGGTCGCGCGGGGAGAGCGAACGCGGCTCCGATACGTCCGCGACATCGCCGATCCACTGCCAGCTGCGGGCGAAGACTCGCTCGCGCATGAGATCGAAGACGGCGGTGTCCGAATAGAACGCGCCCGGCAGGGTGTGCGCCGAAGCGATGTTCTCCTCGACGTCGTATTTCAATCGAGCGCCGCCAATACGCGTGCAGGCTCGAGCGTCACCAGGCAATTGGTGTGCCCCAGAGGGCAGTCGCGCTTGAAGCAAGGGCTGCACTCCAGCTTGAGCGAGATGATCCGCGCGTGCGCCGACAGGGGCGGCGTGAAGGCGGGGCTCGACGAGCCGAAGATCGCCGCGGTGGGCCGGTCGAGGGCGGCGGCGATGTGCATGAGCCCCGAGTCGTTGGTCACCACGCGCGCGGCGAACGACATGAGCTCGATGGCTTCGTCCAGCGACGTGCGTCCCGCGAGGTCGGCGCAGAGATCGCCTGAGAGCCGCTGGATCTCGGCGGTGATGGCCGCGTCTTTGCGCGAGCCCATCAGCCACACCTGGAAGCCGCGCGCCACGAGGGTCTTCGCGAGCTCGGCGAAATGGCGCGCCGGCCAGCGCTTGGCGGGGCCGTACTCGGCGCCCGGTGCGAAGGCGGCCACGGGACTCGTGAGGTCCAAGCCGTATTTGGCGGCGGTGACGCGGCGCGCGGCCTCGTCGATCCTGAGGCGCGGCTCGGGAACGGGCTTCTCGAGGTCTTCGTTCGCCGGTTGGGCCAGCGCCGCGTAGCGCTCGACGATGAGCGGCAGCTTTTCCTCGTCGAGCACGCGCAGGTCGTTGAGAAGGCCATAGCGCATCTCGCCGCGGTATCCGGTGCGCACCGGGATGCCCGCGTGCCACGGAATCAGCGCGGACTTGAAGCTGTTGGGGAGGACGACGGCGCGATCGTAGGCCGGCAACGATTTCGCGAAGCGGCGCCGCTCGCCAAGTTCCAGCTCACCGTGCCCGAAGGGCAGGGCGATCGTCCGCGCCACTTCCGCCATGCGCCGATACACCGGCAGCGCCCAGGGCGGCGCGAGGACATCGATGGTGGCTAGCGGGTCGCGCGCCTTGAGCCGCACGAGGAGGGGGTGCGACAGGACTGCGTCACCGATCCATGACGGGGCTACGACGAGCGTCCGGATGCGCTTTCCTCAGTGGCCGGGGCCGGCGTCCCCGACGAGTTTGTACAAGGTGCCGCAGTAAGGGCAGCGCGCTTCACGCGTTTGCCCGAGCGGAAGGTAGACGCGCGGATGCGTGTTCCACAGGCTCTGCGAGGGCAACGGGCAATGCAGCGGGAGGTCGGCCGCGGCGACTTCCACGCACTTGCGGTCAAGCTCGGACGGCAGCGACATTTTGTTTTTCGACGGGGGAGAGCCAATGGTGGTACTTGGGGTTGCGCCCATGGACGATGTCGAAGAACGCCGTCTGGATGCGCTCGGTGACCGGCCCGCGCGAGCCGATGCCGATCACGCGCCGGTCGAGCTCGCGAATCGGGGTGACTTCCGCCGCGGTGCCGGTGAAGAAAGCCTCGTCGCAGATGTAGACGTCGTCGCGCGTGAGGCGTGTTTTCTCGACCACGATGCCCAGGTCGGAGCAGATCGACTGCACCGAGCGCCACGTGATGCCGTCCAGCGCCGTGGTGAGCTCCGGGGTGTACACGCGCCCGTCCTTCACGATGAAGATGTTCTCCCCCGCGCCCTCGGCGACGAAGCCGTCGGTGTCGAGGAGCAGGCCCTCGTCGTAGCCGTGCTGCGTGGCCTCGAGGTTGGCGAGGATCGAGTTGGCGTAGGTGGTCGCGACTTTCGCCCGCGCCATCGTCACGTTCACGTGGTGCCGCGCGAAAGACGAAGTCTTCACGCGGATGCCCTTCTTCAATCCGTCCTCGCCGAGATACGCGCCCCATGGCCATGCGGCGATGGTGACGTGCACCTTGGCGCCGATGGGCGACACGCCCATCTTCTCCGAGCCGTAGAAGGCGAGCGGGCGCAGGTAGCAGCTCTCGAGGCGGTTCTCGCGCACCACCTCGCGCTGCGCCGCCATCAGCTCGTCCTTGGAGTACGGGATCTCCATCTGGTAGATCTTGGCGGAATTGAACATGCGGTCCGTATGCTCTTTCAACCGGAAAATGGCCGTGCCGATCTCCGTCTTGTAGGCGCGCACGCCCTCGAAAACCGAGAGCCCGTAGTGCAGCGAATGGGTGAGCACGTGGGTGGTGGCCTCGCGCCATGGGACGAGCCTGCCGTCGTACCAGATGACGCCGTCGCGATCTGCCATCGACATGGAATGGATGCTCCGGAAGCGGTGCGGAAGAGGGGAATTCTAGCCCAAATCCCGGGCCGGCCCCGGGGGTTCTATGCCATAATCCACGCGATTGACGCAGCACAACGACAAGCCTCAAACCCGTCACGAAATGCAGGATTCTCCGGGGGACCCGTCGCACAGATTCGCCACCATCGCGCAACCCGCGAAGGTCGGCGCGCCGGGCTCGTTGTCGCCCGAGGAGAAGCTTTCCGGCGACATGCTGATGCTCACCACGGGCTTCATGATGTGCGCCGCCGCCCTCTGGCTCGCCGTCTACTGGAGCCTGGGCTACCAGTACTCCACCGCGATCCCGCTCATCTTCCAGGGCCTGTCGGTCATCACCATCGGCCTGTGGTGGAAATTCCGCCGCCTCTACACGTTCGCCGTCATCCAGCTCGGCCTGATTCTCTTCACCCCGTTCGCGATGCAATGGTCGATCGGCAACTTCGTCAACGCCTCGGGCGTGAGCCTGTGGGGCCTGATGGCGCCGGTGGGCGCGGTCACCGTGCTCGGCACGCGCCAGTCGATGCCCTGGTTCTTCGCGTGGCTCTTCTGGACGGTGATGGCGGGCGTCTTCGACTACATGCTCTCCGGCAGCGTGCACAAGTTCGACCTGCAGACGGTGGCCGTCTTCTTCGTGCTCAACTTCGCCGCGATCTCGGTGATGATCTACTCGCTCCTCTGGTACTTCGCGAGCGAGAAGCAGAAGCTGCGCCACCAGGTGGACGCGCAGTACGAGGAGCTGCGCCTCGAGAAGGACCGCAGCGAGCGCCTGCTGCTGAACATCCTCCCGCCCGCGATCGCCGAGCGCCTGAAGAGGAACGAGGTGAACATCGCCCAGGGCCACGCCGACGTCACCGTGATGTTCGCCGATATCGTCGGCTTCACGCGCATGACCGAGGAGCTCTCACCGGTGGAGACGGTGAAGATCCTGAACGACGTGTTCTCGATGTTCGACGACATCGCCGAGAAGTATCGCGTCGAGAAGATCAAGACCATCGGCGACGCGTACATGGCGTGCGCCGGCCTCGATGCCGGCGCGCAGATCCACTACGCCGACGCGGTCGCCGCGATGGCGCTCGAGATGATCGCGAAGGTCGACGAGTATCGCAAGCGCACCGGCGAGCGCGTGCAGATCCGCATCGGCATCGGCACGGGGCCGGTGGTCGCGGGCGTGATCGGCAAGAAGAAATTCATCTACGACATGTGGGGCGACACGGTGAACGTCGCATTCCGCCTCGCCGCGGATGCGGCGCCCGAGACGATCCAGGTCGACCTCATGACCCACCGGCGCCTCTATAACCGCTTCCGCTTCGAGGCCTCGCAGGAGCTGGAGATCAAGGGCAAGGGCCGCATGCAGGTCTACCAGCTCACCGCGGCGCTCGATCGAACGGCGACTTCGGCAGCGGCCTAGCGTTTCTCACCGAAGACCGCCCGCCAGAGCGCCGCGACCGCGTCGCGCTCCCCCCGCAGCTCACCCTCGGCGAGCTTCACCTTGTCCTCGTCGTTCAACGCCGCTTCGTGGGTGCGCTTGCGCATGGCGAGGTACGCGTTGGCGGCGCCGATCGCGAGCTTTGCGTCGATGAGGCCGAGCTCCCCGGCGCGCTTCAGGAGCGTGTGGTTGCCCTTGTTCTCGCGCAGCCCCGGATGGCTCGGCCCCTCGGCCAGCACCAGCGCCTGCACCGAGAACTCGAGGTCGATGATGCCGCCCTCCAGCTGCTTGAGCTCCTTCGCCTCGTGCTTTGCCTCGGCGCGCATCTTGCGGCGCATCGCGCGGATCTCCTCGAAGAGCTTGGCCCGGTCGCGCGGCGTGGCGAGGATCTCGTCGCGCAGCGCCTCGAAGCGTTGCCCGAGGGCCGCGTCGCCGGCGACGAAGCGCGCCCGCGTGAGCGCCTGGTGCTCCCAGGTCCACGCGCGCTTCAGCTGGTAGTCGCGAAACGAGCCGAGCGAGCTCACCATCAGGCCGGAGGCGCCGTCGGGGCGCAGGCGCAGGTCGGTGTCGTAGAGCACGCCCGCGGCGGTCTGGCTGTTGAGCCACGTGCTCACCCTTTGCGCGACGCGCGCGAGCTTTTCCGGCGGCGGCGCGCTCGCCTCGTCGAACAGGAAAATGATGTCGAGGTCCGAGCCGTAGCCCAATTCCTTGCCCCCGAGCTTTCCATATCCGATCACGGCCATGTGGAGGTCCGGGGACAGGTCCAGGCTCCTCGCCGCCTCGACCAGCGCGACGTCGAGGATCACGTCGGCCAACGCCGAGAGCTCGTCGGACACCGCCATCACCGGCAGCTCGCCTTCGAGGTCGGCGATGGTGAAGCGCAGGACCTGCCGATGCTTGTAGTGGCGCAGGTGATCGATCACGCGCTCCACGTCGCCGTCGAGGGCCGCCGTCTCGCGGGCCAGCGTCTCGCGCTCGGCCTTCCAGTCGGTGAGGGCGAAGCTCGCCGCGCCGCGCACGAGCTCGTCGAGGAGGATCGGGTGGCGCGCGAGGAGGCGCGCCGCCCATGCGCTTTTCGCCATGAGGTGCGCCGCGCGCCGCAGCACTTGCGGATATTCCACCAGCAGCGAGTAGTACGCCTCGCGCCCGTCGATCGCCTCGAGGAGCGCGAGGACGCGCATCGCGGTGGTCTCGGTGCCACCTTCCTCGGCGACCGCGGCGACGAAGGCCGGCAGCAGGCGCTCGAGCTTGGCGCGGATCGGCGCCGAGAGACCGCGGTAGCGGCGCGCGCGCGTGAAGTCGATGAGGCGCTTGGCAACCGCCTCGGCCGCGACGATGCCCGCCTCGCGCAGGTCTTGGCCGAGCCCCTCGGCGTCGGGCGCGGCCTGCGGGTCGCTCAGCCACGCCGCGAGGCGCGCCGACTCCTCGCGCGCGGGCTGCGCTTCGAAGAGCGCGTTGAAGGCGTCCTGCACGTTGGCGCGGTGCAGGTCGATGTCGGCCTTGAGCGTGTTCCAATCGGCGTAGTCCATCGCTTCGGCGATGATCGCCTGGTGCTCGGACGTGCGCGGTAGCGCCTGAGTCTGCTGGTCGTCGTAGTACTGCAGGCGATGCTCGAGGCGGCGCAGGAAGTCGTACGCCATCGCCAGGGCCGCGATGCGCGCGGGCTCGATCAGGCCGCGCTCGGCAAGGGCCTTCATTGCCACCCGGGTGGAGGCGGTGCGCAGCCCCGGATCGCGCCCGCCGCGCACCATCTGGAAGAGCTGCACCGCGAACTCGATCTCGCGGATGCCGCCGGCGCCGATCTTGATGTCGTCGGCCTTGCGGCGCCGGATCGCAGTCTCGAAGATGCGCGAATGCAGGTCGCGCATCTGCTCGAGCATTCCGTAGTCGAGATAGCGGCGATAGACGAAGGGCCCGACGCGCTCGGCAACGCCCTCGGCGGGCCCGGCGGCCACGCGCGCCTTCAGCCACGCGTAGCGCTCCCAGGCGCGGGCGTGGGCGATGAAGTAGTCCTCGAGCGAAGCGAGCGAGCTGGCGAGTGGCCCGCTGTCGCCGAACGGGCGAAGGCGCATGTCCACGCGGAACGCCTGGCCGTGCGCGGTGATCTCGGACAGGAGCGCGATCAGCTTCCTGCCGACGTTGGCGAAGAACTCGTGGTTGGACACGCGTAGCGGCCCGGCGGTCTCGCCCTCGCCGCCGTAGAGGAAGACGAGGTCCACGTCGGAAGAGACGTTCAGCTCTTCTCCGCCCAACTTGCCGAGCGCGGCGACGGTGAGGCGCCCGCCCCCCTCGGGCTCGCCGTGCGTGCTCGCCGCGGCACGGTGCGCTTGCGCCGCGGCGGCCGCGATGCTTTCGTCGGCGAGGGCAGTCATCGTGGCGAACACTTCGTCGAGCGAGGCGAGGCCGTTCAGGTCGCGGTGCGCGAGGCACACCATGACGCGTTCGCGCAGCTGCCGCAGCCGCATGGCGAGCGTGTCGGGGTCGGCGGCGAGAAACTCGCGCATCTCGTCGCGGGTGTAGGCGCGCGCATCGCGCCGCTCGAGCTCCTCCACCACGGCGGGGCGCGCGGCGGCGACGCGGTCGACATATCGGGAGAGGCGGCGGGTGCGTTCGAAGGCAGGGCGAAACGGCTGCGATGCGGGGCGAAGCGTCATTGAGGCGCTACAATACCAGCACAAAACCCGCCCGGAGCCGTGCCGCCCGGGCACCGCCAGAGGACTTTCGAATCAAGGCCTTACCGCGAATCCTTCTCCGCCTTGCAGCGGGCATGGCGGCCTTCCTGGTGGTGGCTTTCGTGCTCCTGGTGCTGTACCTGCGCTATGTGGCACTGCCCAACGTCGACGACTTCCGCGACGAGATCGTCGCCTCCATCGAGAAGGCTTCGGGCATGGCGGTCACCACGCGCGCCATCCGCGGCGGATGGGACGGCCTGCGGCCCAGCATCTCGCTCGAGGACTTCGCGATCAACGACCGGCATGGCAAGGTCGCGCTCAGCTTCGAGCGCGCCGAGGTCACGCTCTCGTGGTGGTCGCTGCTGCTGGGCCGCGTGCATTTCCAGGATGTCGACTTCTACCGCCCCGCGCTGGCGCTGCGCCGCGGCGCCGACGGCCTCATCTATCTCGCCGACAAGCCGCTCAACAAGGCCGGACCCGACGATGGCGCCTTCACCGAGTGGCTCCTGGCGCAGCCGCGCCTGGGCATCCACGACGCCACGCTCACCTGGCGCGACGAGAAAACCGACGCGCCCGAGGTCCTGCTTACCGGCGTGGAGATCGCGGTGCGCCAGCACCTGGGCCGGCATCGCGCGTCGCTGACCGCGGTGCCGCCGCCGCAGCTCGCCGGGCGCATCGACCTGCGCGCCGACGTGAAGCTCATCCGCGAGGGCAATCGCTGGATCGCCGACGGCGACGCGTATGGGGAAAGCCGCAATGCCGACCTGGGCAAGCTGCGCGCGCACCTGCCGGTGCCCGAGACGCTGAGAAGCGGGGTGGGGAGCCTGCGCGTGTGGGCGCACTTCAACCCCGAGGGGCTGCGCGAGGTGGTCGCGGACCTCAACATGCGCGATGCCAGGGGCCAGCTCGCCGCGGACGCGCTGCCGCTCGAGCTCGCCTCGATCTCCGGGCGCGCCACCTATCGCGTGGAGGCCGATGGCTTCACCTTCGCCACGGAGAACCTGCGCTTCCGGCTCGCCAGCGGGATGGCGGCGCAGCTCGGCAACTTCTCGATCTCGCGGCGCACCGCGCCCGGCAAGCCCGAGCACGTCGACATGAAGGCCGACGGCATCGACTTGAAAATCATGGCCACGCTCATCGATTACTTCCCGGTGCCGCGCGACATCAAGGGCCAGGTGCAGCGCTTCGCGCCACGCGGTCGCATCCTCGACGCCTCGCTCGCGTGGGACGGTGGCGGCGCCGCGCCGGTCAAGGGTTTCGCAGTGAAAGGCCGCTTCGAGGAGCTCGCCGTCAACGCCGTCGACAACCTTCCCGGCATCTCCGGGGTGACCGGGCGCGTGGAGGGCACCCAGGAAGGCGGCACCGTGGTGCTGGCGTCGAAGAACGCGGGCTTCGAGCTCGAGCGGCTCTTCCGCCAGCCGCTCGCCTTCGACACGTTCGACGCGCGCGCCACGTGGAAGCCGCTCGGCAACGCGATCGAGGTGAGGATCGCCGAGGCGCACTTCGCCAACGCCGACGCCGAGGGCAAGGTCGCGGGCACCTGGCGCTCGCTTCCCGATGCGAAGGAGCGCTCGCCGGGCTACGTGGACCTGAAGGGCGAGTTCACGCGCGCCGCCGCGACGCGCGTCGCGAGCTACATGCCGAACCGCATCGCGACCACGCGCGACTGGATCGAGCGCGCGGTGCAGTCCGGAACCAGCACGCACGCGAATTTCGAGGTGAAGGGAGACATGTGGGGCTTCCCCTTCAGCGCCGAGCACCCCGGGCATTTCCTGCTCGAAGGCGACATCAAGGATGGGCGCCTCAAATACCACCCCGACTGGCCCTCGATCGACGCCATCGACGGCACCTTCAAGTTCGAGAACCGGCGCATGGAGATCCGCGCGGCGCGCGCGCAGATCTTCTCGAGCCGCGCGACCTCGGTCACCGCGATCGTCGACGACCTGGGAGCCAAGCCGCCGGTGCTCACGCTGAACGGCGACCTCGACACCAGCGGCGCGGACACGGTGCGGTTCCTGCGCGAGTCGCCGCTGGTGAACGGGCCCGGCGCCTTCACGCGCGCGGTGACGATCGAGGGGCCGGGGCGCCTCAAGCTGCAGCTGGTCTACCCGATGTGGGGCACGGACCCGGTGCGCGTCGTGGGCGATTACACCTTTACCGGGGCGACCGCGAGCGTGGGGCGCGCGCTCGCGATGCGCGAGCTGCGCGGCCGGCTCGCCTTCACGGAAAGCGCGGTGCGCGCGCCGGCCATCATCGGCACGCTCTTCGGCAAGCCCGCTTCCCTCAGCATGGCCACGCAGGACGGCCAGGTGGTCACGCAGATCGAGGGCAAGATCGATTCCTCGGCGATGGCCGCCTATGTGCCCGAAGCGGTGGCCGCCAGGCTGTCCGGAATCGCCGACTGGAAGGCGCGCGTCGCTTCCGGCAAGCAAGGCAGCGACCTCGTCGTGACTTCCGACCTGAAGGGCCTCGCGTCGAGCCTGCCGGAGCCGCTCGCGAAGGCCGCGGGCGATGCGCGCGCCTTCACGCTTACGATTGCGCGCATCGGGACCGACGCGGAGGTGAGCAACGTGACGCTCGCCGACGGCGTGCAAGGGCGCTTCTCGAAGTCGGGCGAGCGCTGGAACGCGCTCCTCAAGTTCGGCGCGCCGATAGCCAACGAGGCGGTGCGCGAGGGCCTCTGGCTCTACGGCGAGCTGCCCTACCTGGACGTGGACGCGTGGCAGTCGACGTTCTCCGAGCCGCGCGGCCAGGCCAGGGCCGCGGGCGGCGATGGCCTGGAGCTGCGCGGCCTGGACCTGGCGCTCGGGCGCGCGCGCTACTGGGGCCGGGAGTTCGGCCAGATGAATGCGCATCTCGCGCGCAAGGGCTCGCAGTGGACGGGCAAGCTCGAAAGCCCGCTGGTCGCCGGCGACATCAACTGGAACTGGGAAGGCAAGGGCCGCCTTGTCGCCAAGCTTGCCCGCCTGTCGATCGTCGAGCCCACGCCCGGTGCCGCGCCCGCCGAGCCGCAGCAGGGCACGCAAGCCGACCTGCCCGCGCTCGACGTGACCGCGGAGCGCTTCGAGTTCAAGGGCAAATGGCTGGGCTCGCTCGACCTCAAGGCCGAGCCCGACGGCGACGAGTGGCGCATCGACAAGCTCGACATCGTGAACGGCCACGCACAGTTCCACTCCACCGGCGGATGGCGGCGCACCGGCGCGGGCTCGCTCACCACGCTCGCGTTGAAGCTCGAGACCGAGAACCTGAACGCTTTCATGGGCCAGTTCGGATTCGGCGATTATCTGAAGCGCGGCAACGGCCAGCTCGAGGGGCGCCTGGTGTGGCCCGGCTATCCGTACGATTTCGCGACCGCGAACCTCGCCGGCACCATCAAGGTCGGGGCGCGCCGCGGGCAGTTCGCCAAGATCGAGCCGGGCGCGGGCAAGCTCCTGGGACTGCTCTCGCTGCAGTCGCTGCCGCAGCGCGCGATGTTCGATTTCCGCGATGTATTCAGCGCGGGGTTCGCCTTCGAGCGCATCCAGGGCGAGGTGAAGGTGGCGCGCGGCGTGCTCCTCACCGACGGCTTCGAGATCGCGGGGCCCTCGGCCTTCGTGAGCATGGCGGGCGAGGTCTCGATCCCGCGGGAGACACAGTCGCTCGTCATGCACGTGGTCCCGGAAGTCGGCGAGGGCCTGGCGCTCGCCGCGACGCTCATCGGCACGCCGGTGCTCGGGCTGTCGACGCTCCTCGTCTCCAAGCTCCTCAAGAACCCTTTGGGCAAGGCGGTCGCGTACGAGTATCAGGTGACGGGCTCATGGGATAATCCCCAGGTCACCCGCCTTTCCGCGCCCCCTTCGAAGACGGCAGCCAGCGCCGCGGAGGCTGCCCCTTCAACCGCCGCCGCGAATCCGGCCGAGCCCCCGGCGCGTAGCCAACAACAATGATCATCACGCGAAATTCCACGACGCCCGACGCGCTGCGCGAGACGATGTCGACGACACAGTCGATGTTCCGCGTGGCGGCGATCCAGATGGCCTCGGGTCCTCACGTGCAGGGCAACCTGCAGGAGGCCGGGCGCCTCATCGAGCTCGCCGCGGCCACGGGCGCGCGCATCGTCGCGCTCCCCGAATACTTCGCGATCATGGGCATGAAGGACACCGACAAGGTCGCGGCGCGCGAGAAGGACGGCGACGGCCCGATCCAGAATTTCCTCTCGGAGCAGGCGCGGCGCCACCGCGTGTGGATCGTGGGCGGCTCGGCGCCGCTCGAATCGAGAATGCCGGACAAGGTGCGCAATTCCTGCCTGGTCTACAACCAGGAAGGCAAGCGGGTCGCGCGCTACGACAAGATCCACTTGTTCGGCTTCGACATGGGCGCGGAGCGCTACGCCGAGGAGCGCACCATCGAGCCCGGGAGCACCGTCTGCACCGTGGATTCCCCCTACGGAAAGCTGGGGATTTCCGTTTGCTACGACCTGCGTTTTCCCGAACTATATCGGGCGATGGGCGACGTTGACCTTATTTTGGTGCCTTCGGCGTTCACCGAGACCACCGGCAAGGCGCATTGGGACACGCTCATCCGGGCGCGCGCCATTGAAAACCTGGCCTACGTGATCGCCCCGGCGCAGGGCGGATATCACGTGAACGGTCGCGAAACCCACGGTCATACAATGATCGTGGATCCGTGGGGAGTCGTCCTCGATCGCTTGCCGCGAGGCTCGGGGGTTGTGGTCGCCGGCGTGAACCCCACGTATCAGGCCAAGATCCGCAAAAGCCTTCCCGCGCTCACGCACAAGACGGTTCGGCAGTGGTAAGTATTTGAATCTTCTTCTTAAATTCCTGGACATCACGATACTCGAATGACCAAGCCCGGCCCCTCCTCGCTCGACATCGCCCGAGCGACCCTGCTCGACCCCTTCGGCATCGACGAGGCCGCGACGCACAAGGTGTTCGGAACGATCCTTGCGCACAAGGCCGACGACGCCGACCTCTACTTCCAGTACAACCGCTCCGAGGGCTGGTCGCTGGAAGAGGGTGAAGTGAAGTCCGGCAGCTATTCGATCGACCAGGGCGTGGGCGTGCGCGTGGTGGCGGGCGAGAAGACTGCCTTCGCCTATGCGGACGACATCAACGTCGAGGCGCTCGACGCGGCGGCAAAGGTCACCCGGGCGATCGCTTCCGATGGCGGCGATGCGCTGATCGGCAACGCGTTGGTGCGCGCCGGCCATGCGCTCTACGCGCCGATCGATCCGATCACGCAGTTCGACGATGGCGCGAAGGTGAAGATCCTCGAGGCGCTCGAGCGGCATGCGCGCGCCGCCGACCCGCGCGTGAAGCAGGTGATGGCGCGCCTTTCGGGCGAATACGACGTGATGCTGGTCGCGCGCGCCGACGGCGGCGTGGCGGCCGACGTGCGTCCGCTGGTGCACCTCTCGATCACCGTCATCGCCGAGCAAGACGGTCGCCGCGAGCAGGGCCACCAGGGCGCGGGCGGACGCTTCGGCTACGGCTTCTTCACCGGCGAGATTCTCGAGGGCCTCGCGAAAGACGCCGTGCGCCAGGCGGTCGTGAACCTCGAATCGCGGCCCGCTCCCGCGGGCGTGATGAGTGTCGTGCTCGGCCCGGGCTGGCCCGGCGTGCTGCTGCACGAGGCGATCGGCCATGGCCTCGAGGGCGACTTCAATCGCAAGGGCACCTCGGCCTTTAGTGGACGCATCGGCGAGCGTGTCGCCGCACCCGGCGTGACGGTGATCGACGACGGCACGCTGCCCGACCGGCGCGGCTCGCTCTCGGTGGACGACGAGGGCAATCCGACCACGCGCAACGTCCTCATCGAAGACGGAATCCTGCGCGGCTACCTGCAGGACCGGTTGAACGCGCGCCTGATGGGCGTGCCGGTCACCGGAAGCGGGCGGCGCGAGTCGTACGCCGCGATCCCGATGCCGCGCATGACCAACACTTTCATGATGGGCGGCGACCAGGACCCGGCCGAGATCATCGCCTCCGTCGATCGCGGGCTCTACGCGGTCAACTTCGGCGGCGGCGAGGTCGACATCACCAGCGGCAAGTTCGTGTTCTCGGCCTCCGAGGCCTACTGGGTGGAGAACGGCAAGATCCAGTACCCGGTGAAGGGCGCGACCCTCATCGGCAATGGCCCCGATGCGCTCACCAGGGTGACCATGATCGGCAACGACATGTGCCTCGACCCGGGCATCGGCATGTGCGGCAAGGAAGGCCAGAGCGTGCCGGTGGGCGTCGGCCAGCCCACCATCCGCATCGAGGGGCTTACCGTGGGCGGCACCGCGTAAGGACGCGGGGCTGCATCCGACTGACCGGCATTCGCGTATATCCCGACATGAGCATGAACCGCAGACATTTCATCGCCACCCTTGGAGCCCTCTTCGCCATGCATCGCGCCGAGGCCGCCAGGCCCGAAGATCCCGTGAAGGTCGAGAAGCTCAAGCTTTCCGACGCCGAGTGGAAGAAGCGCCTGACTGCCGAGCAATACGGCGTCCTGCGGCACGAGGGCACGGAGCGCGCGGGCACGAGCCCGCTGAACGGCGAGAAGCGCAAGGGCACGTTCGCGTGCGCCGGCTGCGACCTCGCGCTCTTCACGTCCGAGACCAAGTACGAGAGCGGCACCGGCTGGCCGAGCTTCTACTCCTTCATCCCGGGGCGACTCGGAACCAAGACCGATTTCAAGATGGTCCTGCCGCGCACCGAATACCACTGCGCGCGCTGCGAGGGCCACCAGGGCCACGTCTTCGACGACGGCCCCAAGCCCACCGGCAAGCGCTACTGCAATAACGGCGTGGCGCTGAAGTTCGTGCCGGCTTAACTGAAAAGTGGTGGGAGGGAACGGGTTTAAAGAGGTGTGCAACAGGAACCAACTTCAGAAATGAAACACCAGTTAGTGGAGGGGGGGGAGCAGTCAAAAAAAACACCTGAACAGCCCGACAAAAAATAGAAGTTGTTGAAT
>JANLXC010000065.1:0-9011 GCA_031364925.1 Burkholderiales bacterium | reverse complement strand
CGCGTCGCGGGCGGGATCGATCTCGAGGTGCTGGCGCGCCGTGTCGTTGCACCATGCGATGCGCTCGCCGTCGAGGATCACCACGCCGTCGGGAAGCGCGCGCGCCGCCTCGCGCCAGCGTGCGAGCATGTCGCTGAGCTCCGCCTCGCGCCGCGCCGCCTCGCGCCGCGAGCGGTGCAGGAGCGCATGAAGCTCGTCCCACATGCCGCGGGCACGCGGCGGGTCGGGCGCCTCGCCGTGCTCGAGCCAATGGGAGAGCGCGCGCAGGTTGCGCAGGTGGTACATGAGGAGGGCGAGGACGAGGACGGAGAAGGACGCGAAGCCCGTCTCCACGTCCACGAGGAAGCCGATACCGACGGCAACCAGGGCGCAGGCCGCCAGCGCGATCATTTCAATACGACGAGCGGAACCGGTAGCCCGCGCCGCGCACGGTCTCGACTAGGCGCTCGTGCCTGCTCGGCGCGAGGGCCTCGCGCAGCCGGCGGATGTGCACGTCGACGGTGCGGTCCTCGAGGAACACGTGGTCGCCCCAGACCTGGTCGAGGATCTGCGCGCGCCCGTAGACGCGGTCGGTGTGGGTCATGAAGAAATGCAGCAGCTCGAATTCGGTGGGTCCCATCTTGAGCGTGATCTTTCCGCCCGTCACGATCCGAGTCGCGGGATTGAGCGTGAGGCCCTCGATCTGCACCTCCTCCTTGGACAACTGCGGCGTGCGCCGGCGCAACACCGCCTGGATACGCGCCTCCAGCTCGCGCGGCGAGAAAGGCTTGGTCACATAGTCGTCGACGCCGCTATCCAGGCCCGCGACCTTGTCCTCGTCGCTGGCGCGCGCGGTGAGCATGATGATCGGCACCTCGCGCGTGCGCGCCTCGGAGCGCAGCTTCTTCGCGAGCGAGGGGCCGGAGCCGTCGGGGAGCATCCAGTCGAGCAAGATCACATCCGGGAGCGCTTCGGTCACCGCTTCGTAGGCGTCCTTGGCGGTCGCCGTGCGGCGCACGCTGTGCCCGTTACGCGTGAGGGTGATCGAAATGAGTTCCTGGATCGCCGGCTCGTCCTCCACCACCAGGATCGAGGCCGCCATCAGCCCAGCGCCTCGCGCTCCACTTCGGCGAGCGGAGTATGGCGCACGTCCCTTCCCTTGACGATGTAGATCACCTGCTCCGCGATATTCTTGGCATGGTCGCCGATGCGCTCGAATGCCTTGGCGACCCAGACGATGTTGATGGACGTGGAGATGGTGCGCGGGTCTTCCATCATGAAGGTGATGAGCTGGCGCAGGATCGCGTGGAACTCCGCGTCGATCGCCGCGTCCTCGCCGATGATGCGCGCGGCGGCCACGGCGTCCAGGCGCGCGAAGGCGTCGAGGGACTTTCTCAGCATGCCCAGCGAGATCTCGGAGACGTGGCTGACGGTTGCAAGCCGCGTGGCTTGCGCGCGCCCGCTGGCGTTGATCTCGCGCGCCATCCGCGCGATCTTGGCGGCCTCGTCGCCGATCCGCTCCAGGTCGGTCACCGTCTTGCTCACCGCCATGATGAGGCGCAGGTCGGAAGCCGCGGGCTGGCGGCGCACGATCACGTGGCGCAGGTCGTCGTCGATGGCGACCTCGAGCTCGTTCACCTTGGCGTCGGCGGCGATCACCTGCTCGATGCGCTCGGCGTCGCCATGCAGATAGGCGGCGACCGCGGAGCGGATCTGCGCTTCCACCAGGCCACCCATCTGCATCATGCGCGAGCGCAGAGCTTCGAGGTCCTGGTCGTATTGCTTCGAGATGTGTTCTGTCATGGGCAGCCCTCCCCAGGGAGGTTACCCGCCAAGTATGACAGTTAGGTTACTGGCGCAACGCTTGCGGGGAAGTCAGGCTTTCTTCCCCGCCGCCGCAGCCCGTATCGCATCGAGTGTCGTATTCGGCGTGATCGCCTGCGGATCGGTGCGCAGCTCGATCACCGCGGGCTTGCCGGACGCCACGCACTTCTCGAACGCCGCTCCGAACTGCGCGGAGTCCTCGACGATCTCGCCCACCGCGCCGAAGGAGCGCGCGAACGCGGCGAAGTGCGGGTTCACGATGTCGGTGCCGATCACGCGCCCGGGATAGTTCTTCTCCTGGTGCATGCGGATGGTGCCGTAGATGCCGTTGTTCACCACGAGGATGATGACCGGCGCGTCGTACTGCACGGCGGTGGCAAGCTCCTGGCCTGCCATCAGGAAATCGCCGTCGCCCGCGATGCACACCACGGTGCGCTCGGGGCGCGCGATCTTGGCGGCGATCGCCGCGGGCACGCCGTAGCCCATGGCGCCCGAGGTGGGTGCGAGCTGCGTGCGCCAGCCGGTGTAGCGATGGAAGCGATGCAGCCACGTCGCGAAGTTGCCCGCGCCGTTGGTGTAGATCGTATCTTCGGGGCAGTGCCTGTTCAGGTAATCGACCACGTCCCACATCTGCACTCGACCGGGCGTTTCCTTGCGCGCGGTCCATGCGAGGAAGTCGGCGCGGGCCTCGGCGGCGGCTCCCTTCCACGCGGGCGCCTCGATGGGTGGCATCGCAGCGCACGCGCGCGCGAAATGCGGCATCGCGGAGACGATGCCGAGCTCCGGCTGGTAGACGCGGCCGATTTCCTCGGCTCCGGGCTGCACGTGCACAAGCCTCTGGCGCGGCACCGGCGAATCGAGGAGCGTGTAGCCGCTGGTCGTCATCTCGCCCAGCCGCGGGCCGATCGCGATGAGGAGGTCGGACTGGCGCACGCGCGCGGCGAGCACCGGGTTGATGCCGATGCCGACGTCGCCCGCGTAGTTGGGATGGCGGTTGTCGAAGAGATCCTGGAAGCGGAAGGCGCAGGTGCACGGCAGGTCGCTGGCTTCCACGAAGCGCTGGATGTCGTTGCACGCTTCGCGTGTCCAGCCGCTGCCGCCGAGGACCACCAGCGGGCTCTTGGCCGCGGCGAGGAGGTGCTGGAAGCGCTCCATGTTCTCGCGGCCGGGATGGGCCTCGGCCGGGACGTAGGGACGCGCGTCGGCGGCGTTGGTCTCCTGGGTGAGCATGTCCTCGGGCAATGCCAGGACCACCGGGCCGCGGCGCCCCGAGGTCGCGACCTGGAAGGCGCGCGCGACGTATTCGGGAATGCGATCGGCGCTGTCGATCCTCGCGGCCCACTTGGCGAGCGGGCCGAACATCGCGGAGAAGTCGACTTCCTGGAAAGCCTCGCGATCGCGGAAATCCGAGCCCACGTCGCCCACGAAGAGGATCATCGGCGTGGAATCCTGGAACGCGGTGTGCACGCCGACCGCGGCCTGCGTGGCCCCGGGGCCGCGCGTGACGAAAGCGAGGCCCGGGCGGTTGGTGAGCTTGCCGTAGGCCTCGGCCATGTTGGCGGCGGCGGATTCGTGGCGGCAGACGATCAGCTTGAGCTTGTCCTGCACGTCGTAGAAACCGTCCAGCACCGCGAGGAAGCTCTCCCCGGGCACCGTGAACGCGATGTCGGCGCCGTGGACGACGAGCTGGTCGACGAGGACGTGCCCCGCGAGGCGCGCAGTCACAACTGGCGCACCACGTAGCCGCGCTTGCGCAGGATCTCGATCAAGCCGCGCGGGCCGGCGAGGTGCAACGCGCCGACCGCGATGAAGTGGCGCTCCTTCGACTGGTTGAGGTATCCCTCGATCTTCGCCGCCATCGAATCGTGGCGCGCCCAGATGAACTTCTCCTCGAACTCGAGCGCGCCGGGAATGCGGTCGTTGTACATGCGCGCGACCTTGAGTATCGCCTCGGGGTCGCCCGCCTGCCATGCCGCGACCATGCCCTTCACCTGCTCGTCGGTGAGCCCGCTCTCGAGGGCGTCGAGCGTGCCCTTGAAGAGTTGCTGCATCTGCTTCTCGGTGAGCGAATCCATCAAGCGTATCTGGGTGTCGATGCCTTCGATCTCGACGACCGGCTTCAACTCCGCCTTGGCCTTGGTGATGAGATAGCCGTCGACGCCGAAGTTGGGCAGATAACCCAGGCGCGCCCACTCCGTGAACACGAGGAGCGAGACCGCCATGAACGGCTTCATCTGGATGACCTGCTCCTCGGGGAGGCTGTAGCGCGCGAGGAGCCTCTTGAAACGCGCGTACTGGTCGGCGGGCATATGCGTGCGCAGCGACGCGGGCGGCGTATACATCATGACCGCGGCCGACTTGGTGATCGCGGTGGCGTCGGTGATGTCGGCCTCGACCACGACCACCTTCGAGTCCTGGAAGGCAGCCTCGACGGGAGAAGGCAGCGGGTACCACTCTGCCTTGCCCGCGTGCACCGTGCCGAAGAGATAGGCGCGGTTGGTGAGGGAGGAGACTTCCCACAGGTAATTGGCGGCGGCGACGGGCGCGGCCACGAATGCCGCCACGAGGAAAAGGATAAAGCTGCGTGCGGCGTGGCGAAGCGGATTCATTTTGCGTTTGGTGTCCACGGGTTGGTGACGGGCTCGAAGGCAGCCATCGGGATCAGCTCGTAGCGCACTTCGAGGATCTCGAGCTCCTCGTCGCCGCCGGGCGTGCGCAGGTTCACCGTATCGCCTTCGCGCGCCTTGATCAGCGCGCGCGCGATGGGTGAGATCCAGCTCACGTAGTTTTGGGGGAGGTCGGTCTCGTCGATGCCGACGATGCGGATGGTCTCCTCGCCGCCAGAGGATTTCGAATAGGTGACGGTCGCGCCGAAGAAGACCTGGTCGGTCTCCTCGCGCGTGGCGGGTTCGACGACCTCGGCAGCCTCGAGGCGCTTGGTGAGGTAGCGGATGCGCCGGTCGATCTCGCGCAGGCGCTTCTTGCCGTACTGGTAATCGGCGTTCTCCGAGCGGTCGCCGAGCTTCGCGGCCCACGAGACCACGGAGGTCACGTTCGGGCGCTCGGTCTTCACCAGCCAGGTGAGCTCGTCCCTCATGCGCCGCCAGCCGAGCGGCGTGAGGTAGTTCTTCGACCCCGGCGGAATCGGGTTTTCTTCCTCGATATCGAGGTCTTCCTCGGGCGCGTTGTCGTCTTCGCGCGTGAAGGCCTTGCTCATCTCAAGCCCTCCACGAATTCCCTGACGCCGCCGAGGAGCATCTCCACCGCGATCGCCGTGAGGATGAGGCCCATGAGGCGCTCGGCGGCCTGCATCGCGCGATCTCCCAGCCAGCGCTGCAGCCGATCGCCGGTGACGAGGATCAAGGTCGCAAGCACCATGGCCACGGTGAGGGCCGCGGCCCACATGCCGATCTTCTCAGGCTCGCGCGTGGCCATCAGCATCACGGTGGCGAGCGCCGACGGCCCGGCGATGAGCGGGATCGCGAGCGGAACGATGAACGGCTCGCCGCCCTGGTGCGGGCCGAAAGCGCCCTGCGGATGGGCGAAAACCATGCGAATCGCGATCATGAAAAGAATGACACCCCCTGCGATGGACAACGAAGCGCCGGACAAGTGCATAAGTTGCAGCAGCGCGCGGCCGAACATCATGAAAAGCGCGAGGATGGCCGCGGCGATGGCGCACTCGCGCACGATCACCAGGCGCCGGCGCGCTGGCGACACGTCGGCGAGCATGGCGTTCACCAGCGGCACGTTGCCGAACGGGTCGATGACCAGCGTGAGCAGGATCACCGCCGAGAGGAGCTCTGTCTTCATGTATGGGCGTTATGATATTCGCTTCCATGAGCCGGGTTGCCTTCCTCTGCCTCCTCGTCGGGGGCTGCGCGATCGCGTTCGCGCCGATTTTCGTGCGCCTCGCGGACACGGGTCCCGTGGCGAGCGCGTTCTGGCGCTGCGGCCTCGCGGTTCCTCTGCTGTGGGGCTGGGTGCTGGCGAAAAGGGGTCAGAATACTTTTCCACCCGAAAAGTATTCTGACCCCTTTTTGCCGCTGGTCCTCGCGGGGCTTTTCTTCGCCGCCGACTTGGGCGTGTGGCATTTCTCGATCCTCTACACGTCGGTGGCGAATTCGACGGTGCTCGCCAACCTCGCGCCCATCTTCGTGACGCTCGCCGGGTGGCTCATCTGGCATCGCACGGTGACGCGCACGTTCCTCCTCGGGATGGCGGTGGCGATCCTCGGCATGTTCGTGCTGGTCGGGCCGAACTTCGCGCTCGGCGGCAAGCCGCTTCTGGGCGATGCGCTCGGTGCGCTCACCGCGGTCTTCTACGCGGGCTACTTCCTCGCCATCAAGGTCACGCGCGATGCCGGCGGATCCACCGCACGCCTCATGGCGTGGAGCACGACCATCACCGCCATCGTGCTGCTGCCGATCGCCCTCCTTGCGCCGCAGCCCTTCTGGCCCGCGAGCGCCGCGGGCTGGTGGGTGCTCCTGGGACTCGCGCTCGTCACCCAGATCCTCGGGCAGGGACTCATCGCCTACGCCTTCGCGCACCTGCCCGCGTCGTTGTCTTCCGTATCGCTGCTGATCCAGCCAGTGATGGCGGCGCTCTTCGCATGGATCATCTTCGGCGAGGCCATCGGCTTCGCGCAGTACCTCGGCGGGGCGATCGTGCTCGCCGGCATCTGGCTCGCCCGGCGGGGAAGCACGGCGTAAAGTCGTACCTGACACGACATTCGAAGTTGTACCTGACACGACATTTCCAGGAGCCTTACCATGCCCCATCCCGGACACATTGCCGCCGCGCTCGCTTTCGTCATCGTCACAACCGCTGGCGCGCAGTACCCCACCAAGCCCATCAAGCTGATCGTGCCGTTTCCGCCGGCCGGATCGACGGACATCTCGGCGCGCGCGCTCGCCGGCAAGCTGGGGGAGCGGCTCGGGCAGCCGGTGATCATCGAGAACAAGCCCGGCGCGGGCGGCAACATCGGCTCCGCCGTGGCCGCGAACGCGCCGGCCGACGGCTACACGCTGGTCGTGGGCACCGTGGGCACGCACGCGATCAATTCCAGCTTGTATTCCAAGATGCCCTATGACCCCATCAAAGACTTCGTGCCCGTCGTGTTGTTGTCCACTACGCCCAACGTTCTGGTGGTCCCGGCAAATTTCCCGGCGAATTCCGTGCAGGACGTGATCCGGATGGCGAAGGCGAAGCCCGGCGAGCTCACCTTTGCATCGAGCGGCAGCGGCACGTCGATCCATCTATCCGGCGAGATGTTCAAGTCGATGGCCGGGCTCGACATGACCCACATCCCGTACAAGGGAAGCGGCCCGATGCTGATCGATCTGCTGTCGGGAACGGTCAACATGGCGTTCGACAACCTCTCGGCCTCGATGGTCCACATCAAGGGGGGCAAGCTGAGGGCCCTCGCGACCACGGGCTCGAAGCGCGCGCCGGGCCTGCCGGACCTGCCCACGGTGAGCGAGGCGGGCCTCACGGGATACGACTCGACTTCGTGGAACGCGGTTTATGCACCTGCCGGCACACCGAAGGAGATCATCGAGAAGTTGAACCGCGAGTCCAACGCGATCCTGCAATCTCCCGAGACGCGCAGGTTCTTCGCCGAGCAGGGCGCGGAAGCCGGCGGCGGCACACCCGAGCAACTCGCCACATTCAACCGCGCCGAGCTCGCCAAGTGGGCGAAGGTCGTGAAGGATTCCGGCGCGAAGGTGGACTAGGGCGTGTCAACACAAACCGCGAAGCCCGTCGGCCACCAGCACTGAAGCTGAGGAAACCAAGGAAGGGCCGGGATGACGCTATCCGGCCTGGACCCGCGCGCAGTACTCCTCGATGGTCCGCTTCCACGCGGGCCGAGCCAGGCACCGATCTCGATACGATGCGATTCCCGGATACGACGCGATCAATCGTTCGTCCTTGATGCCCGAGAGCACGTGCGCCATCAGAATGTCGGCGACGGTGAAGCCCTTTGTCGCGACGAAGTCGCGGTCAGCGAACCAGCGCTCCAGGTTGGTCAGCACCCGATTCGCCCAGCCGACCAGGAACTCGCGATGCTTGCCGCAGCTGCCATCCGCGGTCCAGTCGAGCAGCAGAAGGCTGAGCAGCGGCGGCTCGACCGAGTTCATCGCGGCGAAGCACCAGCGCACCACCTGCGCCTCGCCAGCGCGGTCGCCGGGGATCAGGCGGCCGGACTTCTTCGCCAGATAGACGAGGATGGCGGCGGATTCAGACAGCACCAACCCGTCGTCGTCGATCAACGGTATCTGTTCGAAGGGGCTGAGTCGGCGATAGGCTTCGGAGCTCAGGTCGCGTGCGGGGTGGTCCATGCCGGCCAGCTCGAACGGCAATTGCATCTCTTCGAGGGCCCACAGCACGCGCAGGTCGCGGGTGTGGCCGCGCGCGACAGGGTTGACCTTCGAAAAGCCGTAGAGCCTGAGCATGGTGACGTTCCTTCGTTGCAGCCGCCCTGCTGCGCAGAGAGCCGACATTCTAACGCCGGTGCCTCACGCCCCTGACGGAACGGCCTCGCTACGCGGCTAGCGCCGCGAGCCGCGCCGCCACCATGGCGCTAAGCTCATCGAGCGCGCGCGCCTGCGTCGCATCGAGCGCGGCCCGCGCGCGCCACGCGGCCGCGAGCGCCTCCAAGCGCATCAACGCCGCGCGGTAAGCCTCCCGCGCGCGCAGGAATCCCACGTCGCGAGCGGCGTGTATCAGGTCGAGGCGCTCCGTGATGCAGCCGATCCCCATGACGCCCGCGCGCTGCTCCTGCCCGACGTGCACGCGGTATTGGCTGAGCGGCGTCGCGCAGTAGTACGCGTCACCGCGCGCGAGGAGGCGCAGCCACAGCGAGAGGTCGGCGAGGCAGTGGTACGACTTGGCGCTCCACGTGAAGATGCCCCCAGCGCCCAAGTCCACGTCCTTTGTGCGGAACATCACCGTCGTCGGCTCGCCAATGAGGTTCAGGCCGTTGGAAAGCGCGAGGTCGCCCAGCTCGATACCTGAGGTGAGGCACGAGACGTAGGAAACGGGCGAGGTCGCGGGCATGTCGGGGCGCACCGCTCCGCTCGCGTCGATCACCTGCCGGCGGCTGGTGGCGAGGGCCTGGAGCGGATTGGTGTCGAGCGCGCTTGCGATTTGCGCGAGGCAGCGGGGCAGCTGCCGGTCGTCGTAGTTGAGGAATTTCGCGAGAACTC
>JANLXC010000113.1:0-7896 GCA_031364925.1 Burkholderiales bacterium | reverse complement strand
ATGATGATGAGGTCGCCGTCCTGCAGGCCGGTGGTCATCTCGTCCAGGTCGGTGTAGCCGGTGGCCTTGCCGGTGACGCTCGCCGGATTGCGGTGCAGCTCGTCCAGGCGGCTCATCACTTCGGCGAGCACGCTCGACATCTTGGCGAAGCTCTCGGAGGAGCGTCCGCCGGACTCCCCGATCTCGAGGATCTTGGTCTCCGCCTCGTCGAGGAGCTGGCGCGCCTCGCGGCCCTGCGGAGAGTATGCGGAATCGGCGATCATGGTGCCGACCTCGGCCAGCTTGCGCATGATGGCGCGCTCGCGAACGATCTCGGCGTAGCGGCGGATGTTGGCGGCCGACGCGGTGCCGGACGAGAGCTGGTGGAGATAGGCAACGCCGCCGATATCCTGGAACTCGCCCGTCTGCTTGAGCGATTCGCCGACCGTCAGCACATCCGCGGGCTTGTTCTCCTCGACCAGGCGCGTGATCGTGCGCCAGAGGATGCGATGGTCCGCGCGGTAGAAATCAGATTCCCTGACGACGTCGCCGATGCGGTCCCATGCCGAGTTCGACAGCAGGAGCCCGCCCAGCACCGCTTGCTCCGCTTCCACGGAGTGGGGCGGGAGCCGCAGCGATTCGATTTGTGCGTCGCCAGGGACGCCGGAACGCGCGAAGCGCTCCGAGCCGGCGGGAGCCGAGGGCATAGTAGGTTTTATCTCCCCGAACAGCGGTGAGCGGCGTTCCCTGATACCGCGAGGCGAGAGTGTGTCACCGAGTCTTACCCCTCACAAGACGTTAACCTGTGGACAACCTGTGGGTAAGAATAAATCTTCACCAGCTCACCACATGACCCTGTGTGGCACGAAAAATCCGTCGTTACAAGCCGACTACGGATTCTTGATGGGGAGGACGCCGGGGTTGGCGTCGAGGTAGTGGTCGATGTCGGCCTTCTTCAGCGCGCCCTTGCCCGGAAACTTGCCGATCTGATTCACCACGGCGCGGCGAAGCTGGTCGGTAAGCGCGAGGTTGCGCTCCTGGAGGTAGTTGTCGACATAGCGCTGCAGCGTCCACTGCTCGTGCCAGGAAACGTAGATGCGCTTGTACGCGGGCGGGGTCGGGAAAGCGGGGAGTTCGGTCGTCATGCTTCGGCCTGCTTGATGCGATTATTCAGAGTACCACCCTTGCGCGGGCCGGGGAATCGCCGCCCCGGATGCGAAAAGGCCCCGAAGGGCCCTTTCGATCGGATTGCGGCGGAGCGAAGGATCAAGTCTCGGCCACCACGTGCACGACGATGTTCGCGAGCACGTCCGAGTGAAGCTGGATGGTGACCGGGAATTCGCCGATGTGCTTGAGGGGACCCGTGGGCATGCGGATCTCGGCCTTCTTCACCGTGAGGCCCTGCTTGCCGAGGGCTTCCGAGATGTCGGCGTTGGTCACCGAGCCGAAGAGGCGGCCATCGACGCCGGCCTTCTGCGCGATTTCGATCTTCATGCCCTCGAGCTTCGCAGCGCGCTCCTGCGCGCCGGTGAGGTGCTCGTTGGCCTTCTTCTCGAGCTCGGTGCGCCGGCCCTCGAATTCCTTCAGGTTCTTCTCGGTCGCGCGCTTCGCCTTGCCCTGCGGGATGAGGAAGTTGCGGGCAAAGCCGTGCTTCACCTTGACCACGTCGCCGAGGCCCCCCAGGTTCACCACTTTTTCCATCAGGATGACTTGCATGTCCGTTCCTCAGTGCAGGTCGGTGAAGTGAATGAGAGCGAGGAAACGCGCGCGCTTGATCGCCACGCCCAGCTGGCGCTGGTAGCGAGCCTTGGTACCGGTGATGCGCGCGGGGATGATCTTCCCGTTCTCGTTGATGAAGTCCTTCAGGATCGCGATGTCCTTGTAGTCGACTTCCTTGATCTTCTCGGCGGTGAAGCGGCAGAACTTGCGGCGGCGGAATAGCCCCCGATTCGGGTTCTTGCCGTCCTTGCCTTTGGCGAACTTGCCTTTGCCTTTACCTTTGCCACGCGGAGATGGTCTGGGCATTTTCTCTATTCCTTATCGAAGTGGGGTCAGGCAGCCGCGGAGGGCTGGGCCGGAGCGGCGCTTTCGCGCGGGGCGGGAGCCGGAGCGGGCGCGGAACCTTCGCGCTCGTTGGGCCTGTCCGCGGCCGGGCCGTCGGTCACGTTGCGGGACTTCTCCTCCTTCATCATCGGGGAGGGACCGGTCTCGGCTTCCGACTTGCTGACGATGAGGTGGCGAAGCACCGCGTCGTTGAACTTGAACGCGTGCTCGAGCTCGTCCAGCGTCTCGTTGCCGATCTCGACGTTCATCAGCACGTAGTGCGCCTTGAACACTTTCGCGATCGGGTAGGCGAGCTGGCGGCGGCCCCAGTCTTCGATTCGATGGATCACGCCGTTGCCCTGGCTGATCGTGTTGCGGTAACGCTCGATCATCGCGGGCACTTGCTCGCTCTGATCGGGGTGGACGATGAAAACGATCTCGTAATGGCGCATGAAGTCTCCTTATGGATTAAGCCCCCCGCATGAGCGCCAGACGGTGGGGCAAGGATTGAACAACTTAGCCCGCTATTATAGCGGAAAAAGTCGAGGGAAAACAGAGTGCTCGCTCAGGCCTTGTAGTACTCCCGGTACCAATCGACGAAGCGCCGCACGCCCTCCTCCACCGGCGTGCCTGGCCTGAAGCCGGTCGCCGCCTCGAGCGCGCTGGTATCGGCTTCCGTCGCGAGCACGTCGCCGGCCTGCATCGGCAGCAGTTCGAGCTTGCCCTTCATTCCCAGCGCCGATTCGATGGCGCGGATGTAAGTCATCAGCTCGACGCGCGCGTTGTTGCCGATGTTGTAGATGCGCCAGGGCGCGGAGCTGGTCACCGGGTCCGGGCTCCGCGGATCCCACGCGGGGTCCGCCTCGGCGGGACGGTCGATCACCCGCACCACGCCCTCGACGATGTCGTCGACGTAGGTGAAGTCGCGGACCATTTTTCCCGAGTTGAACACCGGGATCGCCTCGTTTGCGAGGATCCCCTTGGTGAACTTGAAGAGCGCCATGTCAGGCCGCCCCCACGGACCGTACACCGTGAAGAATCGCAGTCCCGTGGTCGGCAGGCGGAAAAGGTGCGAGTACGAATGCGCCATCGCCTCGTTGGCCTTCTTGGTCGCCGCGTACAGCGAGACGGGATGGTCGGTGTTCTGGCGCTCGTGGAGCGGCAGACTCGTGTTGAGCCCGTAGATGGAGCTGGTCGAGGCGTACACAAGGTGGCCGGCTCCGCCGTGGCGCGCGCCTTCGAGCACGTTCATGAAGCCCACCACGTTCGCCTCGACGTACGCGCGCGGGTTGTCGATGGAGTAACGCACGCCCGCCTGCGCCGCGAGGCTCGCGATGGCGTCGAAGCGGCCGGTCGAGAAGAGCGCTTCCATGGCGCCGCGATCGGCGATGTCGGCACGCGTGAACTCGAAACCCCTGGCGGCTTTCAACTTCGCGAGACGCGCCTCCTTGAGCCTTACGTCGTAGTAGGAGTTGAGGTTGTCGACACCGACGACCGTGTCGCCGCGCTCGAGCAGGCGCTGGCACAGGTGGAACCCGATGAATCCGGCAGCGCCGGTGACGAGGATTTTCATGGGGATTCGGAGTTCGCGCGAGTGTGTGGAGGGCCGGCGCCTTCACGGCGCTCGAGGAAGAGCGAGATCCAGCCGAGCGCGAGGACGACCATGAAGAGCACGGCGTTGGCGGGAATCTGCAGGTTGAAGTCCACCCAGGAGTGGATGAGGATGGCGGTGGTTCCCATGATGCAGGCGAACGACATTCCTCGCATCAGGGGGTCGCGCCTGCGCCATTGGGCGAGCAGCGCCGCGCCGAGCGACATCACGACGAAGGAACCCATCAGCGCAAAGCCGATCAACCCGGTTTCGGAAGCGAGCTGGGCGTAGTCGTTGTGCGCGACATCGAAGAAAGCTACGACCTTTTCCTGCCGGTACGGGGGAAAGGCCACGTAGAAAGTCCCTGGCCCGGCGCCGAACGCGGGATACGCCTTGATGAGGTCCAGGCTATAGGCTGCGGGGTCTTCACGCTCGCGCACGTCGGCAACCGTTGTTTGCTCGAGGCGCTGCGCGAGCTTTTCCACCCCGAACCAGCTGCCGACGATGAAGAGGTCGATGGCCACGAGGCTCACCAGGAGAATCACCGTGTTGCGGGTTGCATGGCGCGAAAGCACGATGCCCACGGCACCGGTAACCAGCAGGGCGGCGAAAAATCCCGTGTTGCCCATTCTCGAATGCGTCGTGGTGAGCGCGATTACCAGGATGCACAACGAAAGCCGCAGGAACATTTTCGGTGAAAGGATCCACTCGATCGTGTTCCGGACGAATCGCTTCCAGGTGTCGGCCGAGCGATCCGAAAGCCCCGCGATGAGAAGCCCGATTCCGACGGCCAGGCTCATCTCCAGCAATCCGGCGAAGTGATTGCGGTTCACGTAAGTACCGCTCGCGGAGTCGGCGTGATTAAGGACGTTGCCGAAGAAGGGTTGGACCACGCCTCCCAAGTGCATGAGGATGGCGTAGATCGCCTGCACCACGGCGGCATAGACGATGACGCGCGCGAGGATCAGGACACGGGAGCGCTGGTTGGCCAGCGCCACGATCAGGAAGAAGACAGCGCAGTAGGCGAGGCTTTTCAGGAAGGACTCGCGTGAGGCGTGAGGCTCGACCGACAACGTCATGCTGTTGCGTTCGATGCCAATCTCCGCCACGAGGGCCTGCATGCGAGCGGCTTCCGGGGAGAGTGACGCCACCCAGCCCGAAGGCATGGTAACGATGTAGAGCACCTGTAGCGCCATCCAGAGGGCCAGGACGACCCACGCCATCCAAGCCCTGCGCACGACCTCCGGAGTCTCGATCCAACCCCAGGCCCAGGCAACCAGCCACGCCGCGGCGAGCGCGAACGTCCACACCTCGAGGAGCGTCCAGGCCCAGGCGCGATTGCTTCCGAGCGGGATCGGCGCCCAGACGAGCAGGACGAGCACTCCCCAGAAGAGGGTGGCCTCGACGCGGTCTGCGATCCTAGAGGTTTTCAGGAGCACTCCAAGCGAAAGGGCCATCCCAGCCTTGCGACTGGGATGGCCCCGGAATGACTGCTAGTGGATCAGCGGCCGCTGGCCTGCCCGCCGCCACCGCCGCCGCCAGGTGGGCCGCCCACGCCGCCGGGGGTACCACCACCGCCCTGCCCAGGCTGTCCCGGCTGTCCCGGTTGACCCTGGTCGCCGCCGCCTTGGCGGGGTTGGCCCGGGCCCGCGGAGTTGATCTGGCCGTTGAGGCCGCCTGTCGTGGCGTTATTCACCGCGTTCTGGATGGCCTGCGGAACCTGCGGCAGGACCTGCGCAATCGTGCCGCGGATCGGCGGCTGGCCGGGACGGCTGTACACCGCTTCGCCCGCCGTCAGCGTGAGGGTCACGTCACCCATCTTGTAGATGACCGAGCCTTCGCTCACGGTGACGACGACGTTGGTGCCGTCGGTGGCCATGGTCGTATCGGTTCCGCGGATGCCGATGGTCGCCGTCGCTGCGCGATAGGCCACTTGGCTGGGCTGGCGGCGCCCGATGAGGCCGGTAATGGCGCGCATGCCGCCACTCACCAGCGACAGGAGCACGTTGCCGCTCTCGCTCGCCGGGTTGTACGCGTACGACGAAATCGTCATGCGCGAGTTGGCGGTGAGGGCCGCGACCTGGCCGTCGTCGAACTTGAGGACCAGCGAGGAATTGGCGCCGGTAATGATGGTATCGCCCTGGGACACTTCGTCACCCAGGCGCAGCGTACGCGGCGACGAGGTTCCGGTCTGGACCTGCGCGGTGCCGGTGACGGCGGTCACGGCAGCGCTCGCGGCAAGCGCGAGATCCGTGAAGAACAGCGCCATCAGGGCTACGAAAACGGAGAGCTTCTTCATGATGTTGCCTCCATGCTTTTGCAAAGTTGAGACCACTTCGGATCGCTCTGGCGCGGTGTGCCCTCGAAGTGGCGGCACGCAACGGCGAGCCTACCACGCCTCTGGGCTATTTGCAGCATTTCCGGGGCGTTGCGCCTCATTCCCGCCCTCACCATTACCTCTACGGCGGACTTCAACCGGGGGCTCGCTTCGGGCCAGACGGCCAAACCGTAGTTCGCAACCGTAGCCTGGACTTCGGGCTCGTAGGGACCGAGTCGTCCCGCATGCACCAGGGCCGTTTCGAACGAGCTCCCCGTGTCCCCCCGGCGGTACTGCATCGCCGCTACGTTGGCCCATGTGTACGCGGACCCGGGGCGCAACTCGAGAGCCTTGCGAAAATGAACCTCTGCGTCGGCCGCAAAGTCCGGGCCACGCATCGCGACCAGGCCCAACAGCTCGTGGATGGAGGGATTGTCCGGAACCGCCTTCCGGGAACGAAGAAGACGCTCGGTCATCGCAGCGCGCGCGTCCGCGCCAGACGCCGCACCCTTCACGCTGAAAACCCGCGTCATATCTTCCACGGTGTTTCCCGCAGCGCCCTCTTCAAGCGCCAACGCGCTTGCACAACCTAGAGCGACCACCACAGGCACGATCGCAACGACGCGCGCCCGCCGCCCCATGCCGCTATGACTGTCCGTAGGTCTTCGAATAACCGTACTTCTTGTAGCCCTTGTAGCTCTTGTAGCCGCTGTACTCGCCGTAGTACTTCTCGGCCTTTTCCAGATCGAGCTGGTTGAGTACGACGCCAAGGATGATGGCGTTCACTCGCCGCAGCTTCCTGATACCGTTTTGAGCCACCTGATAAGGCGTCGAGTCCGCCTTGACGACATAGATGACGGACGAGGCGAACTGCGAAAGGACTTGTGCATCGCTAACCAGCTGCAGCGGCGCACTGTCGATGACGACGATATCGAATGCCTCTTTCAACTTCGAGATCACGTCCTCGAAGCGCTTCGAGCTCAGCAGCTCAAGGGGATTAGGAGGCACTGTGCCCGCGGACAGGATGTGAATGCCGGCACGTTCGTCGAAAAATACGCACTGGCTCACCTGCGCCTGCCCGGCGACAAGATCCGCCAGGCCCGGCGACTTGGTATCGCGGCCTACCAGCTTTCCGATCTTCGGGCGGCGCAAATCGCCGTCTACCAACAACACTTTCTTTACCTGCCCGAGGGCGCACGCGAGGTTGAACGAGAGCGTGGTCTTGCCCTCTTCCGGAACCGAAGATGTGATCACCACGACCTTATGAGGCTCGTCCAATGCGGACATCAAAACACTGGTCCGAACAGTCCTGACCGCCTCCGAGAAAGTCGATTGCGTGTCGTTGAAGAACGCAAGCTCCGAAACGAATCCCTTCTTCGCGAATCCCTTGATCTTCTGAAGCACGCCCAGCGCGGGCACGCCAAGGCGACTCTCGACATCCGAGGTGGAATTCAGCGTGTTCGCCAGGCGATCGAGAAGGAGTGCCAGCATCGCAGCCAGGATCAAGGTGACCCCCGCGGCGATCGCCACGATCTGCGTCTTGTTGGGTGCGAATGCACGGGATGGCACCGTTGCGGGATCGATTACCCGGGCTACGGTCGACTGGAGATCGCCCGCGGCGCTCGTTTCCTTCAGGCGATTGACGAACATGTCGTAGAGGTTGCGGTTCTGCTGCACCTCGCGCTCGAGCACGCCGAGTTGGAACTCCTTGCGGTTGATCCCCTGGATATCGGACTTGCTCTGCCCCAGCGCACGTTCAACGGCCGACTCATTGGCGCGAGCGGCCTCATACTCTTTTTGCAAGCCCCCGACGACGATTTCCATTTGCTTGCGGGTGTTTTCCTTCGCGGCCTCTAGTTCGGCTTTGGCTTGCACCAACTTGGGATGCTCCGGCCCGTAGCGCTTTGCCGCATCGCTCAGGCGGCGATCGGCCTCGGACTCGACCTCTTTCATCCTTTGCACGAGG
>JANLXC010000110.1:0-6121 GCA_031364925.1 Burkholderiales bacterium | reverse complement strand
GGCGATCGCAAGCGCATCGCCAGCGCCGACATCGCGGTGACGCTCGGCGAAGCGCAGGTCACTGCCAAGGGCAGCTTCGGCAGGCCGGGCGACGCGATGGACCTCGCCTTCCGCGCGCCCAACCTCTCGATGGTGGCCAAGCCTTTCGGGCTGCAGCTCGCCGGGCGCGCCGAGGGAACCGCCACCCTCACCGGCACTTTCCAGGCGCCCGCGGGGCGTGTCGCGCTCACCGGGACGAACGTGGCGCTTCCGGGCGACGTCTACGTGCGCGACCTCACCCTGCGCGGTGAGGCGGGCAGCGATGCGAACAGCATGGTCGACGCAACGCTGCAGGCGCGCGGCATCGCGGTCGGCAAGGAGAATCCGCCAACCCTGGTCGCCGAGACGCTCAACGCCACTCTCAGGGGAATGCGTGCCGCGCATCGCCTCGACGCTGATGCGACGATGACGGGCGACAACCGCGTGCGCGCCGCCTTCCTGGGCGGCATCGATGCCAGGAGTACCGCGCTGGCGTGGAACGGGCGCGTGGAGTCGTTCGCCGTGACGGGGCGCGGCGCATCTTCGCTCACGGCGCCCGCGACGCTCGCCCTGTCCGCCGCGCGCGTCGAGCTCGGCGATGCGCGGCTGAGCGGCGACTGGGGCGAAGCGCGCCTCGAGATGACGCGCTGGACGCCGCGCACCCTCGACTTGAAGGGCGCGACCGCGGGGCTGCAGATCCGCAACCTCGCGAGGAGCTTGCGGCTCGGCACGCTGCCGCGCTCCGACCTGGTGATCGCGGGCGACTGGGACATCCACTCCGCCGAGACTTTCGAAGGCACCATCAACGTGAAGCGCGTCTCCGGGGACCTGCGCATCGGAGAGCCGGCGCTGCCGCTCGGGCTCACCGACCTCGTGCTGCACGCCGAGTCGGTGCGCGGCCGCGCGCGCGCCACGGTGAACGTGATCGGCGAGCGCATCGGGCGCATCGAGGGAGACGGCGGCGCGCAGATCGTGCGCGGCGACGCGGGCTGGGAATTCGCTCGCTCCGCACCGGTGCAGGGCAAGGCAGTCGCCGAGATCCCGAACCTGGAGGCGCTCGCGCCCTGGCTCGGGCCCGACGCCAAGCTGGGCGGCAGCCTGAATGCGAATGTCGCGATCTCCGGCACCGGCGCCGATCCGCGTTTCAGCGGCGGGGCGCGCGCCATGAGCCTCGTGGTACGCGAGCCGGCGAGCGGCTTCGAAATCGCCGAGGGCGACGTGGCGCTGCGGCTCGATGGCCGCACGCTTGCAATCGAACGTTTCGTGGCGAAGACGCCGTGGCGTCCTTCCCCGGACGCGCTCGAGCGCATACGGCGCATCGAGAACCCGCCCGCCGGCGGCACGATCACCGCCGAAGGCTCCATCGACCTCGCCGCACGCCAAGGTGCGATCCGCGTGAAGGCCGACAAGGTGCCGGTGACGCAGCTTCCCAAGCGCTTCGTCGCGGTGTCGGGCGAGGCCAAGTTGGAAACGGGAGCCACCGGGCTTCTCGTCACCGGGGCGTTCAAGGCCGATGCCGGTTGGATCGGCGCGCTCGCCGAGGCGCTTCCCACCGTGTCGGAGGACGTCGTCGTGGTGCGCGCGTCGCAGCCCGTGGCGCAGGAGCAAAAGACGAAGGAACCGATGCGCCTGGACTTGAAGGTCGGGTTGAACGATCGCGTGTTCTTCCAGGGTCGCGGGCTCGACACCCGCCTTGCCGGCGACGTGCATATCGTGGGCGAGGCCGGCAGCACGCTGCGCGCGACCGGCGTAATCCGCACAGTGGGCGGAACTTACGAGGGCTACGGGCAGAAGCTCGAGATCGAGCGCGGCATCCTCACTTTCAGCGGCCCGCTCGATAATCCGCAGCTGAACGTCCTCGCGTTGAGGAAGGGCCTGCCGGTGGAGGCAGGCGTGGAGATCCTCGGCACCACCACGCGCCCGCGCGTGCGCCTCGTGTCCTCGCCCGACGTGCCCGAGCCCGAGAAGCTTTCCTGGCTCGTGCTCGGGCGCGGCGCATCCGACTCATCTCCCGGCGACGCGTCGGTCTTGCTGGCCGCGGCCGGAGCGCTCCTCGGCAACAACAATCCCGGCTCTAACTTCAGCAAGAAATTCGGCATCGACGACGTGAAGATCGGGCGCGCCGACACCTCGAGCAACCTGGGCGTGCTGCCGCAGAGCACCGTAGCGGGACGCACCGGCACGCCGTCGGCCTCGGAGGTCATCAGCGTTGGCAAGCGCCTCAATCGCAACCTGCACCTGACCTTCGAGCAGGGCCTGGCCGACGCGGAGGGTGCGCTCAAGATCACCTGGCAGATCTCACGGCAGTTCCAGGTGCTCGTCCGCGCGGGATTCCTCCCCGGCATCGACGCCGTCTATCGCTGGACCTTCAAGTAGGCTTGTCGGACCTGGCCGGGAGGGGTTCCGTAGCCTTCTTTACGGATGCAATCCAGGCGAGATTTCCAGCTACAGCGCACGTATGATTCCCACTGCAGAGCCGTGAACCAACGGCCACAAGGGAGTGTGCGATGTACGAATGCCCGTGGTGCAACCGCAAGTCCTTCTCCTTCTGGCAGAAGCAGAAGCTCGGCCCGACCAAGACCCTGCAATGCGTCGGCTGCAAGCGGCGCGTGAGCGTCGATTGGGGCCGCGCGCACCTGGCGGCACTTCCCGTCTTCGTCTTCGCGCTGGTCGGCCTCTACTTCGTGGGCGACGCCTTCAACTCCAAGGTCTTCGCACTGGCCGGCGCTTTCTGCGGCGTCGTGCTCGGCATGATGGTCACCATGCCGCTCTACCACTACGTCGTGCCGCTGGTGAAGCCGGACCGACGCTAGCCGCACCCCGGCGCCCCATCTCAGCAGCGACGCGCCGATCCTTCTTCAGCCGCAGGCCCCGGTCCACCCGCACGCGCTGCAGAAGTCGCAGCCGTCCTTGCGGATCACGGTGTAGTTCCCGCACTCGCGGCAGCGTGCGCCCTTCATCAGCGCGGGCTCCTCGTCGGCGCGCGGGGCTTCCAGGATTCCCATCTCGCGCGTGGGATAGCCGCGCTCGTCGAGGACACCCAGCATCGCGTAGCGGTGGATCACCAGGCGCGCGAGGTAGGCGATGGTCGAGGGCCAGTTCTGCTGGCGGCGCTCTCCCGGCACGAAGGCCATGAAGTCGCCGAGGGGCTCCGAGTAGTCGAGCAGCTTGCGAAGCTTCATGCCGATCCACGCGGGGTCCACCACGCGCATGTCGAGCGACAGGATGCGCGTGAGGCCGTCGAGCGCGCGCGGGTAGTGGCCGGAGAGCCAGATCGAATACGGGCGGGTCGTGCCGTCGGGGAGCTGGATCTCCTTCAGCCCCAGCACGAACTCGTCGCCCGAGGCGGGGTTCACGACATCCACGGTCCACGAGAGCGTGCCGTCGGTTCCGGTGCGCGGCTCGTCCACGCTGAACATGTGGTCGAGCACCGGCGTGCGCGATTGCCCGTCGAAGGCCTTCAGCTGCCCGCAGCGCCAGCGCACCACCTGCGCCATCGCCGAGACCACGCCCGGCACCTTTCGCTTCTCGCCATGGGGCGGGAAGCGCATCTCGAACGAATCGTCGCCCACGGTGCTCGCGAGCACGTCGAGCTTCATGCGCAGCCATTCGCGGTCGTCGGCGCGCATGTCCATCGACAGGGTTTTCGCTACCGCACCGAGACCTCTGGGTTGTTCTGCCCCATTGACCCACACCTCGAACGGGAACGCGCGGCCCGCCTCCTCGACCTGGCCCACGAAGAGCGCGAAGCGCCCGAACGGCGAATCGATCATGTAAGTCCAGGCGAGATTGCCTTCCGGCATCTCGGGGCGCCCGGGCCAGCGAAGGCTGGTGAGGACCGGTTGAGGGAGCGTCTTGATCGCAAGCCGGCGGTTGGCGCCGTCGATGAGCACCTCCGCCGCCGGGTCCCGCGCCGGCGCGTCGGGGGTGAGCACCGCTCCCAGGACGCTGTTGGGGCGATAGGTCGCGAGCCCCTTCAGTCCCGACTTCCACGCCTTCATGTAGAGGTTCTCGAACTCGCCGTACGGATAGTCCTCGGCGACGTTCACCGTCTTCGAGATGCTGGTGTCGATGAAGGGCGCGACGGCCGCGACCATCGCCTGATGCGCGTCGGCGGAAATCTCCAGCGCCGTGACGAAGTAATCCGGAAGCTTCGCGCCCTCGCCGAACATGTGGCGATAGAGGCGCCATGCGTGATCCTCGACGCGGAACTCCTTGTGCGTGCCGTCGGCCATTCGCTTCTTGCGCGTGTACGTCCACGAGAACGGCGGCTCGATGCCGTTCGACGCGTTGTCCGCGAAGGCGAGGCTGATAGTGCCGGTGGGGGCGATCGAGAGAAGGTGCGAGTTGCGAATGCCGTGCTTGCGGATCGATTGCTTGATCGAATCCGGCAGTCGAGAGGCGAAATTCCCCCCGGACAGGTAAAGATCCTTGTTGAACATGGGGAACGCACCGCGTTCCTTCGCGAGCTCGACGGATGCGACGTAGGCGCGATCGCGCATGAACTCGGCGATCTTCGCGGCCATGGCGCGGGCAGGCTCGGTATCGTATCGCAGGCCGAGCATGATCAATGCGTCGCCCAGGCCCGTGAAGCCTAGGCCGACACGCCGCTTCGCCATGGCTTCCGCGCGTTGCGCTTCGAGCGGCCATGGAGTGACGTCGAGGACGTCATCGAGCATGCGCACCGAAACTTCGACCACGCGCCCGAAGGCATCGAAATCGAACGAAGCCTCCTCTGCGAACGGATCGCGCACGGACACCGACAAGTCGATCGAGCCGAGGCAGCAGCAGCCATACGAAGGCAGCGGCTGCTCGCTACAGGGATTGGTACTCTCGATCGTCTCGCAATAGTTCAAATTGTTGTCGGCGTTCATGCGGTCGAGAAATACAACTCCCGGCTCCGCATGGTCGTACGTCGATCGCATGATCTGCTCCCACAGGTCGCGCGCACGCGCCTTGCGGTAGACCCACCAGCCGTCGCCGCGTTGATACGCGCCGGCCTGCTTGAAATCGGCGGCGGGCTCCGCTTTGTGCGCAAGCTCGATCTCGCCGTCGGATTCCACCGCGCGCATGAACGCATCGGTGACGCCCACGGAGATGTTGAAGTTGGTGAGCTCGCCCGAATCCTTGGCGTGGATGAAGCGCTCGATGTCGGGATGGTCGCAGCGCAGCACGCCCATCTGCGCGCCGCGCCGCGCGCCGGCCGATTCCACCGTTTCGCACGACTGGTCGAAGACTCGCATGTACGACACCGGGCCGCTCGCACGCGAGTTGGTCCCGCGCACGAGGGCGCCTTCGGGACGGATCGACGAGAAGTCGTAGCCCACGCCGCCGCCGCGGCGCATGGTCTCCGCCGCCTCGGCCAACGCGGTGTAGATCCCGGGCTTGCCGTCGACAACTTCGGTGATCGAATCGCCAACGGCCTGGACGAAGCAGTTGATGAGGGTCGCGGTCAGCGACGTCCCGGCGGCCGAGTTGATGCGCCCGGCCGGAATGAAGCCGCGCTCCTGCGCTTCCAGGAACTTCGCCTCCCACTGCGCGCGCTTGCCTTCGGGCTCGGCGGCCGCCAGCGCACGGGCTACGCGAGCGCGAACCTGCGCCGCGGAAGTCTCGCCATCCTTGGCGTATTTCTCGAGCAGCACCTCGCGCGAGATCGACTGCTCGGGCAGGCTCTCGACGGAGTTTGGCTTCCTTGGCGGCTGCAAGGTCTGTGACATGATGAATACCGATATTTTGATCCTGTTCGGGTGGAGACTCAAATATGGCGCGTGAGAGTGCGACCCTCGCGGGCGGCTGTTTCTGGTGCCTCGAGGCCGTGTTCGACGAGCTGCAGGGCGTCGCGTCGGTCGAATCCGGGTACATGGGCGGCCACACGCCCAACCCGGCATACGAGGACGTGTGCGGCGGAGGCACGGGTCACGCGGAAGTCGTGCAGGTGACATTCGACCCCAAGGTCCTGCCGTACGAAGACCTCCTGGGCGTGTTCTTTTCCATCCACGATCCGACGACCCTCAACCGCCAGGGCAACGACGCCGGCACGCAATACCGCTCCGCCATCTTCTTCCACTCCCCCGAGCAGGAACGCGCCGCCCGGGCGCTCGTG
>JANLXC010000100.1:0-53818 GCA_031364925.1 Burkholderiales bacterium | reverse complement strand
CAGGTACTTCACTCACAAAGAATCACAAAGATCCAAAGTGAGTACTGCTGTATCGCTTGGCGCCCCTACCCAATTGCTGAATAGGAACTAAAGCACACCCAGTACCCACCTCTATCGGCTGTAAGTTTTTAAAGAGCGATGCTTGAAGCGAGTGGCGCTCCGCCCCGAAAGCTGGCTTCGCGTGATCGATCAGCAGAACCGTCGATTATACGCGTTTTGCGGATGACCAGGCAAGGCGTTACCAAAAAATTGCCAGCTAGCCCGCCATTTTCAGGGTGACCCGGACGAACTTTCGCTTGCCCACCTGCAGGACAAGGGTCGACCCGGCGGCGAGCCTCAGGCCCTTGTCGCTCACCTTCTCGCCATCCACCTTCACTCCACCCTGCTCGACCATCCGCGCCGCATCCGAAGTACTTGGGCAGACACCCGACATCTTCAGTAACTGGGTGATCGCCAAGCCCTCCGCGGGGACTTCGATCGTCTGCTCGGGGAGGTCGTCGGGGATGCCACCGTGGCGAAAACGCGACTCGAAATCCTCGAGAGCCGCCCGGGCGGCAGCCTGGTCGTGGAAGCGCGCCACGATCTCCTGCGCGAACCCGACCTTGACGTCGCGCGGATTGGAGCCGCGATCGATCGCCGCCTTCCATCCTGAAACGGTGTCGAGCGAGGCGAAGGACAAGAGCTCGATGTAGCGCCACATCAGCTCGTCCGAAATCGACATGAGTTTGCTGAACATCTCGTTCGGCGCGTCGTGGATGCCGACGTAGTTGCCGAGCGATTTCGACATCTTCTCCGTCCCGGCCAATCCTTCGAGGAGCGGCATGGTGATGATCACCTGCGGCTCCTGCCCGTAGCCCCTCTGCAGCTCGCGCCCCACCAGCAGGTTGAAATTCTGGTCGGTGCCGCCCAGCTCCACGTCGGCCTTCATGGCGACCGAATCGTATCCCTGCATCAGGGGGTAAAGGAATTCGTGGATCGAGATCGGCCGCTCTTCGGCGAAGCGCTTGGAAAAGTCGTCGCGCTCGAGCATGCGGGCGACGGTGTACTTGGCGGCGAGCTTGATCATTCCGGAGGCGCCGAGCTGCTCGCTCCAGGAGGAGTTGAACATGATCTCGGTCTTGTCCGGGTCGAGAACCTTGAAGACCTGTTCCTTATAGGTGTCGGCGTTGGCGGAGATCTGCTCTGGAGTGAGCGCGGGGCGGGTGACGTTGCGCCCGCTCGGATCGCCGATCATCCCGGTGAAGTCCCCGATCAGGAACATCACTTGGTGCCCCAGATCCTGGAATTGCCTCATCTTGTTGAGAACCACGGTGTGCCCAAGGTGCAAGTCGGGGGCCGTGGGGTCGAACCCCGCCTTCACCCGCAGCGGCTTCCCCCTGGCGAGCTTGCGGACCAAATCCGCTTCCAGGATGAGCTCGTCCACGCCTCTTCGAAAGACCTGTAAATCTTGCTGCTGAGTCATTGATTTGATTCCGTTTTGGCGGCTTGTGTAAGCGAATTCTGATATCCTGTGTGGGACGAATCCGACACCGGACCATGACCGCACAAAAAACGGACATTCTAGCGCAGGGCCTCCGCCTTCCCGGGCTCGTTCGCCGGGCTATTTTCGGCGCGCTGGTGCTTTCGCTCCCGGCCCTGACCGTTGTCACGGCGTTCGGCATCGTTCCCGGCACCGCGTCGACCGGCGTCGAGGTAGCGCTGGTCCGTGAGCCCCTGGAGCTCCCGGAAATGATCCCGGCCACCGAGCAATCGCCACGCTTCGTGTCCCAGGAGCGGGTGATGCGCGGGGATACCGTCGCCGCGCTCTTCGACCGACTCGGCGTGAGCGATCCGAAGGCGATCGAGTTCCTGAAGGCCGACGCTACCGGCCGAATCATTTTCCGCCAGCTGGTCCCCGGCCGCATGCTCCAGGCCGAAACCGGCCTCGATGGCGAGCTACTCACGCTGCGCTACTTCATCAGCCAGGCGGCGCTGCTCGAGATCGTGCGTACGCCTACGGGTCTTCGCGCGAGCCAGCGTGCGCTGAGCGAGACACCGCGCCTCGTGTACAAGACAGCCACCATCCGCTCGTCGCTGTTCGCCGCCACCGACGTTGCGGGCATTCCCGATGCGATTGCGATGCAGGTCGCGCGCGTGTTCGCCACCGACATCGACTTCCACGCCGACCTGCGCAAGGGCGACACCTTCTCGCTGGTCTACGAAATGATCTACGAGGCGGGCGAGCTGGTCGCGCCCGGGCGCATCCTAGCCGCGCAGTTCAGGAACGACGGACGCACACACAACGCGGTGCTCTTCCGCGACGACGAAGGCATCGACGGCTACTACTCGCTCGACGGGTCTAACCGCGCCAAGGCGTTCATGCGTTCGCCGGTGGAGTTCTCGCGCGTGAGCTCCGGATTCGGCGCGCGCTTCCATCCGATCTTCAAAAACTGGCGCGCACACACGGGCGTCGATTTCGCCGCGCCGAAGGGCACGCGCGTCCTCGCCACGGCCGATGGCCACGTGGTGGCCGCGGGCGCGCGTGGCGGCTACGGCAACGCGGTCGAGGTCCGGCATGGCAGCGGCATCACCACTCTGTACGCGCACCTCTCCGGATTCGCGGGCGGCGTGCGCGCCGGCGCGCGTGTGCGCCAAGGCGAGCCCATCGGCTTCGTCGGCGCCACCGGATACGCCACCGGCCCGCACCTGCACTACGAATTCAAGATGGCCGGCATCCATCAGGATCCGTTGCGCGTCGCCCTTCCAAAGGCGGAGCCGGTACCGGCGCGCCTCAAGTCGCAGTTCCTCCAGATCGCCAATGGCGCGCGTGCGACCATCGACCTCGTGAGCACCGCCTCGGCGGGTCGTTTCGAGTAGCGTGGCTTCGCTTTTCGTCGGCTTGATGTCGGGCACCAGCTTCGACGGGGCCGACGCGGCCCTCGTCGATTTCTCCTCGCCCGCTCCCCGCACGCTTGCGTTCGCGACGGTCCCTTTCCCAGCCTCACTGCACAAAGAGCTCCTCGTTCTTTCCGAACCGGGGGGCGACTCGCTCGAGCTTGCCGCCAAGGCCTCGATGGAGCTCTCCGACCTGTATGGGCTCGCCGTGGAAGCGGTCCTTGCCGGCGCAGGCGTGGGTCGAGCGCAGGTGAGCGCCATCGGTTGCCATGGGCAGACGGTGCGCCACCGCCCCGACCTCGGCTACACGGTGCAGCTGAACGATCCCGCGCGGCTCGCGGAGCGCACCGGGATAGACGTCGTCGCGGACTTTCGCCGCAGGGACATGGCCGCCGGCGGACAGGGAGCGCCACTCGTTCCGGCCTTCCACGACGCGGTGTTCCGACACCCTTCACGTGCGCGCGCCGTGGTGAACATCGGCGGCATCGGCAACGTAACGTCGCTGGCGCCCATGCGCGCCACGCTTGGCTTCGACTGCGGGCCGGGCAACGTGCTTCTCGACGGATGGGCACGCCGCCACCTGGGCACCGGCTACGACGACAACGGCAAATGGGCCTCGAGCGGCCGCATCGACACGGCGTTACTACGCCGTTTCCTCGACGAGCCCTATCTCGCTCGGCCCGTGCCCAAAAGCACCGGGCGCGAGCTCTTCGGCCTCGCGTGGCTGGACCAGCGCCTGTCGACGAACCTTGCGCCCGCGGACGTGCAATCGACGTTGACCGAATTCACCGCGCGCTCCATCGTCGAAGCAATCGATCGTTTCTGCCCGGCAACCGACGAGATCTACCTGTGCGGCGGGGGCGCGCGCAACGAAGAGCTGGTCGCGCGCATCGCGCGCCTTGCCGGCAAGCGCCTGGTCGCGCCGACCGATGCGCTCGGCGTCCCGGCGATGCACGTCGAAGCGCTGGCGTTCGCGTGGCTCGCGATGAAGTGCGTGCGCCGCGAGCCGGTGGACCTCACGGCGGCGACCGGCGCGCACGGCCCGCGCATTCTCGGCGCGGTCTACGCGGCCTGAAATGACAAAAGGGAGCCGAGGCTCCCCTTGTCCCTTCCCCACGCGCCGCGCGGCGCGAATCCCTAGACGCTGAACGAAGATCCGCAGCCGCAGGTGGACGTGGCTTGCGGGTTCTTGATCACGAACTGCGCGCCCTCAAGCCCCTCGGTGTAGTCGATCTCGGCGCCGACGAGATACTGGTAGCTCATCGGATCGATGAGCAGGCTCACGCCGTTCTTGGACATCACCGTGTCGTCCTCGTTGGTGACCTCGTCGAACGTGAAGCCATACTGCAGGCCCGAGCATCCACCGCCCGTGACGAACACGCGCAGCTTCAGGTCGGCGTTGCCTTCTTCCTCGATGAGGGACTTCACCTTGATGGCCGCGTTGTCGGTGAAGACCAAAGGGTCGGGCATCGTGGCGCTAGTGGACATGTCGTTCATGTGCTTCTCCGGTAAGGATCGCGGCTCAGTCGGAGGAGCCCGACGCGGGCTTCAGCTCTACGACCTTGTCGCTCTTTTGCGGGCTTTCGTACATCAACTGCCCCATCACGATCGCGCCCACATGGATCTCGATCGACTTGTACGACACATTTCCTGTGACCCGGGCCTTGGGGAGGAGTTCGACGTACTCGGCCCCCCGCACCGGCCCGGCGACGGTCCCATTGATGACCACATGGGCTACATCGATGTCGCCCTCGACTTTTGCAAGCTCCGAGATGACCAGCGTGCCGGGTTTATTTCCGGTCGCCTTGACGTTGCCCTTCACGTGGCCGTCGATGCGCAGCCCTCCGGTGAAGGCGATGTCGCCCTCGATGAGGGTGCCGGTGCCGATAAGGCTGTCGATCGGGCTGGGTTTGTTGGATTTTCCGAACATGAATCCTCCCTTACGGCTGGCTTATGGTTCGCGACAGTTTAACCTGTCCCCCCGGCAGCGCCAAAACGCGTACATCGGCACTCCTCAGGGTGGTGCCGTCGGGGATCACAAAGCGTCCTTCGACCTTCTGGTAGAAACGAAACTCGAAACTGCCTGCCGTTTCCCCGGCTGAGGGGTCGGGGAAAGTAATGTTGTTGCTCGTCCCGTCCTTATCCACCCGGGCGACGATCTGCACCTTGCCCTTGAAGTCCTGCTTGCGCTGGCCCCCCTGGGTGAGGAGCATGCGATACCGATATCCGTTGGTCTTGCCGTCGCGCTCGATCTTGAGGTTCGACAGGCCCAGGCCCTCGGGCGTGGCGCCCGAAGACATGATATTGCGAAGGAACCCGAGGTCTTCCTTGAGCGCGGCGTTTTCGTCCTGGAGCTGGGCCACGGAGCGCGCGAGCTCGCCCTGCGCGGCCTTCTCGATCTGCAGCTGCCGGTTGCGCTCCGTGGCGGTAGTGCGCGCGGCGTCGAGATCGCGCTTCATCACGCGATTCTCCTCCGTGAGGGTGGCGATCTGTTGCCTCACCTCCTCGAGGTTGAAGCCGGTGATGCGGTAACTGTTCTGCACCAGCCACCATACGACGGCGCCCACCGCCGCCATCATCAGGATGTTGAGTCCCCAGCGCCAATACCAGGCGTGCTGGGAGCGGATCGCCATCCGCCCGGAACCGATGCCGAAACTGCTGCGAAGCCTTCGGCCGATGCCGCGCATCAGGGAACCACGGCGATCTGGTCGAGGCCGCGCCGTTCATCGAAGCCGAACATCAGGTTCATGTTCTGCACCGCCTGGCCAGCCGCGCCCTTCACCAGGTTGTCCTCGACCGCGACCACGACCAGGGTGTCGCCATCGAAAGGCCGGTGCACTGCGATGCGGCACTCGTTGGTTCCCCGCACCCACCGCGTCTCGGGGTGCGAGCCGGGCGGGAGCACGTCGACGAACAGCTCCTTCGCGTAGCGTTTCTCGAAAAGCGCCTGGAAGTCGGCCTCGGAAGTGATGCGCGCGTACACGGTCGCGAGGATGCCGCGCACCATCGGCACGAGATGCGGGACGAAAGTGAGCCCGATGTGGCGGCCCGAGGCGCTCTCGAGGCTGGTGAGGCTCTCGAGGATTTCCGGGTGATGGCGATGACCCTTCACCGCGTAAGCCTTGAAGTTGTCGGTCGCCTCGGAGAACAGGATGTCGACTTCGGCCTTGCGGCCCGCCCCGCTCACGCCCGATTTCGCGTCGGCGATGAAGTGCCCGTGGTCGACGTGCGCGCTCTCCACCAGGGGCAGCATCGCGAGCTGCACCGCGGTCGCGTAGCAACCCGGGTTGGCGACCAGGCGCGCCTTGCGGATGCGCTCGCGGTTCACCTCGGGCAATCCATACACCGCCTGGTCGAACAGCTCCGGCGAGGCGTGCGAGACCTTGTACCACTTCTCCCAAGTGGCGCGATCCTTCAGCCGGAAGTCGGCCGAGAAGTCGATGATGCGCGCGCCGGCGTCGAGGAGCGTTCGCGCCTGGCTCATCGCGACGCCGTTGGGCGTGGCGAACATCACGCAGTCGCATCCCTTGAGCGGCGCCTTCGCGGGGTCGGTGAACGCGATGTCGTAGCGCCCGCGCAGGGACGGGAAGTAGTCCGCCACCTTCACGCCCGCTTCGGCGCGCGACGTGATGGCGACGACCTCGACATCGGAATGCGCGGCCAGAAGCCGCAGCAGCTCGACGCCCGTGTAACCGGTGCCTCCGACCACTCCAACCTTGATCATTCAAAAATCCCCAATAACGACAAAGCCGCTCCGAGGCGGCTTTGTTCGTGCACAGCGATACCGAACAGCGTGCTCCCGCCTTAACGCTTGGAGAACTGCTTGCGGCGTCGCGCCTTGTGCAGGCCCACCTTCTTGCGCTCGACTTCGCGCGCGTCGCGCGTGACGAGGCCCGCCTTGGACAGCGTGGGTTTCAGCGTCGGGTCGTATTCGATCAGGGCACGCGTGATGCCGTGGCGCACCGCACCCGCCTGGCCCGACTCGCCGCCGCCGGCGACGTTCACCATGATGTCGAACGTCTGCACGTGGTTGGTGAGCTCGAGCGGCTGGCGCACGATCATGCGCCCCGTCTCGCGCGAGAAGAAGATGTCGACAGGCTTGTCGTTCACGACGATGTCGCCTTTGCCCGGCTTCATGAAGACCCGCGCCACCGCGCTCTTGCGCCGGCCCGTTCCGTAATTGTATTTGCCGATCATGTTCGCTCCTTAGACCTCGAGGTTCTTGGGCATCTGCGCCGCGTGGGGGTGGGCCGGGCCCGCGTAGATCTTCAGCTTCTTGATCATCGCGTAGCCGAGGCGCCCCTTGGGCAACATGCCCTTCACCGCGAGCTTGAGCACGCGATCCGGATGGCGCGCCTGGAGCTTGGTGAAATTGGTCTCGTAGATTCCACCCGGGTAGGTCGAGTGGCGGTAGTACTTCTTGTCCGTGGCCTTGGCGCCCGTGACGCGGATTTTCTCGACGTTCACGATGACGATGTAGTCGCCGGTATCGACGTGCGGGGTGAATTCGGGCTTGTGCTTGCCGCGCAGGCGCCTGGAGACTTCCGCCGCGAGACGGCCGAGGATCTCGTCCGTGGCGTCCACGACGAACCAGTCACGCCGAACCTCATCCGGCTTGGCCGAGAAGGTCTTCATCAACTTTCCTTTCATTGCCTGGCCCTGGGTGAGTCCGGGGGTGTGCGCCCCGCAAATACTTTGGCCGGCTGTTTTGAGTAACTGACGAGCTGGATAACATCAACTGCGAACCGGAAATTATAGGTAAATCATCACTTTGTGTCAAACTCGGTGCCGCCATGCCCACTGCCCGCTTCGAGCAATACGCCAGGATCGCCGCAATCGCCCTGCTGGTGATCGGCTGCTTCCTGGTCCTGCAGCCCTTCATGGGCGCGATCCTCTTCGCCGGGATCCTGTGCTTCTCGACCTGGCCTGCCTTCCTCGCGCTGCGTGAACGCCTCCGCGGCCGTTCCTGGCTCGCCGCGCTCGTAATCGTCACAATCCTCATCCTGGCGCTGGTCTTCCCGGTCGCCCTCGCCACCCAGAGCATCGTGGTCCACAGCGCCGAGATGGTCGAGCTGGTGCGCGGCTTCCTCGACCAGAAGACGAGCTACTCGCTGCCGGCCTTCATCCGCGAGATTCCCGGCATCGGGCCGACCCTCGACACCTACGTGCGCACGTTCACCCAGAGCAGCGCCGACTTGATCGAGTTCGCCAAGCGCTTCACCGAGCCTGCCAAGGCTTTCCTGGTCGGATTAGGAAGCGCCGCCGGGCAGGGCCTGCTGCAGCTCCTGGTCGCCATCTTCGTCGCATATTTCTTCTATCGCGACGGCGACCGCATCCGCCGCCTGTTGATCGAGGGGATGGTGCGCATCGCCGGCCCCGAGCAGGGTGCGGCGCTGATCGCCACCGCGCAAAGCGCGGTGAAGGGCGTGATCTACGGCCTCATCGGGACCGCGTTCGCGCAAGCCGCGGTGGCCCTGGTCGGCTTCCTCATCGCCGGGGTGCCGGGCGCGTTCTTGCTGGCCGCCCTCACGTTCGTGTTGTCGCTGGTGCCGATGGGACCGGTGCTGATCTGGGGCGGGGCCGCGGCATGGCTCTATTTCCAGGACCAGGTCGGTTGGGCGATCTTCATGGTGATCTACGGCGTGGCCGTCATCAGCTCGGTGGACAACGTGCTCAAGCCGATCCTGATGAGCCGCGCGGGCAACCTTTCGATGCTGGTGGTGGTGCTCGGGGTTTTCGGCGGCGCCATCGCGTTCGGCTTCATCGGGCTTTTCGTGGGTCCCGCGCTCCTCGCGGTGGGCTGGAACCTGATGAAGACGTGGCTGGAGCTGCCTCCCCAAAGCAATCCCGAAAGCCCGGCTTAGACATGAAAGCGCGCATCAAGCTCGTCGAAGGCATCACCTTCATCGCCGAAAGCGGCAGCGGCCACGGCGTCGTCGTCGACGCGGCGCCCGACATCGGCGGCAAGAACCTCGGCGCGCGTCCCATGGAGCTCGTGTTGATGGGAACCGGGGCGTGCAGCGCGATCGACGTCGTGCACATCCTGCGCAAGGCGCGCCAGGCGATCACCGATTGCGTGGTGGATATCGAGGCGGAGCGCGCCGCGCAGGATCCCAAGGTCTTCACCAGCATCCACCTTCACTACGTGGTGACCGGCAAGGGACTCGCGCAAGCCCAGGTCGAGCGCGCCATCAAGCTGTCGAAAGAGAAGTACTGCTCGGCGACGATCATGCTCGCCGCGAGCGCCACCATCACCTTCGACTACGAAGTGCGCGAGGCCTAAAGCCTTACACCCAGTAAGCGGTTCGCGTCATGACCTTCGACGCGGCGCGCATCGCAAGCTTCACCACCTGCGGCAACTCGCGCGCGCCGAGATCGCGACCGGACTGCGCGTGCCGCGCTTCGTCGTCGCGCATTTGCGCGACGATCTCGCGGCTGCACGTGTCCTCGCGCGGCAGGCGTTCGAGATGTCCGTCGAGATGGCTCTCGACCTGGGCTTCGGTCTCGGCGAGGAACCCGAGGCTCCAGCGATCGCCCGCCAGGCCCGAGGCCACTCCCCATGCGAACGACCCTGCGTACCACAGTGGATCGAGAAGGCTCGCGCGCGAGCCCAGGTCGGCAAGACGATCGCTGCACCACGACAGGTGGTCTCGCTCTTCCGCAGCCGCGGACTGAAGGAGGCCGCGCACCAGCGGATCGCGCGCAACCAGTGACTGGCCGCTGTAGAGCGCCTGTGCGCAGACCTCGCCCGTGTGGTTAACACGCATCAAGCCCGCGGAGAGCTGCCGGTCTTCCTGCGAGACCGGCACCTCGCGGTTCGCGCACGGCAGTGGACGCGAAGCGGTCGTGCCCCCGGAGAGCGCGCGCAACGCTTCGTCGGCGGCCACCAGCAGATGGTCGAGCGGGCTTCGCGAAGCGCGGAATGGAAATCGGGTCATGGAAAGAAAAAGGGCGCGGCTTTCGGCCGCGCCCCCTTCAGACAACTTTTAACCTGCAACGATCAGAAAATGTGACGCATGCCCAGCGAGATGCCCTTCGGATCCTGCCCCTTGGCGATCGTGATGTCGTTTCCGCCGAAGCCGCAACCGGCTTCCTGGTTGTTCTCAACCTTCGTGTACTGCCCGAGGAAGAACGTGCGACGCGAGAAGTTGTACTGATAGCCAAGCGAGTGCACGTCGCACTTCGGTTGAGCGAGCGCGCTGCCGCTGAGCTGGCCGTCCTTGGACTGCTGGTATTGATAGATGAGCTGGTTGTTGCCCGCCGTGAACACCACGTTACCCATCATCGCCTTCTGCTTGCCGTAGCCGGTGCGCTTGAACTCTTCGTAAAGCGCGCCGACCTTGACCGGGCCGAAGGTGAAGTTGCCGAACAGCGCCGAGCCTTCCTGCTTCTTCAGCAGGGCGGTGCCCGTATACGGGTTGTCCTTCATCTCGTCGGCCGAAAAGCCAACATAGATCGGACCGGCGGTATAGGTGATGCTGCCCGACCAACGCTGCGGGTTCGCAGTGGCGGTACGGCCTTCGTTCACCGAGTAGCTGGCGCGAACGGCGATGCCGGCCCACGACGGCGACCAGTACTGGACGACGTTCTGGTCACGACGGTCGAACTGGTTCCCCGCGGTGGCGCCGACAAGCCCACGACCCTGCATCGCGGCGGAGAGGCCGCCGAGGGTCACGTCGCCGAACGGGTCGATCGCGCCGGTCACGACTTTGAAAGGGGTATCCCAGCGTCCCAGCAGCAGGCTGCCCCAGCCGCCTTGCAGGCCGACGCCGCTGTTACGCGCGGCGAAGGTCGTGTTGTTCTCGTCGGGTTTGAATGCGGTTTCGAGTTGGAAGAATGCTTTGAGGCCCCCTCCAAGGTCTTCCGTGCCACGCACGCCGAGCAACGACGCTTGGTCGCTCACGCGGTTGCGACGCACGAGTTCGGCAGTTCCCGACGCTCCCCCGGTCGCTTCCACAACTTCGAACGTCGCGTGCACGCGGCCGTACAGGGTGACCGGGTTAGCAGTCTGTGCCATGGCGGCCGGCGCAACACATGCGCCAGCGACTGCCAGAGCGATCAGCTTTTTGTTCATCAGAATCTCCTTTGTTGAAGTGAGGCCTTGATTGCTTATGCGATTTCTTTGGGAACCGCGTGGGGATGTGGTCGCCCCGATTCTAGGAACTTCCCCGAATTCTTTTTGAGAAGCCACCCGCATGATGCCAAAGCCATAGCCATCACTCAAGCTGTTTTTCGCCTTTCATGCAACAAATGACGCCCCTTGTTGTTGCTTCACAACAGACCACTGGGACCCCGGAAAAACAACCTGGCGAGTTCCAAGCCCGGATCTGGAGCCGACATGAAGGCACTTCCCACTAAGTAAGCGCTAACTTTTGCCTCCTGTAACCTCTTGACGTCCTCCGGCGCGGAAATCCCGCTCTCGGTGACCAGGATCCTGCCAGCAGGCACGCGGTCGACCAGGTCGAGCGTCGTTTCCAGCCGAGTCTCGAAGCTGCGCAAGTCGCGGTTATTGATGCCGATCAGGGCCGTGCGTAGCGCGAGGGCTCTTTCGAGCTGCGAGGCGTCGTGGGACTCGACCAGCACGTCGAGCCCGAGGCCGCGCGCTTCCCGTTCGAGGGCGAGGATCCGGGCATCGGGCACGGCGTCGATGATGAGGAGGATGCAGTCGGCTCCCCACGCGCGCGCCTCGTGCACCTGGTATTCGTCGATGATGAAGTCCTTGCGGATGACGGGGAGCGCGCAGGCGGCGCGCGCCGCCTGGAGATCCTCCGCAGAGCCGCCGAAGAACTCGCGGTCCGTGAGCACCGAAAGGCACGCGGCGCCATGCGCTTCGTAAGATGCCGCGATGCGCGCGGGATCGAAATCGGCGCGGATGAGGCCCTTGCTCGGGCTGGCGCGCTTGATCTCCGCGATCACCGCGGGCTGGCCCGCCGCTATCTTCGCGCGCAGCGCGAGCTCGAACCCCCGAGGCGCCGACGCCTCCCGCGCCCGCTTGCGGATTTCGGCCTCCGGGATGCGAGCTTTCGAATCCTCGACCTCGCGCCGCTTGGCCGAAAGAATACGGTCCAGGACATCGGACATCCTTCAGCCCGCCTTGGCGACCGATTGCGTGAAGCGCACCAGCTCGTCCAGCTTGCCTCGCGCGGCTCCCGAATCGAGCGCTTCGCGCGCCAGCGCCACCCCGTCCCAGAGGCTCGGCGCCACACCGCAGACATAGAGCGCCGCCGCCGCGTTGAGCATCACGACATCGCGCGAGGGCCCCGGCTCGTTGGCCAGAACCGCCTCCACGCGCGCCCTGGATTCCGCCGCACCTTTCACCTGGATCGACTCGAGGGGCGCGACGTCGAGGCCGAATTGCTTGGGATCGATCGAGTACTCGGTGATGAAGTCATGCTTCAACTCCGCCACCGCGGTGGGGCCGGTGATGGTGATCTCGTCGAGGCCTTCGTGTCCGTGCACGGTGAGCACGTGGCGGCTGCCGAGCATCTTCAGCACGCGCGCCTGGATGCCGACGAGATCCGGGTGGAAGACGCCCATCACCTGGTTGGGCGCGCCCGCGGGATTGGTGAGCGGCCCGAGGATATTGAGGATGGTGCGCATGCCCAGGTCCTTCCTCACCGGCGCGGCGTGCTTCATCGCGGGATGGTGCGCGGGGGCGAACATGAAACCCACGCCCACCTCGCGGATCGACTGCGCCACCTGCTGCGGCGTAAGCGCGAGGTTCACGCCGAGCCCTTCGAGCACGTCGGCGCTTCCCGATTGCGACGAGACCGAGCGCCCGCCATGCTTCGCCACGCGCGCGCCGCCCGCCGCGGCAACGAACGCCGCCGCCGTGGAGATGTTGAATGTGTGCGCCTTGTCCCCGCCGGTGCCGCAGGTGTCGACCAAGTGCTCGACGCCGGCCGCGTCGACCTTGGTCGAGAATTCGCGCATCACCGACGCCGCCGCGGCGATCTCGGAAACCGACTCGGTCTTCACGTGCAGGCCCATGAGGATCGCGGCCAGCTGCACCGGCGGGACCTTGCCTTCCATCACCTGGCGCATGAGGTCGACCATCTCGTCGTAGAAGATCTCGCGCTTGTCGCAGAGGCGGTTGATCGCCTCGAGGGGAGTGAACATCGTCTTCATCCTTTGTCTTCGAGGAAATTGCGCAGCAGCGCGTGGCCGTGCTGAGTGAGGATCGATTCGGGGTGGAACTGCACGCCTTCGACGTGGAGCGAGCGATGGCGCACCCCCATGATCTCGCCGTCGTCGGTCCACGCAGTGACCTCGAGATCGGCGGGGCAGGTGACGCGCTCGATCGCGAGCGAATGGTAGCGGGTGGCCTCGTATGGCGTCGGCAGGCCGCGGAAAACGCCCCGGCCGAGGTGGTGGATCTGCGAGACCTTGCCGTGCATGAGCGTCTTCGCATGGACTACCTTGCCGCCGAACGCCTGGCCGATGGCCTGGTGCCCGAGGCACACCCCGAGGATCGGCACGCGGCCGGCGAAGCGCCGGATCAACTCGAGCGAGACGCCGGCCTCGTCAGGCGTGCACGGACCCGGGGACAGCACGATGCGTTGCGGCGCGAGGCGCTCGATCTCGGCAGCGCTCATCTCGTCGTTGCGCACCACCTTCACGTCTTCGCCGAGCTCGCCCAGGTACTGCACCAGGTTGTAGGTGAAGGAGTCGTAATTGTCGAGCATCAGGAGCATCGCGCGAGCCTCAGCCCAGCTCGGCGTCGAGGCCGGCGTGGACCTGCTCGGCGGCCGCGAGCACGGCACGCGCCTTGTTCTGCGTCTCGCGCCACTCCGCCTCCGCGGTGGAATCGGCGACGATGCCCGCCGCGGCCTGCACGTAGAGCTGGCCGTCCTTCACCACGCCGGTGCGAATCGCGATCGCGAGGTCCATGTTGCCGTTGAATCCCAGGTAACCCGCCGCGCCCGCGTACACGCCGCGCTTCTCGGGCTCGAGCTCGTCGATGATCTCCATCGCGCGCACCTTGGGGGCGCCGGTCACGGTGCCCGCGGGAAAGGTCGCGCGCAGGAGCTGCATCGCGGTGAGCTCCGGCGCCACGTCGCCCTCGACGTTCGACACCATGTGCATCACGTGCGAGTAGCGTTCGACCACCATCGTCTCGGTCACCTTGACGCTGCCGATCTTCGCGATGCGGCCCACGTCGTTGCGGCCCAGGTCGATCAGCATCAGGTGCTCGGCGCGTTCCTTGGGATCGGCCACCAGCTCGCGCTCCATCTCCAGGTCTTTCTGCGGCGTCGAGCCGCGCTTCCTCGTGCCCGCGATCGGGCGCAGCGTCACCTTGTCGCCCTCGCGCCGCACCAGGATCTCCGGCGACGCGCCCACCAGCTGGCAGTCGCCGAAGTCGAAATAGAACATGTAGGGCGACGGATTGATCGAGCGCAGCGACCGGTAGAGATTCACCGGCGAGTACGGAAAGGGCTGCGCGATGCGCTGCGAGATTTGCACCTGCATCATGTCGCCGGCGGTGATGTACTCCTTGCAGCGCGCCACCGCCTCGTGGAAGGCGGCCTCCCCGATGTTGGAGCGCGGATCGGCGAGCGCGGCTTGCGGCGCATGGCGGGGAAGCTGCGCTGGCTTGCGCAGCTGCAGGCGCAGCTCGTCCAGCCGCGCGGTGGCGCGCGCGTGCGCGCCTTTCTCCGCCGGATCGGCATACACGATGAGATGCAGCTTCCCGGAAAGGTTGTCGACCACCGCGAGCTCTTCGGAAAGCAGCAGGCGGATTTCCGGCAGCCCGAGCGGATCGGGCTTCGGCGCGCGCCGCAACCGGCTTTCGATGAAGCGCACCGTGTCGTAGCCGAAATAGCCGGCGAGCCCGCCGCCGAAGCGCAGCGTCCCGCGCGGCGCCGAGGCGCGAAAGGACGCGAGGTAGCAGTCGATGAATTCCAGGGGATCGTCGACCACCTTCTGCGTAAAGCTTCCGCCGTCGCGCGTGATCGAGACCGTGTTGCCCGAGACTTCGAGCCGCTCGCGCGCCGGCAGGCCCACGATCGAATAGCGCCCGAAGCGCTCGCCTCCGATCACCGACTCGAGCAGATAAGACCCCGCGCGGTTGGCGAGCTTCAGGTAGATGGAAAGCGGCGTGTCGAGATCGGCAAGCGTCTCGAGTTGCAGCGGGATTCGGTTGTAGCCGGCGCGCCCGAGCGCCAGGAATTCGTCTTCAGTCATGAGTCACCACGTGGATCAGGTTCGAAAAGGAAAAGCACAGTTGAGCGCGCTAGCGCCAGCTATGCCATCGCCAATCGAAGTGAAGTCCGCGCAGTGCCATGAGTGGGTTAGGGAAGGAAGCCTAATCAGGGCTTCATTGTAGCCCGCTTCAATTCCTCGCGCATCCCGCGGATCGCGGCGGCGCGGTCCTTGTTGCCGAAGATCGCCGAGCCGGCGACGAAAGTGTCGGCGCCGGCACGCGCCACCTCCGCGATGTTGTCGGCCTTCACACCGCCGTCGACCTCGAGCCAGATGTCGCGGCCGGATTCTTCGATGCGCCGGCGCGCCGCCGCGATCTTCGCGAGGGCCGAGCGCAGGAACGACTGCCCTCCGAATCCCGGGTTCACCGACATGATGAGGATGAGATCCACCTTGTCCATCACGTGGTCGAGGTAGTCGAGCGGAGTCGCGGGATTGAACACGAGCCCCGCCTTGCAGCCGTTCTCGCGAATGAGCCCGAGCGTGCGGTCGATGTGCTCGCTCGCCTCCGGATGGAAGCTCACGATGCGCGCGCCGGCCCTGGCGAAGTCGGGGACGATCCGGTCCACCGGCTTCACCATGAGATGCACGTCGATGGGGATGGTCGCGATCGGCTTGATGGCCTCGCACACGAGCGGGCCGACCGTGAGGTTGGGCACGTAGTGGTTGTCCATCACGTCGAAGTGGATGAGGTCCGCGCCCGCCGCGATCACGTCGCGAACCTCGTCGCCGAGGCGCGCGAAATCCGCGGACAGGATGCTCGGGGCGATGCGGAAATCTTTTCCGGCCATGGCTTCGAATCGGGCGTCTACAAGGCGTGGCGATTCTACGTGGAATCGGCCTCGCGCGCCCTCGGCGAGCGCGGATTCTCTGCTAACATCCTCCGATGCCCGAGGAGAAGAAATACAGCGTCGCAGTCACGGCGCATTCGACCTATCTTCCCGACCAATCCGACGAGGAAGAGGATCGCTACGTGTTCGCGTACACGATCCGCATCACCAACAACGGCGACGCCACCGCGCAGCTCGTGAGCCGCCACTGGATCATCACGGACGCCGACAACCAGGTGCAGGAAGTGCGCGGCATGGGCGTGGTCGGGGAGCAGCCGGTGTTGAAGCCGGGCGACACGTTCGAGTACTCGAGCGGCTCATCGATCCCCACGGCCGTGGGGACCATGCGCGGCAGCTACCAGCTGGTCGCCGAGGATGGGACGCGCTTCGAGGCGTCGATCCCCGAGTTCACGCTGAGCGTGCCTCGCGTCCTGCATTGACGGGCGCTAGCGCTCTTCATCGCGGCGCTTCGGCTTCTTCGGAAATGTCCACCACACGATCGCGACCGCGATCGCCAGCGCCAGGACGATTTCCAGGAATACCCAGCCCACTCGCTTCTCCGCTTGCGTTGTACCAGCGCCCATTATCGGCGATTGCGCGCGCAACGTTCGCGACGATCGCGTGCGCGGCCATTGTCGCCGGCTGCGCCCCCGCGCCGCCGCGCCAAGTCGCGAGCGTGCCGGAGCCGCTCGCCTGCCCCCCCGTCGCGGTGCCGGTGTGTCCCGCGCCACCGATCCCGCCGGCTCCCGCGCCACCCGTCGAGTACCGCGGCAAGCTGCAGGGCGCGTCGTGGTCCGACCTTCCGGGATGGGGCCGCGAAAGCCTGCGCCCTTCGGTCGCCGCCTTCCTGCAGAGCTGCCAGGTCCTCGACAAGCAGGACGCGTGGAAAGGCGTCTGCGCGGGCGCGCAAACTCTCGCCTCAGCGAGCGAGCGCGACCTCGCCGCGTTCTTCGAGCTCAATTTCGATCCGCACCAGGCACTCAACGCCGACGACTCCGTTTCGGGAATGGTCACCGGGTACTACGAGCCGCTTCTTCGCGGCAGCCGCGTCCGCACGGAGCGCTATCGCTTTGCGATCTACGGCGTGCCGCCCGACCTCCTGGTGATCGACCTCGCCTCGGTGTACCCGGAGCTCAAGCACCGGCGCCTGCGCGGGCGCATCGAAGGCAATCGCGTCGTGCCCTATGCCGCGCGCGCCGACATCGACAGGAACGGCAACGCGCCGAATGGCAACGAGATCGTCTGGGTGGACGACGCCATCGAGGTCTTCTTCCTGCACATCCAGGGCTCCGGCCAGGTGGAGCTCGAGAGCGGCGAGCGCTTGCGCGTCGGATACGCCGAACAAAACGGCCACCCGTTCCGCTCCCTCGGGCGGCTGCTCATCGAGCGGCGCGAGATCGCTCCGGAGCGAGCATCGATGCAGGGCATCAAGGATTGGGCGCGCAGGAATCCGCGCAAGGTACAGGAGTTCCTCAATGCGAATCCAAGCTACGTTTTCTTCCGCGAGCTGCCGCGCGACTTGAGCGGGCCTCTCGGCGCGCTCGGCGTGCCGCTCACCGAGGGGCGCTCCATCGCGGTCGATCCGCGCATCGTCCCGCTCGGGGTGCCGGTATACCTTGCGACCACCTACCCGAACACCAGCGAGCCGTTGAATCGACTCACCGTCGCGCAGGACACTGGGGGCGCGATCGCGGGCGCGGTGCGCGTGGACTTCTTCTGGGGATTCGGCGACGCGGCCGGCAACCAGGCCGGCAAGATGCGCCAGGCGGGGCGCATCTGGGTGCTGCTGCCGAAGGGCTACACGCCGCCCTGAGGCGGCGCGATCGCTACTTCGCCGCGTTCGCGGCGAGCTTCGCTTCGGCCAGCTTCTTCTCGAGATCCGCCACCGGGATGGCGCCGGGGACGCGGTCGCCGTTCTCGAACACGATGGTGGGCGTGCCGGTCACCCGCTTGGACTGGCCGAGCGCGAGGATCTGGTCGATAGGGTTGGCGCATTTGGCGTCGCCCGAGATCGCCGCGTCGCGCACCATGTGGTCGAGCCATGCCTTGGAGCGGTCGGCCGCGCACCAGACCATCTTCGACTTCTCGACGGAGTCCGGCGACAGGATCGGATACAGGAACACATACAGGGTGAGGTCGTTCACGCCCTGGAGGTCGCGCTCGAAACGCTTGCAGTACCCGCAGTTCGGATCCTCGAAGACGGCGATCTTTCGCGAGCCGTTGCCGCGCACGATCTTGATCGCGCTTTCCAGCGGCAGCGATTCCCACTTGATCGCGTTCACCTGGCGCATGCGCGCCTCGGTGACATTCTCCTTGGTCTTGAGGTCGATGATCGAGCCGGCCACCAGGAATTCGCCCTTGGAATCGGTGTAGAAGATGTCTCCGCCGACCACCACTTCGTAGAGGCCGCCGTAGGCGATCTTGCGGATCGCGTCGACGTTGGCTTCGGGAAGGCGCTTCTTCAGCTCCGCCTTCACGCGCTCGACCTCCTGGGCTTGGACCGGCAGGCCGATCAACGCGGCGATGCCGAAGGCGGCGAGGAATGCGGAAATTTTCATGGAATGCACCTGCGCTGAGAGGGGTTTTGGCCGTGCGCGCCGCTCATTGTTCCGCTAGGCGCCGCTACTGCTGTAACGCATTATCGCATTGCGCGGCGTACCAGGGCGGCCTTCGCCCACGGCTGGGCATCGACGAGGCGCAGCCCCAGGTTGCGAAAGGCACGCGCGCCGCGCTCGCCGCTGCCGAAAAGCTTGTCGAGGCCGTCGGTGACGAAGTGCATCGCGCTCACGTCCTCGCGCCGCTCGCGTGCATAGCGGCGCAGCACGCGCGCATCTCCCGGACGCTCCACCGCCGAGCGCGCGGCGAGGATCTCGGAGAGGAGGCGTGCATCCTGGAAACCCAAGTTCACGCCCTGCCCGGCGAGCGGATGCACGGCGTGCGCCGCGTCTCCCACCAGGACCGCGCCCGGCGCGACCGGGTCGGCCACGCGCACCGAGCGCAGGTTGAAGCGCGCCAGCGGCGAGACCAGCTTCAGATCGCCCAGCAAGGCGCCGCCCGCGTCGCGCACGCGCCTCTCGAATTCCGAACCATCGAGCGACTGGAGAGTATCCGCATGCGCCAACGGCGTAGACCAGACGATGGAGATGCGCTTGCCGGGAAGTGGCAGCCACGCGAGCACGCCGTCGGCGCGAAACCATTGGCGCGCCGTCGCGCCATGCTCGATCTCGGTGGCGAAATTGGCGACGATCGCCGCTTCCGCGTAGGGCTCTTCCTCGAACGCGATACCCAGCTGCGCGCGCACGCGCGAATCGGGACCATCGGCGCCGACGAGGATGTCGCCCTCGATGCGCTCGCCCCCCTCGAGCTGCGCGTGCACGCTCGCCGCATCCGCGGCGAAGCTCATCGCCTGCGTGCCCCGCGAGATCGTCACATTCGGGGAGCTCACCGCCTGCGCCTCGATGGCTTCGGCCAGGCGCCCCGCTTCGACGATCCACGCCAGCGCGCTCGTCGGCCGCGACGAGAACGCGAGCCGCGCACCCTCGTCGCCGAAGATCTCCATGCGGCGCACCGGCTCCACGCGCCGCGCGTCGAGGCGCTCCCACGCTCCGATCTCGCGCAGGAACTCGCGCGTGCCCGGACTTACCGCGAACACGCGCACGTCGTAGTCTTCCGGCCATGGTGCGCTGCGCGCCGGCGCACCCTCGATCACGCGCACGTCGAAGCCGCCGAGGGCGGCTGCCAACGCCATGCCCACCGGGCCGCCGCCGGCGATCACCGCGCGCGGCCGGCTCATTCGGGCGCCCCATGGATCATGCGTTCGGCGAGGGCGCGCCGCGCCGGCGGGAAGAGGTCGAGCGCGGTGAGCGCCAGCCCGCGGCCCCATGTCGGAAGGCGTCGCCCGTCGGCGAAGATGGTCGCGAGGAAATCGGTGAACGCGACTCCACGCGAGGCGTCGCGATGGCGCGCTTGCCGATAGGCCTCGAGCATCGCCGCGCTTCCGATGCTCGCGGGCGCCGTGCCGGTGATCGCCGCCGCGAGCGCCGCGGCATCGCGCAAGCCCAGGTTCAAGCCCTGGCCCGCGATCGGATGCAGCGCCTGCGCGGCGTTGCCAACGATGGCGGTGCGCAACGCCACCGGCACGTTCACCGCGCGTAGCCGCAGCGGAAACGAGGCGCGCCCGGAGACCGACACGAAGCGTCCGGCGCGGTCGCCGAAATGCGACTGCAGCTCGGCGAGGAACTGCGCGTCATCGGCCGCGAGGAGGCGCTTCGCCTCGCCCGGCGCCGCGGTGAAGACGAACGCAAAGCGCTCCTCGACGGGAAGCAGGGCCACCGGACCTTGCGGCGTGAAGCGCTCGTATGCGCGCTGCCCGTGGGCACGATCGGCGCGCACGGAGCCGATCACCGCCTGTTGCTCGTAGTCCTTCTCGTGGAAGGCGATGCCGGGGATCTTGCCGGCGTTGGCGCCGCCATCGGCGAGCACCAGCAGGCGCGCGTCGACTTCGCGCCCCGAAGCGAAGCGTATCCGCGCGGCGTCGGCCGCCAGCGTGATGCTCTCGCACGACTCGCCGTAGTGGATCGCAATGGCGGCGCGGGCGAGGCGGCGCGCGAGGGCTTCCTCGAGCGCGGCGTAGGTCACGGTGTATCCGAGCGCGGGAAGGCCTTGCTCGGCAGCCTCGAGGAGCGTGCGCCCCGGCCCGCCCTTCTGCGAGATGTGGATCGAAGCGATGGGCGTAGCGTGGGCCGCGGGCCATGCTTCGACGTCTTCGAGCAACGAGCGCGATGCGTGGGAGAGTGCGAGGATGCGGCCTTCCTTCGAAGGCCCGGGACGCGCCTCGAAGAGCGCGACCGACAAGCCGGGGGCCGCGCACAACGCGGCCACGGCCGCGCCGACCGGTCCGGCCCCGACGATCGCGACGTCGAGCGTCGCCATCTCAGCGATCGAGGACCGTGCTCTCGACGTCCTTCACGCTCTTCGGGCAATCGGCCGTGAGGATGTCGCGGCCCTTCGCGGTGACCAGCACGTCGTCCTCGATGCGGATGCCGATGTTCCAGAAGGCCTTGGGGACGTTGCCGGCGGGGCGGATGTAGAGACCCGGCTCGACGGTGAGCACCATGCCGGTCTTCAACTTGCGCCACTTGCCCTTCTGCATGTAGTCGCCCGCGTCGTGCACGTCGAGCCCCAGCCAGTGGCCGGTGCGGTGCATGTAGAACTGCTTGTACGAGTTGTCCTCGAGCACCTTGTCGACGCTGCCCTTGCAGAGCTTGAAGTCGATGAGGCCCTGCACCAGCACGCGCGTGGCCGCGTCGTGATAGTCGATGAAGTCGGCGCCCGGCTTCACCGCCTTGATGGCCGCCTCCTGGGAGGCGAGCACCAGCTCGTAGACGTCGCGCTGCACGGCGCTGAAGCGCCCCGCGATCGGGAAGGTGCGCGTGATGTCCGATGCATAGCTGTCCAGCTCGCAGCCCGCGTCGATCAGCATGAGGTCGCCCTTGCGCAGCTCCGCGGAATTCTCGCGGTAGTGCAGCACGCAGGCGTTGGCGCCGGCGGCGACGATCGAGCCGTAGGCCGCGGCGCGGGCGCCGTTGCGCAGGAAATCGTGCATCAGCTCCGCCTCGACCTGGTACTCGCGCATGCCGGGCGCGGCGAAGCGCATGGCGCGCGCATGCGCCGCGCTCGAGATCTGCGCCGCGCGCCGCATCACCGCGACTTCGTGCTCGTCTTTAAAGAGGCGCATGTCGTTCACCGCGGCGCGCACGTCGCGGATCTGGTCCGGGGCGGTGATGCCGCTTCTCACCTTCGCGCGGACCAGGTTCAGCCACCCGGCGACGCGCTGGTCCCACGTGGGATCGGAGCCCACCGGAGTGTGCAGCACCTCGCGGTTGGCGAGGAGGTCGGGCAGGCGCTGGTCGAGCTCGGCGATGGAATAGGCCTCGTCGAATCCGAAATGCTCGCGCGCGAGCTCGGGCCCGTGGCGGAAGCCGTCCCAGATCTCGCGCTCGGGGTTCTTCTCGCGGCAGAAGAGGATCGAGCGTGGCTCGTCGCCCAGCACCATGACGAGCACCGCTTCGGGCTCGCGGAAGCCGGTGAGGTAGTAGAAGCCGCTGTCCCACCGGTAATCGTAGTGCGCGTCGGCGTTGCGCGTGCGCTCGGGCGCGGTGGGCAGCACCACGACGCCGTTCTCGAGGGCCTTCGCAAGGCGCCCGCGGCGCTTCCTGAACTGCTTCGTCTGCAGGGGGTTTTCGAGTTTCATGGGTGATTTTACCCCTTGGCGGTGGTTGGGTGGTCGCGCATGAGGGAAGCGAGCCCCGGCTCGTTCGCGCCCTCGAGCGCGGCGATCACGCGCGGCACCTCGGCCGGGCGGTTCTGCGAGAGCTTGAACTTGCCCTCGAGGCGCTCGACCTCGATCTCGAAGCCCACGATCATCTTCAGCATCGAGTCGACGTAGGCCGGGGGCAGCTCCGACATCCGCCACGGTTTCGGGTTGCCCGCTTCGTAGGTCGACGAAAGCCGCATCAGCAGGTCGTGCAGCTCGCCCTCGTCCATGAGCCGCGCCTTGCCATGCGCGTGCACCACCGAGTAGTTCCAGGTGGGCACCGACGGATGGTTCGCATACCACGAGGGCGAGACGTACGCGTGCGGGCCCTGGAAGATCGCGACCAGGTGCTCGGCAGCCTCGATCGCCTGCCACTGCTCGTTACCGCGCGCGACGTGGCCGAGCAGGCGGATCGCGCCATCGTCGCCACGCTCCGGCAGGAACGGGATGTGGCTCACGTGCATTCCCGCGGGCCCGCTCGAGACGAGGGTGCCGAAGGCGTATCGCTCCATGAACGCATAGAGCGCGTCGCGATCGTCGACGCGAAAGTGGGGCGGTACGTAGAGCGTCATCGCGCGAGCCTCCGGTCGAGCGCCGCCAGCTGCGCGGGCGTGCCGACATTGTCCCAGGGCCCCCGGAAATGCTCGCCGGTGACGCGGCCCTCCTCGACGTGGCGGTAAGCCCAAGGAAAGAGCTTGAGCCACGTGCCCGGCGCGATCTCGCGAAAGATCGCGGGGTGGAAAAGAGAAATGTTGCCATAGGTCAGGCGCGGGCCGCCGCGCGTGACGCGCCCGCCGTCCAGGCCCATGTCGCCCGCCGCGTGCCACGGCGGATTGTCGACCAGCACGAAGTGCGCGACGCTCGAAGCCGGGTCGCGCGCGATCGCCTCGAGCGGCGCCGCGAGCCGTGCATAGTCGAACTCGGTGTGGATGTCGCTGCTCACCACCGCGAAAGGCTCGCCGTCGAGGAGATGCAGCGCCCTTGCGATGCCCCCCGCGGTCTCCAGCGCTGGGGCCTCCGCCGAATAGCGGATGCGCGCGCCGAAGCGCGCCCCATCGCCGAGCGCCTCCTCGATCATGGTTCCGAAATGCGCGTGGTTCACGATGAGGTCGGTGAAACCGCCGCGCGCGAGGCGCTCCACCTGCCATTCGATGAGCGCGCGGCCGCCGACCCGCAGCAGCGCCTTGGGTACGGTGTCGGTGAGGGGGCGCAGGCGCTCGCCGCGTCCCGCCGCGAGGACGAGGGCGCGCATCAGAACGTGTAGCGCGCTTCGGGACGCTTGCCCTCGAGCTCGTCGAGGAGGCGTCCGAGCGGCGCCAGCTCGCGATAGCGTCCCACCGCGTGGCGGATGTAGCCGATGAAGCGCGGAGTATCCTCGAGGTAGGCCCTCTTGCCATCGCGATGGGCGAGGCGCGCGAAGATGCCGGCCACCTTGAGGTGGCGCTGCAGCCCCATCCACTCGACATCCATCCAGAACTGGTCGAAATCCGCCGGCACCGGCAGTCCCGCGCGCCGCGCCTTCTCCCAGTAGCGGATGGTGCCGTCGAGGACGCGCTCCTCCTCCCAGCTCACGAACGCGTCGCGGAAAAGGCAGGCGACGTCGTAGCTGATCGGCCCGTGCACCGCGTCCTGGAAGTCGAGGATGCCGGGGTTGGGCTCGGCCACCATCAGGTTCCTGGGCATGAAATCGCGATGCACGTAGACGCGGGCCTCGGCGAGGTTCCTCTTCAGGATCGCCGCATACACGCCATCGAGAGCCGCGCGTTGGTGCGAAGACAGGCCGACCCCGAGGTGGCGCGCGATGTACCAGTCCGGAAAAAGATCGAGCTCGCGGCGCAGCAGCGTCTCGTCGTATTCGGGCAGCACGCCGGGGCGGCTCGCCAGCTGCCAGCGCGCGAGCGCCGTGGTCGCGTCGCCGAACAGGCGGTCGGCATTGCCCTCGTTCAGCGCGGCGAGGTAAAGCGTCGTGCCCAGGTCGGTCACCAGCAGGAACCCCTGCTCGAGGTCGTGGTGAAGGACCTGCGGCGCGTTCAGCCCGGCCGCGCGCAGCAGCTGCGCAACCTGGATGAATGCGCGCGAATTCTCGCGTTCCGGGGGCGCGTCCATGGCGATCAGCGTGCGCTCGTCGAGGAAGACGCGGAAGTAGCGCCGGAAGCTCGCGTCGGTCGAGGCACGCTCGATGCGATAGGGCACGTCGCCGAGCGACGCGGCGATCCAGGCGCCGAGCGCGTGAAAACGGTCATCCATAGAGAGGGGAAGGTGCGAGCGAAGCGAGGGTTTGCGTGTATCCTTCGCCATTCATTCTATAGCACCCGCACCCCCCCTCCCTTGAGGCCGAGAAGCATCCGGACGCTCGCCGTCGCAGTCGCATTCGCGGTGGTCCCCGCCCACGCACAGGATGCGCAGGGCCTGCGGCTCAAGATCGAGAAGCAGCTGCGCATGGCGCCCACGCGCCCCGAGCGCGACAGCGCCAAGTTCATCGATGCCGACCACCTCGAGCTCTCCCAGGACAAGAATGTCGTCGCCACCGGCAACGTGACCCTGCGCCAGCGCGGGGCCACGATCCGCGCCGACCGCGTCGACTACTTCGCCGAAGACCAGACCGCGGTCGCCACCGGCAGCGTGCGCCTCGAGCGCGAAGGCGACGTCGCGAGCGGTCCCACGCTCACCTATCACCTCGACAAGGACACGGGCGAGATGGAGTCGCCCACGTTCGAGTTCCCGAAGAAGGCCGATCGCCGCGTCGCCACGCGCGGCCAGGCCGAGCGCGCGATGCTCGAGCCGGACCAGAAGAGCCGCCTCATCAAGGCCGAGTACACCTCGTGCGTGGCGCCGCGCGACGACTGGTTCCTGCGCGTGGGCGAAATCAGCATCGACAGCTCGCGCAACATGGCGCTCGCCACCAACACCACCGTGTTCTTCCTCGGCGTGCCGATCCTCTATTCGCCCTTCCTCTCGTTCCCGCTCGACAACAAGAGGAGGAGCGGCTTCCTCGCGCCCACCTTCGGAACCTCCGCGTCGAGCGGCTTCGAGGCGTCGCTGCCGTACTACTGGAATATCGCGGAGAACATGGACGCGACGATCACGCCCAAGACCTTCACCAAGCGCGGGCTGCAGCTGGGCGCGGAGTTTCGCTACCTGGAGCCGAAGTTCGGCGGGCAGGTCGACAGCGAGTTCATGCCCAACGACCGGGTGCGCGGCCGCGACCGCTATTTCCTCGGCTGGCGCCACGTGCACCAGCTCTGGTCGGGCTGGACCGCCTCGGTGAACGCGCAGAAAGTCTCCGACGACGATTACTTCCGCGACCTCACCACCAAGATCGCGCTCACGTCGCAGACCAACCTGCCGCGCGACGCGCGCCTCGACTATAACGACGACACGTGGTCGGCCACAGCGCGCGTGCTGGGCTACCAGACGCTGCAGGATCCGCTGCGGCTGGTGCCCATCCCATACAACATCCTGCCGCAGCTCCTCGCCTCGGGCGCGCGCCAGAACGTGTACGGCGGCTTCGACTGGCAGGTGACGAGCGAGCTTTCCAACTTCCGCCACCCGGTGCTGCCCAACGGCCAGCGCTTCATCGCGTATCCGTCGGCTTCCTATCCGATGCGGCAAAGCTACGGCTACATCATTCCCAAGTTCGGCTACCACTTCACGCGCTACAACCTGAACGAGAACTCGGCCGGCCTGGAAAGCGATTCGCGCGCCGTGCCCATCACGAGCCTGGACGCGGGGCTCTTCTTCGAACGCCCGATGCAGTGGGGCAACCGGGCTTTCCTGCAAACCCTCGAGCCGCGCCTCTTCTACCTCAACGTGCCCTACCGGGACCAGACGAAGCTGCCCAATTTCACCACCGCCGAGACCGACTTCAACTTCCAGCGCATCTTCGCCGAGAACCGCTTCGTGGGCGGGGACCGCATCGGCGACGCGAACCAGCTCACCATCGCGCTCACCTCGCGCCTCATCGAGTCGGCCACCGGCCTCGAGCGCTTCAAGGTGGGCCTTGGGCAGGTGTACTACTTCACGCCGCCCCGCGTGACGCTGGCCGACACCACGATCGTCAACAAATATTCCGACATCCTCGGCTTCGCCTCGAGCCAGATGTCGCCCTCGTTATCGGCGGACGCGAGCGTGCAGTACACGCCCAACCTCGCGCGCTCCGAGAAGGTCACCGTGGGCGCGCGCTATTCCCCGGAGCCGGGCAGCATCGTGAACGCCGCGTATCGATACGCGCGCACCGCCGTCGACCCCCTCGACCCGACCTTCTCCGGAGTCCAGCAGGTGGACATCTCCACCCAGTGGCCGGTGCTGCACAACCTCTCCGCCCTGGCCCGCTGGAACTGGAGCATCAAGGACAGGAAGCTCCTCGAGGGGCTGGTGGGCTTCGAGTACAATGCGGGGTGTTGGCAAGTCCGCGCGGTGGCTCATCGCTTCATCACGGCCACGCAGACGTATTCGACTTCCTTCCAGATCCAGCTCGAGCTCTCCGGCCTCACGAGAATCGGCATCAATCCGCTGGAGACCATACGGCAGAACATCACCGGCTACCGCCGGTCCGACGAGATCAACCCATGATTCACGCATCCTCCGCGTTTCGCCTCCTCATCATCGCGCTCGCCGCTTCGGCGTGCGCCGCGCTCGCCCAGGGCAGGCTCGACCAGAACCTCGCCACCACGCCCTCGCGCATCATCCCGGTCGACCGCATCGTGGCCGTCGTGAACGACGAGGTGATCACGCAGAACGACCTGACCGAGCGCATCGGCCTCGTGGTGCGCCAGCTGCAGCGCCAGGGCGGGCAGCTCCCGCCCAGCGACGTGCTGTCGCGCCAGATCCTGGAGCGCATGATCAACGATCTGCTGCAGGTGCAGCTCGCCAGGGAGACAGGCATCAAGGTCGACGATGCCACTCTCGACAAGACCATCGAGCGCATCGCCCAGGAGAACAACCTCGGCATGCCCGAGTTCCGCGCCGCGCTCGACCGCGATGGCGTGCGCTTCCCGCGCTTCCGCGAGGACATCCGCAGCGAGATCCTGCTGTCGCGGCTGCGCGAGCGCGAGGTCGAGAACGCGGTCGTGGTCACCGACGCCGAGGTCGAGACCGAGCTTGCGCGCGAGGCGCGCGAGGCCAGCGGGGATTCCGAGTTCCGCCTCTCGCACGTGCTGGTGCTGGTGCCGCCGCAGGCGAGCGCCGAGCAGATCGAGCAGCGCCGCCGGCGCGCCATGCTGGCGCTCTCTGAGCTGCGCCGCGGATCGAACTTCGCGCAGGTCGCGGCGACCTACTCCGATGCCCCGGACGCGACGTCCGGCGGCAACCTCGGCTGGCGCCCCTCGGCGCGGTTGCCCTCGCTCTTCCTCGAGACCCTGGAGAAGCTCCAGCCCGGCGACGTGAGCGACATCATGCGCAGCCCCAACGGCTTCCACATCGTGAAGCTCCTCGAAAAGCGCGGCAAGGCCGCGGCCACCGGCGTGCAGCAGACGCGTGTTCGCCACATCCTGCTGCGCGCGCGCGACGGCCTTTCCGAGAACGAAGCGCGCGATCGCCTGCAGCGCCTGCGCCTGCGCGTCACCGGCGGCGAGGATTTCGCCGAGCTCGCCAAAACCAATTCCGAGGACGCGAGCGCATCCAAGGGCGGCGAACTGGGCTGGGTCGCGGCCGGCGACACGGTGCCCGAGTTCGAACGCGTCATGAACGCCCTCAAGGACCAGGAAGTGAGCCAGCCAGTGCAAACGCCGTTCGGCTGGCATCTCGTGCAGGTCCTCGAGCGCCGCTCCGACGAGCTCTCCGGCGACCGCAAGAAGCTCGCGGCGCGCCAGGCGATTCGCGCGCGCAAGGCCGACGAGGCATACCAGGACTGGCTGCGCCAGTCGCGCGACCGGGCCTTCGTCGAGAACCGCTACGACGAACGCTAGCTCGCCGCTGGTCGCGCTCACCGCCGGCGAGCCCGCTGGCATCGGGCCCGACCTGTGCGCCATCCTCGCGCGCGAGAAGTTTCCCGGCCGCGTGGTGATCGTGGGTGATCCCGACGTCATCGCCGAGCGCGCGCGGATGCGCGGCATCCCGTTCGACCTTCCCGAGTATCGCGACCCCCAGGGCGCGCCCGCCGTATCGATCCTGCCGGTAGCGGCCGCGGTCCCCGTGGTGCCCGGGCGCCTGGATCCCGCCAACGCCCGCCACGTGCTCGCGATCCTCGATCGCGCGATAGACGGCTGCGTTACTGCCGAGTTCGACGCGATGGTCACCGCGCCCGTCCAGAAGAGCGCCATCAACGAGGCGGGCGTGCCCTTCACGGGGCACACGGAGTACCTCGCGGAGCGCACCGGCACGCCGCTTGTCGTGATGCTGCTCGTGGGCGGGGGGTTGCGCGTGGCGCTCGCCACCACCCACCTCGCGCTCTCGGAAGTCCCGCGCGCCATTTCGCGCAGCCTGGTCGAGTCCGTGATCCGCGTCCTCGATGCGGACCTGCGCAAGCGTTTCGGCATCATGCGTCCACGCATCCTCGTCGCGGGCCTCAACCCCCACGCGGGCGAATCGGGCTATCTCGGGCGCGAGGAGATCGACAGCATCGCGCCCGCGATCGCGGCGCTCGCGCGCGAGGGCTTCGCCGTCTCCGGCCCCTATCCCGCGGACACGCTCTTCACGCCGCGCGTGCTCGAGCAGGGCGATTGCGCGCTCGCCATGTTCCACGACCAGGGGCTGCCGGTGTTGAAGCACGCGGCGTTCGGCGAGGCTGTGAACGTGACGCTCGGGCTTCCCATCATCCGCACCTCCGTCGACCACGGCACGGCGCTCGACCGCGCGGGCGCGGGCGAGGTCGACGCGGGCAGCTTCCACGAGGCGATCGCGCTCGCCTTCGAGATGGCGTCGTTCAGCCGCTAGGGCGGCCCCCATGCTGCCGCGTGCCAAGAAGCGCTTCGGCCAGCACTTCCTCACCGACCGCCATTACCTCGCGCGCATCGCCGATGCGATAGCGCCGCGCGAGGGCGACTCCATGGTGGAGATCGGCCCCGGTACCGGGATCCTCACCGCGGAGCTCGCGCCGAAGCTCGCGCGCCTGCACGTGGTGGAGATCGATCGTGACCTGGCCGCCGACCTGGCCACGCGCTATTCCGAAGCCAAGCTCACCGTTCACCTTGCCGACGCGCTCGACTTCGACTTCGCTTCGCTCCCCGCGCCGCTGCGCGTGGTCGGCAACCTTCCCTACAACGTCTCGACTCCGATCCTGTTTCGCATTGCGCAGATCGCCGAGCGCCTCGAGGACGCGGTGTTCATGCTGCAGAAGGAAGTCGTCGAGCGCATGGTCGCCGCGCCGGACACCGAAGAGTACGGGCGCCTCTCGGTGATGCTGCAGTACCGTTTCGCGATGGCGCTGCTCTTTCGCGTGCCCCCGGGCGCCTTCACGCCGCCGCCCAAGGTCGATTCGGCCGTGGTGCTGATGAAGCCGCTCGGCCCCGGGCGCCCGCGCGCGCGCGATGAAGAGTCTTTTGCGAAGATCGTGATGGCGGCGTTCTCGCAACGGCGCAAGACGCTGCGCAACGCGGTGCGTGCGCTCGTGCCGGCAGAAGCGTTTGCGACGTCCGGAATCGATCCTCAGCGGCGCGGCGAGACACTCTCGGTCGTGGAGTTCATAGCGCTTTCGGACGCCGCGGGAGTGCCGCCCGCGCCTTAGTCAGCGCGGGTGGGCAAAGACGATCACCGCGGCGAGGACGAAGAGCACCGGCATGCCAGCAGCGTCCCAATGTCCTGGCTCAAGCGCGCTCGATGAACTCGATCTTGTAGCCGTCGGGATCCTGGACGAAGGCGATCACGCTGCCGCCGAACTTCATCGGGCCCGCCTCGCGCGTGACCTTGCCACCCTGCGCCTTTACCGCGTCGCACGCCTTGTACGCGTCGGGCACCGACACGGCGAGGTGGCCGAAGCCGTTGCCCAAATCGTAAGACTTGGTTTCCCAGTTGTGCGTGAGCTCGATCACCGCGGTATCGGCCTCGTCGCCGTAGCCCACGAAGGCGAGCGTGAACTTGCCGTCGGGATAGTCCTTGCGGCGGATCAGCTTCATGCCGAGCACGCCCGTGTAGAAAGCGATCGACTTGTCGAGATCGCCGACGCGGATCATGGTGTGGAGCAGGCGCATGGGGCCTCCTTCAGAACGAACGATAGAGATGGTCGGTGGCGAAGAGCTCGGCGCGCAGCCGCTTGTAGTCGGGGCACTGGCGAGCGACCTCGGCCCAGAACGCGGCCGAATGGTTCATGTGGCGCAGGTGCGCGAGCTCGTGGCAGATCACGTAGTCGATGAGCTGCAAGGGCGCCTTCACCAGGCGCCATGCGAGGCGCACCTCGCGGCGCGAGTTGCAGCTTCCCCAGCGCGCCATCGCCGAGGAGATCATGAGCTTCGGCGGCTCGATCCCGGCGCGCACCGCGAGCAGGCGCGTGCGCTCGGCCAGCCACTCGTGCGCGGCACGCTTGTACCAGCGCACCACCGCCCGCCGGATGCCTTCGTCGCCGCCGTCGCGCGTCGTGACGCGCAATTCGCCACTCGCCATCGCCACTTGGGCACGCTTTCCGGGCACGGGGCGCAGCGTCACGACTTCGCCGAGGAAATGCAGGGGAGCACCGTCGCACCACTGCACCGCCGGCACCTGGCGCGAGCTCCACTCCGCGATCTTGCGCACGATCCAGCGCTCGCTCTCGCGCGCCAGCGCCTCGATGCGCGCGAGCGGCATGGTCGAAGGCGCGCTCACCGTGAGCCCGGTTTCGTCGACCTTGAGGCCGACGCCGCGCCGGCCGCGGCGTCGCACCAGCACGTAGTCGATCGGGCCCGCGGTGAGAGCCATGCGGTGCGCGTCGCGCGTCACGAGGTCACGCGACGGCATAGCGCTCCGGGGAGATCACGTGCATCTGGCCCTCGATCCAGCCCTGCACGTCGTTGTTGACGGAGACCACGTCGCGCCCGGCGGTCTCGATGAGCGGGCCGATCACCACCTTCACCGTGCCGGGTTTCTTCTTGAAAGCGTAGCGCGGCCAGTACTCACCGGCGTTGTGCGCGATCGGCAGGATCGGCGTGCCGGTGCGCGTTGCAAGGAGCGAGCCGCCGATGCCGTAGCGGCCGACCTTTCCCGGGGCGATGCGCGTGCCCTCCGGAAAGATCGTCACCCAGTGGCCTTCCTTCAGGCGCTGGGCGCCCTGCTCCACGATCTGCTCCCGCGCGCTGCTGCCGCTCGAGCGGTCGATGGCGATGGCGCGAATCGCCCAAAGGCCCCAGCCCACGAACGGCAGCCAGAGGAGCTCCTTCTTGATGATCCAGCACTGCGACGGGAATGCGCTCTCGATGAAAATCGTCTCCCAGGCCGACTGGTGCTTCGCCATGATGACCACTGGGGTCTTGGGCACGTGCTCCCAGCCGCTCACCTCGTAGGTGATGCCGCAGCTCACCTCCACCCATTTGAGCATCACCTGGGTATACAGGCGCGCGAGCGTGAACGGCGGCTCGGATCCGAAGATGCGCCCAAGGGGCACGAGGAACCCGAAGGGCGCCGTGATCACCAACGCCCCGAGCAGGAACAGCACTGAGCGAAGCGTGGTCACGGGTGCGCGATGATGTGGCGGCTCGCCTCGGCGAGGTCGTCGAAGACTAGCGTCTTCTTGGGCATGCCGCCTTCTTCCTTGGTCTTCTTGCCCTTGCCGCTGAGCACCAGGACCGGCTGCGCGCCCACGCTTTCGGCGGCCTGCAGGTCCTTCAAGCTGTCGCCGATCGAATTCACCCCCTTCAATTCGGTATGGAAGCGCGCGGCAATCTCTTCGAACATGCCGGTGCGCGGCTTCCTGCAGGCGCAGGCCTCGATGGCGGTGTGCGGGCAGAAGAAGAGCGCGTCGATGCGCCCGCCCTGCCGGAAGACCAATTCCATCATCTTGTCGTTGATGGCGTTCAGCGTCGCCATGTCGAAGAGCCCGCGCCCTATGCCCGACTGGTTGGTGGCCACCGCGATGCGATAGCCGCTCTGGTTCAGGCGCGCGATCGCCTCGATCGAGCCGGGAATGGGGCGCCACTCCGCCGGCGACTTGATGTACTGGTCGCTGTCGAAGTTGATGACGCCGTCGCGGTCGAGGATGACGAGCTTCATCGCGTCAGGATGCCAGCTTCGAAATGTCCGCCACCCGGTTCATCTCGAATTCCAGCTCGTAGAGGAGGTTCAGGCGCTTGCGTCGCACAGCGGCGTCCTCGGTCATCACCATCGACTTCTCGAAGAACGCGTCCACCGGCTCCTTGAGGACCGCGAAGCTCTTCAGGTAGTCGGTGTAGTTGCCCTTCTCGAACTGCGGCACCGCTTTTGCCGAGGCGTGGCGCAGCGCGTGGTACAGGTCGCGGTCCGGCTGCTCCGGGAAATTGTCGCCTTCGACGAGGCCGGGCCTTTCGCCCTTTTGGTGCGCCTGCTTGAGGATGTTGACGATTCGCTTGTTCGCGGCGGCGAGGCTCGCGGATTCGGGAAGTGCCGCGAATTCGCGCACCGCCTCGAGTTTCTTCGGCAAGAGATCGAGGCGATCGGGTTTCGACTCGAGGCTGTCGACTTCCATCACCGCGGCGACCTGGTTCGCCGTGTAGCCCCTCTCGCGCATGAGGTTCGCCGCGCGTTCGCGCACGAACTCCCGCACCGCGCCCACAAGGGGCTCCATCTTTTCGTGGGGAACGTGCAGGACTTCGGCCGCCTTCTTGAGCAAGGGCCTCAACTCCATGCCGAGTGTAGGCTGCGTCTCCATGAGAATGCGCACGATTCCGAGCGCCGCGCGCCGCAACGCGAACGGATCCTTGTCCCCGGTGGGCACCATGCCGATCGAGAACATGCCCACCAACGCGTCGAGGCGATCGGCGAGCGCGACCGCGATGCTTGCGTCGCCCATCGGCAAGGCATCCCCGGAGAACCGCGGCCAGTAGTGCTGCTCGATGGCGCGCGCGACGGAGGACTGCTCTCCATCAGCCTCGGCGTAGTAGCGGCCGATCGTGCCCTGCAGCTCGGGGAATTCACCGACCATCAGCGTCACCAAGTCGGCCTTCGCGAGGTGCGCCGCGCGCGCCGCCCATTCCTTGCCGGCCTTGCCGCGCGGCAGGGTTTCCTGGATCGCCTGCGAGAGCTTCACCAGGCGCCCGACGCGCTCGAGCTGCGTGCCGAGCTTGTTGTGATAGACGATCGCGCCAAGCTGCGCGACGCGATCGGCCAGCTTCGTTTTCTTGTCGGTCTCGAAGAAGAATCGCGCGTCGGCCAGGCGCGGGCGGATCACGCGCTCGTTGCCGCGCACGACGTTGCCCGGATCGTCGAGCGCGAGGTTGGACACGATGAGAAAACGCGGCAACAGCTTGCCATCGGGCGACTTCAGGGCGAAGTACTTCTGGTTCTGCTGCATGGTGAGGATGAGGCACTCCTGCGGAACGGAGAGAAACTCCGCGTCGAAGGCGCCGGTGTAGACGGCCGGCCATTCGACCAGTGCCGTCACCTCGTCCACGAGGGCCTCGGGCGGCTCGAACCGCGTCGTGTGCGCGGCGCTCGCTTTGGTGAGCTGGTCCACGATGCGCGCGCGGCGCTTGTCGAAGTCCGCGATGACGCGCCCCTCGTCCTCGAGCGCTCGCTCGTAGCCGTCGGCCGAAGGGATGGCGACTTCGCGCCGCCCCTGGAAGCGGTGCCCCAGCGTTCGATTGCCCGCCTCTATGCCGAGCGCCTTCACGTGCACCACCTCCGAGCCGTGCAGCGCGACCACGCCGTGCACGGGGCGAACAAACTGCACCGTCGTCTCGCCGTCGGCAAGCTGGTAGCTCATCACCTTGGGAATCGGCAGGTGGGCGATGGCCTCGTCGAGCACGGCCTGCAGGGCCTGCGCGAGCGGCATCGCGGGCGTGTTCGTTTTCGCGAAGAGCATTTCCGCCTTGCCGTCGCCCCGGCGGACCAGCTTCGCAGGATCGATCCCCGAGAGCCCCGCGGCCTCGAGCTTCTTCGAAAGCGCCGGCGTGGGATTGCCAGACGCGTCGAGCGCTACCGTGACCGGCATCAGCTTCACCTCGACGTCGCGCGCCTCGGTGGCCGGATTGACTTCCGTGATCGAGGCGGCGAGACGGCGCGGCGTGGCGAACGCGCGCGCGCGGCTCGAGGCCGAAACAAGGCCGCGCTTCGCGAGTCCTTTCTGCAGCCCCTCGGCGAAAGCGTCGCCCAGGCGCTTCAGCGCCTTCGGCGGAAGCTCCTCGCAGAGAAGCTCGACCAGGAGCGTGGCGCTCATGCCGTTTTCTCCCCGACCATCGGGAACCCCAGTCGCTCACGCGACTCGTAGTAGCTCTTTGCAACTTCCCGCGCGAGCGCCGCGATGCGCTTGATGTACGTGGTGCGTTCGGTCACCGAGATGGCGCCGCGCGCATCGAGGAGGTTGAACGCGTGCGCGGCCTTCAGCACCTGCTCATAGGCGGGCAGTGCGAGCTGCGCTTCCATGAGGCGCTTGGCCGCGGCCTCGAAGTCCGCGAAATGGCGAAAGAGCGTCGTGGCGTCCGAGTGCTCGAAGTTGTACGTGGACTGCTCCACCTCGTTCTGGTGGAAGACGTCGCGATAGGTGAGCTTGTGGGTCCTGCCGGACGGATCCTTCCACTCGGTCCACACCAGGTCGAAGACGTTCTCCACTCCCTGCAGGTACATGGCGAGGCGCTCGAGCCCATAGGTGATCTCGCCGGTGATCGGCTTGCAGTCGAGGCCGCCCACCTGCTGGAAGTAGGTGAACTGCGTGACCTCCATGCCGTTCATCCACACCTCCCACCCCAGGCCCCACGCGCCAAGCGTGGGATTCTCCCAGTCGTCCTCGACGAAACGCACGTCGTTCTTCGCGAGGTCGAAGCCGATCGCCTCGAGGGAGCCGAGGTAGAGGTCGATGATGTCCGGGGGCGAAGGCTTCAGGACCACCTGGAATTGGTAGTAGTGCTGCATGCGGTTCGGGTTGTCGCCGTAGCGCCCGTCCTTCGGGCGGCGCGAGGGCTGGACATATGCGGCGCGCCACGGCTCCGGGCCGAGGGCGCGCAGGAACGTCGCCGTGTGCGATGTGCCGGCGCCGACTTCCATGTCGTAGGGCTGGAGAATGGCGCAGCCCTTCTGGTCCCAGTATTCCTGGAGCTTCAGCACCAGGTGCTGGAAGGTCGACATCGCGCGTGGGGATCTTGCCGAAAAAGAGATTTTAACAGTCCCTCACCCACGGCGGCGCCGGATTCCGAAGGCGAAGAGCGCGGCGGCGAGGATCCAGGCGCCAGCGTTGCCCCAGCGGGCGTAGGGCGTCATGCCCTTCATCGGCGTCACCGAGGCGATGATCGTGCCCTTGGTGAAGTTACCGAGGCGCGAGACGACACGCCCGCGCGCGTCGATCGCCGCCGTCACCCCCGTGTTGGTCGCGCGCACCATCCAGCGGCCGGTCTCCAGCGCGCGCGCCTGGGAGGCCTGCAGGTGCTGCTCGGGCGCGAGCGAGTCCCCGAACCACGCCATGTTGCTCACGTTGAGGAGCACCTGCGCCTCGGGAAGGAAATCGATCATCTCCTCGCCGAAGAGATCCTCGTAGCAGATGGCGATGCCGAAGCGCGTGCCGCCGGCCTCCATCGGCGCCTGGCGCGCGGCACCACGCGCCATGTCGCCCAAAGGAATCCTGAGGAAAGCATAGACCCACTTGAAGCCGATCGGGATGAACTCGCCGAACACCACCAGGTGGCGCTTGCGGTATGACGCGGGCCCCGCGCCGCCGAGGCGCACCACGCTGTTGTAGTAGTCGTCCTGCGGCCCGCTCACATCGCGCTCCACGGTGCCCAGCAGGATTTCCTTGCCCGTCTCGCGCGTGTGCTCGAGAAGGCTCTCGACGTATTCGGGCGGCAGCTGGTCGAAGAACGCGGGCAGCGCGGTTTCCGGGAGCACGACGACCTTCGCATTCGCCTCGAAGATCATGCGGCGATAGTCGAGGAGGGTCGCGAGGCGCGTCTCCTCCTGCCACTTGAGGTGCTGCGGCACGTTGCCCTGCAGGAGCGCGACCGCGACCGGAGCGCCGGCCGGCTCGGTCCACTCGAGGTGGCGCAATCCCCATCCCGCGACGAAGATCGCCGCGATGCCGGCGACGAGGCCGAAGCGCGCCCGCGACATCGCGTAGCTGCCGATGAGCGCGACGGCGAGAGCGGCGATCGCCGCGACGACGAGCGAGACGCCGTACGCGCCCACGACTGGAAGCAGCCCGGCGAGCGGGCTCGACGGCGCCTGCGAGGTGCCGATGGTGTTCCAGGGAAAGCCGGTGAAGATCCAGCCACGAATCCATTCGCACGCCATGAAGGCGGCGGGCGCGATCGTGAGCCGCGCGCGGCGATCGCCGCGGCCGAAGCGCACCGTGATCCAACCCGCCAGCGCCGGGGCGAGCGCGATGAACGCGCAGAAGAGGAAGGTAGCGGTGGCGGCGAGCACAGCGGGCATCGCGCCATAGAAGTGCAGGCTCACGTAGATCCACGAGACGCCCACGAGGAAGAAGCCGAGGCCGAACGCGAATCCGGAAAGTGCGGCCTGGCGCGCGGTGACGCTTCGCTCCCAGGCGGCGAAGAGGACCACCAGCGACAGGATCGGCACCGGCCACGCGGAGAACGGGGCGAACCCGAGCACGCATGCCGCGCCTGCGGCGAGCGGGGCGAAGAGGCCGAGCGCAAGGATCCGCGCCGCCGGCAACTTCGCCGGCGTGGGCGGGACCACGGCGGTCACTGCGGCTCCTTCTGTTTCGGCCGCTCTACGAGGAGGGAATGGACCTTGCGGCTGTCCGCGCGCAGGACCTGGAAGGTGAAGCCATCGATAACGATGCTCTCGCCGCGCTTGGGCAGGCGCCCGAAGCGACCGACGACCATGCCGCTCACCGTGTCGTAGTCGTCGTCCGAGAAGTTGCTGTTGAAGTGGTTGTTGAAGTCGCCGATCTCCGTCCCCGCCTTCACGCGGTAGCGCCCGCTCTTGTCGACCAGGATGTTGTCCTCGGTCTCGTCGAAGTCGTACTCGTCCTCGATGTCGCCGACGATCTGTTCGATCACATCCTCGATGGTGATGAGGCCCGAAACGCCGCCGTACTCGTCCACGACGATCGCGATGTGGTTACGGTTGGCGCGGAACTCCTTCAGCAGCACGTTGAGGCGCTTGGCCTCGGGCACGAACACCGCGGGGCGCAGCATCTCGCGCACGTTGAACTCTTCCTCCGCGTAGAAGCGCAGCAGGTCCTTGGCGAGCAGGATGCCGATCACGTTGTCGCGGTTGTCCTCGAACACCGGGAAGCGCGAGTGCGAGGTCTCGATCACGAACGGGATGAACTTGTCGGGGCTGTCGGCGACGTCGAGCATGTCCATCTGCGAGCGCGGGATCATCACGTCTCGCACCTGCGTCTCGGATACCTGCAGCACGCCCTCGATCATGGAAAGCGCTTCTGCGTCGAGGAGGCGCCGCTCGAAGGCCGAGTGCAGGAGCTGGACCAGCTGCTCGCGGTCTTCGGGCTCGCGCAACAGGATCGAGGACAGGCGCTCGAGCAGGCTCGGCTTGGGGGGTTCGTTCACTCTGGGAAAAGGGGATGCGACGCCGATACTCTAATACGGATCGGGAAATCCCAACTTTTCAAGGAGCCTCGCCTCGTGTCGCTCCATGCGCCCGGCGTCGGCGCCGCGCTCGTGGTCGAAGCCCTGCAGGTGCAGCAGGCCGTGCACGAAAAGGTGCGCGTGGTGCGCGGCGAGCGCCTTGCCCTGCTCCTTCGCCTCGCGCGCCACCACCGGCGCGCAGATCACGATGTCGCCGGCGAGCGGGCGGGCCTCGTAGATGAAGGTGAGGACGTTGGTCGCGTAGTCCTTGCCGCGGAACTCACGGTTGAGGCGCCGGGCCTCGGATTGCGCCACGTAGCGCACCGTCACTGTTGCCTCGCGCGTGAGGGCGAGCCGGGCCCACTTCCTCAACGTCGCATCGGCCGGGATATGGGATGCCCGTGACGCGCGCTGGATGGCAATCACTTCTTCGCTTTTTCCTTGCGCTCGTAAGCGTCGACGATGGCCTGCACCAGGGGGTGGCGCACCACGTCCTCGCTCTGGAACTCGGTCACCGCGATGCCGCGCACGCCGTCGAGCACGACGCGCGCGTCATTCAGCCCCGAGGCCTGGCCCTTGGCGAGGTCGGTCTGGGTGACGTCCCCGGTGACCACCGCCTTCGAGCCGAAGCCGATTCGGGTGAGGAACATCTTCATCTGCTCGGGCGTGGTGTTCTGTGCCTCGTCGAGGATCACGAAAGAGTGGTTGAGCGTGCGCCCGCGCATGAAGGCGAGTGGGGCGATCTCGATGGCGCCGCGCTCGAAGGCGCGGTTCACCTTGTCGTAGCCCATCAGGTCGTAGAGCGCGTCGTAGAGCGGGCGCAGGTAGGGATCGACCTTGGCGGCGAGGTCGCCGGGGAGGAAGCCCAGCTTCTCGCCCGCCTCCACCGCCGGGCGCGTGAGCACGATGCGCTTCACGGAGTCGCGCTCCAGCGCGTCCACCGCGGCGGCGACCGCGAGGAAGGTCTTGCCCGTGCCCGCCGGGCCCACGCAGAACGTGATGTCGAAATTGCGCATCTGCTGCAGGTACTGCGCCTGGCGCGGCGTGCGCGCCGTGAGCTCCGCGCGCCGCGGGATCATGAGCACCGGCGCGGCCGTGTCCGTCGGCTTGCGCGGATGCGCGATCTCGACCAGGCCCAGCTGGATATCCTCGACGGTAAGATCGCGGGCGGAGTGGTCGTAGAAACGCCGCAGCGCCTGGGCCGCCTGCGACGCCTTGTCGCGCGCGCCCGAGACGGTGAAGCGTTCGCCGCGGCGCGCGATGGTGACGTCGAGCGCGTTCTCGATCTGGCGCAGGTTCGCGTCCACCGGGCCGCACAACGCCGCGAGGCGGACGTTGTCGACAGGGTTGAAGACGATCTCCTCGGCGATGGCCTTGCGCATCAGCAACGCGTCATACCGTAGTGCGCTGCATTGGCGCCTTGAGGGCTTCGGTGAGCGTGTCGTAGCTTTCGCGCAGGTGCGCGCGGTTCTCGCGCGCGAGGTTGCCCTTGGCGAGCGCCGCCTTGATGCGACCCTGCAGCTCGATCGCGCCGTCGCGGGCGAGCGAGCGCGCGTCGGCGGGCGCCGTTGCCGACGGCCTCACCAGCATGTTCCCCACCCGGCGCAGGTGCTCGCGCTGGAGGTTGCGGCGCATCGAGGTGATCTCCCGGCCGGTGCGAAGCTCCGACCAGATGGCGCCGTCGAGCGTGTCGTAGAGATCCGAGAGCTTCAGCAGCTTCGCGCGGTCGGCGACCTTCTCCTGCGAATCAAGGAGCCGCGTGGAGACCTGGTCCGACATCAGCTGGTCGAGCACCGCGACCTGAACCTTGAGCACCGCGTTGGCCACCGAGATGTCGGGGTTGCGGGGCCGCTCGAAGTGGTCGATGCCCAGGCGGCTCACGAACTCCGGCTTGAACTTGAAGCTGTCGACCTGCAGGAGGTCGCCGGTGATCATGGTGAGCGCCTCGCGCTGGCGCGCGATCGGCGTGGGCTCGTACAGGGCGCGCTCCGACCCGGCGAAGTCGCGCACGTGCTTCACGCCGCCCACGTACTTCGCGGCGAGCGGAGCCACGCGCGCGAGCTGGCTGAAGCCCGCGGCGAAGCTGCGGGTGAGGCGCTCGTAGCTCTCGCCCGGGGCGAGCTTCATGGCCTGCAGGCGGTCCCACAGCTCGCGCGAGAGCTTCATGCGCTTGCGGTAGTACTCGAGCGGGTCTGCGCCGAGGTCGAAGCGGTTGGCGTCCGGGTCGATGCCGATCACCACATTGCCGTAACCCGCGTCCTCGTCGGTCGCGAACGCGAGGAGCGGCTCGGTGGAGCGCGACGCGATGCGCGCGAGCTCCGCTTTCTCGTCGGCGGGATCGATCGGCTTGTACGCATATTCGACCGCCCAGTAATCGTACGGGCCGAGGGTGCTCATGACGTATTCCGCTTGCTTTTCGCCCTTGGCGGCGAGGTTGAAGGGCGTGTAGTCCATCACGGAGCCGGTGATGCCGTTCTTCTTCGTGAACTCCGGATCGCTCATCTGCTTCGCGTTATAGATGGTGGAGGCGCGGAAGTTGTGGCGGAAGCCGAGGGTGTGGCCCACCTCGTGCATGATCACGTCCTTCACGTAGGCCTGCGCGACCGCCTCGGCTTCGGGACCGGCCATGTCGAGGCCGCGCGCTTCGAGGATGTCCATGGCGAAGTGCATCTCATGGGCGCCCTCCTGCATGTAGTTGCAGGCGAGGAACCCGCGCTCGGCGAACGCCGGATGCGCGTGCCCGGCGAGTTGCGCGAGCTCGCCGCCCACCGGGCGCGAGAAATCCTCGGTCACTTGGCGGCGCGCGCCGCGCGCGAAGACGTCCGACATGCCGATGTCCGCATCGATGATTTCGCCGGTGCGCGGATCGACGTGCGACGGCCCGATGGCGAAGCCCGCGTCGGCGCCGGTGAACCAGCGCACCGAGGCGTGGCGCGAATCCATGGTGTCGAAATCGTCGTCGTCGCGCTGCTGCTTCGCGAGGATCGCGTCCTTGAAGCCGGCCTTCTCGAACGCCTTGTTCCACTCGAGGATGCCGGCGGTCACGGCGGCGCGGTACTTCTGCGGGATGTTCTTGTCGAGCCAGTAGACGATCGGCTCCTTCGGCTCGGACACGGCGGCCGCCGGATCCTTCTTCTCGAGGCGCCAACGGTCCACGAAGTACTGGCGAGGCTTGACGCTCACGTCGTCGGTGAAGTCGACGCGCGACGAGGTGAAGTGCCCGAGGCGCGGATCGGCCAGGCGTGCGTGCATCGGCTTCCCGGGGAGCTTGGTGAAGTTGTACTGGAAGCCCACGAAGAGGCTGCGCGGATCCGGAGTGGTGGTCGGCGGAGGCGGCGTAGGCGTGGGCGAGGGCGTGAGCGGCGGCGGCGCGATCTTGGGCACCGCGAAGTGCGCGTTCACCTGCACGCTCGTCATGGTGTCATTGCTGGTGATGCGCGAGATGCTGGTGTTGCGCGTATCGAGCGTGAACGGAATGCGGAAGGCGCGCTCGAGGCTGGTCGAGTAGCCGGGCAGGTCCGCGAAGAGGAGCGCGTCGGCCTCGATGATGACGGCCTTGGTATCCGGGTGGGGCTGGGACACCGTGGGCGCCGAGGCGATCAGGCTGTCGGAGAACGACTGCTCGACGAACTTCGCCTGCGGCGTGCCTTCCGCGGCGAAGAACTGGTTGTTCCTGGCGATGAGCTGGACCTGGTTGCCGATCTTCCTGAAGACCGCGATGTGCGAGCCGACCGACACGCTGTTGTACGGGCCCACCATCTGGCCGCCGTAGAGGCCGCGCTCGCCCACGGAGCGCGGGATGTTCATCGAGAAAAAGAACGGCTTGTCGAGCTGCTCGGGCGTGATCTCGATCCAGGTCTTCTCGTCCTTGCGGTGGAGCTTGAAGAGCCCGGCGACCTCTTGGGCGTCCTTGAGGACTTCCTTGAAGGGCTTCGGCTGCCCGGGCACGGCGGGCGCGGCGGGCGCCGGGGCGCCGGCGAGTGGGAGGGGCGCCGTGGTCTGCACGGGAGAGGCGCCGGGGGCGGGGGACGGCGCGGGCGGAGTCGGGGACGGCGGCGCCTGCGCGATGGCGGACGTGGCGAAGGCGAGCGCGAGCGCGGCGACGAGGGCCTTGTGCTTGAGGGCGGAAGTGTTCATGTCGATCCTTGTGCGAAAGAATGTGGGGATGCCTCGGCGCCGATGCAAGCGCGGCCGCGCAGGCTATGGGGGTAGGCGAACGTGATGTCGAGATCCACGAACTGCCCGATGAGCCGGGGATGCCCGGCGAAATTGACGACGCGGTTGTTGTCGGTGCGCGCGGCGAGCTCGTTGGCGTCCTTCCTCGAAACGCCCTCGACGAGCACGCGTTGACGCGTGCCCACCATCGCCTGCGAATACTCTTCGGAGAATTCCTGGATGCGCTTCTGCAGGCGCTGCAGGCGCGCGAGCTTCACGGCGCGCGGCGTCTCGTCGGGAAGGTTGGCGGCCGGCGTGCCGGGGCGCGGGCTGTAGATGAAGCTGAACGAGCCGTCGAAGCGCACGTCCTCCACGAGCTTCATGGTCTGCTCGAAGTCCGCGTCGGTTTCGCCGGGGAAGCCGATGATGAAGTCGCTCGAGATCGAGATGTCCGGGCGTGCGGCGCGCAACCGCCGGATGATGGATCGGTACTCCATCGCGGTGTAGTTGCGCTTCATCGCGGCGAGCACGCGGTCCGAGCCCGATTGCACCGGAAGGTGCACCTGCGAGACGAGAGTCGGGATGCGAGTGTAGGCGTCGATCAGGCGCTGCGTGAATTCCAGCGGATGGGAGGTCGTGTAGCGGATGCGCTCGAGTCCGCCGACCCTGGCCACCTGCCCGAGGAGGAGGGCGAAGTCGGCCGCCTCGCCGTCGGGAAGCTCGCCGCGATACGCGTTCACGTTCTGCCCGAGGAGCGTGATCTCCTTCACGCCCGAGCCCGCGAGGTGGCGGACCTCCGCGAGGACGTCACCGAGCGGACGCGAAACCTCCTCGCCACGCGTGTAGGGGACGACGCAGAAGCTGCAGTACTTACTGCAGCCTTCCATGATCGAGACGAACGCCGAGGCGCCCTCGACCCGCGCCGGGGGCATGTGGTCGAACTTTTCGATCTCCGGAAAAGAGATGTCCACCTGCGACTTGCCGGTTTCGTGGCGCCGTTCGATCAATTCGGGGAGGCGGTGGAGGGTCTGCGGACCGAAAACCAGGTCCACGTAAGGCGCGCGCTTCACGATCTCGGCGCCTTCCTGGCTCGCGACACAGCCGCCCACTCCGATCAGCACGCCGGGGCGCGCCTGCTTGAATGCGCGCACGCGCCCAAGGTCGGCGAACACCTTCTCTTGCGCCTTCTCCCGAACTGAGCATGTGTTGAAGAGGATAAGGTCGGCCTCAGCCGGATCGCCCGTCTTCTCGTAGCCATGGGAGGCGGCGAGCACGTCGGCCATCTTGTCCGAGTCGTACTCGTTCATCTGGCACCCGAAAGTGCGGATGAAGACCTTCTTCGCTTGGGTCATGCAGGCCTGGGGGCGGAGGTGAATCCGCGCAGGGCAAGTTGAATGGGCGATAATTTTACCCCGACGCCGGGCCTGAGACCTTGCGGACCGCTCGGCCCAACGCGCCGGCACCGGTTACAACCGTAGTTTCAACTGCGAAATACCTCACAGAGTCTGCGCGCGAGTTGCCGCAGACTGCGCGCTAGTCATCAGGAGTCCGCGCGCGATGAATATCCCCCTTCCCCGAATCTTGCTGATCGGGCCGTACGATCCGCATTGTGGTGAATACACGTTCCTTGCCCCGCCGCTGGGCGTCTGGCGCCTGATAGGGGTGCTCGAGCAGGCGGGCTTCGACGCCGACGTCTTCGACCCCAACTGCTGCAACGGGCCTCCACGCGAGGCGCTCGAGCACATGATCGCCTCGAATCGCTGGGACGTGATCGGCGTGTCCACCACCGGAATGACGCTGCGCTTCGACCTGGAGCTCGCCCACCTCGCCAGGCGCCTTGCCCCGGAAGCGGTGCTGGTCGCCGGAGGGATGGAAGCGACCTTCAATCCCGAGCTCTTGTTGCGCCTGTGCCCGTTCGACTTCGTGATCCTGGGAGAAGGCGAGAAGCCGTTGCTGGAGCTGGCGCGGCGCCTGAAGGCGGGCGAGCCGCCGGCGATGATTCCCGGCACCGCCTCGCGGGCGCCCGGGGGCGGCGTCAACCGGCTCTCCCAGCCCGCGCTCACCCGCGAAGAGCTGCGCGCCGCGATCGCCGCTATTCCCTACGAACGCATGCCGTACGCTTCTTACTGGCGCAGGCTCGAGGGAGCCTACGGGGTGCGCGCACTCCCCTACAAGGCGCAGCGCGAGGCGCGCCTCGCCGAGATCCGTTCGGTACGGCTCATCACGCTGAACTATTGCCCGATGGGATGCACTTTCTGCTCCTCGACCAATTACCTGCACGAGGCGCAGGGCGGCGTCGCCAGCATCGCGCGGCTGGACGCCGACGAATGCCTGGCCATGATGCGGCGCATCGTCGCGGCGCATCCGGCAGTTCGAACCATCATCTTCCAGGACGATATCTTCGTCTTCACCAAGGACCGCCGCATCCTTGCGCTGTGCGAGGGCATCATCGCCGCGAAAGCGCGCGGGGAGCTCCCGCAACGCCTGCAATTCATCAGCACCAATCGCATCGATGCGATGGACGGCGATCGCCTGGCGGCGATGCGCGCCGCCGGCTTCCGCGTGCTCGGATTCGGAGTCGAGAATTTCTCCCTCGGGGTGCTCGAGGAGTTCAACAAGAAACACATTCACGGCTTCATCGAGCCGGTGCTCACCAGAGCCCTATCGCTCGGCATCGTCCCGTTCCTCGACCTCATCCTCACCTCGCCGCGGTGCGGACTGACCGACCTCGCCGAGACCATCCGGCAGGCGAGCCGCTGGCTGCTCGCCGGCTGCGAGATCGGCATGTACCCTTACGTGATCCCGTTCTCCGGAGCGGCGCTCGCGCGCGACCCGCAATTGCAGCCGCACACCGAGCGCACGCGGCACCGCATCGCGGGCACCACGATCGAGTTCGACCAGCCCAGCCGCATCCTTCCCATCGATCCCGTGGTGCGCACCGCGATCCTCGCGATCGAGGCGCGCTTCGAATCCTTCATGGCGCGCCTGGAAAGCGAGGGCGCGCATTTGCCCTCGCGCGTGCGCTCCATGGCCTGGATCGTGAGCGCGATCCCGGTCCTCGCCGAGGCCGGAGAGGCGATGCCGGAGAGCGATTCGATCCTGGCTGCGCTCGATAACGCGATCCCGGCGCGCGCGCAAGGCAGGTCGCGACCCCCGGCCGCGGCCCATGCCTGAGCGCGGTCTTTCCTGGCCGGTGGTCACGGCCGCGATCACGATTCTCGTGCTTGCGGGCGCCGCCGCGCTCGCGGTCTCGCAGGCCCTCGCCCGAAGCTTCAACCTGCTGGTCTACCTGCTGGCGAGCTCGACGGCCCTCATCGACATGCTCGACATGGCCGCGCGCCTGTACTTGTGCCGCCGCAACGGCGCCGGCTCGCCCACCTCCGTGCCCCTCGAGGCAGAGGCGCTCACCCCGCGCCAGAAGCGCGTGCACCTGCGCCCCTACGCCATCGTCGCCTCCGTGCACGAAGCGCAGGACGGCCTCGACCAATTCATTCGGGCGATGGCGCCTTACCGCGACCGCGTCTGGCTGATCGACGACGCCTCGCGCGACAGCACTGCCCTCCTGTTGCGCCAGGCGGGATGGCGTTGCATCACGGCGCGCTCGAATCTCAAGAAGCCGGGCGCCCTGCGCGCGCTCGTCGCGACGCTGCCCCCCGAAATCGAGACCCTGGTCGTGATCGATCCCGACATCACCATCCGCGACCACCGCGAGGACGGCCTGTCGAGCTTCGAGGAACTGGTATTCGAGTTCCAGCGCAGCGGCATGTCGGCCTGCTGCCCGCGCATCGCGATCCTCAAGGACGGGCTCCTGTCGCGCTTCCAGGCGCTCGAATATTGCATGTCCTTCTCGCTCGGGCGCTTCAGCCTCGGCGATTCCTGCGTGAACTCGGGCATCTCGATCTATCGCCGCGCGGACCTGACGCTCGCCCTCGATCGCCATTCGCTGTCCGTGTATGCGGAGGACCTCGAGAATTCCGTGATCCTGCTCGAGGCGGGCAAGCAGATCTACTACGACGGTCGCCTGGTCGTGGATACCGAAGGCAAGCGGCGCTGGCGCGACTGGTTCTCGCAGCGCGTCGGCTGGAACTACGGGTTACTGCGCGTCTACGTCGAGTCCTTCGCGCTGGTGCGCCGCGTCGCGCGCCGCTCGACGCAGTCGGCCTATCAGTTTCTCGTCTACACCGGCATCTTCAGCATCCTCATGCAGCCGGTGAAGCTCGCGGGCGTCGGCGTGCTCCTGCTGGGATTCCTGCAGGGCCTCGACGGCTTGCTCGGGCTCGGGCTCATGCCCGAGTGGGCGGTTGCGGATCCGGCGTACGTGGTCGGCGCCTACGCCAAGTACACTCTGCTCGCCGCGGTGGGAATGTGGATCGCGGTGCCGCGCGGCGAGCGCCGGCCGATCGCGCCGATCGTGCCGCTCTATTTCTTCTACGCCATGGCGCATGTCGTGCCGGTGAGCGTGGGGTTCGGCAACTGGCTGTCGCTACGCGCACGCGGGCGGCGCCTTTTCGCCGACCATTACCAGGACGAGGCCACGCTCATGCAGGAAAACCGCAAGTGAAAAACTCCGCCGATTTCAGCCCGGCGCCCGAGCCGCTCGCGTATTGGGAGGATCGCGCGCGACGCTTCGCGGGTGAGCGCGAAGGCCTCGCCGCGGTGTGCTCCTACGGCATGCCGGAGTTCTACAACCGCGCGATCCAGCACTGCCAGCGGCTCGCGCTGGCCCCGTGGCTGCGAGTCTCGCCGGGCGAAAGCGCGCTGGACGTGGGCTGCGGCGTCGGACGCTGGAGCCGGCTGCTGGCCGCACGCGGCGCGCGAGTCACCGGCGTCGACTTGAGCCCGACCATGGCCGCGGAAGCCGAGCGCCGCAGCCGCGCGGAAGGCGTGGCGGAGCGCTGCCGTTTCATGGTCGGCGACCTCGGCGCGTTCGACACCGGCGAGCGTCACTCGCTGATCGTCGGGGTGACGGTGCTCCAGCACATCCTCGATGACGGCGCGCTGCAGCGCGCGGTGGACAACCTCGCGCGCCACCTCGCCGACGGCGGGCGCATGGTGCTGCTGGAAGCCGCCCCCACCCGGCGAACCGGCCGCTGCGACAGCCCGATCTTCAAGGCGCGCGACGAGGAAGCGTACCTCGCCGTGTTCCGCAAGGCGGGCCTGCGGCTGGTCGCGACGAGCGGCGTCGATCCGGCGCCGTTCAAGACGTGGCTGCTGCCCCACTACCGCAGTCTTCCGCGCCCGCTCGCCCTGATCGCGCTCGGCGCAGTGGTGGCGCTCTCGCTTCCGTTCGACGCGCTGCTGGGACGCTCGCGCGCCCGCGCCTCGTGGCACAAGGTCTTCGTGCTGGCGCGCGGGGCCGATGGTCTCGCGTAACGGGGTCGCCGCGGCCGTCGTCGCCGGGCTGGGTGTCCTGGCGCTCGCGCAGTATTGGCTTGCCGATCGCCGACCCGCGGCGGCCGAGGACCGCGTGGCCGATGAAATCGTGGTGACCAGCGCCGAGGATCGTGGCGAGGGCAGTTTGCGCGAGGCGATCTTCGCCGCCGACACCGTGCGGGGCCGCGTGCGCATCGTGGTGCGGGCGCCCGTCATTCGGCTGAAAAGCCCCCTGCCGCCGCTCGTGAACCCGGACGGGATCAGCCTTGAAGCCGGAAGCCAGGGCGTCCAGCTCGACCTGGCCCTCGTCACCTCGGCGCCCGCGATCGAGGTGCTGGGTGCGAACTCCCAGATCGTCGGCATCGCGATGGTGAACGCCCCGGGGGCCGCGATTCGCGTCGCCGCTCCCGATTTCCGCCTGGCGGCTGCGCGTATCACGGGTTGCGCGGATGGTGTGCGCGTCAATGCCGGCGCGGCGCGGGTGTCGATCGTGAACACGCACTTCGAGGATAACGGCGTCGCGATTCGTCTCGAGGCGGTGGAACCCGGCATGGCGGTGCGCGAAAACCGCTTCTCGGGCAATCGCGACGCCGCGATCTGGGCAGTGCTGGCCGGCGCGACGCCGGAGCCCACGGCGGGCGTGGCGATCACCGGCAACCAGTTCGACTCCGACCGCCTGTCGATCGTCGCCGGCAACGCGCCGGTGCGCATCGAGCGCAACGAATTCACCCGCATCCGCGAGTCGGCCATCGTGATGCTCGGCAGCGGCATCGTCGTACGCGGCAACCAGGTGCGCGACGGAGTGGGCTCGGGCATCGTCGCGCACGGCGCGCCGCGATCCCTGATCGAGGGCAACGAGCTGAGCGGCAATCGATCGCTCGCCATGCTGGTGCGCGGCTCGGGAGGCTCGACGGTGCGAGCCAACCGGATCTACGGCAACGGCTACGGCATGGCGTTCGTCCTGGGCGACGGCGCCGACCCGGTCATGGTAAGCGACAACGCCGTGCTGAGCCAGCGCTACGACGGCATCATCGTGATCGGGGATTCACCCGTGATTCGCGGCAATCGCACGCTCCACAACGGACAGGCCGGGGTGCGCGTGCTCGACCTGTCGTCGCGCAACGCGGCGACCATCCTCGCCACGCCATACCTCGAGGCGAACACCATGGCCGGCAACCTGATGAACGACGTCGTGCGCGGCGACTACCGCCTCGACGCGAAGCCCGCCTCGTGAGCTCGCGCATCGCCGAAGCCCCCGACGCCGCCAGCAGCCTGCGCGAGCGCAAGCGGGTGCTGGACGACGGGTGGCTGCTGATGCTCCTGTCGATCGTCGCGGCGCTCAGCATCCCGTGGTTCCTGCGCAATTTCCAGGTGGACCTCGCGCCGGTCACGTGGTTGATCTTCGCCTACGGAGTCGCTTACCTCGTCCTGTCCAGTGCGCTGGACCGGCTGCGCGCCCCGCGCGTGAAGGTGATCGCGCTGAGCGCGATGCAGGTCGGCGCGGTCGTATTCCTCGCGTTCCTCTGGCACCTGGCGGGCAACTTGCAGAACCCGATGTTCCTGTTGGCCTTCGCGCTGCCGGTGGTGGCCGCCGGCTGCGCGTTGCCGGGCGCTCGCCCGGGCATCCTCGCGGCCATAGCGGTGGCATGCGTGACGCTCGTCGCCCTCGTGAACGCCCCGCAGCTGCGCTGGTACGTGGGCCAACTCGGCATCCCCGTCGACAGGTTCCCGGTCGCGCTCGCCCACGCCGCCGCGCAGCCCTTCCCCGGCCTCGACATGCCCGCGTCCTACCTGTTCCTGATGCTGGTCACTTTCTCGGTCCTCCTCTTCGCCGTCGCGCTCCTCAGCCATTCGGTGGCCCTGCTGGTGCGCGACCTCCAGGGGCGCCTGGACGCGTCCGCGCGCGCCCTGACCGACGCGCACACGCTCGCCGCGGAAGTGATTCGCGTGGCGGCGAAACCGACCGCGCTCGTGTACACGGACACGCTCAACGTGGCGCAGGCAAGCGCGAGTTTCCTGCAGCGCATGGAGCTCCTGCCGGAAAGCCTGCAGGAGAAAAACCTGCTCGGGCTGGTCGACTTCGACTATCCGGAGGTTGTCGCGGAGATGATCGCGGCGCAAGGCGGCGAAGTCCCCGTCGCGCTGTACCGCGTGGGCGGCGTCGAGCACCTGGCGCGCATCCACATCGCACGCGTGGACCATGCGGGAGCGCGCTACGCGTGCGTGACCCTCGACGACATTGGCGAGGGCCTGGTGAGCGCGGCCACCCTCGATGCGTCGACGCTGGCTTTCGTCGTGATCGGCCCCGACGGGAAGATCTGCGCCTTCAACGCGGCCGCGCGAGGATCGTTGCCGGGCATCCAGCGCGGCGTGGACGCGGCGCTCGCGCTCGGCGATCCGGCGACCGCGGAAGGCTGGTGGGTGCTCGGCCCGCGTGGGCAGCGGTCTCGCACTGTCCCCCTCGCGGGCAAGGAATGGGAGGCACACTGCATAGCGGTGAACTTGTTCGGAATGGCTGGACGCCTTACGGTCGTACAGCTGCGGGCGCTCCGCCAATGAAGCGCTCCTTGATCTCGATCTTCGCGCTCCTCGCCTGCTTCCGAGCGGCCGCGCAGGCCCCGCACATAGCGCCTGACGCCGGCTGCCGAGACGCGCTGCTGGTGGCCGCGGAGCGCTACGAGCTGCGTGGTGCGCGCGGCGGCCACGGCGAATCGCTGGATTGGATCGGATGCTCCCGGCGCGGCACGGTCTTCACGGCCGGTGTCGGCGACTATTCGATCGCCGACAACCGATGGTGGATCGCCCGCGGCGGGCTTTCCGCGCGGCCGCGTGACGATGTTTGGTTCAGCGCATCCGCCGCGGCGGGCGCCGGGCGCGATCCGTCGGGGTCCTTCGATTACCTCTCGACGCGGGAGGGCGTGACCGCGCGACCGGTCGAGCGCCTCTTCGTGCGCTTCGAGCACCAGCTGATTCGCATCGCCCAAGAGCGCGGCAGCGTCTTCACCGTCGCGGCGATCGTCCAGCCGGTGCGGGCTCTGCTCATCGAGTTGGGAGTCTCTCGCTCGGCTGGCGGCAACCTCGGGACCCGCAGTCAAAGTGTGCGCGTCGATTGGGTGCGCGACGGTGCGCGCCTTTTCGCCGGGGCGGCGCTGGGGCGGACCACGCCGCAGGTCGTCGACATCGTCTCGGGCGGCGCGCTCGACGACGCGAGATCGCGGCAAGGATTCGTCGGCGCCGCCATCGCGATTGGCGTGGGGGAGGCCGTGGTCGCCTACGACGAGATTCGCAAGGAGGGCTCGAGTCGCCGCACGGTGAGCCTGAGCGTGCGCTGGCCACTGCCATGACGCGCCGTATTGCCGCATACCTTCCGACGATCGTCACGTTCGCGACCATCGCGTTCGTCGGCGCCGCGTTCATCCGCCTCGGGATGCAGCAGCGCGACGCGCAGGCGCAGCTCGCCACCCTGCAGGCCGCGGATCGCGCCGCCGGCGCCCTCGAGCGCGAAACGCGGGCGATCGCGGACGGACTGCGGCTCGCCGAGGCGGGCGGACCGGCCGGGTCGAAGGCTGTCGAGATGACGCTCCTCGCAAGGCAGGGAAAGGTAGAGCTGCGCCGCCCCGAAGGCGCCGCGAGCGTCGATCCCACGGACTGGATCGATGCGGGGGGCGACGGATTTTCATGGATCGGACCCTTGCGCGGGCCGGGAGGCGAGCCCAAGCTCGTGGCGCGGCTTCCCATTGCCGGCAGTACGACGGTCGTCGCCGCGGTGGTCGATATCGCCCGCCTCGCCCAGGCCGCGGGCCTCTCGCAAATGCCGGATCGCGGATTCGATTTCCGCCTCACGACCTCCGCGGGCGCGCGTTCCACCGTGCTCGCCGCCTCCGCGCCGCTCATGGCGCGAGAGGCCGTGGTTCGCGAAGTGAATCCCGGCAAGGGCACCTGGTCGCTCGCCACCGGCCCCGCGCCCGCTTCGCCCACCCCGGGATCGACGCTGATCCTGCACACCCTGATCGTCCTCGCGCTGGCCACCGCCGGGGCGCTCGCCGCGCGCGAGGCTTCCCACTCCCGCGCGCTGATCGAGGCGGATCTCGCGCGCCGCTCCGAAAAGCTGCGCGGCACCACCCAGCGCCTCGCCGAAGAGGTGCAGCAACGCGAGGCCCTGGAGAAGCAGTTCAGCCACGCGAGCTTCCACGACGCGCTCACCGGCCTTCCCAACCGGCGCCTGCTCACGAACCGGCTCGAAATGGCGCTGCAGCGCGCGCGAACCGGCGAGGCACGCGCGCCCGCGTTCGGAATCATCGACCTCGAGCGCGCCGGGGCGATCGGGGGCAGCCTCGGCTTGGCGATCGCCGAGGAGGTCACCGCCCAGGCGGCGCTGCGCCTCGAAGGCGCAGTGGAGGGCGCCGAGCTCGTGCTGGGGCGGCTGAGCGACACCGGTTTCGCCTTTGTCGTCGCGAATTGCGAAGCGCGCGACGCGGTGACCGCCGCGGCGACTCGCCTCCAGCAAGCGCTCCTCGCGGCATTCAACGTCGCCGGGCATACGATCTACCTTTCGTCCCACGCGGGGATCGCATTCGCGGATTCAGGCTACGACCATCCGGGGGACCTGGTGCGCGGCGCGCACGTCGCGGTGTCCCGCGCGAAACGCGAGCGCACGCCCGCCGTGGTCTTCGATCCCTCGTCGCAGGACCAGGTGGTGAGCCGCCACCAGATCGAGACCGACCTGCACGGCGTCGCCGAGCGCGGCGAGCTGCGCCTGCATTACCAGCCGATCGTGTCGCTCACGAGCGGCGAGATCGTGGGAGTCGAGTCGCTGGTGCGCTGGCAGCATCCACGCGAAGGAATGATCCCGCCCGGCGTCTTCATCCACCTCGCCGAGGAAAGCGGGCTCATCTGCCCGATCACGCGCTGGGTGCTATGCGAGGCCGTGACCCAGGCCCGGGCGTGGCGCGCGGAGATTCCCGGCGCGCACCCTTTCTATGTGAGCGTCAACCTCTCGGCGCACGACATGCGCCAGGCCGACCTCGCCGACTACGTCGAGACGCTCCTCGCCGAGGCGCAGCTGCCGCCGGGCGTGCTGCGCCTCGAGGTGACGGAGGGCAGCGTCATCGACAACGTGCGCCAGGCGGTGGACCTGATCACGCGGTTCAAGCAGCTGGGCGCGAAGATCCTGCTCGACGATTTCGGTACCGGCTACTCCTCGCTCAGCTACCTGCACCGCCTGCCGATCGACTACTTGAAGATCGACCAATCGTTCGTACGCCGCATGACCCCCGACCCGGCGAGCTCCGGGATCGTGCGCGCGATCCTGTTCCTCGCCGAGGGCATGGGCATCGAGACGATCGCGGAGGGCATCGAGACCGCCGAGATCGCTTCCCTCCTGAGGGAGCTCAAGTGCCCCTACGGGCAAGGCTACTTCTATTCGAAGCCGCTGGAGCCCGACGCCGCGCGCCGTGCCTTGACCGCGCCGCACGGCACGTCGGTTCCCGAGCTTCCCGCAAGGGTGCGCACCGCCCAGGGGTGATTCCCAGCGGCGAGCGCGCGTGCGGGATGCGCTCGCCAAATCTGCGAAAATTGGCCTCCCGCAAGGAGGATCGACTCATGAAAAGATTCATCGCCGCCGCGGCGCTGGCCGCCTCGGCCCTGGCCCTGCATGCCCAAGGCGCCCCGGCGATCACCGCCGCCGACCTGCCTCCGCGCGTCCAGGCGCCGACCGACACCGCCACCTTCCGCCGCTTCACGCTCGACAACGGCATGCGCGTGCTGCTGGTCTCGGACCCCAAGTTCAACAAGTCCGCGGCCGCGCTGGTGGTGAACACCGGGCAGATCGACGATCCGCGCGACACCGAGGGCCTCGCCCACTTCCTCGAGCACATGCTCTTCCTCGGGACCGAGAAGTATCCCGACGTCACCGAGTACGGCAACTTCATCAAGTCCAACGGCGGGTACAACAACGCGTACACCACCACCGACCACACCACCTACCAGTTCGAGGTGCGCCACGCCGCGCTCGACGGCGCGCTCGACCGCTTCTCCCAGTTCTTCATCGCGCCGAAGTTCAATCCCGACTTCACCGCCCGCGAGGTGAACGCGGTGCACAACGAGGCGATGCGGCACGTGCAGAACGATTTCCGCCGCCAGCTCGGCGTGATGCGCGAGCTCTACGATCCTTCCAGCGGCGAGAGCAAGTTCTCGACCGGCAACAAGGACACGCTCGCCAACGCCACGCCCGCGGCCGTGCGCGCGTTCTACGAGGCGCACTACAGCGCCGACCGCATGGCGCTTTCGATCGCCGGCCGCGCCTCGCTCGACGAGCTCGAGAAGCTCGCGCGTCAGGATTTCTCTCCGGTACCCAAGCGAGCCATCCCGGCAGTGGTGCGCGAGGGGAAGTTCCTGCCGCGCAAGCCCACGCTACGCACGGCGTACGTCGAGCCCATCAAGGAAGTGCGCCAGCTCTCGATGGAGTTCGTGATCCCGCCGACGCGCCC
>JANLXC010000075.1:0-4181 GCA_031364925.1 Burkholderiales bacterium | reverse complement strand
CCCGGCAGCGCCCGCCAGGCCCATCCGTCTGAAATCTGCGACCTCGGGTTCTTCCGCGGCGCCGCGCCTCGCGAACACGACTCGCACGCAGCGACGAATTAGCAGTCAGCACCGGTGGAAGTTCCCGGGGCGCGGCGCCCTTTCCCGCGCCAAGCGGACTACGTGCGTGCGCATCCATTGATGCGGCCGCGGCGTAAACCGCTGCGATACCTTCTCTCTGGAACCCCATGGAATCCGAATCACGAGGCGGCTCTCTCGAGGAGACGCTTGCCGGTTATGTAGCACGCATGGCGAAGGGTGACCAGGGCGCCCTTTCCAGCCTGTACGACGCCACCGTGGGCCAGGTTTACACGCTAGCCCTGCGCATCCTGGAGAACATACCCGAGGCGGAAGAGGTCACGGCGGACCTGTATTTCACGGCTTGGCATTCCGCCCCGACGCACGACGCGAAACGCGAAGGCGTGCAAACCTGGCTCATGAGGCTATGCCGCACGCGTGCACTGGAGTTATTGAATCGCAGGGCGCAGGACCTGCCCGCCCAGCCGGGCGAGCTGCAGGACCTCTACGCCGCGCTCCAGGAGGGCAGCCGCCTTCGCGAGAGCGTGGCCCGACTGTCACCGTTGCAACGCCAGCTTTTGGCACTCGCCCTTTTTCGCGGATATAGTTCACCTGAGATTTCTGCGTTCACGGCCATTCCTTTGGAAAGCGTCGATATCCAGCTCGTCGATGCCCTTCACCGAATCCACACAGGGAAGGCCGATGATGAAGACGGAAAATAAGGCCGCATGTCCGAACCGATACCTGAAATTCCCGTCGAGCTGCTGGAGCGGCTACTCGACTCGCTCTCGACCGCGGGGATAGCACCGCCGTCCACGCAACTCAGGGCGCGCGTCCTGAAGCGCGTGGCCGACGACGAAGCGATGCGCAACGCGGTGCTGGTCCTGCGGGCCGGTGAAGGCGAATGGGCGACGCTCCTCGAGGGCGTGACAGTCAAGATCCTGCGCGAGGACGGCGGCACGCGCACCTGGCTCGCGCGCCTGCGCAAAGGGGCTTCGCTACCCGCGCACGCGCACACCGGCGACGAGGAGTGCATGGTGCTCGAGGGCAGCGTCCTCATTGGCGAGGACCTGTTCCATGCCGGCGACTACCAGGTAGCGCGCGCCGGAACCCGGCACCCAATGCTTTCCAGCCCTAGCGGATGCCTCCTGCTGCTGCGCTCGGCGTCTTTCCAAAGCGAAGGTCGCGGCGCCGAATGAAGGCGTTGAGCGTCTCGACCTCCTGGTGCGCCGATGCCCAGGCCACATGCCCGTCGGGTCTCACCAGGTAGGCGGCGTCGCGGCCAAGGCCGGCATTGGCGGCGGCATCGCTCCACGGGAACACATCCAGGCCAAGACCCTGCGCCGCCGCGGCATCGCGCAATGCCAGGCTTGCGACGCCGTACACATGAAGATGCCAATCGAGACCGCGTAGCGAATCGAAATTGCCGCCCTTCGCCATCGCGACCCACGGCAAGCGGTCGCCACCGTGCACGTCGCCCGCCTCGCCCTCGCTGAGCGCGCTCTGGCGATAGTTGATGCGGATCTGCGAGATGGTGCGAAAGATCGTCCTGCGCACCGCGGGAAGCTGCGCCAAGCGTGGCACGAGGCGCGGGATCATCCAGGAGCGCATCCACTTCGCGGCCGCGCCCTGGCCCACCATTGCGGCGAACGCCTTGTCCGTGCTGGCCACGAGCTTGAGCGCGAAAGGACGCCGCTCGCTCTCGTAAGTATCGAGAATGCCCTCGGTCGCGCGGCCCTGCAGCACTTCGGCGAGCTTCCACGAGAGATTCACCGCGTCGCCGATTCCGGTATTCATCCCCTGGCCCCCGGCCGGGCTGTGGATATGGCCGGCGTCGCCCGCGAGGAAAACACGGCCGACCTGGAAGCGTGGGGCGACGCGATGATGCACGCGATAGGTCGAGAACCAATTCACCTGCTCGACGCGCGCTCCGACGTACTTCCTCACGTGCGGCTCGATGTCGTCGAAGGTGAGGTCGTCGCGCTCACGCATGCTGTCGGGAACCATCCCGATGAGTCGCGTCGTGCCATTCCTGCGCACGGGAAGGCTCAAGTTGATGCCGCCTGCGCCGAGGTTGGCGACCAGCTCGTCGGGATTGCTTCCCGCGAGCAGCACGTCGGCAACGTAGAAGGCGTGCGCGTAGGTGCCGCCCGGGAAGTCCAGGCCCAGGGCCTCGCGCGTGCGGCTGCGCGCCCCGTCGCAGCCGGCGACGTAGTCGGCCTCGCAGGTCTCGTCGCTGGAGCCCTTGCGCAGCACCGCGCGCACTTTGCCGCCCCCTTCGGAAACTTCCCTGAGCTCGGTGCCCCATTCGACCTGGCAGCCCAGCGCGGCAAGCTTTTCCACGAGCCAGCGCTCGTGGTCGTCCTGCGCGTAGCAAAGCGGATAGGGATATGGGCTCAGGCCCGCGCCGAGCTCGCGGAAGTCGAGGGTCGCGACTTCGCGGCCGCCCTCGCGCATGCGTCCCCTCTCGATGATGATCCCCTGCGCGATGACTTCCTCGGCGAGGCCGACCTGGTCGTAGAGCTCGAGGGAGCGTGCCTGCACGACCATCGCGCGCGAGGCCTGGCCCGGGCCGTCGTTCTTGTCGACGATGCGAAACGCGACCTTGTGGTGCGCGAGGCGCAGCGCGAGCACGAGGCCCGTGGGTCCCGCCCCGACGACGAGAACCGGTGTCGTGGCCATCGGGACGATTCTACGGCACCGCCGTAAAGCGTTATCCTGCCGTTTCGCAGGCTTTGCCCGCTGCCAGGAACAACGACGAGGAGACCACGTGAAGAACATGAACCGCCCCGGCAGGACCGCGCTTGCAGCGCTCGCTCTCTGCGCAACCGGCACAGCATTCGCGCAGGTCGGCTTCCCGCCGCCGCCGCCCAAGGTGAGCCCCGCCGCCGGCGTGATCGACATGCACGTGCACCCGGCGCCGGACGTCTTCGGCCGTTCCCTCACCGACATCGAGATGGCCACGGTCGCGCGCCGCAAGGGCATGCGCGGCCTGGTGCTGAAGAACCATGTCGTCACCACCGCGGACCGCGCCGCGATCGCCATGGATGCGGTGCCGGGAATAGAGATCTGGGGCGGCATCGTGCTCAACAACTCGGTGGGCGGCATCAATCCGCACGCGGTCGAGTGGATGCACCGCATGTCCGGCGGGCGCGGCAAGATCGTGTGGCTGCCGACCTTCGACTCCGACAAGCACGTGAAGACGCTGGTGGACAAGAACAAGTCGGGCATCGTGGTGGCGCCCAACGGCAAGGTCACGCCCGAGCTCGAGGAGATCCTCAAGATCATCGCGCGCGAGAACCTGGTGCTGGCCACCGGCCACGTGCACGCCGAGGAAGTGGTGGCCGTCACGCGCCGCGCCAAGGAGCTGGGCGTGAAGAACATCCTCGTCACGCACGGCTTCACCAACATTCCGGGCCTGTCGATGGCACAGGCGAAGGAAGTCGCCGCGATGGGCGGAATGATCGAGATCTGCTACCTGCAGTTCATGACCGGCCCGGACGCGCAGTACGCGTGGATGAAGCACTGGAACCAGGTGAACACCGCGCAGGTGCTGATGGCGCTGAACGAGGTCGGCGCGGATTCTCTGGTGCTTTCCACCGACCTCGGACAGCAGGGAATGATGATGCCGCCCGACGGCATCGAGAACGCCGTGGCGGCGCTGCGCGGCGCGGGTGTGTCCCAAGCCGACATCGATAAAATGATGAAGCGCAATCCCGCGAAGTTGCTCGGGTTGAATTAGCGCGCTTCGACGCCATCCATCGGACTCGGGATGAAGCTCGAGCAGGGGACCTCGGCCTTTCCAAGGGGATCCCAAGAGTCCGATGGATGCCTCTGCCGCGCCGAGCGGCGCCTCCAGCCACGCGCTCCGACGCCGCTTCATCGGCAAAGGAGCATCAGTCGACGCGGAAGCGGAAGAAATAGGGAACGTTGTTCGGCGAGAAGGCCGCGCTCACGTTCCTGCGCATCGCCCAGGAGTTGAACGGCTGGTAAAGCGGCACGACCGGCAGCTCCACGGCGATGATCGCGAGCACTTCGCGAATCAGCGCGTCGCGTTTCTTCATGTCGGTCTCCACCTTGACCTGGTCGATGAGGCGATCGACCTTCGCATTGGAATAGCGCCC
>JANLXC010000056.1:0-19904 GCA_031364925.1 Burkholderiales bacterium | reverse complement strand
GGCAACGTGACGCGCGGGGGGCGCAACATCCAGTGCGAGTGGTACAACACGCCGCTCATCGACGCGAACGGCCGCGTCACCGGCTTCGCCTCGCTCGTGCACGACGTGACCGAGCGCCTCAATACCGAGCGCACCATCCATTACATGGCGCACCACGACGCGCTCACGGGGCTGCCGAACCGGCGCCTCATGCAGGACCGCCTGAACCAGGCGATCATGTCGGCGCGCCGCAAGCAGCGCCACGTCGCGGTGCTCTTCCTGGACCTCGACCGCTTCAAGGTGGTGAACGATACGCTCGGCCACGACACCGGCGACTTCATCCTGAAGGACGTGGCGCGGCGCCTGGCTTCGTGCGTGCGCGAAGGCGACACCGTGTCGCGCGAAGGCGGCGACGAGTTCGTGATGATCCTGCCGGACCTCGAGCGCCCCGAGCACGCGCGCGTGGTGGCCGACAAGATCCTGAGGGAGCTGGTGCGCCCGGTGGAGATCGGCGGCCACGAGATCCATGTCACGCCCTCGATCGGCATCAGCCACTATCCCAACGACGCGACCGTCGTGCACCAGCTCCTGAAGCACGCCGACAACGCGATGTACCAGGCGAAGGACGCGGGCCGCAACACCATCCGCTTCTTCACCAACGACTTGAATTTCCTCCTCTCCAAGCGCCTCGAGATCGAAGGAAGGCTGCGCAAGGCCATCGAGAACGAGGAGTTCTTCCTGCGCTACCAGCCACAGGTGGAGCTCGCCACCGGGCGCATTTCGGGGATGGAGGCGCTGATCCGCTGGAACGACCCGCAGAAGGGCGAGATCTTCCCCAAGGACTTCATCTTCGTCGCCGAGGAGCTCGGGCTCATCGTGCCGATCGGCGAGTGGGTGTTCCGCACCGCTTGCCGCCAGCTACGCCAGTGGGAGCAGGACGGCCTGCCGGCGGTCACCATCGCGATCAACATCTCGCCGCGCCAGTTCATGTCGCGCCGCCTCGTCTCCACGCTGCTGGCGATCGTGCGCGACGTCGGCGCCAACCCGAAGCACATCGAGCTCGAGATCACCGAGACCATGATCATGCGCAACGTCGAGCAGTCGATCGAGACGCTCTCGCAGCTGCGCTCGGTGGGCATGCAGGTCTCGGTGGACGACTTCGGCGTGGGCTACTCGTCGTTGAGCCAGCTGAAGCGGCTGCCGGCCACCAGCATGAAGATCGACCGCTCGTTCATCATGAACGTGCCCGAAGACGCTTCGAGCGGCTCGATCACCGAGGCGATCATCGCGATGGCCAAGCGCCTGAAGCTGCGCTGCATCGCAGAAGGGGTCGAGACGCGCGCGCAGCTCGAATTCCTGCGCGCCAACCACTGCGATTCGTTCCAGGGCTACCTTTTCTCGCGCCCGGTCACCGCGCTCGAGGCCACCGCGATGCTCAAGGCACAGGCCGCGGCCCACGACGTGACCGCAAAAACGGCTTAGTTCGCGGCGACCTTGTTGCGGGCCAGCGGCGGGTTCTGCGCGAGGTAGCGCTTCACGCCGCCCAGGATCGCGGCGGCGAGCTTGTCCTGGTAGCCCGAATCCTTCAGGCGCCGCTCTTCCTCCGGATTGGAGATGAACGCGGTCTCCACGAGGATCGAGGGGATGTCGGGCGCCTTCAGCACCGCGAAGCCGGCCTGCTCCACCGCGTGCTTGTGCAGCGCGTTCACGTCGCCCAGCTCCGAGAGCACCGCCTTGCCGAGCTTCAATGAGTCGTTGATGGTCGCGGTGAGCGAGAGGTCGAGCAGCGTGCGCGCGAGGATCGGGTCCTTCACGTTGAAGTTCACGCCGCCGATCAAGTCCGACTCGTTCTCGCGTTGCGCGAGCATGCGCGCCGAGGTCGAGGTGGCGCCGCGCTCCGACAAGGCGAACACCGAGGAGCCGCGCGCATCGGGCTTGACCCAGGCGTCGGCGTGAATCGAGACGAAGAGGTCGGCCTGGACGCGCCGCGACTTCGACACGCGCTGGGCGAGCGGCACGAAGTAGTCCCCGTCCCTCACCAGCACCGCGCGCATGTTCGATTCCTGGTCGATGCGCGCCTTCAGTCGCCGCGCGATGGCGAGCGTGACGTCCTTCTCGAGCGTGCCGCGCCGCCCGCGCGCGCCCGAATCCTCGCCGCCGTGGCCCGCGTCGATCGCGATGATCACGAGGCGGTCGGTCTTCACGACGCGCGGCTTCTCGGCGAGCTTCAGCGGCTCTTTCGGCTTCACGGGATCGAGCTTCACGACCGGCAATTGCGCAAGCTCCACCCTGGGCTCGTCGAGCGGCGCCGAGCGCTCGGTCATCGGCGCCTTCGCGATCTCGCCGATGTGGTCGGGCTGCGGCGCGAGGAGCGCGAGCAGCGGGTCCGCCGGTTTCGCGGGATAGATGTCGAGCACGAGGCGGTTCCTGTATTCGCCCACGGGCGCGAGCGGAAACACCGAGGGCTTGACCTCGGTCTTCAGGTCGAACACCACGCGCACGACGTTCGGGCGATTCAACCCAACGCGCACCGCCTGGATGTAGGGATCGTTCGCGCCGACCTTCGCGGGCAGCGCCTTCAGCTCGTCGTTGAGGTCGACGCCCTCGAGGTCCACCACCAGGCGCTCGGGATTGTTCACGAAGAAGAACTGGTGGCGCACCGGCTTCGCGCTCTCGAGCGTGACGCGCGTGTATTCCTGCGCGGGCCAGACGCGCGACGAGAGGATTTTTTCCGCGGCGATCGAATCGGTCGCGGCGACGAGCGACAGCGCGAGGACGACGAACTTCAGGAAGAGGTGGGCAGGTGTTCTTCGATGCGCGCCAGGCACGTGCGTCCCGCCGTCGTATTCGCCGTGAGCTCGGCCGAGCGTCCGCTCGCGAGCAATCCCAGGTCGATTTGCAGGTCCGCGGGCGGCAGTTGTCCAGCGGCCTTTTCCGGCCACTCGATCAGGCACACCGTCCGCCCGTCGAAGCTCTCCCGAAAGCCGGCGTCGATCCATTCCCGGGGGTCGTGGAACCTATAAAAATCAAAGTGATGCAAGTGTAACCTCGAAACCTCATAAACTTCAACCAACGTATAGGTTGGGCTTTTCACCGCCCCCGCATGGCCCAGCGCCCGCAAAAGCCCCCGCGCGAGCGTGGTCTTGCCCGCGCCGAGCTCCCCGCGCAGGTAGATGACGAGCCCGGGCTCGAGCGCATGGCCCACGGCCGCGCCGAGCGCGAGCGTGGCGTCCTCGTCGGGGAGATTGGCTTTCAGCGATACCATCGAAGAATGAACACCGCAGTCCGGGAAGCGAGCGTCGAGGAGCGCGTGAAGCGCTGGGGCCGCGAGCTGGGGTTCGATGCGATCGCGATCGCGGGCACCGAGCTCGCGCAAGAGGAAGCGCGGCTCATCGACTGGCTCGGCCGCGGCTGGCACGGCGAGATGGATTATATGGCACGCCACGGGGCGCGCCGCGCGCGACCCGCGGAGCTCGTGCCGGGTACCGTTTCGGTGATCACGGCGCGCCTGAATTACACGCCCGCCGACGCGCGCGATTCGTGGGACGTGCTCGAGGATCCGGATGCCGCATTCGTGTCCCGCTATGCGCTGGGCCGTGACTACCACAAGGTCCTGCGCGCGAAGCTGCAGTCACTCGCCCAGCGCATGACCGCGGAGCTGGGCGAGTTCCACTACCGCGTCTTCACCGACAGCGCTCCGGTGATGGAAGTGTCGCTCGCCGCGCGAAGCGGCCTCGGATGGCGCGGCAAGCACACGCTGCTCCTCTCGCGCGACGCGGGCTCGCTCTTTTTCCTCGGTGAGCTCTTCGTGAGCCTGGACCTGGGCAAGGACGCGCCGGTTGCCGAGCATTGCGGCACTTGCGCGCGCTGCATCGCGATCTGCCCGACCGCCGCCATCGTCGCCCCCTACCAGCTCGACGCGCGCCGCTGCATCTCCTACCTCACCATCGAGCACCACGGCGCGATTCCGGAAGAGCTGCGGCCCCTCATGGGCAACCGCATCTACGGCTGCGACGATTGCCAGATCATCTGCCCGTGGAACAAGTACGCGAAGGTCGCGAACGATCCGGACTTCGCGGTGCGTAACGGCCTGGATTGCGCCAGGCTCGTGGAGCTCTTCGCATGGACCGAGGACGAATTCGCCAGGCGCTTCGAGGGCTCGCCCATTCGACGCATCGGCCACGAGAAGTGGCTGCGCAATATCGCGGTGGCGCTGGGCAACGCTCGCACTTCGCCCCCGATCGTCGAGGCTCTTCGCGCCCGTGCGAGCCATCCCTCGCCGTTGGTGAGGGAACACGTGCAGTGGGCCCTTGCGCGGCACACCTGAGCCGCAGGAATTCAGTAGTTGGCGAGCCCCGCCAACTCGATAGTGAGATGGGCGGCGGGGATCTCGCGGCACCCCGTCGCGTTCTGTCCCGACCAGAGCGGCGAGAAGTCGCCGCTGCCCGCGCTTTCCGCGCGCTCGCGCAGCGGCGCCACCGCTCCAACCGCGAGCGGAAAAGCGGGCGCCGCCGCGCTGACCGGACCCACCTCACGAATGATGCGGTTGACGATGCCGCGCGCGGGCCTTCCAGTGAAGATATTGGTAAGCGCAGTGTGGCGGGCGCCCTCGCTCTTCAGCGCGGCGCGGTGGATTGCGGTGGTCGTGGCTTCCGGGCACAACAGGTAGGCGGTACCGACCTGCACGCCCGCCGCACCCATGGCGAGCGCGGCCGCCACGCCCCTCACGTCGGCGATGCCGCCGGCCGCGATCACCGGCACCTTTACTTCGCGCAGCACCTGCGGCAGGAGCGCGAACGTGCCGACCTGCGTGGTGAGGTCGTCCGTGAGAAACATGCCGCGATGGCCGCCGGCCTCGAGCCCTTGCGCGATGATCGCGTCGACGCCGTGGTCCTCGAGCCAGCGCGCTTCCGCGACGGTGGTCGCCGAGGAAAAGATCTTCGCGCCGCACGCCTTCGCGCGCGCGAGGAGCGCCGGGGCCGGCAGGCCGAAATGGAAGCTCACCACCGCGGGCCTGACCTCGTCGAGGATGTCGGCAGCCTCGGCGCCGAAGGGCGCGCGTCCCGCTCCGACGGGAATGGTCGCCGGATCGATGCCGTACTCGCGGTAGAACGGCGCCAGCGCGACGCGCCACGACGTTTCGCGGCACGCGTCGGCATCGGGATCGACGTGGCTGAAGAAATTCACGTTGAAAGGCTTCGCGGTCGCCGCGCGAATCGCGCTCAACTCCCTGCGAATCGCGTCTGGGGCCAGCATCGCGCAGGGCAGCGAGCCCAGCCCGCCCGCATTGCACACCGCGACCGCGAGCGCGCTGCCTTGGACGCCGGCCATCGGCGCCTGCACGATCGGCAGCTCCACTCCCACGAGTTCCTGCAACGTCATTGCGATGCGGCGCTTGGCGAAAGGGCGATCCTAACCGAATAATGTGGCGATGAACTCCTCCCCCGCCATCCCGCGCGGCGTCTGGGTGCTCGGTTTCGTGAGCATGCTGATGGACATCTCGTCGGAGATGATCCATAGCCTGCTGCCGCTCTACCTCACGGTGGGCCTGGGCGCGAGCGCCCTCGTGGTCGGCGTGATCGAGGGCATCGCGGAGGCCACCGCGCTCATCGTGAAGGTTTTCTCGGGAACGCTATCCGATCGCTGGGGGAAGCGCCACGCGATCACCGCGTTCGGCTATGGACTGGCGGCGTTCTCGAAGCCGCTTTTCGCGCTGGCCAGCGGGCCGCTGCTCGTCTTCTTCGCGCGCTTCCTCGACCGGATCGGCAAGGGCATCCGCGGAGCGCCGCGCGACGCGCTCATCGCCGACCTCGCGGCGAAGGAAATTCGCGGCGCCGCGTTCGGACTGCGCCAGTCGCTGGACACCGTCGGCGCCTTCACCGGGCCGCTTCTGGCCATGGCGTTGATGCTCGCGTGGAACGACGACTTCCGCGCGGTGTTCTGGGTAGCCGTGATTCCCGCGATCCTGTCGTTCCTGCTGGTCGCGTTCGCCGTGAAGGACCCCCAGGTGCCGCTCGAGGCCGCCGACGCCCGGCCGGCGGAGAAGGTGAGCCTCGACCGCGCGACGATGCGCAAGCTCGGCGGCGCGTTCTGGGGCATCACCGCGGCGGCGACGGCGATGACCCTCGCGCGCTTCAGCGAGGCATTCCTCATCCTGCGCGGCGCAGACCTGCATCTTGCGATCGCCTACGCGCCGCTCATCCTCGTCGGCATGAACGTGGTGTACGCGGCGACAGCGTATCCGGTCGGCCGCCTCGCCGACCGCATGTCGCCGCGCACGCTGCTTTTCATCGGCATCGCGTTCCTGGTGGCCGCGGACATCGTGCTCGCCATGGCGTCCAATCTCGTGGCCCTGTCCGCAGGCGTCGCGCTTTGGGGCCTGCACATGGGATTCACGCAGGGAGTCTTCTCGGCGATGGTCGCGCACGCCTCGCCCGCCGCGCTGCGCGGCACCGCGTTCGGCGTCTTCAACCTGGCGAGCGGCATCGCGATGCTGGTAGCGAGCGCGCTCGCCGGCGCGCTGTGGCAGTTCGTCGGCCCCGGGGCGACCTTCGTCTCCGGCGCCGCCCTTGCCGCGCTATCCTTCGTCATCACCCTCCTCGCGATCCGGAGCTCCCGATGATTCGGCCCACATGGCTCGTCGCAGCCGCGATCGTCCTTGTGCTTCCCGCGTTCGCGCAGGTCTACAAGTGGACCGACCCCGCGGGCAAGACCCACTACGGCGACGCGCCGCCCGATGACGCGAAGAAGCAGGAGCTGAAGATCAGGATCCCGTCGTACGAAGGCCCGGTGGAAGTGCGCGACTGGGCGGCGGTGATCCGCAAGAAGGCCCCGCCGGGCCCGCCCGAGGCCGACCGCATCACCATGTACTCCACCGACTGGTGCCCGCACTGCAAGAACGCGCGGAATTATTTCAACGAGAAGGGCATCCGGTTCGCGGAGTACAACGTCGAGACCTCTGAAGCGGGCCGCAAGGAGTACGAAGCCCTCGGCGGCGGCGGCGTCCCCGTGATCCAGGTGGGCTCGAAGGTCATGCGCGGCTTCTCACCCAGATCCTTCGAAGCGCTCGCCAGGAAACCCTCATGAAGCCTCGCATCGCAGCGCTTGCGCTTTTCCTGGGCGCATCCGCCGTCCACGGACAGCTCCCCATCGAGCGCATCAAGCTCCCGCCCGGCTTCGAGGTCACGGTGTTCGCCGAGGGTGTGGCCAACGCCCGCTCCATGGCGCTGGGCGACAAAGGCACGCTCTTCGTAGGCTCGATGAGCGCCGGCAATGTCTATGCGATCAAGCACGACGGGAAGAAGGCAACGCAAGTCACGACGATCGCGAGCCGCATGAACCTGCCCAACGGCGTCGCGGTGAAGGATGGCGCGCTCTACGTCGCCGAGGTCGACAAGGTGTGGCGCTACGACGCCATCGAGTCCACGCTCGCTTTGCCCAAGTCCACGCTCGTCTACGACAAGTACCCGGCCGACAAGAACCACGGCTGGAAATTCATCCGCTTCGGCCCCGACGGCTGGCTCTACGTCCCGGTGGGCGCGCCCTGCAACATCTGCGACCGCGAGGCCCCGTACGCCAGCATCACACGCCTGAAGCCCGATGGCTCCGCGATGGAGGTGTTCGCGCGCGGCGTGAGGAATAGCGTCGGCTTCGACTGGCACCCGGAAACGAAAGAGCTCTGGTTCACCGACAACGGCCGCGACATGCTGGGCGACGACGCGCCCCCCGACGAGCTGAACCATGCGCCGAAGGCCGGCATGCATTTCGGATACCCGTACTGCCACGGCGGCGATATCGCCGATCCCGAGTTCGGCGCGCGCCGCAAGTGCGCGGAGTTCGCCCCGCCCGCGCAGAAGTTCGGCGCGCACGTGGCCTCGCTGGGCGTGCGCTTCTACACCGGCGCGATGTTTCCCGCCGAGTACAGGAACCGCCTCTTCATCGCCGAGCACGGCTCGTGGAACCGCTCGAAGAAGAGCGGCTACCGCGTGATGGTGGCGAGGGTCGAGGGCGGCAGGGTGTCCGCGCACACGGTGTTCGCCGAAGGCTTCCTCGACGCGGCGAGCGACAAGGCGTGGGGTCGCCCGGTGGATTTGCAGGTGATGCCGGACGGGGCCCTCCTCGTCTCGGACGACCAGGCCGGCGCCATCTACCGGATCGCGCTGAAAGGCCGCTGACCGGGTCCGAAGGTTACGCGTGAAACGCGCAGCGGTTGCAGTCTGTGACGTTTTCCACAGACCCCGGGAGCGGCTGGGCCGACACTGCGTCCATGCATCGCATCCAAGGAAAACAAATGAGCAACGCCCGCATCGACCGCATGGTTCGTGAGCTCAACAGCGAGCCCTCAGTGCAGTTCTTCCAGGGCTTCTTCGGACTGATCGGGTTGGGCAAGGCGCCCGCGAAGACGAAAATCGGCGAGCGCGCGGTGCCGTCGCTTCAACGCGTCCAGGGTGGCGTGGCCTGAGGGTCGATCCCGTATCGGCCCATCGCCTCATCCAGGCGCGCATCTCCCAGCGCATGCAGCGCCGCCACGACTACCGCGTGGCGATCCACCTCGAAGAATTTCCTTAGTTTCGCGCGCGTGTCGCTGCGCCCGAAGCCGTCGGTTCCCAGCACCGTGTACGAATCCCCGATCCAGGGACGGATGAGGTCGCCGACCGCGCTCACGTAGTCGCTGGCGGCGACGACCGGTACTCCCGTCTTCGGCAGCTGGCTCTCCACCCAAGGGCGCGAATTGCCCTGGCGGGAATGACGCCGGGCTCTTGACACTTCCATGCCTTCACGCCGCAGCTCGGTGAAGCTCGTCACGGAATGCACGTCCGCCGCGATTCCCCAATCCTTCTCCAGCAGACCGGCCGCGGCGATCGTTTCGTTGAGGATCGTCCCCGCGCCGAGGAGGCGCACCTTCGCGCCCTTCGCTGCGCGTATTCGATGCATGCCCCGCAGGATCCCTTCACGCGCGCCCTCCGGCATGCTCGGCATCGCGTAGCTCTCGTTCATCAACGTCACGTAGTAGAAGACGTCCTCCTGCTCCGTGAGCATGCGGCGCATGCCGTCCTCGAGGATAACCGCGAGCTCGTAGGCGAAGCACGGGTCGTAGGCGCGGCAGTTGGGCACGGTGGAGGCGATGAGATGGCTGGTGCCGTCCTGGTGCTGCAACCCCTCGCCGGAGAGCGTCGTGCGCCCCGCGGTCGCGCCGAAGAGGAAGCCGCGCGAGCGCGAATCGGCCGCCGCCCAGATCTCGTCGCCCACGCGCTGGAAGCCGAACATCGAGTAGTAGATGTACATCGGCAGCATCGCATGGCCGTGCGCGGAGTAGCTCGTGGCCGCCGCGACCCAGGAGGCGAGCGCTCCCGCCTCGTTGATGCCTTCCTCGAGGATCTGCCCGTCGGTGGATTCCTTGTAGTACGAGAGCGTGTGCTGGTCCTCGGGCTGGTAGAGCTGGCCGATGGGCGAGTAGATGCCGATCTGGCGGAACAGGTCCGCCATGCCGAAGGTGCGCGCCTCGTCGGCGATGATGGGCACGATGCGCTTGCCGAGCACCGAATCCTTGAGCAGCGCGCCGACCATGCGCACATAGGCGACCGTGCTCGACATCTCCTTGCCGTTGGCCTCGAGCGCGAACTTCGCGAAGACCTTCGCGTCGGGCGTGGCAAGCGGCTCGGTGCGTGTCGAGCGCATCGGCAGATACCCGCCGAGCTTCCCGCGGCGCGCATGCAGGTAGGCCATCTCCGGGGCTTCGCGCGGCGGCCGCACGAACTCGCAGCTGTCGCATTGCGCGTCGGAGATCGGCAGCGCGAAGCGGTCGCGGAAAGCCATGAGCTGCTCGGTGTCGAGCTTCTTGTGCTGGTGCCCGGTCATGCGTCCCTGCGCCGCGGTGCCCATGCCGTAGCCCTTCTTGGTCTTGGCGAGGATCACGGTGGGTTGCCCGGTGTGGCGCGAGGCGTGCCAGTACGCGGAAAAGATCTTCACCGGGTCGTGGCCGCCGCGGCGCAGGCGATCGATATCGTCGTCGGACAAGTGCGCGACCAGTTGCCGCAGCTCCGGATACTTGTTGAAGAAATGCTCGCGGTTGAAGGCCCCATCGGTGGCGGCGTAGGTCTGGAACTCGCCGTCCACGGTCTCGAGGAAACGCTTCTCGAGCCACTGGTGCGTATCGCGCGCGAAGAGCGGGTCCCAATCGCCGCTCCACAGGAGCTTCACCACGTTCCACCCAGCACCCGCGAAGAGGCCCTCCAGCTCCTGGACGATCGAGCCGTTGCCGCGCACCGGGCCGTCGAGGCGTTGCAGGTTGCAATTCACCACCAGGACCAGGTTGTCGAGGCGCTCGCGCGCGGCGAGCGCCAGGCCCGCGAGCGCTTCCGGCTCGTCCATCTCGCCGTCGCCCACGAAGGCCCACACCTTGCGCGCGCCGTTGTCGACCACGCCACGGTGGTGCAGGTAGCGCATGAAGCGCGCCTGGTAGATCGCGAAGAGCGGGCCCAGCCCCATCGATCCGGTAGGGTACTGCCAGAAATTCGGCATCAGCCACGGATGCGGGTACGAGGACAGGCCGTGGCCCTCGGTCTCGCGCCGGTAGTTGTCGACCTGCTCCTCGGTCAAGCGCCCTTCGAGGAACGCGCGCGCATAGACCCCGGGCGCGGAGTGGGGCTGGAAGTAGACGAGGTCGCCCTCCGCGCCGGCGCGGAAGAAATGGTTGAAGCCGACCTCGAAGAGGTCGGCGGCCGAGGCGTAGCTCGCGATGTGCCCGCCCAGCTCGCCCGAGGCGCGGTTGGCGCGCACCACCATCGCCAGCGCGTTCCAGCGCACCAGCGCCGACAGCCGCGCCTCGATCTCGAGGTTGCCCTGGTACGGGGGCTGCTCCGCGAGGGGGATCGTGTTGATGTAGGGCGTCGCCAGCACCGACGGCAGCGGTACACGGCGGGTGCGCGCGTGCTGCAACAGGCGGCGCAACAGGTAAGTCGCGCGCTCCGGTCCTTCCGACGCGATGAGGGCGTCGAGCGCCTCGATCCACTCGCAGGTCTCGATGGGATCGGCGTCGGGGTCGTGGGGGTTGCCCACTTCACGGGGAATTGCGGGGTCCATCCATAAAGCTTACATCGGGACCGGGCGCAAACAGGCAAAATCATGCGATGCGCGAAGACGACTTGAGACGGGTCCTGCTGGTCAAGGCGATCGAGGAATCCGATGGCGAGGCGGCGATCATCCCCACGGCCGATCGCGAGGCGGCGTCACGCGAGGCGATGCGCGCCATTGCGTCGCGCGACGAGGGCGCGCTCCTCGCCGAGCGCTCGCGCACTCTCTTCACGCGCATCGTCACGCGCTATCCTTTCGTGGAGAACGTGATCGGCCTCCTCGGCCCTTCGACCCCGGTTTCTCTGGGCCTCATCGCCGCGGGCCTCGCGCTCGGCGGCTCGCTTTCGGCCCTCGACGGCACGCGGCGCATCAACGTGCTCGCCTTCCCGTTGCTGGGCCTGGTCGCGTGGAGTTTCGCGGTCTACGCCTTCCTGCTGTATAGGGCGCTCGCCCCGGCCCAGGGCCGCGCGGGCCCGCTGCTCACCTGGGTGGCGTCGCTTGGATCGAGCCTCGCCACGCGCCTCATCGCCCGCTCGCGTCCGTTCAACGCGCCGCTCGCCGACGCGCTGCAGAAGTTCGCCGCCGAGTGGTATGAAAGCGCAAAGCCACTCCTCCTAGCGCGTGCCACGCGCCTTTTCCACCTTGCGGCCGCGGCGGTCGGCGTGGGCCTCATCGTGGGGCTCTACCTGCGAGGCATTGCTTTCGACTACCAGGCGGGATGGGAAAGCACGTTCCTCGATGCTTCGGGCGCACGCACCCTTCTCGCCGTGCTCTACGGGCCGGCGTCGTGGCTCACCGGAATTGCGGCGCCCGACACGGCACACCTCGAGGCGATGCGCTGGCGCGGCAACGCCGGCGGGGAGACCGCGGCGCGCTGGATCCACCTGATGGCCGCCTCGGCGCTCCTCTACGTCGTGCTGCCGCGTTTGGTGCTCGCGCTCGCAGCCAGCGCCCGCGTGCTGCGCCTGGCGCGGCGCGCGCCGATGCCGCCCTCGCTCGCCGCATACTTCCGAGCATCGTTTGCCAGCGTCGACGGCGCCGTGCCCAACGCGTCCGCGCTCATCCTGCCCTACGCCTGCGAGCTTTCGCCGGGCGCCCTCGCGCGGCTCATCGCGTGGCTTCCCGGCGCGACCGGCGGCCCGCTCAAGGTGGACGCGCGCGCGAGCGTTCCGTACGGAGAGGAAGATCGCTATCTCGAGGCCCTCGCCGCGGACGGGGCCGCCGCGGGATTCATCGTGATGCCGTTCAGCCTCGCGACCACGCCCGAGGAGGAGAACCACGGCAAGGTGATCTCCGGCGTGCGCGACTGGCTTGCGGCCTCGCAACCGGGCACGCAATTGCTGGTCGTGATCGACGAGGCGCCCTATGCCGAGCGCATGGCGGCAGCGCCGGAGCGCGTCGCGGAACGTCGCGACACGTGGCGCCGCTTCGCCCAGGCGCGCGGCGTGAAGCCCGCATTCGCGAGCCTCGCCCCGTGAGCGTGCAGTTGAGCATCGTCGCGCACACCAACGTCGGCAAGACGACCCTGGTGCGCACGCTGCTCAAGCGCGATATCGGCGAAGTGGCGGACCGGCCCCACGTAACGGAAGTGGCCGAGCGCCATACCTTGCTCGACACCGCGCAGGGCGATGTCCTCCATCTCTGGGACACGCCGGGGTTCGGCGACAGCGCGCGCCTGCTGAAGCGCCTGCAAGCCAGCGGCAATCCCATCGGCTGGCTGCAGACCCAGGTCTGGGATCGCCTCACCGACCGCCCCTTCTTCTGCAGCCAGCAGGCGGTGCGCAACGTGCGCGACGAAAGCGACGTGGTCCTCTACCTGGTGAACGCAAGCGAGGATCCTTCCGCCGCGGCGTACGTGGACGCGGAGCTCAAGATCCTGCGATGGATCGGAAAGCCGGTGCTGCTGCTGCTGAACCAGGCGGGGCCGCCGCGCGGGCGGGAAGCCGAAGCCGCCGACGAGGCGCGCTGGGGCAAGCAGCTCGCACTCCACGTGCGCGAGCGCGGCGTCATCACGCTCGACGCGTTCGCGCGCTGCTGGGTGCAGGAGGAGCGCCTGCTGCGCGCTGCCGCCGAATTGCTCGAACCGGCGAAGCAGGCCGAGCTGGAGCGCCTGCGCGCTGCGTGGCGCGAGCGCAACCTCGAGACCTTTCGTGCCTCGATGCGCTCGATGGCCGGCCTCCTCGCCTCGATCGCGGTCGATCGCGAGCTGGTCGCCGAAAAGCTCGACGCGAGCGCGCTCGCGCAACGCGCACGCCAGTGGTTCAAGCGCGCGCGCGATGGCGGCGGCAATGCGGATCCCGCGGTGGAGGCGGCGATGGCGACGCTGGTGAAGCGCCTCGACGAGCGCGTGCGCGAGGATACCGACCGCCTCATCGCGCTGCATGGGCTCGCCGGGCGCGCGAAGCAACGCATTCTCGCGCGCGCCGCGGGACAGTTCGAGGTGGCGATGCCCGCCGATGTCGCCACCACCGGGCTGGTGGGCGGCGCGCTCACGGGTGCCGCCACCGGCATCGCGGCGGATCTTTCCACCGGCGGGCTCACGATGGGCGCGGGCATGCTGATCGGCGCCATCCTCGGAGCGCTCGGCGCCGGCGGCGCCGCGAAAGCCTACAACATCCTGCAGGGGCAGGAAGACGGGCGCGTGCGCTGGACGGGCGATGTGCTCGCGCAGCAAACGCGCGCGGCGCTGCTACGCTATCTCGCGGTGGCGCACTACGGGCGCGGGCGCGGCGAATGGATCGAAGGCGAAGCGCCAGCGCACTGGCTGGCGCTGGTGGAGGAAGTGGCGCGCGCTCACGAGCCCGCGCTCCGTGAGGCGTCGCGCATGGCCGACGAAGGCGCACTCGCTCCCGATATCGCCACGCGGCTGGAGCCCGGGATCACACGCGCGTCGAGCCAGATCCTCACGCGCCTCTACCCTGAGTCGCGCGAGATGTTCTAGGTACAAACGGGAGAATGTCCATGTCGCGCAATCCTTTCACGTCGCTCGTCCTCTTTTTGCTGGCAGGGTGCGGCACGATTCCCGTGCCCGGGCCCTCGCTAGACGCGGTCCAGACCATCGTGGTGATCTACGCCGAGAACCACAGCTTCGACAACATGTACGGCATGTTCCCCGGAGCCAATGGCGTCGCGAATGCGACCGCCGAGCAGAAGACGCAGCTCGACCACGACGGCAAGCCCCTCGCGACCCTCCCCGCCGTGTATTCGGGCGGCAAGCCGGACGCGAATTATCCGACCGGCCTTCCCAACGGGCCGTTCCGCATCGACTCGCCGCCGGTCAATCGGCGCATCGACGAGATCGTGCCGAGCCCGATCCACAACTACTGGCAGAACATCGAGCAGATCAACGGCGGGCGCAACGACAAGTTCGTCGCCATGACGAACGTGGGCGCGTGGGCCATGGGCTATTACGACGGCTCGTCGCAGAAGGTCTGGCAATGGGCGCGGCGCTACACGCTCGCCGACAACTTCTTCATGGGCGCCTTCGGCGGCTCGTTCCTCAACCACCAATGGCTCATATGCGCGTGCACCCCGGTGTTCGCGGACGCGCCGGCTTCGATGCGCGCGCAGCTCGACGCGAACGGAATGCTGAAGAGGCGACCCGATTCGCCGAGCTCGGTGCTCACCGGCCCCGTAAGCGTCTTCGACGGCGCGGTCACGCCGGACGGCTACGTCGTCAACACGTCGCAGCCGCCGTACCAGCCGAGCTTGCACCCTCCAGCGGCGGGCGGGAGCCTCGAATTGGCAGACACCGCGAAGCACCCGGCGCCGCCGCAGGCGGGGAAGACCATCGGCGACACGCTCTCCGCGAAGGGCATCTCGTGGGCGTGGTATGCGGGCGCATGGAACGATGCGCTCGCCGACGGCCGCCGCCCCGCGGCCGACAAGCGCGCCATCATCTACAACCGCGAAGGCGCGAGCCCCAACTTCCAGGCGCACCACCAGCCCTTCAATTACTTCGCGCGCTTCGCACCGGGCAGCGCCGATCGCGCGCGCCACCTCAGGGACGGCGCGGATTTCATCGCGGCGATCGGGGACGGCACGCTGCCGCAGGTGTCGTTCTACAAGCCCGCGGGCAAGCTCACCCAGCATCCCAGCTACACCGACATCCAGAGCGGCGACATCCACATCGCGGACCTCCTCGAGCGCCTCGAGAAAAGCCCGCAGTGGAAGAACATGGTGGTGATCGTCACCTATGACGAGAACGGCGGTTATTGGGACCACGTGCCGCCGCCGAGCGGCGCAGGTTGGGGTGACCGCTGGGGACCGGGCACGCGCGTGCCGACCATCATCGTCTCGCCGTTCGCCAAGCGCGGCTACGTCGACCACACGTCCTACGACACCACTTCGATCCTGAAGCTCGTCACGCGGCGCTTCGGGCTCGAGCCGCTTCCCGGCGTGCGGGCCAACACCGGGGATCTCACGGGAGCGCTCGCGCTCGGGCGGTAATTGACGGGAAATGGGCGTCGCGGGCCGTCACGGAACAGTCACAAACCATGCGTAGACTCCAGCGAGTTCATGGAACTGAGGGAAATTCACGATGAGGACCGCTCGCGTATTCGCGGCGGTGGCCGTTGCGGCGACCGCCTTCACCCTGCCTGCTTTTGCGCTCGACATCACCGGCGCCGGCGCAACCTTTCCGTACCCCATTTATGCCAAATGGGCCGACGCATACAAGAAGAGCACCGGCACCGGCATGAACTACCAATCGATCGGCTCCGGCGGCGGCATCAAGCAGATCACCGCGAAGACCGTCGATTTCGGCGCATCCGACATGCCGATGAAAGCCGAGGACCTCCAGAAGAACGGCCTGGTGCAGTTCCCGGCGGTCATGGGCGGCGTGGTTCCGGTGGTGAAGGTCGCGGGCATCAAGCCCGGCGAGCTCAAGTTCACGGGCGCCCTCCTCGCCGATATCTACCTGGGCAAGGTCAACAAGTGGAATGATCCGGCCATCACGAAGCTCAACCCGTCCGCGAAACTGCCCAACGAGAACATTACGGTGGTGCACCGCTCCGACGGATCCGGCACGACGTTCCTGTGGACCAACTATTTGTCCAAAATGAGCCCCGAATTCAAGACCGCGGTCGGCGAAGGCACGGCGGTCAAGTGGCCGGCCGGCGTGGGCGGCAAGGGCAACGAAGGCGTCGCCTCGTACGTGCAGAAGATCAACGGCGCGATCGGCTACGTGGAGTACGCGTACGCCAAGCAGAACAAGCTCCCGCACGGCCAGATGCAGAACAAGGCAGGCAAGTTCGTCGAGCCGGACGACCTCACGTTCAAGGCGGCCGCCGCCGGCGCCGACTGGAAATCCGTGCCGGGCATGGGCGTGGTGCTCACCGACCAGGCCGGCGACAACAGCTGGCCCATCACCGGCGCCTCCTTCATCCTGTTTCACCAGAACCAGGAAAAACCCGAGGCTGGGCGCGAAGTGATCAAATTCTTCGAGTGGTCGTTCAAGAACGGCCAGAAGATGGCCGAGGAGCTCGACTACGTGCCGATGCCCGACGCCGTGGTGAAGGAAATCCAGGCTTCCTGGAAGACCGTGAAGGATCCGTCGGGCAAGGCCATCTACTGAGTTCGACGCCGCGGGCGAGCGAGCCATGAGCGCGATATCTACCAGGCCCCGCATGCTCAGGAACAACGCGCTGATGGACGCGCTTTTCCGTAACCTGACCCGGTTCTTCGCGTTCATGGTCTTCAGCCTGCTCGCGGCGATCATCATCTCGCTGGCGATCAACAGCTCCGCCACGCTGGAGAAATTCGGCTTCGGCTTCCTGGTCAACGAGAACTGGGACCCGGTGAAGGAAGACTTCGGCGCGCTGGTGCCGATCATCGGCACGCTCGTCACCTCGGCGATCGCCCTCACGATCGCGATCCCGGTGAGCTTCGGCATCTCCATCTTCCTCACCGAGCTGTCGCCGGTGTGGCTGCGCCGCCCCCTGGGCACCGCGATCGAGATGCTCGCGGCCATCCCCAGCATCATCTACGGGATGTGGGGGCTATTCGTCTTCGCCCCCATCTTCCAGACGCACGTGCAGCCCCTTCTCGCGAAGACCCTGGGCAACGTGCCGTACCTGGGCATTCTCTTCTCGGGGCCGCCCATGGGCATCGGCATGCTCGCCGCCGGCATCATCCTCGCCGTGATGGTGATCCCGTTCATCACCGCGGTGACGCGCGACGTCTTCGAGCTGGTGCCGCCGATGCTCAAGGAGTCGGCGTACGGGCTCGGCTCGACCACCTGGGAAGTCGTGTGGCGCGTAGTGCTGCCCTATACCAAGATCGGCGTCATCGGCGGCGTCATGCTCGGCCTGGGGCGCGCGCTCGGCGAGACCATGGCGGTCACTTTCGTGATCGGCAATGCACACCGCCTGAGCCCTTCCCTCTTCGCGCCCGGCAACTCGATCGCCTCCGCGCTCGCCAACGAGTTCACCGAGGCGGTGGGCGATCTCTACACGTCGGCGCTGATCGAGCTGGGCCTCATCCTCTTTCTCATCACCACCATCGTGCTGGCCTTCTCCAAGCTGCTCCTGCAGCAGCTGGCGAAGCGCGAGGGCACCACCACGTGAACCCCGTCTCGGAGCTCAGCCCCGTCTTTCGCCGCCGCAGGCGCATGAACTCGGTGATGATGACCGTGTCGACCATCGCGCTCGCCTTCGGCCTCTTCTGGCTGCTGTGGATCGTCGGGGTGCTGCTGTGGGAGGGCGCGGGCGCATTGAGGTTCTCGCTCTTCACGCAGATGACCCCGCCCCCGGGCGGCGACGGCGGGCTCGCCAACGCGATCTTCGGCAGCGTGCTCATGGCCGGCGCGGGCACGCTGATCGGAACCCCGGTCGGCATCCTCGCCGGCACCTACCTGGCGGAATACGGCCAGCGCGGCTGGCTCGCGCCGACCACGCGCTTCATCAACGACGTGCTGCTCTCGGCGCCCTCGATCGTGATCGGGCTCTTCGTCTACTCGATCTACGTCGCGCGTGTGAAGCACTTCTCGGGGTGGGCGGGCGCCATCGCGCTGGCCATCATCGTGATCCCCGTGGTGGTGCGCACCACCGACGACATGCTCAAGCTCGTTCCCAACAGCCTGCGCGAGGCCGCGGCGGCGCTCGGCGCGCCCAGCTGGAAGATCATCACGCTGGTGTCGTACCGCGCCGCGCGCGCGGGCATCGTGACCGGGATCCTGCTGGCCATCGCGCGCGTCGCGGGCGAGACCGCGCCGCTGCTCTTCACCGCGCTGAACAACCAGTTCTGGTCTTCGGACATGAACCGCCCCATGGCCAACCTGCCGGTGGTGATCTTCCAGTTCGCCATGAGCCCCTACGAGGACTGGCACCGCCTCGCGTGGGGCGGCGCCGCGCTGATCACGATCCTGGTGCTCGGCATCAACATCTCCGCACGCACGCTGTTCTCGAGGAAATAGCGATGGCCTCCGTGATGCACGCCGTTGCCGACAAGGTCGCGCCCTCGCCGGCGGTCGCGAAGCTCAACGTGCGCAACCTGAATTTCTACTACGGGTCGTTCCATGCGCTCAAGCGCGTGAACCTCGAGATCCCCGAGCACCGCGTGACTTCGTTCATCGGCCCTTCCGGTTGCGGGAAATCCACCCTGCTGCGCACCTTCAACCGCATGTTCGAGCTCTACCCCGAGCAGCGCGCCGAGGGCGAGGTGATGATGGGCGGCGAGAACATCCTCACCTCGAAGCAGGACGTGTCGCTCATCCGCGCGAAAATCGGCATGGTGTTCCAGAAGCCCACGCCCTTCCCGATGTCGATCTACGACAACATCGCGTTCGGCGTTCGCCTCTTCGAGGACCTGCCGCGCGCGCGCATGGACGAGCGCGTGGAATGGGCGCTCACCAAGGCCGCGCTCTGGAAGGAGGCCAAGGACAAGCTGCACCAGAGCGGCAACAGCCTGTCGGGCGGACAGCAGCAGCGCCTGTGCATCGCGCGCGGCATCGCGGTGCGCCCGGAGATCCTGCTCCTCGACGAGCCGTGCTCGGCGCTCGATCCGATCTCGACCGCGAAGATCGAAGAGCTCATCGCCGAGTTGAAGGCCGACTACACCGTGGTGATCGTGACCCACAACATGCAGCAGGCGGCGCGCGTCTCCGACTACACGGCGTACATGTACCTGGGCGAGCTGGTGGAGTTCGGCGAGACCAACCAGATCTTCCTGAAGCCCGCCAAGCGCGAGACGGAGGATTACATCACTGGGCGATTCGGCTGACCCACGCCAGCACCACCGGCCCGGCGACCAGGGTCCACACCACTGCGAGGAGCACCAGCGCCGTCAGCACCGCGGCGCTGGCCACATCCTTGGCGCGCTTGGCGAGCGGGTGGCGCTCCATCGAGATGCGATCGATCGCCGCCTCGATCCCGGAGTTGACGAGCTCGACCGCCACGACCGCGAGCGCCGACGCGATGAGGAGCGCCCGTTCCACGGCGCCCACGGGCAGGAAGCAGGCGATCGCGATGAGGGCCACGGCGAGCACCGCCACCTGGCGGAAGGCCGCCTCGTGGCGCCACGCGGCCGCGTAGCCATCGAGAGAGTTTTTCAGCGCCCCGGTGCGCACGATCCCGTCGGCGACCTTGAACGGGCTCTTCGATAGGTCATCTGCAGGCTCGGGCAAGGGACCTCTACGCGCCATCGGGAAGGCAATCCTCGATGCGGATGCAACCGCAGCGAAGCCCGGACTCGATCGCGCTCTTCATCTGCCGGGCCGCGGCGATCACGCGATCGAGCTCTTCCAACTTGGCGCGCGCCAGCGGCCGCCACTGCGCCGGGAGGTTCTTGCGCCCATTCGCCCCGCTGAACAGCTGCTTGATCTCGGCGAGCGAAAAGCCGACGCTCTGCGCGAA
>JANLXC010000053.1:0-9847 GCA_031364925.1 Burkholderiales bacterium | reverse complement strand
ACCTCGGTGACCACCACGCCGTTCAGCTTGAGGAGCTGGGCGGTGCCGCCGGTGGAGAGGATCTGCACGCCGTGCGTGAGGAGCGCCTTGGCAAATTCGACCACGCCCGTCTTGTCGGAGACGCTGATCAGGGCGCGCTGGATCTTGATCAACGGCGTTTACTAGTCGAGACCGTGGGCCTGGAGCTTCTTGCGCAACGTATTGCGGTTCAACCCGAGGAGCTCCGCGGCGCGCGTCTGGTTGCCCTGCGCCTGGAACATCACCACTTCGAGCATCGGCTTCTCGACCGCGGCAACCACCATGTCGTAGATCCCGGAGGCCTTCTCGCCGTCGAGGTCCTTGAAGTACTGCCGCATCACCTTGCGCACCGTGAGCGCGAGCTCGTTCTCGCGCGCGGCATCCGACCTTGCATCACCGCTGTTCCTACGCTGCAAGAGCCACCTCATCGACGTATTCGAGTCGCGCCGAATGCGCGTGCAGCTCGCCGAAAAACGACGCTACGGCGGCGAGCTGCAATTCGGCGGTCTCGAGGGTGTTCATCCTTGCCCGGAACACGGCGGAGTTCTTGAGACCCTTCGTGTACCAGCTGATGTGCTTGCGCGCCACTCGCGTGCCGCGCTCGTAACCGTAGAACGAGTACAAATCGTGGATGTGCCCGACCAGGACCTCGCGGATCTCCTCGACGCCGGGCGGGGGCAGGTGGGTGCCGGTGGCGAGGAAGTGCTCGATCTCGCGGAAGATCCAGGGGCGGCCCTGGGCGGCGCGCCCGATCATGACCGCGTCGGCGCCGGTGTACTCGAGGACGAACCTGGCTTTCTCCGGAGTCGTGATATCGCCGTTGGCGATCACCGGGATCCCCACCGATTCCTTCACCGCGCGAATGGTGTCGTACTCCGCGTCGCCGGTGTACATGCACGCGCGCGTGCGCCCGTGCATGGCGAGCGACTGGATGCCGTGCTCCTCGGCGATCTTCGCGATGCGCAGCGCATTGCGGTTGTCCTTGTTCCAGCCGGTGCGGATCTTCAGCGTCACGGGGACATCCACCGCCCTGACCACCGCGTCCACGATGCGTGCCACCAGCGGCTCGTCCTGCAGCAGCGCCGAGCCCGCGAACACGTTGCAGATCTTCTTCGCCGGACAGCCCATGTTGATGTCGATGATGTGCGCGCCGCTGTCGACGTTGTACTTCGCGGCCTCGGCCATCATCGCGGGATCGGAACCGGCGATCTGGATCACCTTCGGCTCGACCTCGCCCTCGTGGTTGCCGCGGCGAATGGTCTTCTCCGAGCCCCACAACAGCGAATTCGACGCGACCATTTCGGACACGGCCATTCCCGCCCCCATCTTCTTGCAGAGGCTGCGGAAAGGGCGATCGGTCACGCCCGCCATGGGAGCGACGATCAGGTTGTTCTTGAGCTGGATGGGACCGATTTTCAAGTTTGCTGCACCGCTCTTATGGTCTGGTTGTCTCGTGGAGACCGGCTGGCGAAAAACCAAACTGTCGGCGAAAGGGAAGGTGCCTATTTTATACGCAGCGCATATCGCGAGGAAGTGAAATTTCGCACACGCGCATCGTTGCGTTGCCGAATCGCAACAAAAGTCAACCGGCGTGGATCAAGCCTTGCCGTAACCGCCGCCGCCGGGCGTCTCGATCACGAAAACGTCTCCGGCCTGGACCTCAGTCTCATCCGCGTAGGAAAGCTCGGTGCGCGATCCGTCGGCGCGCTCCACCCAATTGCTCCCGACAGCGCCCGGCGCGCCGCCGGCCATGCCGTACGGGGGAATTCGCCGATGTCCGGCGAGGATGGCGGCGGTCATCGGCTCGAGGAAGCGCACGCGGCGCGTGGCGCCGTCGCCGCCGTGCCATTTGCCCGCGCCGCCGCTGTCGCGCCGGATCTCGTGGGCGTCGATGCGCACCGGATAGCGCCATTCGAGGACCTCGGGATCGGTGAGGCGCGAGTTGGTCATGTGCGACTGGACGGTGTCGGTGCCGTCGAAGCCGGGCCCCGCGCCGGTGCCGCCGGAAATGGTCTCGTAGTACTGGTAGCGGTCGTTGCCGAAGGTGAAGTTGTTCATCGTCCCGGAGGACGCGCCCATCAGCCCGAGCGCGCCGTAGAGCGCGTCGGTGAGGCACTGCGAGGTCTCGACGTTGCCTGCCACCGTCGCCGCGGGCGGATGCGGGTTCAGCATCGAGCCCTCGGGAATGATCACCTTCAGCGGCTTGAGGCAGCCGGCGTTGAGCGGGATGTCGTCATCGACGAGCGTGCGGAACACGTAGAGAACCGCGGCATAGACCACCGCGGAAGGCGCGTTGAAGTTGCTTCCGAGCTGCGCGCTGGTGCCGGTGAAGTCGATGGTGGCGCTCCTCTTGTCGGCGCCGATGGTGATTTTCACCTTGATGACGGCGCCGTTATCCATCTCGTAGCCGAACTCACCGTCCTTCAGCACGCCGATCACCCGGCGCACGCATTCCTCGGCGTTGTCCTGCACGTGGCCCATGTACGCCTTCACCACGTCGAGGCCGAAGTGGGCGACCATTCTCTTCAGCTCCTGCACGCCCTTCTCGTTGGCGGCGACCTGCGCGCGCAGGTCCGCGATGTTCTGGTCGGGATTGCGCGCCGGGTAGCGCGCCGCGCCCAGCAGCCTCCTCATCTCGGCTTCCAGCATGTGGCCGTCCTCGACCAGCTTCACGTTGTCGAGGAGGACGCCCTCTTCTTCCACGGTTTTCGAGAAAGGCGGCATCGAACCGGGCGTGATACCGCCGATATCGGCATGGTGTCCTCTCGAACCTACATAAAAGAGAATCGACTTCTCCGCCCCGTCGAATACCGGCGTGATGACGGTGACGTCCGGCAAGTGAGTTCCGCCGTTGTAGGGGTCGTTCAGGACGTAGACATCCCCGGACTTCATCTTCCCGGCATTCTTGGCGATGACCGTCTTGATGCTCTCGCCCATGGAGCCCAGGTGGACGGGCATGTGCGGCGCATTGGCGATGAGGTTGCCATCGGCGTCGAAGAGCGCGCAGGAGAAGTCGAGGCGCTCCTTGATGTTCACCGAGTACGCGGTCTGGGCGAGGCGCACGCCCATCTGCTCGGCGATCGACATGAAGAGGTTGTTGAACACTTCCAGCATCACGGGGTCGGCCGTGGTGCCCAGCGCATAGCGCGCCTTCCTCTCCACCACGCGCTCCAGGACCAGGTGATCGAGCTCGGTCACGCGCGCTTCCCATTCGGGCTCGACCACCGTGGTGGCGTTGCGTTCGGCGATGATCGCGGGGCCGGCGATGCGCGTTCCCGGGGCGAGCTTGTCGCGCATGTACACGGGCGTGCGGTGGCGTGTGCCCCCGGAGGTCATGTCGACTTGCGCTACCGGGGCGGGTTTCGATGTAGTCGTCGGGCTGGCGACGATGAGCCCCGGTCCGGCATCGGCCCGCCCCACCGCCTCCACCGAGACGGCCTCGGCCACCAGCGCGCGTCCGGGCATGAGGAAGCTGAAGCGGTTGCGGTAGAGGCGCTCGAACTCCGAGCGCATCTGGTGGATGGACCCGAGCGGCACGGTGAGCGCGGTGTCGGTGCCCTCGTACTTCAGGTGCACGCGCTTGTCGAGCTTCTCGAAGGCCACGCCCTGCTCGGCGAGCTCGTGCACCGCCTGCTCGCCCAGCTTCACGCATTTCTCCTCGATGTCGGTGAGCGCCCCGGTCTCGAGCTGGCGCTCGACCGCCTCCTCGCGGAGCGCGCGCACCTGCGCGAGGCCCATGCCATAGGCGGAGAGGACGCCGGCCAGCGGGTGGATGTAGACGCGCTTCATGCCGAGCTCGTCGGCGACGAGGCAGGCGTGCTGGCCGCCCGCGCCGCCGAAGCAGGCGAGCGTGTATTCGGTCACGTCGTGGCCGCGCTGCACCGAGATGAACTTGATCGCGTTGGCCATGTTGGCCACCGCGATGTGGATATAGCCCTCGGCGACCGACTCCGGCGTCTGCGGCTGCGCGATGGCGGTGGCGATCTCCATGGAGAGCTCGGCGAACCTGGCGCGCACCACGGCCGCGTCGAGCGCCTCGTCGCCATTGGGCCCGAAGACCCGCGGGAAGAACTCCGGCTGCACCTTGCCGAGCATCACGTTGCAATCGGTCACCGTGAGCGGCCCGCCGCGGCGATAGCTCGCCGGCCCCGGGCTGGCTCCCGCCGAATCGGGGCCCACGCGCTGGCGCTGCCCGTCGAAGAAGAGGATCGATCCCCCGCCCGCGGCGATGGTGTGGATCGACATCATGGGAGCGCGCATGCGAACTCCCGCGACCAGCGTCTCGAACTCGCGCTCGAGCTCGCCCGCGTAGTGCGACACATCGGTCGAGGTGCCGCCCATGTCGAAGCCGATCACCTTGGGGAATCCGGCGGCCTCCGAGGTGCGCACCATGCCGATGATGCCGCCCGCGGGACCCGAGAGGATCGAATCCTTGCCCTGGAAGCGGTGCGCGTCGGTGAGCCCGCCGTTGGATTGCATGAACATGAGGCGCGCGCCGGGCAGCTCGCTCGCGACCTGGTCCACGTACCTTCGAAGGATCGGCGACAGGTACGCATCGACGACCGTGGTGTCTCCGCGCGACACGACTTTCATCAGGGGCGAGACGACATGCGATGCCGACACCTGGTCGAATCCCGCCTCGCGCGCGAGCTCGGCCACGCGCGCCTCGTGCGCCGGGTAGCGGTAACCGTGCAGGAACACGATCGCAATCGAGCGAAAGCCCTCGGCATGGGCGGCGACGAGATCCTTGCGCGTCGCTTCCTCGTCGAGCGGCAGGATCATCTCGCCCTTCGCGCCGACGCGCTCGCGCACCTCGACCACCTTTTTGTAGAGAAGCTCCGGCAGGCGGATGTTGCGGTCGAAGATGCGCGGGCGGTTCTGGTAGGCGATGCGCAGCTGGTCGCGGAAGCCGCGCGTGATGAAGAGCACGGTGCGCTCGCCCTTCCTCTCGAGGAGGGCGTTGGTCGCGACCGTGGTCCCCATCTTCACCGCCTCGATCTGCTCCACCGGGATCGGCGCGCCCGCGGCCACGCCGAGGAGCGCGCGAATGCCGGCGATGGCGGCATCACGGTAGCGCTCGGGGTTCTCCGAGAGGAGCTTGTGGGTCGCGAGGCTGCCGTCGGGCTTGCGCGCGACGATGTCGGTGAACGTGCCACCGCGGTCGATCCAGAACTGCCAGGCGCGCTTGGTCGGATTCAAGGAGCCTCCCCCAGGCCGCACAAAAGCGCGTCGCCCTCGCCGGCGAGGGAGCTTGCCGGGTACTCGTTGGCCGGAACCCACGGCGCGGCGCGGGGCGGGATGTCGATCGCGAACTCCATCCCCCGATTTTGACACGCACCCCGGGCTTTGCTACGGTCGGCCCACACCCAAGGAGAAAAACCATGAAGCGCCTCCCGGCACTCGCCGCCATTCTCGCCGCCAGCTACTGCGCCGCCGCAGCCGCGCAGACCAAGTGGGACATGCCCACTCCCTACGCGCCGGCCAATTTCCACACCGAGAACATCAACCAGTTCGCCGCCGACGTGGACAAGGCCACGGCCGGAAAGCTCAAGATCACCGTGCATTCGAACGCGTCGCTCTTCAAGGCGCCGGAGATCAAGCGCGCGGTGCAGGGTGGGCAGGCGCAGATCGGCGAGATCCTTATCTCGGGCTACTCCAACGAGGATCCGATCTTCGGCGTGGACTCGGTGCCGTTCCTGGCCACCAGCTATTCCGAGGCCGCGAAACTCTGGAAGGCATCGAGGAAGGCGCTCGAGGATCGCTTCGCCAAGCAGGGAATGATGGTGCTATACGCGGTGCCATGGCCGCCCCAGGGGATCTACTCGTCCAAGCCGATCAACTCGGTGGCGGACCTGAAGGGCCTCAAGATGCGCACCTACAACCCCTACACCTCGCGCATCGCGGAGCTGGCCGGCGCGCAGCCCGTGACGATCCAGGCCGCGGAGCTCGCGCAGGCGTTCGCCACCGGAGCCGTCAACGCCAACATCACCTCGGGCGCCACGGGATTCGACACCAAGGCGTGGGAGGTGGTGAAGAACTACTACGACACCCAGGCCTGGCTTCCGAAGAACGTGGTGTTCGTGAACAAGCAGGCGTTCGACGGGCTCGACAAGGCGACCCAGGCGGCGCTCCTGAAGGCGGCGGCCGAGGCCGAGGAGCGCGGCTGGAAGACTTCCGAAGAGAAGAACAAGTGGTATCTCGAGCAGCTCGCCAAGAACGGCATGACGGTGTCGGCGCCGTCAGCGCAACTGAAGGGCGACTTCAAGAAGATCGGCGACACCATGGCCGGCGAATGGATGAAGACCGCCGGACCGGACGGGCAGGCGATCGTCGACGCTTATCGGAAGTGAGGAAGGCCCTCGACCTCCTGTACGACGCCGCGGCCTATGCCGCGGCGTTTTTCATGGTGGGCGTGCTCCTCATGGTGCTGGCGAGCGTGGTCGGGCGCCTCGTGGGATTCAACCTGCGCGGCTCCGACGCCTACGCGGGCTATTGCATGGCGGCGGCGAGCTTCCTCGCGCTTGCGCACACGCTGAAGCGCGGCGAGCATATCCGCGTCACGCTCTTCCTCGAGCGCTTCGGCGGGCGCCTCAAGCGGCCCCTCGATCTGTGGTGCCACGCCGTGGGTACGTTCTTCTGCGCCATCCTCGCCTTCTACAGCGCGCGCCTGGTGTGGCAATCGCACGCCTTCCACGACATCTCGCAGGGCAACGACGCGACCCCGCTCTGGATTCCGCAGCTGGCGATGGCGGCCGGCTCGATGGTGCTTCTGGTGGCGATGGTCGACGATTTGATCCTGCTCATCCGCCGCCGCGAGCTCGCCACCGCGAACGCCGACGAGCTGAAGATGATCGAGTAGCGATGGACGTCCTGATCACCGCGGCTCTCATCTTCTTCCTGTTCGCATTGTTGGGAAGCGGCCTGTGGATCGGCATCTCGCTGCTGGGAGTGGCGTGGGTCGGCATGGAGCTCTTTACCAGCCGGCCGGTCGGCGACGCGATGGCGGTGACGGTTTGGGGGTCGCTCTCGTCGTGGACGCTGACCGCCTTGCCCCTCTTCGTATGGATGGGCGAGATCCTGTTCCGCACCAAGCTCTCGGAGGACATGTTCAAGGGCCTGGCGCCATGGCTTTCGCGCATCCCCGGGCGCCTGCTCCACACCAACATCATCGGCTGCACCATCTTCGCGGCGGTGTCGGGCTCGAGCGCGGCGACCTGCGCCACCATCGGCAAGATGACGCTTCCGGAGCTGAAGCGACGCGGCTATCCCGAGGACATGACCATCGGCACGCTCGCGGGCGCGGGCACGCTGGGGCTCCTGATACCGCCGTCGATCATCATGATCGTCTATGGCGTAAGCGCGGATGTGTCGATCACGCGGCTCTTCATCGCCGGCGTGATTCCGGGGCTGCTTCTCGCGGGGCTCTTCATGGGCTACACCATCGTGTGGTCGCTCATGCATCCGGAAAGGATCCCGCCGCCGGACATTCACATGACGTTGCGCGAGAAGCTCTACGCGTCGCGCCACCTGTTTCCCGTGGTCGCGCTGATCGCCCTGGTGCTGGGCTCGATCTACGTGGGCATCGCCACGGCCACGGAAGCGGCGGCATTGGGCGTGGTGGGCGCGCTCATCCTGTCGGTGATCCAGGGCTCCATGAGCGTGAAGGTGTTCATGGACAGCCTGATGGGCGCTACGCGGCTCTACTGCATGATCGCGTTCATCCTCGCGGGCGCGGCATTCCTCACGCTCGCCATGGGCTACATCGGCCTGCCGAGGAAGCTCGCCGAGTTCATCACGGGGTTCGGCCTGTCGCAGCTCTGGCTCCTCTTCTGGCTCATGGTGTTCTACATCGTCCTGGGCTGCTTCCTCGACGGCATCTCGATGGTGGTGCTCACCATGGGCGTGATCCTCCCCACCATCGTGAAGGCCGGAATCGACCTCATCTGGTTCGGCATCTTCATCGTGCTGGTGGTCGAGATGGCCCAGATCACCCCGCCCGTGGGCTTCAACCTGTTCGTCCTCCAGGGCATGACCAAGAAGGAGATCACGTGGATCGCGCGCGTGTCGCTGCCGCTCTTCTTCCTGATGGTGGCCGCGGTGGCGCTCATCTACTTCTTTCCCGGCATCGTGACCTGGCTTCCGGCGCGCATGGCGTAGTGGCGGGCGTGTCAGAATAGCTTTCGTGTGCCCGGCAGGAGGAGCGAATGAGCAACGACAAGACCGTCGTCGACAACGGCCGCTACGCCTCCCTCCTCGCCAAGATCAAGGACGAGGGCTGAAGGGCGCGGATGTGCCTCATCGTCGTGGCGTGGCGCGCGCGCGCCGACCTGCCGCTGGTGGTGGCGGCCAATCGCGACGAGTGGCGCGAGCGCCCCGCGCAATGCGCGCACTGGTGGCCTGACCATCCCGATCTCCTCGCCGGGCGCGACCTGCAGGCGGGCGGAACGTGGATGGGGATCACGCGCGGCGGGCGCTTCGCGGCGGTGACCAACTATCGCGACCCCGCGGAGAAACGCTCCACCGCGCGCTCGCGCGGCGGCCTGGTGACGGATTTCCTCCTCGGCTCCGAGCCGCCCGAGCGTTTCCTCGCAAGCCTTTCCGCGCGCGCCCACGAGTACAACGGCTTCAATTTGATCCTCGGCGACGGCGCGAGCCTCTTCTACTACGGCAGCCGCGAGGGCGAGCCGCGCGCGATCGAGCCGGGAGTGCACGGGCTTTCCAATCACCTGCTCGACGAGCCATGGCCGAAGGTCGTGCGCGGCCGCGAGCGGATGGCGGCCTCGCTTGCCTCCCGCGATCCGGCGCCGCAGCTCTTCGAGCTCCTTTCCGATTCCACGATCGAAGCCGACGCGGCGCTCCCCGCCACCGGCGTGAGCATCGAATGGGAGCGGCGCCTGGCGAGCGCGCTCATTACCGGCGCCGACTATGGCACCCGCGCATCGACCGTGTTGACGGTCGCATCGAACGGCGACGTTTTCATGGAGGAACGAGCTCGCGATGCCGCCGGCGGCGCCGCGGGGGTAGCCAGCGAACGTTTCAGCGTTCAGCGCGGCACTCTCCTACACGCTGGCCAGTGATCTCATTTGGGCAACAATTTATTCATGACCTCGAATACCATCGCCGCCGGCGCGTGGCACCTTCAAGGCTCATCCTCGATGCCGGCTCCCGCCGCGGCGCGCACCAGGCGGTCGTTCACCGCTTCCCACTCCGGCGTGCGTGGCGGCGCCTCGACCAGGATGCGCTCGGCGCCCGACGCATCGAGCTTGCGCAGGTTGGCGTAGAGATCGTGGCCATAGCGCCCGGGATCGCTTCCCGCGTCGATCCACGTCGTGACGCGAGCGCTGCAAGGCGCTTCGTGAAGCGCCAGCACCGCGACGTTGGTCAGCAAGCGCAGCTCCACGTCGAGCGCCCGCGCGCCCACCAAGTCCATCGCGGTGCGCGGCGCATAGTGCGCGGTGAGAGTGCCCGAGGCGCGTGGCGCTTCGGCGTCGCGGTCGCGTGGATCGAAGCCCATCACGCGCGCGATGTCCCCACGCGTCACCGCGCCGGGACGCAGCATCACCGGCGCGCCACGTGAAAGGTCGACGATGGTGGACTCGAGTCCCACTTCGCACGCGCCGCCGTCGAGGATGAAGAGATCCGCGCCGAACTCGTCGCGCACGTGCGCCGCCGTGGTGGGGCTCACGTGGCCGAACTTGTTGGCCGAAGGTGCCGCGACGGCACCGCTGCCGATGCGGGCGAAATCCCGGAGGAGCTCCTGCGCCATGGGATGCGAGGGGCAGCGCAGTCCGACCGTGTCCTGCCCGCCCGTCACTTCGAGCGGCACCCG
>JANLXC010000045.1:0-40534 GCA_031364925.1 Burkholderiales bacterium | reverse complement strand
CGCGCCATCTCCTTTGCCGCGTCGGCTTCGACCTGGATCGTGCCGTCGAGAATCGCGGTGTCGAGGTTTTTCGGGATGAAGCCCGCGCCGATGCCCTGGATCGGGTGCGGCGAGTGGCTGCCGCCGGAAATCACGGGGGAGGCGGTCGGCTCCACGGCGAAGACTTTCAGCTTCGGCCACGCCTTCTTCAACGCGCGCGCGCAACCCGTGATGTGCCCGCCGGTGCCGACACCGGTGATGAGCGCGTCGAGACCTTCGGGAAAATCGTCGAGGATCTCTCGGGCCGTGGTGCGCGCGTGGACCTCGATGTTGGCGGGATTCTCGAATTGCTGCGGCATCCACGAGCCTGGCGTGGCCTTGATCAGCTCCTGAGCCTTGGCGATGGAGCCCTTCATGCCCTCGGCGCGCGGCGTGAGGACGAGCTTGGCTCCGTAAGCGAGGATGAGTCGGCGCCGCTCGAGCGACATGCTGTCGGGCATCACCAGGATGAGCGGGTAGCCCTTCACCGCGGCCACCATCGCGAGCCCGATTCCGGTATTTCCGGACGTGGGCTCGACGATCGTGCCGCCTTTCTTGAGCGCGCCGCTCTTCTCCGCGTCCTCGACCATCGAGAGCGCGATGCGGTCCTTGATGGAGCCGCCGGGGTTGGCGCGCTCGGACTTGATCCAGACCTGGCTGGATGGGCCGAACAAGCGGTTGATGCGAATGTGCGGCGTATTTCCGATCGTTGCGAGTATGTGGGGTGCTTTCATGGGTTCCTGCCCGGGAGTTGATCTATATTCGGTGTAGTTCAGTCCAGCAATTTACACTTCTCCAAGGAACCCGATGCCCAGCGCCAACGCCGTGCTCCCCTCGACCCATCGCGTGATCGAGATCACGACTCCCGGAAAGCCCGAGGTCCTGCAGGTCCGCACGCGAGACGTTCCCGTGCCCAAGGCGGGCGAAGTGCTGATCCGGGTCGAGGCCGCGGGCGTCAATCGTCCCGACGTGCTGCAGCGCCTCGGCAAATACCCGGTGCCTCCTGGCGCCTCCGATCTTCCGGGGCTCGAGGCCGCGGGGACCATAGCGCGAGTAGGCGAGGGCGTAGCCGAATGGAAGGTGGGCGACAAAGTCTGCGCGCTCACGCCCGGCGGCGGCTATGCGGAGCATTGCATCGCGCCCGCGTCCAACTGCCTGCCGATTCCGAAGGGGCTCGACTTCGTGCAGGCCGCGTCGCTTCCCGAGACGTACTTCACGGTGTGGAGCAACGTCTTCGACCGCGGCGCATTGAAGCCCGGCGAGACCTTCCTCGTGCAGGGCGGCTCGAGCGGCATCGGAGTCGCGGCGATCCAGATCGTTCGCGCCATGGGCAACCGCGTGTTCGCGACCGCCGGTTCGGCCGAGAAATGTGCTGCCTGCGAGAAGCTCGGCGCCGAGCGCGCGATCAACTACAAGACCGAGGACTTCGCCGAAGCCGTCAAGACGCTTACCGGCGGAAAGGGCGTGGACGTCATTCTCGACATGGTCGCGGGAGACTACGTCCCGCGCGAGATGAAGGCGCTCGCCGACGATGGGCGCATCGTGCTCATCGCGACCCTCGGAGGATCGAAGGCCACCGTGGACCTGATGGAGGTGCTACGGCGGCGTCTCACGCTCACCGGCAGCACGCTGCGACCGCGTCCGGTCGAGTTCAAGGCGGCCATCGCGCGGGCGCTACACCAGAAGGTGTGGCCGCTCATCGAGGGCGGCAAGATCAAGCCGGTGATCCACGCCACGTTCCCGCTGGAAGAGGCGGCGCAGGCGCACGAGATGATGGAAGCGGGCGAGCACATCGGGAAGATCGTGCTGACCGTCGCAGCGCAGAGCTGAGTTTCCTTTTCAGTGCCCTTTCACGTGGCTCAGCTCGATCGTGCGGTCGATCAGCTTCGCCATCCTGGCGAGCCCGCTCTTCAAGGCTCCCGAAGTGGCGCCGCCGAATCCCACGGTGCCGCGCTCGATGGCGGTTATGGCCACAGTGAGGGTGCTGTGCAGGTTGCGCATCTCATGCGCGATGGCGCTCAAGGTCCTCGTGGTCGCGGCGGCGGCGGTCTCGTCCGCGGCGTGCTGCCTCGAAAACTCGGTGACCGCGCCGGCGATGGCGTTGTCGAGCCGGACGTTGAGCGACCCGAAATCGTGCACGCTGATGGCCGCACCTTGCTCATCCGCCAGCTGGGTGATCGCCTGGCACAGGTCACCGTAGTCGTGCACCACCTGCTCGATGGTGAAGTCGTGGCGAAGCAACTCCTGGCCGTGCCGCGCGGCGACTTTCCCGATCTGCGCCTCGGCCGGCGTCTGGTGCGATACGGGGCTGGGCCGGGCCTCGGATTGGGCCCGCGAGCCGCCCGGAAGCATCGCGGTGAGCTGGTCGAGGAATAGCGGGATGCCGAACTCGAGCTCGGCGGGCGTCGCCATGGGCGCACGGCGCGTTGCTACCTTCACCCGGCAGCGCTCGATCAGCTCTCCCCGGTTGGACAGGAGGAATTCGTGAAGCATCGTCAAAGCCTTCGCAAAAGGCGAGTGTAGTCATGATTCTCGATCCCGTCGGTGCGTTAGCGCACCCTGCAACGGGCTCTTCAGGACAGCTCGCGATGGCGAAAGCACGCCGTGACGTGGTCGTTGACCATCCCGGTGGCCTGCATGTGGGCGTAGCAGATGGTGGAGCCCGCGAACTTGAAGCCGCGCGCCTTGAGGTCCTTGCTCATCGCGTCGGATTCCGGGGTCGAGGCCGGGATGTCCTTGCCGCGCCGGCGGTTGATGCGCGGCGCGCCGCCGACGAACTGCCAGATGTAGCCGTCGAAGGAGCCCATCTCCTCGCGAACGCGCAGGAACGCCCGGGCGTTCGTCACGGCAGCGTGGACCTTGAGCTCGTTCCTCACGATGCCCGCGTCTCCCATCAGCCGCGCGATGTCGCGCTTGCCGTAGCGCGCCACCTTCTCGGCGTCGAAGCCGGCGAAGGCGCGGCGGAAATTCTCTCGCTTCCTCAGCACCGTGATCCAGCTCAGTCCCGCCTGCATGCCCTCGAGAATCAGGAACTCGAAAAGCTTCTTGTCGTCATGGACGGGGACCCCCCATTCCGTGTCGTGGTATTCGACGTAGAGCGGGTCTTCTCCGCACCACGAGCAGCGCTTGGGTGATGGAGCCATGTGGAAATCTTATCAGCCGCGCGCTTGCGCCATCCGCGGTGCAGGAGTAATTTGACCCTTGGGGGTAGACAGGACCCCCGGGTTGCATCCCTCCAAGACGGTCCCCGTCCAATCCTGCGAGCGTTTCTCTTTCACACGCTTATGGAGGATTGGATGCGATATTCCCTCACACCGATATTCTGCCGGCCCTGGCTGCTGAACGGCTTGTCGACGAAGCTGATCGAAAGCCATTACGAGAACAACTACGGCGGGGCGCTGCGCCGGCTCAACGCCATCAGCGAAAAGCTCGAGGCCCTCGACTTCGCTAAGGCGCCCGGCTTCGTCGTCGCCGGCCTGAAGCGCGAGGAGCTCGTCGCGCTCAATTCCACCCTCCTGCACGAGCTCTATTTCGCGAGCCTGCTCGCGGGCGACGGCAAGCCGCCGGCCGCCTTCGCGCAGGTGCTGGCGCGCGACTTCGGCTCCTTCGATCGATGGCGCGACGAGTTCATGGCGATGGCCAACGCGCTGGGCGGAGGCTCGGGATGGGTCCTCGTCACCTATGTCCCGCGCGACCGGCGCCTCGTCAACCAATATGCGTCGGAGCACACGCAGGCGGTTGCCGGCGCCATTCCCATCCTGGCGCTCGACATGTACGAGCATGCCTACCATCTCGACTTCGGCGCCAACGCGAGGGCCTATGTGGACACGTTCATGCGCAACATCGATTGGAAATCGGTCGAGGCGCGCTACGAGGATGCGTTGGGCGTGCAGCCGCCGCGGCCGCTCGAGCAGAAGGAGTTCGGCGACCTTCCCGGCGTCGGAGTCGAAGAGGTGAAGGCGATGATGGAGACAGGCCAGCCGGTGCAGCTCATCGACGCGCGGCCGAGGCACTACATCTCGCGAACCCAGGACATCATCGACGGTGCGGTGTGGAAGGATCCGGAACGGGTGCAGGAGTGGGCTGGCGAGCTCAGCAAATCCGAGCCCGTCGTGGTGTTCTGCGTCTACGGCTTCCACGTCGGGTGCAAGACGGCGCTCGCGCTGCGCGATGCGGGCTTCGACGCGAGTTACATGAAGGGCGGGCACGCGGCGTGGAAGGCCATCGGCGGTCCCGTGAAGATGCACACATGAGCGCCATCGACTTCGACAGCGACGCGGCGGGCGCGCTGCCGCAAGGCTGGCAATGCGGAGTCACAGGCCGCGGCGCTTCCGTGTGGATGGTGCAACAGGATCCCACCGCGCCCAGCGCCCCGAACGTGCTAAAGCAATCAGGCGTGGGGGATTTCCCGTGGTGCGTGCGGCGCGACGCATCGATGGCGGACGGATTCGTCGAGGTGAAGTTCAAGCCGCTCTCGGGCCGCGAGGACCAGGCCGGGGGCGTGGTGTGGCGCTGGAAGGACGGCGACAACTACTACGTCGCGCGCGCCAACGCCCTCGAGGGCAACGTGTCGCTCTATTACACCGAGAAGGGAAGCCGCAAGACGATCAAGTACGTGAACGCACCGGTTGCGAAGGGCGCCTGGCATACGCTTCGCGCCGAGTATCGCGGAACGAGGATCCGCGTCCTGCTGGACGGCAAGGCGTACATCGACATTGACGATTCGCACATCGCGGGCATGGGCGCCGTTGGCGTGTGGACGAAGGCGGACAGCGTCACCCTGTTCGACGACTTCTCCTTCGGCCCGTGAACGCTTCGCCGGTCAGCCGATTGCTCGTCGCCAAGGGCCTCAGGGCCTTTGGCGACGGCTTCGTGAGCCTGCTCCTGCCGGTGTATCTCCTGGCGCTGGGCTTCAGCGCGCTCGAAGTGGGCGTCATCGCCACCGCCACGCTGCTGGGCTCGGGGTTGCTCACGCTCGGCGTGGGCCTCACCGCGCATCGGTATCACTATCGCACCATGTTGCTCGCGGCCACGCTCCTCATGGCGGCCACGGGTGCCGGCTTCGCGGTGTTCACCGATTTCTGGCCGCTGCTCGCGATCGCCATCGTCGGCACGCTGAACCCGTCGAGCGGCGACGTGAGCGTGTTCCTGCCGCTCGAGCACGCGGTGATGTCGCGCACTGTCCAGGACAAGCGCAGGACCGCCACTTTCGCGCGCTACAGCCTGGTCGGCTCGCTCGTGGCGGCGGTGGGCTCGGTCGCGGCGGGGCTGCCGGGAGTGATGGAATCGGTCCTCGGCCTGTCCATGAAAACCTCGATCCAGGCGATGTTCGTCCTTTACGCCGCCTTGGGCCTGGCCTGCGCGCTCGTCTATCGCGGCTTGCCGCGCGCGCTGGAATCGGAAGGCGCCCAGCCGCGTGTCCCGCTCGGGCCGTCGAAGAAGAAGGTCTACCTCCTCGCCGCGCTCTTCAGCCTCGATGCCTTCGGCGGGGGCTTCGTGGTGCAATCGATGGTGGCGCTCTGGCTCTACCAGCGTTTCGGCATGTCGGTGGCCACCGCCGGGGCCATCTTCTTCTGGACCGGCATCCTCACCTCGCTCTCCTATCTCGTCGCGGTGCGGATCGCCGACCGGATCGGCCTCGTGAACACGATGGTGTTCACGCACCTGCCCGCCAACCTCTGCCTGGTGGCGATCCCGTTCATGCCGGAGCTCTCGTCCGTGGTGGCGCTACTTTTCGTGCGAAGCGCGCTCTCGCAGATGGACGTGCCGACGCGAAGCTCGTACGTGATGGCTGTGGTGACGCCCGCGGAGCGGCCGGCGGCGGCGAGCATGACGTCGGTGCCGAGGAGCCTGGCTTCCGCGGCGAGCCCGTTCCTCGCCGGCTACCTCCTCACGCTCTCCACGTTCGGCTGGCCGCTCATCGCCGCGGGCTGCCTCAAGATCGTCTACGACCTGTTGCTGCTCGCTACCTTCCGAAAAGTCCGGCCACCGGAGGAAAAGGCAGCCGATTCCTAGCGCTTCTTCGCGCGCTCCTCGAGGACGAGATCCGGGCGGTCGGAAATGATGCCGTCCACGCCCATCTCGAGGAGCTTGTTGATCGTCGGCGCGTCGTTCACGGTCCAGGGGATGACCACGATGCCGAGAATGCGCGCCTCGGCCAGGAGCGCCGGCGTGAGGGTGGCGTGGTTGGGGGCCCAGATGCGCCCGCCCGCGGCGTTCACCGCGCGCGGCACGGAGTTGCCGTGCTTGTCGGGATCGAACCCGGCCAGCCAGGGCGAGCCCGCGGGCCCGCGCGGCATGACCGAGCGCTCGGAAGTGAGGTACATGGTGCGAATCTCCGGGGCCTCTTTCTGGATCACCTGAAGCGTGCTCCAGTCGAAGGACTGCACCATGGTGCGCTCCGCCATGCCCGCCTTGCGGATCTCGGCGATCGTCCTGCGCGCGAATTCTTCGGGCGCGAGGGTCGCGGCGCGCTCGAGGGGCGAGACCTTGGTCTCGCAGTCGAAGCCGACCTTGGTGTTTCCCGATTTCTTCACCAGGTCGAAGAGGTCGGAGAGCCGTGGGATGCGCGTGCCGTCCACCGGAACCTGGTCCGGAAAGCCTTTCGCGTACTCGGTCCCGGGCTTCAGGCGGCCGACGTCGTACTTCTGGAGCTCGTCGAAGGTGAGCGAAGAGATCGCCGGCCCGCGCGCATCGAGCCACTTGCCGTCGGGCCCACGCGCGATGTCGGGATTGAGCCACAGGTCGTGATGGATGACGACGACGCCGTCCCTGGTGATTGCCATGTCGCACTCGAGCGTGTCTACGCCAAGCTGCAGCGCCTTCTCGAACGCGGGGAGCGTGTTTTCCGGGAGGAGCCCGCGCGCGCCCCGATGCCCCTGGAGGTCGAACGCGGCCGCACCCATCGCGGCGCAAGCGGCCAGGATCGCGAGCAATCTCTTCATTCACATCTCCTGGAGCTGTTGGGGACGGGCCGGGAAGTGTATCTTCAATGCCTTTGCCCGGGAGATTCGATTGCGATTCCTGCCAGCTCTCTTTGCGACGTCCTTCCTCGCGCTCGGCGCCGCGGCGGCCGATGACGACTATCCCACGCGCACGGTCAAGATCGTCGTGCCCTTCGCTCCTGGCGGCTCCACCGACGTGGTCGCGCGCATCCTCGCCGACAAGCTCGGCGTGGAATTCAAGCAGAGCTTCATCGTCGACAATCGCGCCGGCGCCTCGGGCAACATCGGCGCGGACCTGGTGGCCAAGTCGCCGCCGGACGGATACACGCTCCTCATGGGCACCACGGGGGTGCTCTCCATCAACGGGCACCTTTTCAAGAGCCTCGCCTTCGATCCCGAGCGCGATTTCGCGCCGGTGAGCTACACCTCGCTCATCACCAACATCCTGGTGGTCAATCCGGGCGTGCCCGCGCGCACCGTCCCCGAATTGGTGCGCCTCGCCAAGGCGAACCCGGGCAGCCTCACGTTCGCATCCTCGGGCTCGGGAAGCTCGACCCACCTCTCGGGTGAGCTTTTCAAGGCGCTCGCCGCCGTGGACATCCTGCACGTCCCCTACAAGGGCAGCTCGCAGGCCCTGATCGACGTGATCGGCGGGCAGGTCACGATGCTCTTCGACAATGCGCCCTCGTCGCTGCCTTTCATCGAGCAGGGGAAGCTGCGCGCGCTCGCGGTCACGAGCCGCAAGCGCCTCGCCAACCTGCCCGAGGTCCCGACCATCGAGGAGGCGGGAATTGCCGGCTACGAATCGCTTTCGTGGAGCGGCATCGTGGCGCCGGCGGGCACGCCGCGCGCCGTGATCCTCAGGCTGAACGCGGCCATCGATCGCATCCTCGCCACGGAGGAAGTGCGCAAGAAGCTCGCCGCCCTCGGCGTCGAGCCGGTCGGCGGGTCACCGGAGGCCTTCGCCGCGCACGTGCGCGCGGAGAGCGACAAGTGGGGCAAGCTCGTGAGGACCGCGGGCATCACCGTGAACTGAACGACGGACGGCTTCAATCCGGACTGAGGCTTTCCATGACTTTGCGCGTCGATCACGCAGCGCTGGCGAGCCTCGTCGCGGGCATCTACGGGAGCGCCGGGGTGCCGGGCGAGGACGCCGCCTTCCTCGCGGACACGCTGGTGCAGGCCGATCTCTGGGGGCATCAATCCCACGGCGTGCTGCGCACCGGCTGGTATCTCGCGCGCCTGCAGTCGGGAGCGATGAAGGCGCGCACCGCGCCGACGTTCGTCGTGGACGCGGGCGCCGTTGCGGTCGTGGACGGCGACGACGGCGTCGGGCAGGTCGTCACGAGGTTCGCCACTGGCGACGTCATCCGGCGCGCGAAGCTGCACGGTGTCGCCGCGATAGCGGTGCGCAATTCCAACCATTTCGGTACTTGCATGTACTACACGCGCATGGCTGCGGTCGAGGGCTGCGTGATGATGCTCACCACCAATGGCGGTCCGGCGATCGCGCCGTGGGGCGGGCGCCGGAAGATCATCGGCACCAACCCGTGGTCGGTCTCCTGCCCGGCGGGCACGCATCCGCCGTTCATGATGGACATGGCGAACACCGGCGTCGCGCGCGGCAAGATCTATCTCGCGCGCCAGCGGCGAGAGAAGATCCCGCCGGGCTGGGCGCTCACCGCCGACGGCGAGCCCACCACCGATCCGCAGGAGGCGATCGACGGCATCATCCTTCCCATGGCGGGTCACAAGGGCTACGCCATCGCGCTGGTGGTCGACATGCTCTCGGGCGTGCTTTCCGGGAGTTCCTTCCTGTCCGGCGTGAACGGCCCGTACAAGACCGACCTGAAGAGCGGCGCGGGACATTTCCTCACGGCGTTCCATATCGAGGCGTTCCAGCCGCTCGCCGAGTTCAACGCACGCATGGAGGCCTTCGTCGCGGAGTTGAAGTCGGTGCCGCTGGCGAAGGGGACCGACGAGATCTTCTACCCCGGCGAGATGGAGGCGCGCGCGGATCGGCGCCAGCGGGCCGAGGGCATCGAGCTGCCCGACGACACGATCGCGGACCTGGGCCGCATCGCCGCCGGGGCTGGACTTTCGGGCGCGTACAATCGATTGCTCTCGCAGCATCCCGCGGCACCCTGAAAAGCCCTTCCCGTTGAACGCCTACATCGCCGGCGTCGGCAACACGCGCTTCGGACGCCTCGAAGGCGAGGGCGCGCTCGACCTGATGGCGCAGGCGGCGCAGCGCGCGCTGGACGACGGCGGATGGAATCGCTCCGAAATCGACGGCGTCCTCTGCGGCTACGCGACGACTCTTCCGCACCTCATGCTCTCGACGCTCTTCTGCGAACGTTTCTCGCTGGAGCCCGCCTACGCGCACAGCGTGCAGCTCGGAGGCGCCACGGGTTGCGCGATGCTGATGCTCGCGCGCGAGCTGGTGCGCGGAGGCCGCTGCCGCACCGTGCTGGTGGTGGCCGGCGAGAACCGTCTCACCGGGCAGTCGCGCGACAGCGCGATCCAGACGCTCGCGCAGGTGGGCGATCCGGACTACGAAGTGGTGAACGGCGCCTCGATCCCCGCGTATTACGGATTGCTCGCGTCACGCTACATGCACGAGACCGGCCTCACCGAGGCCGACCTCGCGCAGTTCGCGGTCCTGATGCGCGCCAACGCCATCACCCATCCCGATTCGCACTTGAAGACGCCGATCACGCTCGAGGATGTGCTCGCCTCCAAGCCGATCGCCTCGCCGCTCAAGATCATGGACTGCTGCCCGATCTCCGACGGAGCGATGGCGCTGGTGATCTCAGCCGAGCCGCGCCCCACCACGCCGCGCGTGTTGATCGTCGGCGCGGGCCAGGCGCATCGCCACCAGCACCTCACCGCCATCGAAGACACCGGAAACTTCGGCGCACGCGACGCATCGCACAGCGCGTTCGAGGAGGCGAAGCTGGATCGCTCCGACATCGACTACCTGGCCATCTACGACTCCTTCACGATCACGCTCGCCATCCTCATCGAGGAGACCGGGTTTGCCGCGCGCGGAGGCTCGGCGCAACGCGCGCGCGCCGGCGATTTCGCGCGCGATGGCAAGCTGCCGCTCAATACGCACGGGGGACTGCTCTCGTTCGGGCACTCGGGCGTGGCGGGCGGCATGGGCCACGCGGTCGAGGCGTATCGGCAGCTTGCCGGCCGCGCCGGCGAGCGCCAGATCGCCCCACGCAGGCACGCCTTCATCCATGCCGACGGCGGCGTGCTTTCTTCCCATGTCAGCCTCATCCTTTCCCGCGAGGACTGAGCCCATGAGTCCCGACGTGAAGCTCCTTTCAGCGCCCTACGTCGCGGGCCTCGAGGAGGGCGTGCTGCGCTACCAGGCATGCCTCGAGTGCGGCGCCACGCAGACGCTGCCGCGCCATGCGTGCCGGCGCTGCGGGGCCCAACGCCTTGAATGGCGCGACTCGAAAGGGCGCGGCACGGTCTACGCGACCACGGTGGTCACGCGCGCGCCCTCCGACGATTTCCGGGCGCTCGCGCCGTATACCCTCGTGCTCGTGGACCTCGACGAGAAGTCGCGGCTCATGGCGCATGCGCAGACCGGCGTCGCGATCGGCGATCGAGTCGTCGCGACGTTTTTCAAGCACGGCGAGCGGACGCTGGTCCGCTTTCGCCCCGACTCCAAGGAGATTTCATGAATCGTCTCGTTGCCGCTGTCGCGGCGTGCGTTGCATTCGGCGCGTTGGCCCAGGGCTATCCCGCCAAACCGGTGAAGATGATCGTGCCCTACCCGCCGGGTGGGCCCACCGATATCGTCGCGCGCGTGGTCGCGCAGAAGCTCTCGGAGCAGACCGGCCAGCAGTTCGTGGTGGACAACCGAGCCGGCGCCGGAGGCAACATCGGCGCGGAGGCGGTGGCGCGCTCGCCGGCCGATGGCTACACGCTGCTGGTCGCGACCACGGCGCACGCGATCAACCGCACGCTCTTCAAGCAGATGAGCTACGACCTGATGAAGGATTTCGTGCCTGTGTCGCAGCTCACCGCGGGTCCGCTGGTGATCGTCGCCAACCCGGCGCTGCCCGCGAAGAACGTCGGCGAGTTGATCGCGCTCGCCAAGGCGAAGCCCGGCGAGCTCACCTTCGCCTCCTCGGGCCCCGGGCAATCCACGCACCTCGCCGCGGAGCTCTTCGACACGATGGCGGGAATCAAGATGACGCACGTCCCTTACAAGGGCAGCGCGCCCGCGCTCACCGACACCATGGGCGGGCAGGTGTCGCTCTTCTTCGACACGATGCTCTCGGCAATGCCACACGTGCGCAGCGGCAAGCTGAAGGCGATCGCGGTGACCAGCGCGGCGCGCTCGCCGGCGGCGCCGGACATTCCGACGGTGGCGGAGTCTGGGTTGCCGGGCTACGAGGCCATCGCCTGGAACGGAGTGCTCGCGCCGGCAGGAACCCCGAAAGAAATCGTCGCGAAGCTGAACGCGGAATTGAGAAAGGCGCTCGAGTCGCCCGAGATCCGCGAGCGCTTCGCCGCGCAGGGCTTCGCCGCCGCGTGGCGCTCGCCGGAGCAGTACGCCGTTTTCCTGAATGCCGAAGTCGACAAGTGGGGCAAGGTCGTGAAGGTCTCGGGCGCGACGGTCGACTGACGGCCATGCTCGGCCATGGATGCGTGGCAATCAACAGGAGATGACGATGCGCCTTACCCGACGAGAGTTCCTGGCCTCCTCGAGCGCCATCCTGGTGGGCGCCGCGCTTCCGGCGAGCGCTGACGCGTATCCGTCCAAGCCGGTGAAGTTCATCGTGCCGTTCCCGCCCGGCGGGCCGGTCGATACCACGGCGCGTGCCTTCACCACCAAGCTCACCGAGTACTGGGGGCAGACGGCGATCGTCGAGAACCGCGCGGGCGCGGGCGGGATCGTCGGCGCCGAGGCCGCGAAGGCTTCGCCCGCCGACGGCTACACGGTATTCGTGTGCAGCATCCACCACTCGGTCCTGCCGAGCCTGAACCCGAAGCTCACCTACGATATCGAGCGCGATTTCGCGCCGGTCACCTTCGCCGCGAAGTTCCCGATCATCCTCGTGGCCCACGAATCGGTCCCGGTGAAGAGCGTGGCAGAGCTCACCGCGTACGCGAAGAAGAATCCCGGCAAGCTCTCCTTCAGCTCGTCGGGTAACGGCGGCGGCACGCACCTCGCGGGCGAGCTCTTCAAGACGATGGCGGGCGTGGACCTGCTGCACGTGCCGTACAAGGGAAGCGCACCGGCCATGAGCGATCTTCTCGGCGGGCAGGTGCAACTGATGTTCGCCGACGCGCCCTCTGCACTTCCCCACATCAGGAGCGGCAGGCTGAAGGCGCTCGGCGTCGGCAACCCCACGCGCTCGGCGCTGGCGCCGGAAATTCCCACCATCGCCGAAGCCGGGCTGCGCGGCTACGAGTCGTACTCGTGGGCGGGTGTGGTTGTCCCGGCGGCGACGCCGAAGGACATCGTGGCGAAGCTGAACACCGACATCGTGAGGGCCCTCAACGACCCGGGCGTGAAACAGCGCCTGCTCGACGCCGGCTGCGAAGCCAACCCGGGCACCCAAGCCGAGTTCGCGAAGTTCCTGCGCGCCGAGATCGTCAAGTACTCCCAGGTGGTGAAAGACGCCAACGTGAAGGTGGACTGAATGAGCAACGCCGAATCCACCGTCGCGCGGCTCATCGTCGAACGCGCCGGACGCGTGCTGAAGCTGACCATCAGCAATCCCGCGCTGAGGAACGCGATGACTCCCGACCTGTACGCCCTCGCGCGTGCGGCGTTTCGCGACGCGTCTACCGACGACGGCATAGGCGCCATCGTGCTGGCGGGCGAGGGCAAGCACTTCTGCGGCGGCGGAAACCTCCATCGGCTCCTCGCCCAGCGCGATCTTGCGCGCGAGAGCCAGGCGCGCCACCTCGACACGCTGCACGACTGGGTGCACGCGATGCGCGCATGTCCCAAGCCGATCATCGCCGCGGTGGAGGGCGCCGCGGCCGGCGGCGGATTCTCGATCGCCGTCGGCTGCGACCTTATCGTGGCGGCACAGGACGCCAGGTTCGTGATGTCGTACGTGAAGGCGGGGCTGAGCCCGGATGGCGGCGGCAGCGATGCGCTCGCCCACGCGCTTCCCCCGCAGGCCGCGCTCGAGATGCTCCTCGACGGGGCGAGCGTCACCGCGGCGCGGCTGCACGAGCTGGGCATCGTCAATCGCGTGGTCGCGAGCGGCTCGGCGATCGAGGAAGCGATGGGCTGGGGGAGGCGCCTCGCCGAAGGCCCGGCGGCCGCGCACGGGCGAATCAAGCAACTCGTCTATGCGGCGCGCGGACGCAGCCATCGCGCCCAGCTCGACGCCGAACGCGATGCATTCGTCGAAAGCCTTTACGGCGACGAGTGCGGCGAGGGCATCGCCGCGTTCCTGGAGAAGCGCGCCGCTCGCTTCGTGAAGTCCCACTGAAGGCTCCACATGACCGACCTCCTGCAAGCCGCGCTCGACCCCAAGTCCGTCGCGATCATCGGCGCTTCCGAAAATCCCAACAAGATCGGCGGGCGGCCGATCCTCTACATGAAGCGCCACGGCTACAAGGGGGCGATCTATCCGATCAATCCCAACCGCGCCGAGATCCAGGGCCTGAAGGGCTATCCATCCCTCGCCTCACTCCCCGAAGTGCCGGAGCTCGCCATCGTCATCGTCGGCGGTGACGCTACCGTCGCTTCGGTGGAGGAATGCGCGAAGCTCGGTGTCAAGGCGGCAATCATCATCGCTTCGGGTTTTGCCGAGACCGGCGACGAGGGGCGCGCCGTGCAGGAGCGCATGGTCGCCACCGCGCGCGCCGCCGGCATGCGCCTGGTGGGGCCCAACAGCCAGGGGCTCGCGAACTTCGGCAATGGCGCCATCGCATGCTTCTCCACGCTCTTCATCGAGGTGGAGCCCAGGGACGGCCCGGTGGCGGTCATCAGCCAAAGCGGCGGGATGGCCGCGGTCACTTATGGACTCTTGCGCGGCCGTGGTCTCGGCGTTCGCCACGTGCACGCCACCGGCAACGAAGCCGATATCAACGTTGCCGCGCTCTCGTGGGCGGTCGCGCACGATCCCGGCGTGAAGCTGATGCTCCTCTACTACGAGAACATCGCGAACCCGGAGCTGATGGCCAAAGCGGCGGAGTATGCGCGCGAGCGCGACCTCCCGATCGTCGCGGTGAAGGCCGGGCGCACCGAGAGCGGGCAGAAGGCGGCCTCGTCGCACACGGGCTCGCTCGCCAACGAGGACCGCGTCGTCGACGCGTACCTGCGCCACCACGGCATCTGGCGCGCGCGCGACCCGCACCAGCTCGCGTTGAGCGCCGAGATGTACCTGAACGGCTGGCGACCCAAGGGCCGGCGCCTGGTCGTGATCAGCAATTCGGGCGCGAGCTGCGTGATGGGTGCCGACGCCGCGGAGGAATTCAGGCTGCCGCTCGCGCCATTGGCGCCGGAAACGCGCCGCGACGTCGCGGCCAAGCTCCCCGGCTTCGCCACCGCCACCAATCCCATCGACATCACCGCGGCGCTGCTGTCCAACAGCCACCTCTTCGGCGACGTGCTGCCGATCGTCGCCAAGGACCCGGCGGCCGACCTCTTCTTCATCAACATCCCGGTGGCGGGCGCGGGCTACGACGTCGATGCGTTCGCGCGCGACACCGCCAATTTCGCCGCCGAGACGCGCAAGCCCGTCGCCGTGGCGGCATGGCAGGCGCCGTACGCAGCGCCGTTTCGTGCCGCGGGGCTGCCGGTCTACGAGAACGAGACCGAGGCGTTGGGCGCGCTCGCGCAGCTCGCCGGACACACCGCGCTCCTCGCCAGGCGCCGGGCGCCCTGGAAGGCGGGCGCGCCGGTCGATGTGCCGCCTGGCACGAGTGCCTTCCTCAACGAGGTGCAGAGCCTCGAGCTCCTCGCGCGGCATGGACTTCCGGTGGTCGCGCAACGCCTCTGCAGGACCGCCGCCGAGGCGCGCGCCGCTTTCGAGGCATTGGGGGCGCCGGTAGTGGTGAAGGCGTGCTCGGTGGACATTCCCCACAAGTCCGAGCATGGCCTGGTGTCGGTCAACGTGACCAGCGCCGACGACGCCGCGCGCATCTTCGAGGCGCAGTGGAAGAAGATGGGCGAGATGGGAGCGGCGCGCGACGGCGTCATCGTCGCCGCGATGCGCAAGGCGCGGCGCGAGCTCATGATCGGCGCGCGCATCGATCCCGATTTCGGGCCCGTGGTGGTCGTCGGCGACGGCGGCAAGTACGTGGAGGCGCTGAAGGACTTCGCGCTCCTCGTAACACCCTTCGACGCCGACGAAGTGAAGGACGCGCTGCGCGGCCTTCGCATCGCCCCGCTGCTGGATGGAGTGCGCGGCGATCCGCCGCTCGACCTCGATGCGCTCGCCGCCGCGGCCATCGGCGTGGGCCGGCTCATCTGCGGCGCGAAAGGCAAGATCGCTTCCATCGACCTGAATCCGGTGATGGTGGGCGCCAAGGGCGAGGGCGTGGTGATCGTCGACGCATTGGTCGAGCGCGCGGCATGACTCTTCCCGGCATTCTCGCCGACACCCTCGCGGTGCCGGTGATCGGAGCGCCGCTCTTCATCCTCTCCAATCCGGATCTCACCATCGCGCTATGCAAGGCGGGCGTGGTGGGTGCCTTCCCGGCGTTGAACGCCCGGCCCGCCGAGCAGCTCGAGGAGTGGCTGAAGCGCATCACCACGGAGCTCGCCGATTACAAGGCGGCGAATCCGGCGGCGAAGGTCGCGCCCTTCGCGGTGAACCAGATCGTGCATCACACGAACGATCGGCTGCGGCACGACCTCGAGATGTGCGTGAAGTACCGTGCGCCCATCGTCATCACCAGCCTGCGCGCGCCCGACGAGGTGGTGCCGGTGGTGCATGGCTACGGCGGGCTCGTCTTCCACGACGTCATCAGCGTGCGCCATGCGAGGAAGGCGATGGAGGCCGGCGTGGATGGCTTGATATTGGTGTGCGCCGGGGCGGGCGGGCACGCGGGGATGCTGAGCCCCTTCGCGCTCGTCTCCGAGGTGCGGCGTCTTTTCGACGGCACGATCATCCTCGCCGGGGCGATCACGCGCGGCGAGCACATTCTCGCCGCGCAGGCGATGGGCGCGGACCTCGCCTACGTCGGCACGCGCTTCATCGCCACCCGCGAAGCGCGCTGCGCCGAAGCGTACAAGCAGATGATCGTGGAGTCGGCCGCGGCGGACATCGTCTACAGCGACCTCTTCTCCGGGGTGCACGGCAACTACCTGCGCGGCAGCATCGTCAATTCAGGGCTCGATCCCGACAATCTCCCGGCGGGCGACAAGAGCACCATGAAGTTCGGCTCGGAAGGCAGCTCCAAGGCCAAGGCCTGGCGCGACATCTGGGGCGCGGGGCAGGGCGTGGGCAGCGTCGACGCCGTCGCACCGGCCGCGGAAGTGGTCGCGCAGCTCGTGCGGGAGTACCGGGCCGCCAAGACCCGGATGGGCGGCTAGCCGGGCGGGACCGTCCGTGTTGCCGCGCGGCACGCCTCGTCGCAACGCGGCTGGCCGGGCTTCGCCGCCTTGATGGCCGCCTCCATGTCGAAGGTGTGCAGGGTGTCGGCTTGGGACTCGAGGGAGCCGGCCGGGTGGGAGGCGCACGCCGCGAGCGCGAGGGCCACGGCGAGGAGGAGAATCTTCATCACGAACTGACAGCGCCGGCGCACGCGCGTTTGCGCGCTGGGCCGATTGGATCATTCGCCTGGGTTCCGGCGCTGACTCACTCAGGCTGTATGCCCGCCGCCTTCGCCACGCCTGCCCACTTGACCATCTCCGATTGCAGGAAATCGGCGAAATCCTTCGGGCTGCCACCGGCGGGCTCGATGCCCGAGCCCAGCATCTTCTGGCGCACGTCGGGCGCGGCGAGCGCCTTGTTCATCTCGGCGTTCAGCTTGGCGACCACGTCCTTCGGCGTGCCCGCGGGCGCGAGCACGCCGCCCCACGTGCTGGTCTCATAGCCGACAAGGCCCGCTTCGGCCATGGTCGGAACCTCCGGCGCGGCGGCGGAGCGCTTCGCGGTAGTCACGGCGAGCGCGCGCACCGAGCCAGCCTTCACGTGCGGATTGATGGCGGCGACGGTATCGAACATGAGCGAGGTGCGCCCGCTCAGGAGGTCCGCGTGCGCCGCGGTGCTTCCCTTGTACGGAACATGCAGCATGTCCACCTTCGCCATGCTCTTGAAGAGCTCGCCCGACATGTGCGGCGCGCCGCCCGGTCCGCTGGAAGCGAAGGTGAGCTCGCCGGGCTTGGCCTTGCCGTATGCGACGAGCTCGGGAAGCGTCCGGGGCGGCAGCGAGTTGGTGACTACCAGCATGAGCGGCACGACGTGGGTGAGGATCACGGGCTCGAAGCCCTTCACGGTGTCGTAGGGAAGGGTCTTGAACATGCTCGGGTTGATCGCGTGGCTGCTCGCCACCAGCACCAGCGTGTGGCCGTCTGGCGGCGCCTTGGCGACGGCATCGGTGCCGATGGTGCCGGTGGCTCCCCCCTTGTTCTCGATCACCACGGGCTTGCCCCATGCGTCGCTCAACTTCTGCCCGATGAGGCGCGCGGTGATGTCGATGGCGCCGCCCGCCGTCGCTGGCACGATGATCGTGATCGGCTTCGACGGGAAGCTCGCCGCGGATTGCGCGAGCGCGGCACTGGAAAGGAGCGACGCGCAGAGCGCGGCGAGGATCGTTTTCTTCATGGCGTTCATGTCCCTTGGTCTCACGTGGCGCCGTGCGCCTCGACGTACAACGCGTAGACGGAGTGGCAGCTGGTCATGTAAAGGCGGTTGTTCTTCGGGCCGCCGAAGCACAGGTTGGCGCAGCGTTCGGGCAGGCGGATGTGGGCGAGGGGCTTGCCCTGCGGATTGAACACCATCACCCCGTCCAGGTCTTCGCTGCGGCCGCGAAGCTGGTAGACCTTGCGCCCGCCGACATCGCTGGGCTCCGCGTTCAGCGCTCCGTTGCTGCCCCAGCCGCACCAGAGGTTGCCGTCGCGATCGACGCGAAAGCCGTCGAGCGCGCCCTGGTCGGCGGCATCGATGAGCTTGGTCTTGTTGGACAGCGTGGCGCCGTCGACGTCGTAGCTCCAGATGCTGCGATTGGGCGTGCCTTTCCACTCGACCACGTAGAGCTTCTTCTCGTCGGGCGAGAAGGCGAGGCCGTTCGGGTTCACCAGGTCGGTGAGCACGGCGGCGATCTTGCCGTCGCTTCCGATCCGGTAGACGTTGGTCGTGGCTTGCTCGGGCTTGGCGCGGGAGCCTTCCCACTCGCCGTTGATGCCGAACAGGGGATCGGTGAACCAGATGCTGTCGTCGGATTTGCAGACGATGTCGTTGGGCGCGTTGAGCCGCTTACCCTCGAAGTTGTCGGCGAGCACCGTGATCCTGCCGTCCTTCTCGGTACGGGTGACGCGGCGCGTCACCGAATGCTCGCACGTGACGAGGCGCCCCTGGCGATCGCGCGTGTTGCCGTTGGCGTAATTGGAAGGAGTGCGGAAGACGGTGAAGGCACCGTCCTTCTCGCTGTACTTCATGATGCGGTTGTTGGGGATGTCGCTCACCAGCAGGTACCCGCCCTCGGGAAAGTACACCGGTCCTTCGGCCCAGCGCATGCCGGTGGCGACCTGCTCGACGGTGCTGCTGTAGATGCGATGCCGGGCGAAGCCCGGGTCAAGGATCTGCACGGCGGGGTCGGGGTAGCGCTGGTTCGGCTTGAACTCGAAGGATTGCGCGCCGGCCAGGCCGCCCATCGTGGCCAGGCCCGTGCCCAGCGCTGTCTTCAGGAATCCACGACGCGTGTTCTTGTTTTCGTCCTGCATGGCATGCCTCCGGGTGGTGTTGCGGTCCGATTTCATCGCGAGCGCCGATTCTAGGCGATCCGGCACACGAGCGTCGCGCTCGAGACCGGGTCGAACATCCAGAAAAATTGACTACGCTACAGTAGGGAATGGGATTTCGGGATTCGATCGAGCGCGACGGTTTTGCGTTTGTCCCGGCGGCCGAGATGCGCCGCCTCGTCGGGGCGCCGGCAAGCTTCGCCGATTGGCCCGCGTTCGCCGAGAGCTGGAACCACCTCGAGCTCGACACGCAGCTACCCGACGGCCATCGCTATCGCAGGCGTCGCCACGCGACACTTTCCGCGCGCTCGGGCGCGACTGCCTTCCGCGTCGAGCCCCACCAGCCCCACTACCAAGGCCTCGAGTACAACCCGCTGGTAGGAGGAATCGAGCGCTGGTTCGAGCCGATGCGCCCGGAGATCCTCGCGGGTTCCACGTTCCGCGCGGTACTGGCTTTTTGCATGGGGCTCTTCGGCGAATTTCGTCGCGCCGCAGACTGGCGCATCGAGTGCCACCAATTCCGCATCGAGGCGCGCGCCGGTGTCGCCGGCCAGCCCACGCCCGAGGGCGTGCATCGCGACGGCGTCGACTATGTGCTCGTGATGCTGGTGAATCGCGTCAACATCGAAAGCGGCACGACGACCGTGCACGATGCCGCGGGCAAGCTCCTCGGCAGCTTCACTCTCGCCGATGCATTCGACGCGGCGCTCGTGGACGATACGCGCGTGCGCCATGGCGTGACCGCGGTGCATCCGGTGGACGCGTCGCGTCCCGCCTGGCGCGACGTGCTCGTGGTCACGTTTCGTGCAAACGTGAAAGACTCGCGGTTTCCCGCGACCGGAGCGTAGCCGGGTGTCGAATCTTCATTTCTTGTCTCGCTCATCCATTGGGTGAATTTGCTCATCCAATGGAATAGTCCTCGTTTGAATGCTGATCCAATGAGTCAGTTTATTGAGCCAATGGGTGAGCGTAACGAAAACCCCCAAAACGAAGGTGATGCGGTCCCGCGCAGAGATAAACGCAAAAAAAAGGCCCCCGCGAGGGGGCCTCCGGTCGCATCTGACGTCAAGACCGCACGACGTCGCGACGCGATGAGTGGACCGTGCCGAATTGATTCCCTTATCGTGTGGCTACCGGGCACGCGCGCGCCACCGACGTGCAGTCGGCGATCGACGATCCTTTGTCCCGGAAGTCGACTTGCGCGAGCGCCTTCGTCGGCCAGTTACCGACCGCGATGCCGACCAGGAGAAAGGAGGCGCCGGCCAAGGTGCGCACGAGACTGGGCGCGGATCCGGTGCGGGCGGTGGCTTGAGTGAGAGTGGCTTGCCTGGACATGTTTTTGACCCTTTTGCCGAAACATCGAGTACGACTTAATAGCAAAAGGGATGCCAATCAATTTTAATCAATTAATATCAATAACTTAGTGAATATGTGAAGCATGGTCCAGATGGTACGGTGTAGAGCCTCCATTCGGCATTTTGTAGGTGTAGGCAACAAATCAGTGTAGGAATCCTCCTGCGCCATTCAAGTGACGTCGCAAGGTGTAGCCATCCAACGACGAATGCGCGAATTTCCTGACGCGGCTTGTCACTACCGAGCTATAGGCCGGATATTCGGGGTGGTGGCCGTCACCGCAGCAGGAGGATCGTCGCCTCAGCGCGACAACGGCGCTTGCCAGCTCGGTCATTCGACCTTCGCGCCCGACGAGATCACGACCTTCGCCCACTTCTCGGTCTCGGACTGGATCACGCGGCCGAAATCTTCCGGAGTGCCGCCGAGGGGCTTGCCGCCGAGCTCGGCGAGCTTCTTCTGCATGCCCGGATCGGCAAGGGCGCGGTTGACCTCCGCGTTCACCTTGTCGATCACGTCGCGCGGCGAGCCCTTGGGCATGCCGATGCCGAACCACGCGGTGGCTTCATAGCCGGGGACCGTATCGCCGACGGTGGGCACGTCGGGAAGCGACGGTTCGCGATCCGCCGAGGTCACGCCGAGCGCACGGAGCTTGCCTCCTTTGATGTGGCCGATCGAGGACGGCAGGTTGTCGAAGAGGACGTGCACCTGGCCCGCCATGAGGTCGATCAACGCCGGGCCCGCGCCCTTGTACGGCACGTGCAGCATCTGGCAGCCGGTCATGTACTTGAAAAGCTCGCCCGAGAGGTGCACCGAGGTGCCGCTGCCCGAGGAAGCCATGTTGATCTTGCCCGGGTTCGCCTTGCAGTACGCGATGAACTCCGCGACGGTCTTCGCCGGGAAATTGGCCGGCACTTCCATCACGTTGGGGGAGCGCACCAGTCCCGCCACCGGCGTGATGTCCCGGATGAAGTTGAACGGCAGATTCTTGTAGAGCGTCGCGTTGATGCCGTTGGCCGGGTTCACCAGGAACATCGTGTAGCCGTCGGCCGGGGAGTTCACCACGAACTCCACGCCGATGTTGTTGCCCCCGCCCGGCTTGTTCTCCACCACGAACTGCTGGCCCATCTTTTCGGAAAGCCAGTTGGCGATGATGCGCGCGAGCACGTCGGTGGTCCCGCCGGGCGGATAGGACACGATGAACTTCACGGGGCGCGTCGGATAGTCGATGGCCGACGCGGTGCCGATGCCGGCGAGCGTGGCGGTGACGGCGAAGGCAATGGCGCGTGCGAGACGAATCACGAATCTCTCTCCTCGGTGGGTGTCCTGGCGATGATTATAATCACGCTCATGACCAGATTCGCATCGCAAGCCGCAATCGGGTGCGCGCTCCTCGCGCTCACCGTGCCGCTTCACGCGCTCGCCGAGGCTTCCGATCCGTTCAAGCTGACCGTCGGCGCGTATCGCTACTCCGATCACACCAACGGCGTCGACACCAACCTGCGGCACACCTCGGATTTCGGCAACGTGTGGGTCGGCTACTACCGCGGCGTCGACGGAGGCATCTCGCAGTGGCGCGGCGGATGGGACCGTTCGTTCGGCGAGGCGGTGCGCGTCGCGCCGTCGGTGCAGCTCGCGTCGGGCGGCTTCGTGGGCGGCAGCATCCAGGTCGAGACTGGGGCTCCGTGGTTCGGCGCGGTGGGGCTGGGACGCACCAACCTGCGCCCCTACGTGAACCTCAACTTCGATCCAAACGACTCTTACTTGCTTGCGGCCGGACGGCGCACCGAGTCGGGCCAGGTCGTCATGCTGCAGATGGTGCGCGATAATCGCGAGAATCCGGACCAACGCCATTTCCACCTTCTCTATCGCCAACCCCTGGAAGGCAAGGAGCGCCTCACGCTCGACGCGCTCTACAAGGTGGGCCGCGTGGACGGCGAGACGATCCGTCGCTGGGGTGCGACCGCCACCTACGATTGGCCGCGCTTCTTCGCGCGTATCGCTTTCGATCCGAAGACCAACTTCACGTCGGTCGATGCATGGAGGTTTTCCGTCGGCGCCCGGTTCTAGCCGCACGGAGCCATCGGGGGCCCAGGGTCCACGTGAACTCATCACGTTTGCGGTTTCCATGGCCCGATACGTCTCGGTGGTCTTTCGGCTGCGTTCGGATTAGATTGCTTCCACGACACCAAATAGGGAACGAGACGCCATGACCAAGCTCACCTTGAACGGCAAAGCCACCACCGTGGACGCCGCGCCGGACACGCCGCTGCTCTGGGTGCTGCGCGACCACCTCAACATGACAGGCACCAAGTTCGGCTGCGGCGCGTCGCTCTGCGGCGCGTGCACCGTGCATCTCGACGGCGTGCCGACACGATCTTGCGTGACGCCGGTCTCGGCGGTCGAAGGCCGCAAGGTGACCACCATCGAGGGCTTGTCCGGAAAAGTTGGCGCCGCCGTGCAGCGCGCCTGGGACAAGATGCAGGTGCCGCAGTGCGGCTACTGCCAGTCCGGGCAGGTGATGGCCGCGACGGCGCTGCTTAGCAGGAACGCGAAACCGAGCGACGCGCAGATCCGCGAAGCCATGGACGGGAACATCTGTCGTTGTGGTACCTACGGACGCATCAGGGCCGCGATCAACGACGCGGCGAAAGAGCTGGGGGGATCCGCATGAACGCGCCCATCGCATTGACCCGCCGCCAGTTCCTCAAGGTCACCGCGCTTGCCGGCGGCGGCCTCATGATCGGTTTCCGCTTCGGCGCGATGGATGCCGAGGCCGCGACCCTCGATCCCAATGCCTGGGTGAAGATCGAGCCCACCGGCAAGGTCACGCTCGTCTGCCAACGCAACGAGATGGGCCAGGACGTGCACACCTCGCTCACCATGCTCCTCGCCGAAGAGCTGGGCGTCGATCCGCGCCGCGTGACCGTGGTGCAGGCGAGCGCCAATCCGGCCTACGTGAACAATCTCCTCGGAGCGCAGATCACCGGCGGCAGCACCAGCGTGCGCGATGGGTGGGAGACGCTACGCAAGGCGGGGGCCGCGACGCGCATGATGCTCACGAATGCCGCCGCCGCGCAGTGGCAGGTGCCCGCAAGCGAGATCCGCGCGCAGGATGGCGAGCTCACGCACGGCAGGCGCAAGGTCTCCTACGGCGCGCTCGCCTCGGCCGCGGCGCGGCAGCCGGTGCCGGTCGACATTGCCTTGAAGCCGCCGAGCCAGTTCACCGTGATCGGCAAGCCCTTGGCGCGCCTGGACGGCGCCGACAAGGCACGCGGCAAGACCGTCTTCGGCATCGACGTCGTGCAGCCCGGGATGATGTACGCGGCCCTCGCGGCATGCCCCGTGCTCGGCGGCAAGGTCGCATCGTTCGACGCCGCGGCCGTCGAGAAGAGGCCGGGCGTGAAGAAGGTGGTCAACATCGGCGAAGGCGTCGCGGTGGTGGCCGACCATTACTGGACCGCGAGGAAGGCGCTCGGCGACGTGAAGATCCAGTGGGACGAAGGGCCCGGCGCCAGGCTCGACACGGCGGCCATCTACGCGGCGCTCGAGGCATCCGCAAGCAAGCCCGGTGCAGTCGTGAAGCAATCGGGCGACGCGGCGCTGTCCTTCACGAGCGGCAAGCCGGTGGAGGCCAAGTACACCGTGCAGATGCTCGCGCATGCGACCCTCGAGCCGCAGAATTGCGTGGCGCGCGTCGGCGCGGACGGCGTCGACGTGTGGATGAGCACGCAGTTCCCGCAGGGCGCGCAGGGTGCCGCGGCCGAAGTCGGGGGCGTAAAGCCCGAGCAGGTGCGCATCCATCCCCAGTTCATCGGCGGCGGTTTCGGACGGCGCCTCGACCTCGACCTCGTCATCCAGACGGTGGCGATCGCCAAGAGCATGCCCGGCACGCCGGTGAAGCTCATCTGGTCGCGCGAGGACGACACGACCCACGACTTCTACCGTCCGCCGAGCCTGCACCTGCTGCGCGGCGTCGTGGACCAGGGCCGCGTGGTCGCGCTGTCCGCGAAGATGGTGTCGCCGTCGATCACCGCGCGCATGTTCCCGGTGTTCGTGAAGGACGGCCTCGACGGATTCATGACCGAGGGCGCCGCGAACCTCACCTACGAGATCCCCAACCTCGACCTGCGTAGCGTGATCCAGGAAGTCGGTGTTCGAGTGGGCTACTGGCGCTCGGTGAGCAACGCCTTGAACGCTTTCGCCATCGAGAGCTTCATCGACGAGCTCGCCCACGCCGCGGGGCAGGACCCGGTAGCCCTGCGCGCCAACATGCTCGACAAGATGCCGCGCCAGCGCGCGGTGCTCGAACGAGTGGTGCGCGACTCGGGCTACAGGGCCAAGCCCGCCAACGGCCGCGCCTTCGGCGTGGCGGCGATGGAGTGCTATGGCACCCACGTCGCGATGGTCGCGGAGGTTTCCGGGAGCGCCGACAAGGTGAAGCTCGAGAAGATCAGCATGTGCGTGGACATCGGCCTCGCCGTGCATCCCGACCAGGTGGTCGCGCAGCTCGAAGGTGGTGCCGTGACCGGGCTCATCAATACGCTGCGCAGCAAGATCACGGTGAAGGACGGGCGCGTGGTGCAGACCAACTTCCACGACTTCCGCCTGCCGCGCATGAGCGACGTGCCGCCGATCGCGGTGACGGTGCTCGAGGGAGGAGGTGCTCCCGGGGGAATCGGCGAGGTGGGTGTGCCGCTTGTGGCGCCCGCGGTGGCGAACGCCGTATTCGCGCTCACTGGAAGGCGCGTCCGCACCCTGCCGCTCGAGGATGGAGGCGTGACCTTCGCCTAGCAGAGGTGCGGTAGCGTACAGACGGGGGGCGGGGGCTGGCCTAGGCTCGGCTTATGAAAGTTCCCCGCTTTTCGGTACCGCGCCCCCCGGTCGCCAACCGGCTGCTTGCCGCGCTGCCCGCCAAAGAGCGCGCGCAGGTGATCGCGCGCTGTGAACCCGTCGAGCTCGAATTCGAGCAGGTCCTCGTCGATCCGGGCGAGCCGATGCGCTTTGTCTATTTCCCGACCACGAGCTTCATTTCGCTCGTCACTCCCATGGGCGGCAAGGACATCCTCGAGATAGCGCTTACCGGCAACGAAGGCATGTTCGGCGTATCGGTCGCGCTCGGCGCGTCGAAGTCCACGGTGCGCGGCTTGGTGCAGGGGTCCGGCACGGCGTGGCGCGTCGGCGCGTCGTCGTTTCGCCGCGAGCTTGCCGCGAATCCCGCGCTCACGCGCGAGGTCTTTCGCTATATCAACGTGCGCATGACGCAACTCGCGCAGGCCGCGGGTTGCAACCGCTTCCACGTGGTCGAGCAGCGCCTGGCGCGCTGGCTCCTGATGACGGCGGACCGCGCGCACTCCTTGTCCTTCCACATCACCCACGAGTTCCTCGCCTTCATGCTCGGCGTGCGCCGCGTCGGCATCACCAAGGCGGCCACTGCGCTGCAGAAGGCAAAGCTCATCACCTACACGCGTGGCGAGCTCTCGATCCTCGACCGCGCCGGCCTCGAGCGCGCCGCCTGCGTGTGCTACCAGGTCGACCTCGACAGCTATTCGCAAGCGATGGCCGGCGCCGCGTAAGCGGCTGTCACCCAAAGTAGGCAATGCCGTCCCCTGCGCTGGCATAATTAACCAAGCGCTCCCGCGCCTCGCGTTTCGCAATACCCCCCGGCCCAGGAGAAAGTCTTGACCAAGCCAACCGATCGTTCCCGGCGCAACGCCCTTATCGCCGGCATGGGTCTCGCGGCCGCTCCTCTCGTCACCTCCGCGGCGTCCGCGCCCGCTTCCACCGCGCGCGTCGTTGCCGACGAGTTCTGGGCCGACAAGAAGGGCGTGCGCCTCTGGGTGTACAGGAAGCGCGTCGAGGGCACGCAGCCCACACAGCGCCTGTTCTGCGTCCATGGCTCGTCGTATTCCGGCAAGACCATGTTCGACCTCCAGGTTCCGAATCGCACCGGCTACTCGATGATGGATCACTTCGCGCGCCTCGGATACGAAGTCTGGACCATGGACCACGAGGGCTACGGCCACTCGCAGAAGACCGCCTCGAACTCCGACATCCAGAGCGGCGTCGAGGACCTGAAGGCGGCCATGGGCGTGGTCGAGAAGACCGGCGCCCCCGCCAAGCTCGCCTTCTTCGGTCAGTCGTCCGGGGCGCTGCGCGCGGCGCGCTTCGCCAACCAGCATCCCGACCACGTGGAGAAGCTGGCGCTCGACGCCTTCGTCTGGACCGGCAAGGACGCGCCCACGCTCGTGCAGCGCGCCAAGAATCTCGAGCGCTACAAGGCGTCGAATCGCCGTCCCGTGAGCCGCGAATTCTACGAAAGCGTCTTCACCCGCGACCATTCCGGGGCCGCGGAGGCCATGCTGGGCGGCGTGATCGCCGACGAGGAGCTGCGTTACGGCGACTCCGTCCCCACGGGCACGTACGTCGACATGGTCACGAAGCTGCCGCTGGTGGATCCGCAGATGCTGCGCTGCCCGGTGATGATCATCCGCGCCGAGCATGACGGCATCGCCACCGACGAGGACATCGTCAATTTCTACGCCAAGATCCCGAGCGCGGACAAGCAGCTCCTGAAGATCGGCGGGCTCGCGCACACCGCGATGCTCGGCGTGAATCGCGGGCGCTTCTTCCACGCGCTCGACGCGTTCCTTTCGATGCCCCCGCTGGTGGGCCTGGAAGGCGCGCGGCAGCATTGATCCACACATAACAGGACTCGAGGAGAGACATGGTCGGCATCCGCAAGGCATTCGCAATCGCAGGGCTGGGCATCGGCATGGCGTTTACGCCGGCCGCTGCGCTCGCGCAATCGGATTACCCCAACAAGTCAGTCAAGCTGATCGTGGGCTTCGCCCCCGGGGGCTCGACCGACATCGTGGCGCGCATCGTCGCGCAGAAACTGGGCGAGCGTCTCGGCCAGACGGTCATCGTCGAGAACCGTGCGGGCGCGGGCGGCACCATCGGCGCCGACCTTACCGCCAAGGCGGCGCCGGACGGCTACACGCTCACGCTCGGCACCACGAGCACCCACGCAATCGCGGCGGGCGCGTATTCGAAGCTGCCGTACAACCCGGTCTCGGATTTCACGCACATCTCGCTGGTCGCCATCACGCCATACCTGCTGGTGACCAGTCCGAAGACGCCCGCCAGCAAGCTTTCGGAATTCGTGAGCCTCGCCAAGGCCGAGGGCGGCAAGATGAACTACGGCTCCGCCGGCAACGGCACCGCGACTCACCTCTCGATGGAGATGCTGAAGGATGCGGGCAAGTTCGAAATGCAGCACATCCCGTACAAGAGCAATGCCGATTCCGACCGCGCCATCCTCGCGGGCGACGTCGATGCGGTGTTCGGCTCGATGCCGGCGCTGCTGCAGAACGCCAAGGCCGGAAAGGTGAAGCCGATCGCGGTCGGAACGGCGACGCGCTCGCCCGCGTTGCCCGACGTGCCCACGGTCGCCGAGCAGGGCTATCCCGGGTTCGAGGCGGCGCTTTGGCTCGGTATCATGGGTCCCGCGAACCTGCCCAAGCCGATCGTGGATCGCCTGCACAGGGAACTCGTCGCGATCGTGGCCACGCCGGAATTCAAGGCGGCGATGGATGCGAACGGCGCGGAGCCGGTCGCCAGCAAGACGCCGCAGGAATTCACCGACATGCTGCGCGGCCAGGTGGACAAGTATGTGAAGATCACCAAGCAGATCGGCATCAAACTCGATTAACGCAGGGGAAAGCGAAATCATGGGAAAAGACGAGCTTCGCAACGTTACGTACGTCATCGACATGGGCCCGATGCCCTCGCTTCCCGTAACCGGAAGCGATATGCGCTTCCCGGTGGGTCGCATCTACTGCGTCGGGCGCAACTACGCCGATCACGCGCGCGAGATGGGCCATGACCCCAACCGCGAGCCGCCGTTCTTCTTCATGAAAGCGGCCAACTCGATCGTGCAGAACAATTCCGAGATCGGCTATCCGGTCGGCACCAAGGACGTTCACCACGAGATCGAGATGGTCGTGGCGATCGGCAAGGGCGGCAAGAACATCCCGGTCGAGAAGGCGCTCGAGCACGTCTGGGGCTACGGGGTCGGCCTCGACATGACGCGCCGCGACATCCAGGGTGAAGCGAAGAAGCTGGGCCGCCCGTGGGAGATGGGCAAGAGCTTCGACGAGTCGGCGCCAGTGACGACGCTGCGTCCGGCCAGCGAGATCGGCCATCCCGCGAAGGGCGCCATCTGGGTCAAGGTGAACGGCACCGTCAAGCAGACCGGCGACCTTTCGCAGCAGATCTGGAGCGTGCCGGAGCAGATCTCGTACCTCTCGAACCTGGTCACGCTGCAGCCCGGCGACTTGATCTTCTCCGGCACTCCGGCCGGCGTCGGCCCGGTGGTGGCGGGCGACAAGCTCGAAGGCCACGTCGACGGCGTAGGCGACCTGAGCATCACCTACCGGAAGTAGCGACCCGGACCTCTCACGAGCGAAATACTTTCGCGAGCTCGTAGGGCGCGGTGACCTCGAGCTGCTCGTAGGTGCACAGCCGCGGCGGCTTGTCGGGACGCCAGCGCTGGAAGACAGTGGCGTGGCGGAAGCGGTCGCCTTGCAAATGATCGTACTTCACCTCGCAGGCGCGCTCGACGCGAAGCGGCTCCCAGGTGAGGGTCTTGCCCGCGCTCCATCGGCTCGACGCGCCCGGCATGCGGCTGGCCCCTGCCGCCGCGGCGTCGGCCCACTCGCGCCACGGGTGGCTCTTCATCGCGTTCTTCCTCAACGGCGCCAGCTCCGCGGCGAGCTGCTTGCGCATCGCCATGGTGAAGGCCGAAGTCACGCCGACGTTCTGCAGCACGCCGCGATCGTCGTAGAGGCCGAGGAGGAGCGAACCTACGATGCCTTCACCGTCCTTGTGCCAGCGAAACCCTGCGACCACGCAATCGGCGGTGCGCACATGCTTTACCTTCAGCATCACGCGCTTGCCCGGTTGATAGGGAAGGTCGGCGCGCTTGGCGATGACGCCATCGAGCCCGGCGCCCTCGAAATGCTCGAGCCATTCCGCGGCGACCGCGCGATCGCGCGTGACCGGCGTGAGGTGGATCGGCGGCTTCGCTTTCGCGAGGAGCTTCTCCATCCTCGCGCGGCGCTCTTCCTGCGGCATGGACAGGATGTCGCGGCCCTCGACCGCGAGAAGGTCGAAGGCGATGAAGGACGCAGGCATCTCGGCGGCGAGCTTCGCCACGCGCGAGGACGCGGGATGCAGGCGCATCTGCAACGCGTCGAAGTCGAGGCCCGCCTTCGTGGCGATGACGATCTCGCCATCGATCACGCATCCGGGCGCGAGCTTCGCGAGAAACACCTCATGCAGGTCGGGGAAGTAGCGGTCGAAGGGTTTCGAGTCGCGGCTCTGGATGTAGACGTCCGTCGCGCCGCGGAAAACGATCGCGCGGAAGCCATCCCATTTCGGCTCGAAGAGGCAGTCGCCGGATTGCGGGATCGATTCGGCGACCTTGGCGAGCATCGGCTCGATGGGCGGCGCGATCGCATATTGTTTCCTTGCGGCCATTGCGTTCAGATCGCCTTGCGCTTTGGGGGTTCACAAGTAGTAAAGTATTCGCAAGACTACGCACAGGGGACCCCGCATGGACACCGTCACCGAGAAGCCGCGCGAATACGCGAACCATATCGCCGGCAAGCGCATTCCCGCCTCCGACGGGCGCACCTTCGAGTCCATCAACCCGACCACCGGCAAGGTGTGGGGGAGGTTCGCCGAATCGAGCCGCGCCGACGTCGACGCCGCGGTGAATGCGGCCTCCGCTGCCTTCGAGGGCCCGTGGGGAAAGCTGTCTCCCACGCGCAAGGGCAGGCTGCTGATGGGCTGGGGCGAGCTCATCGCCGACAACGCCGAGTCCATCGCCTCGCTCGAGACGCAGCAAAACGGCAAGCTCATAGCCGAGATGCGCACCCAGGCGAAGGCGGTGAAGGAGTGGCTTTATTACTACGGGGGGCTCGCGGACAAGATCGAGGGCCGCGTGATCCCCGTCGAGCGCGCGAGCGTCCTCAACTACACGCTGCGCGAGCCGCTCGGCGTGATCGGCGTCATCGTCCCGTGGAATTCGCCCACGTTCCTCACGATCATGAGCGTGGCGCCCGCGCTCGCCGCCGGCAACACCATCGTGCTGAAGCCCTCGGAAGTGACCTCGGCTTCAGCCTTCGAGCTCGCGCGCCTGGCCGAGGAGGCGGGCTTTCCTCCGGGCGTCATCAACGTGGTCACTGGCGGGCGCGCGGCGGGCGAAGCGTTGGTGGATCACGAGCGCGTCGCGAAGATCTCGTTTACCGGCAGCGAAGGCGGCGGCAAGGCGATCGCGTCGAAGGCGGGCGCGCGCCTCGCGGGCGTGACGCTCGAGCTGGGCGGCAAGAGCCCCAACATCGTCTTCGCGGATGCGAACCTCGACATGGCGGAGGCGGGTGTGCTGGCCGGCATCTTCGCCGCGGCCGGGCAGACGTGCGTCGCCGGATCGCGCGCCTTCATCCACGAGAGCATCTACGACGAATTCCGCGAGCGTCTGGTGAGTCGCGCGAAGACGATCCGCCTCGGAGATCCTTTGCTGGCCGAGACACAGATGGGACCGGTCGCGACGAAGATGCAGCTTGCCAAGGACCAGCAGATGATCGAGCGCGCGGTGGGCGAAGGCGCGCAGGTGCTGACCGGCGGGGGCAAGGCGTCGGTGCCGGGATTCGCGGACGGCCTTTTCTTCGAGCCCACCATCCTCGGCAACGCGAGCCCCGCGAACCACATCATGAACGAGGAGGTGTTCGGGCCGGTGCTCGCGGTGACGCCGTTTCGCGATGACGACGAAGTGGTGCGGCTCGCCAATGCGACACGCTTCGGGCTGGCGGCGGGCGTCTGGACGCGCGACCTCGCGCGCGCGCACACCATGGCGCGGCGCCTGCAGGCGGGCACCGTGTGGATCAATATCTACCGCGCGCTCGCGTTCAACTCGCCGTTCGGCGGCTTCAAGGCGAGCGGCCTGGGCCGCGCCAACGGCGCCGAGGCGGTGGACCAGTACCTCCAGACCAAGAGCGTTTGGTGCGAGCTGGGAAGCGAAGTGCAGGATCCCTTCGTCCTGAAGGCCTGACACCCATCGCCGAGCGGCGACTGCGTTACACAGCTACTTCACGCTGACGGTGTCGCCGGCGAGGATCACGGTCTTATTGTCCACCTTGACCTCCCAGCCCGCGGAGGTGCGCGATGCGGTGGCGCCCGTGCCCCTGGAGCAATCGGACCCCACGCGCAGCACCGCGACGAACTCCGCGTCACGGGTGCGCGCGCTGGTGGCGAAGGCGCCGTGCCATTGGTTGGGCGCGTTGGCGCTCATCGTCGACGGCGCGGGCGGCGCGGTGAACTGGTCGGTCTGGCTGAACGCAGCCGCGGGGCTTGCCAGCATCTCGATGCACATCTGCGCGTCGCCGTTCTTCAGGTGGACGGCCTTGTCGGAGGCCGGCGTCATCTTTTCGAGCGCGTGGATGTTCCACTCCCACGTATGTGCGTCGGCCGAAGCCAGCGCGTCGTACACGACGATCACGTTGGGGCGCAGGTAGACGAGGGTGCGCTGCGCCTTGGTGAGCGCGCCCGCATAGGCCTTCTCCGCGTGGCCCACGGCGTAGTCGTAGCCCGCGGTCGATTCGAAGCGCGTGATGTCGCCGGAAAATTCGCGCCCGTCCACGCGCTGGCCGGTGCCGTTTTCGAACGTGATCGCGTTGGCCGAGCGCGTCTGCTTGTACCAGTTGGTCCAGTGCGGCGTGCGGAAGTTGTCGTAGTAGCCCGAAGCGATCGCGAGGCGCTTGCCCTTGTCGTTGACGACGAAGCTGTTCTGGTCGGCGTGGCTGTGGTTGTACGAGCCGTAGGGGCTCGACTTGAAATACACCGAGGTGCGCATCGGGTCGGCGAGGTTGCTGTGCATCGCCGCCCAGCCGATCGACGGGAAGACCGCGCCGTTGGGCGTGCCCTCGGGAAAGGGCGCCGGCCCCTTGTCCAGGCGCGGCGCGAGGAGGGCTTCGATGCGCGAGGTGTCCTCGCCGCTCCACTGCGCCGCGTACCAGCGCCCCAGCGCGCTCGGCGCGAATGCCGTGTACGCCTTGCCGATGCGCGCCCAGACCTCCTTCAGCGGCTGCTCCTGCCCGTCGCCGAAAAGCCCCGCGGGCGTGCCTGGCGGCAGGAAGTAGGCGAGGTAGCGCGCGTAGTTGCGCACCCATTCCTTCTTCGCGATGTCGGCGCCGGTGGCGTTCTTCAGCACCGACCATGCAATGAGGTTGCTGCCCGTGTCCCACTGCGCCTGCGCGGTGCCGTTGCCGAAACCGCCGTCGGCCCCACCCCACGGGCTGGTCCAGACGATCGCCATGTTCGCGGCGCCCCGCACCCACTGGTCGGCTTCGGGGATGTCTCCCGCGACCAGCGCGGCGATGGCGGCGGTGATGGTAAGCGTGAGGTTGCCGTGCGAATCGAACGGCGTCTTGGCAATCTTCTCGGTGGCGACGTATTGCTCGTACATGTCGCGCGTGCGCACGCGGATGGCCTCGAGGATCGCCTTCTTCTGCTCGGGATCGAGGTAGTCGTAGGCCCAGTCGTAGCCGAGCGCGAGGGTCCACGCGACGTTGCGGCTCGCCATGTCGTTGTTGCGGAAGCTGATGCGCCCGGTGGGGCTCCACCTGGCCTGCGCGATGAGGCGTCGCGCGGCGTCCGCCCCGTACTTCGGGTTGTGCGTCGCCGCCCATGCGAAGGCCGCGGCGAGCGTGCGCTTCTGCTCGATCACGGTGTCCTCGTAGTTCGAGTCATTGGAGCCGGCATTGGGCTCCGCCTGCACGGGGTTGCGCATGTGGCCCTCGACGTCGTCCACCATGGCCTTGAAACCGGCGGCGCGCTCGGACTTCACTGCGAGGATCGGCGTCAGGGCATCCGCCGCCCATGTGCGCGGCCGCGGCGTTTCCTTCGCGCGCTTGAGCGCGGCGTCCTCGCTCGGCAGCAGGAACGGCACCGCGTTGGGCTCGATCGTGAAGGTGCGTGGTTTCGTGACCTCCTTGTCCATGGTGGAGTGCATGGTCCAGGAATATTTTCCCGCAGGAAGCACGCTGTCCCAGGCGAGCCAGTTCTTCGCCGTGGTGCGCGACTCCTTGCTGCCGTCGGGCTTGGTGAGGGTGAGGGTGTAGGTGTGCTTGCCGTCCAGCGGCGGCCACGTGAATTCCGGCGGCGACTGGGTGAGGACGGAGCAGTCGGTGGGCCGCAGCGGGGCGAGCAGCGCATCGGAGCGCACCAGGAAGTCCTTCTGGGCGCCGCATTGGCCACGTGCGGGCTCCGCGTGCGCGGACGGGGTGTGCAGCCGGTTGAGGATGCCGGGGCGCAGTGCCACGACGAGCGCCGCGGCGAGGAGCGCGGCGCCGGCGGCGAACCAGAATGCGCGAGTTTTCATGCCCCTTGTGAGCTACTTCTTCGCTTCGAGTTCCTCCCACCGGGCGAGAAGGCCGGTGAGCTCGGCGTCGATCGCCTCGTTGCGGGCGGTGAGCGCCTTCAGGTCGACGCCGCGGTCCTTGTAGATTTCGGGGTCCGCGAGGCGCGCGGCGAGGGCCTTCTGCTCGGCTTCGAGGGCGACCAGTTTTTCGGGGAGGGTTTCGAGCTCACGGGATTCGTTGAAGGTCAGTTTCTTTTTCTTCACTGGATCCCGGGCTGCTGCCTTCGCAGGCACCCGGGATGACGATTCTTCCGCCGACGATCTTCTCGCCCTTTGCCAGTCCACATATCCCCCCGCGTATTCCTTCCAGCGCCCCCCGCCCTCGTGCGCGATGGTCTGCGTCACGACGTTGTCGAGGAACGCCCGGTCGTGGCTGACGAGGAAGAGCGTGCCGGTGTACTCCTGCAGCAGCGACTCGAGGAGCTCGAGAGTCTCGATGTCGAGGTCGTTGGTGGGCTCGTCGAGCACCAGCACGTTGGCGGGGCGGCTGAAGAGGCGCGCGAGCAGCAGCCGGTTGCGCTCGCCACCGGAGAGCGACTTCACCGGCGAGCGCACGCGCTCGGGGGGGAACAGGAAATCGCCGAGGTAGCTGATGATGTGCTTGCGCGCGCCGTCGATCTCGACGAAGTCGCTTCCCGGCGTGATGGTGTCGGCGAGCGTGGCCTCCTCGTCCAACGCGGCGCGCAGCTGGTCGAAGTAGGCCACCTGTATTTTAGTGCCGAGGCGCACGCTGCCGGAGTCGGGCCCGATCTCGCCCAGGATCAGCTTCAGCAGAGTGGTCTTGCCGGTGCCGTTGGCGCCGATGAGACCGATCTTGTCCCCGCGCATGATGCGCGCGGAGAATTCGTCGACTACTATCTTGTCGCCATACCGCTTGCTCACCTTGTCCAGCTCGGCGACGAGGCGCCCGGATCTCTCGCCCTGCGCCACGGCGAGCTCCACCTTGCCGACGCGCTCGCGGCGCGCCGCGCGCTCGATGCGCAGCGCCTCGAGGCGGCGCACGCGCCCCTCGTTCCTCGTGCGGCGCGCCTCCACGCCCTGGCGGATCCACGCCTCTTCCTTGGCGAGCTCCTTGTCGAACTTGCGATTCACCACCGCCTCGATGGCGAGCATCTCGGCCTTGCGCTTTTCGTACTCGGTGAAGTTGCCCGGATAACTCTGCAGGCGCCCGCGGTCGAGCTCGACGATGCGCTGCGCCACGCGATCGAGGAAGCGCCGGTCGTGGGTGACGAAGAGCACCGACTTCGGAAACGTGGCGAGCGTTTCCTCGAGCCATTCGATGGAAGCGATGTCGAGGTGGTTGGTGGGCTCGTCGAGGAGGAGGAGATCGGGCTCCATCACCAGCGCGCGGGCGAGCGCCACGCGCTTCCTCATGCCGCCGGAAAGGTCGGCGACGTTTGCGTCCTCGGGCAGGAGGAGGCGGTTCATCGTCGCCTCGATGCGATGCTCCACGGTCCAGCCGTTGGCGGCCTCGAGGGCTTCCTGCAGGTCGTGCAGGCGATCCATGTCGCCGTCGTTCGCGGCCGCGTGGTAGTCGAGGAGGAGCTTGGTGAGCGCGCCGACCCCTTCGGCGACGGCTTCGAAGACGGTCTGGCCGGGGGCGAATGTCGGTTCCTGCGGAACGCTCGCGAGCTTGAGCCCCGGAGTCGCGAAGAGATTTCCCCCGTCGGCCCGGGCTTCGCCCGTGACGATGCGAAACAGGCTCGTCTTGCCGGTGCCGTTGCGGCCGATGAGGCCGATGCGCTCACCCGGCTCGATCACCAGGTCGGCGTGGTCGAGGAGCGGGACATGCCCGAAGGCGAGGGAGACGTCGGAAAGCTGGAGGAGGGGCACAGCGAGGTGGCGGACGAGGTTGCGACATGCATTTTAACTGCTCAGTCGAGTTTGATGTTCGCCTGCTTCGCGATCGCGGCGTAACGCTCGCCGTGCCCGCCTCACGGCACCTTGATCTTCCCGAGCACCTCGATCTCGCCCTTGTCGTCGACGCGACCCACGAGCAGCTCGCCGGAATCGATCAGCTCCATGGTGAGAAGGTCGATGTTGGGCCGATGGCTCACGAAGACGACGGGGGCCGCCCCGCGGTGGCTCAGGACCAGCGACTGGGCTTTGCGCTCGAACTGCTTTGCGCGCGCGGAATCGGCGCTTGCGACTTCGCGCAAGTCGGCATGGGTCGCGGGGCTCTGCCCGAAGGCGATCGTCGCCGTGTCGCGGCAACGGCACATGGGGGAGCTGATGACGGCAACCTTGATTCCACGCGAAGCGAATGCGTCGCCGAGCCTCTTCGCGTGGGCCTTGCCGGCAGCCGTGAGCATCGACTCGCCCTTGCACGCGCCGCTTTCGTCCCACGTGAGGGGATGGCCGCTGGCGGGCTCGGCATGGCGCATCAGCACCACCAGGTTCGGTTCGGTCTTCAGCCTCAGCCACAGGGCGTCATCGGCCCACGCTTGCGTGACGAACGCGCAAAGAATAACAAGCCAGGCGATGCGTGCCATTGCGTCTGCCGCTAGAACCGCCCGAACGAGTGATAGACGTTACGCAGGTGGCCGGCTGCGTGCGAAGGCCCGTTGCTCCACGTGGCGTCGAGATCGGCCAGCGGCCTCAGCGCAAGCACTTCCGCCTCGGTCTTGCCCTCGTCGTAGAGCTTCTTGATGCGATCGTGCGAAGCCACCAGCATGTTGCGGAACGTGGCGAGGTCCGCCTTGGTGGCGAGTCCCCCGTGGCCGGGCACGATCTTCGTCCTGTCGTCGGCGATCTTCAGGTAGGCGTCGACGGCGCGGATCATGCCGCGAACATCGCCGCCATTGGCAAAGTCGATGTTCTGGTACTTCTTCAGGTTGTTGAAGGTGTCGCCGGTGCAAAGCACGTTGGCGTCGGCGAAAAAGACCCACGTGTCCCCATCGGTGTGGGCGTTGGAAGCATGCGTGAGCCGGGCCTTGCGCCCGCCTGCCTCGAGGTCGAAGCTGCCGCCGTAGTAGGTCTGCTTCGGCAGCGCCTCGGCCGGGCGGGGAGGCGCCTTCACGCCGGTCATCATGTTCTGCGTGCCGGCGGCGAGCCGCACGCGGATGTTGTCGTGCGCGACGATCGTTGCGCCGTCCTTCGCGAAGTTCTCGTTTCCGCCGGTGTGGTCGCCGTGGAAGTGGGTGTTGACGAGGTACTTCACCGGCAGCGGCGAGATCGCGCGGATGGCCGCCTTGATCTTGTCGGAGAGCTGCGCGAATTGCCCGTCCACCATGATGATGGCGTCGTCGCCCGCCGCGATGGTGATGTTGCCGCCCTGGCCGACCAGCATGTAGGTACGATTACCCAGGTAGATGGTCTTGATCTCGATCGCGTCCCAGACGATCGTGGGCTGGGGAGGACCCGCCGGGATGGGACCCGGCTGCTGGTTGAGCGCGGCGGAATTCATCGCGAACGGCGCGAGGCCGGCCTTCGTGATCACCGGCGCCGCCTCGGCAGATGCCAGAAAGCGGATCAGCGCGGCGCCCGCCACCGGTTCCCGGGCGTTGGCGGTGATCGCGCCCGCGAATGAAAATCCTGGCTGGAGCTCGGCGGGAAGCGGCCCGACGTAGGTGACGCCCGCAACGTGTACCAGCTCGCTCACCTGCTGGAAGCCGATCTCCGCCTCGCCACGCGCGACCACGGCGGCGACCGGCTCACCGGACGGCGGCCCGCGCACCTTGCGGCTCTTGCCCGCCACCTGGTCGGCGACGCCAAGCCTGGGGAAAAGGGTCGTCGCGAGGTACGTCCCGCTGCCGCTGTCGGAGTACGCGATGGACTTCGCCGCGAGCAACGTGCGCCGGAATGCGTCGACGCTGCCGATGTCCGGCTTCGCGGCTCCCTCGCGCACCACCATTCCCACCATCGATCGGGCGAGCTCCACCTTGCTGCCGGCGCGCGCTACTCCGCGCTTGACGAGCTCGTCGGCGGCCGCTCCATCAAGGATCACGACGTCCGCGCTCTCTCCTCGCGCGAGGCGAGTGGGGATCGCTTCGGGAGAGTCGCCCATCGACGGGCCGCGCGTCGTGACCAGGCGGTGGCCGCTCGCACGCTCGAATGCCGGACCCAGCTCGGCATAGACCCCGTAGAACCCGGCCGAGATCATCACGCGCACCTCGGCGGCGGATGCCGCGCCCGCGACCAGCAGCAGGGCCAGGCCAAACCCGGACGACCAGCGTGCAAACGAATTTGCTTTCATGGAGGCTCTTTCAGTCATTTTCGTTATTTACCCTTCGAATCCCTCGACGCTCTTGAACTTGCCTTGCAGCACGCGACCGGTGCGCGCGCGCGCGCCGCGGTAGTGTTCGAGGTCGCCTGCCTTCACGGCGATCGTGGTGCGCTTGTCGCCGCGTCCGACGATGGCGACCTTCACGCCGTCGTCGGCAGATTGCAGGCCGAGCATCGTTTCGCCCGCGTGCAGCTTCATGGCCATCACGCCCTTGCCGCCGCTGGGAAGCTCGTTCACTTCATCGAGCGGGAAGACGAGGAGGCGCCCGTCACGCGAGAGCGCCGCGACTTCCTTCACGTTGGAGCCCAGGATCGTCGGTGCGAGCAGCGTCTCGCCTTCGCCCACGGAAACGAAGCTCTTGCCCGCGCGCTGGCGTGTGATGAAGCTTTCGACTTTCGCGCGCAGGGCGTTGCCGCCGCTGGTGGCGAGCAGCACCGGCACTTCCGGCGTCGTCGAGATCATGCCGACGATCGGAGTGCCGGCAGTCTCGGCGAGCGAGGAGGCGGGCACGCCGTCACCCTTGCCGCCGGGGATCTCGGCGGAGCGCACGTTGAAGACGCGCCCGTTCGCCCCGAAGAGGACGATCGGATGCACGGTGCGCGTTTCCACGATCGCGAGCGGCGCGTCGCCTTCCTTCCAGGCGAGCGCCGCATGATCGATGCCGATCCCCGAACGCGTGCGCAGGAACCCGTTGCGCGACAGGATCACGGTCACCGGCTCGTCGACCACCGTGGTGACGTCGGAGACGGTGATGCGCTCGGCTTCCTCGATGAAGGTGCGGCGCGCGTCGCCGAACTTCTGCGCGTCCTCGCGCACTTCGGCGGCGGCGAGCTTGCGGCGCTCGGCGGGCGAGCCCAGCAGCTTCTTCAGCCCCGCCGCTTCCTTCTTCAGCTCCGCGAGCTCGCGCTCGATCCTGATGCCTTCCAGCCTTGCCAGCTGGCGCAGCCGTATCTCGAGGATGTCCTCGGCCTGGCGCTCGGAGAGGCTGAACGCCTTGATGAGCTCGGGCTTCGGCTCGTCGGCGTTGCGGATGACCTTGATCACCTTGTCGATCGAGAGGAAGGCGATCATGCGGCCTTCCAGGATGTGCACGCGGTCGGCGACCTCGTCGAAGCGATGGCGCAGGCGCCGCTCGAGCACCACGAGGCGGAAGGCCGCCCACTGGGCGATCACTTCCGAAAGGCCCATCTGGCGCGGGCGCCCGTCGGTGCCGATCGCGACCAGGTTCATCGCGACGTTCGCTTCCATCGACGTGTGCGCGAGGAGGAACGCCATCATCTCCTCGCATTCCACCTTGCTGGTGCGCGGGTCGATCACGATGCGCACCGGGTGGTCGCCGTCGGAGTCGTCGCGGAAAGTCTCGACGAGCGCGAGCGCCGCGGTCTTGAGGCTCGCCTGGTCGGGTGTCAGCGACTTCTTGCCCGCCTTCGGCTTGGGATTGGTGAGCTCCTCGATCTCGGCCAGCACGCGCGCGGCCGAGGTGTTGGGGGGAAGCTGTGTGACGGCCACCCGATACTGGCCGCGCGCGAGCTTCTCCGCGCTCCAGCGCGCGCGCACGCGAATGCTGCCGCGGCCGGTCTCGTAGGCGCGCTTGATCTCGTCGCGCGACGAGATGATCTGCCCGCCGCCGGGGAAGTCGGGGCCCTTGATGGTGCGGATCACCGGCTTGGCGTCTGGCTCGTTCTCGAGCGTCTGCGCGCAGGCCTCGGCCACTTCTTTCAAGTTATGGGGCGGGTTCTCGGTGGCCATGCCGACCGCGATGCCGGAGGCGCCGTTCAACAGCATCACCGGAAGGCGCGCGGGCAGGAGCTTGGGCTCGCGGAATTCGCCGTTGTAGTTGTCGATGAAGTCGACGGTGCCGCGGTCCAGCTCCGAGAGGAGCACGTGCTCGGCGAAGTTGGTGAGGCGCACTTCCGTGTAGCGGTAGGCCGCGGGGCTGTCGCCGTCGCGCGAGCCGAAGTTGCCCTGGCCGTCGATCAGCGGATAGCGCAGCGTGAAGTCCTGCGCCATGCGCACCGCGGCTTCGTACACGGCAACGTCGCCGTGCGGGTGGTACTTGCCGATCACGTCGCCCACGATGCGCGCGCTCTTCTTGTGCGGCACGTCGGAGCGGTTGCCCAGCTCGCGCATCGTGAAGAGGATGCGGCGCTGTACCGGCTTCTGCCCGTCCTCCACGGACGGCAGCGCGCGGCCCTTCACCACGCTCATTGCGTAGGCGAGGTAGGCGCGCGAGGCGAATTCGGAAAGGGTCGGGCCCTCGGGGGCGCGCTGCGGCGGCTCGCCGCCTTGCGTGGGCGGAGGCGAGGGCGGCTGCGAGAAGAGGTCGCCGGAGAGCTCCGCCGCTTTCTTCCCCTTCGCCTTCACGGCGCTCACAGGTCGGCCTCGATGGTGTGGCCTTCCTTCTCCATCCACGCGCGGCGCCCGGCCGCCTCGGTCTTGCCCATGAGGAGCTTGAACACCGGCGGCGCGGCTTCGTATTCGGCGGGGTCCAGGCGCATCTCGATCAGGCGCCGCGTGTCCGGGTTCATGGTCGTCTCCTTGAGCTGGTCGGGATTCATCTCGCCCAGGCCCTTGAAGCGGCCGATGTTGATCAACGTGTCGCGCACGCCCTCGTC
>JANLXC010000159.1:0-5517 GCA_031364925.1 Burkholderiales bacterium | reverse complement strand
GTGAGGAGCCCGAAGCGTGCCATGTCGTACGCGTTGATGAACATGCCGCCGCCCCAGTGGCCGCCTCCGCTCACCGACTGCATCACGGTGCCGTCCATCACCACGAAGGAGTTCTCGTAGCCGAACCAGCGCCAGGTGTTGGAGGCGCCGATCGGATCCATGATGGTTTCCTTCAGCACCTGCGGCAGCGGGCGGCGCCACACGTTGAGCGTGGCGAGCGCCAGCGCGTTCACGCGCGTGTCGTTGTACTTCCACGCGGTGCCCGGCTTGCCGCGCACGCGCGTGAGCCACTCGGAGGGCGTGGCCGAAGGACGGTCGGCCCAGTCGGGCTTGCCCCAGAGCGTGCCTTCCCAGTCGCTCGTCTGGCGCAGCAGGTGGTCCCAGGTGATGGCGCGGTTGTGCGGCGTCTCGAAGAGGTCGATCACGTCCGCGCGCCCGCCGATGCGCTCGGCCTTGTTGCCCGCCGCCGTGGGGTCGAAAACCTGGATAGGCGGCACGTAGTCGCGCACCGGATCGTCGAGGCTCCTGATCAAGCCGCGATCGAACGCCACGCCGACCACGCTGGAGAGCATGCTCTTGGTCACGCTGTGGCTCATGTCGACGCGCGCGGGATCGCCCCACTCCGCGACGATGAAGCCGCGATGCACGACGATGCCGGTCATGTCGCCACGCGGCTTGATGGGCCCGATCGCGTAGCCGAACGGCTCGCGCCCGAAGGTTTGGTAGTGGTTCACCACGAGGTCGCGCGGGTCGCGGCTCTCGGCGGCGATGGCGAAATCGATCGCCTCCTTCAGCTTCGCGGCGTCGATGCCGCTTTCCTTCGGCGTCCTCTTCTCCCAGCGCGCGCCTGGATAGTAGGTGTCGAGCGGACGAGGCTGCGCGGCGGCGAGGGTCGCCAGCAGCAGCGAAGCGACGAGGACGGCGAGCGGGCGGGCGAAGACCATGGACACATTCCCGGTGGGATAATGCTGGTGCCATCCTACCAATACGACCCCCCCATGATCGAAGCCGCCGTTCGCGAGCGTTCCGACGCCCTGGTGAAGACCCTTCTCGATTCCGTGCGCATCGCCTCCGTGAGCATGACCGGCGAGGGCATCGCGGACCAGGTCGGGTTCCTGCAGAAGCGCCTCGTGGGCTGGGGATTCACGGTGGAAGTGCACGCCACCACGAGCCACCCGATCATCTATGCCGAGACCGGGCCGGTGGACGCGAAGTTCACATGGCTCTTGTATGGCCACTACGACGTCTACCCCGCCGACGAGAAGCAGGAGGGCTGGCGCACCAAGCCTTTCGAGCCGGTCGTCGAGGGCGATCGCATCTGGGGGCGCGGCACCGGCGACAACAAGGGCCAGCACCTCGCGATGTTGAACGCCATCGCGGTGTGGCGCGAAGTGCGCGGCGAGCTGCCGGTGCGCATCAAGGTGATCCTCGAGGGCGACGAGGAGACCGGATCGATCCCGCTGCCGAAATTCGTCGAGGAGAATCGCGCGCGCTTGAAGGCCGATCTCTGCTGCTATTCCGACGGGCCGATGTTTCCCAACGACCAGCCGGTGCTTCTCATGGGCGTGCGCGGCAATCTCGGGCTCGAGTTCCATTCCACCGGCGCCAAGAGAAACCTCCACTCGGGAAATCTCGGCGGCGTGTCTCCCAACCCCACGCTCGAGCTCGTGCACCTGCTGGCCGAGATGGTCGACCGCGACGGCAAGCTGCTGGTGCCCGGCGCATCGTACGCGGAGATCGACGTGGCGCCCACGGACCTGGCCGCCGTGCGCGCATTGAAGGTCGATCACGAAGGCTTCCGCGATACCGTCGGAGCCGAGCCCACCACCGGCACCAACGACGCGCTCTTCCACGAGCGCCTCATGCTGCGCCCCGCGTTCAACGTTTCCGGATTCGGCGCGGGGCACACCGGCAAGGGCATCAAGAACATCATCTACAAGGAGGCCATGGCCAAGGCCGACGTGCGCCTGGTCGGCGGACAGGATCCCGACAAGGTGCTCGCGGCGATCCAGAAGTTCGCGCGCGACCGCGGCTACAAGGGCATCGAGATCAAGGGCATCAAGGGCACGCCCGCGTCGCGCACGCCGCTCGACCATCCGATGGTGCCGCTGGTGAAGAACGCGGTCGAGAAAGGATTCGGCAAGAAGGTTCTCGTGGTGCCCTCGCTTGGCGGCACCACGCCCGACTTCGTCTTCACGCGCATCCTGGGCCTGCCGTCGATCGTGGTCCCGCTGGCGCCGTACGACGAGAACAACCACGCGCCCAACGAGTCGACCAAGGTTTCGCTTTACCTGGCGGGCGTACGCTCGGGGCTTCACCTGCTGCAGTCGCTTGCCGATGCCTAGGACCCCGACCTTCGAGGAAGAAGACCTCGCCTCGCCGCGGCGTCCCTGGACGCGCGCCGCGTTCACGGCGGCGCTCGAGCGGCGCTACAGCCCGCGCCTGCACATGTCGCTCATCCTCTCGGCCAGCGGCTTCGGCGCGATGATCGCGAGCTGGTCGCTGCTGCACCTCGGCGTGGAGTCGATGCTGGTGCGTTACCCGATCGCCATCTCGCTCGCGTACGCCACGTTCCTGGTCGGGGTGTGGACATGGTTGCGCGCGATGGGCTTCATCGACAACGAGGGCTCGCGCCGGGATGCGAGCAGTCTCGACGGCAACGGCGTCGACATTCCGAGCTCCGGCGGCGGTGGCGGTGGCGGTGGCGGCGGCTCTTCAAGCGTGGAAATTCCGCGCGGCGGCGGCGGAACGTTCGACGGCGGTGGCGCGAGCGCATCGTGGGCGGAAGGCAGGACGACGACCGCCCCCTTCGCTTCGAAGAGTAGCGGCGGCGGCAAGGGCAGTGGGTTCTCGCTCGGCGACGGCATCGACGGCGATGGCCTGGTCCTGTTGCTCCTCGCGCTGGCGCTGGTCGCGGTCGTCTTCGTCACCAGCGGGTATCTCATCTATTGCGCGCCCGACGTGCTCACCGAGGCGGCGTTCGGCGCCGCGCTCGCCGGCACCCTCACGCGCGCTTCACGACGCGAGGCTTCGAATGGATGGATCGGCGGCGTGGTGCGCAAGACCTGGTGGCCTTTTGCCATCGTGCTGATCGCGGCACTTCTGTTCGCGGGTTACGCGGCGGCCAAGTATCCCCAGGCAACCACTTTCCGCCAGGCCGTCGCCCTGGCCGCGGGTCGCTAGCCGAAACTCGTACCTGACACCACATTTTTTCCGGAGGAAGTGCACATGGAATACCGCAATCTCGGCAAGAGCGGGCTCAAGGTTTCGCCCATCTGCCTGGGCACGATGACGTTCGGCGACAGCACCAGCGCCGCGGACGCCGCGACCATCGTGGAGTCCGCGCGCGCGGTGGGGGTGAACTTCATCGACACCGCCGACGTGTATGCGAAAGGCGAAAGCGAGAAGATCACCGGCAAGCTCATCGCGTCGGACCGCCAGCGCTGGATCCTGGCGACGAAGGTCGCCAATCCCATGGGGGATGATCCCAACCGCCGCGGCACCGGGCGCAAGTGGGTGACGCGCGCGATCGACGAGAGCCTGGAGCGCCTGGGCACCGATTACGTCGACATCTACTACATCCATCGCGACCCGGGCAGCGTTCCGATGGAAGAGACGGTCGCCACGATGGGCGATCTCATGGCCGCGGGCAAGGTGCTGTTCTGGGGCGTGTCCAACCTGCGCGGCTGGCGCATCGCCGAAGCGGTGCGCGTGTGCGACGAGCTGGGCGTGGCCCGCCCGGTCGTCTGCCAGCCCTACTACAACGCGATGAACCGCCAGCCCGAGAACGACATCCTGCCGGCGTGCGCGCACTACGGAATCGGCGTCGTTCCCTACAGCCCGCTGGCGCGCGGCGTGCTGGTGGGAAAGTACAAGCCGGGCGAGGCGCCGCCCGCGGGCACGCGCGCGGGGCGCAACGACAAGCGCATCATGGAGACCGAGTTCCGCGAGGAGTCGCTCGCGATCGCGCAGAAGCTGAAGGCGCACGCGGAGAAGAAGGGCGTGACCGCGGGCGACTTCGCCTTCAACTGGGTCAGGCGCAACCCGATCGTCACGAGCGTCATCGCCGGGCCGCGCACGCTCGAGCAGTGGAAGGGCTACCTCGCTTCCCTCGATCGCAAGTTCGACGCCGAGGATGAGGCGCTGGTCGATTCGCTGGTCCGTCCCGGCCACCCGTCGACTCCGGGCTACAACGATCCCAACTATCCGCTGGAAGGTCGTCCCGCGAGCGCGGCGTGACGCCATGGCCCGCGTCCCGTTCGTCCCTGAAGACATCGCCGAGCCGAAGGAAATCGTCGACGCCGTGAGGAAGCGCCGCGGCGGCAAGCTCATCGCGCTCGACCGCATGCTCCTCCACAGCCCGCCGCTTACCGCGGGTTGGAACGCCTATATGGGCGCGGTGCGCACGCAGCTCTCGCTCCCCGCGAAGCCGCGGGAGCTTGCGATCATCGGCGTCGCATCGTTCAACAAGGCGGAATACGAATATGTGGCACACGTGCCGCACCTGCTGCAAGGCGGCGGCTCGCAGGCCCAGGCCGATGCGCTGCGCGATCTTCCCGCCGCGGCCGTCGACACTTCACTCTTCGACGCGGACGAGCGCGCGGTCCTCCAGCTCACCCTCGAGATGACCCGCGACGTCGCCGTCTCCGACGCGACCTTCAAGCGCGCGGCGCAAGCCCTGGGTGGAACGCAGCAGGTGATCGAGCTCGTCGCCACCATCGCCGCCTACAACATGGTCTCTCGCTTCCTCGTCGCCCTCGACCTCCACCCCTGAATCAGGAAGTGGTGTCAGGTACAACTTCGAAAGTCGTACCTGACACCACTTTCCGTTACGGCAGCGCCGCGTCGAGCAGGCGGCCGACGACGATCATCTGCGGGATGACCGCGCCGGAGAAACGCTCGCAGACGACGCGGATGGCAGGGCTGGGTGCGGGCTGGGCGGAGAGGGTGCGAGCGAGGTCGTCGGCCGCGGCATTCATCGAGGCAAGGATCGAGGCCACGCTGCGGTCGATGGAGCCGTCGTCGAAGCGCTGGCGCAGCAGCGTGACGGCGAGCGCAAGGAACGCGGGCCGATGGGCGAAGTGGCGGTAGAGGCTCTGCACCACTCGCGGGCCATTGGCCTCGCCGGGCGCGGCGACCAGGTCGAGAAGCGCTGCTACCTCACGCGGCATGGTCGCCACATCCATCATCGCAACGAGCGGCCCCGGCGCGAGCGGTGGAGTCCACCCACGGGCTGCCAGCGGATCGGTCGCGCGCGCTCCGCCGAGCAAGCGCAGGAGGCAAAGGACCGACAACATGTTCTCGGGGTTCGCGCGGTTGTAGGCCTCGAGCGCGACGTGGATCTCGGCCAGCCCCGCGGCGTCCACGCCCAGCGCAGCGAGCGCCTCGCGAGGAATCGCTGCGAGCGGCTCGAGGGAAACCTCGCGCGCGATGCGCCACGCGGCCTCCTGGAGGATCCCCTGGCGCCACGCGGGCCCGATTGCGCCCCACATCCATTCGAGGCCGCCCGGGATCGTG
>JANLXC010000154.1:0-11655 GCA_031364925.1 Burkholderiales bacterium | reverse complement strand
CGCTGTTCCGCGCCCAGGCCGCGGTGCGCGCCGATGCGCTGCACCTGGTCGGCCGCGACGCCGCCGGAAGCGCGCAATTCCTCTCCATCAACGCGCTCGTCCCCGCGCCGGGGTGGACGCCGCATCCCGGTTGGCCCGGCGCCGCGGGAGACCCCACCTCGGTGGCCGCGCATACCGGCGCGGTGTTCGTCACGCTCAAGGGTGAAGCGGGCAAGGGCGATCGCATGGTGCGCTGGAAGGCCGGCGAGGGATGGAGCGAGAAGGACCCGGTGCCGGGCACCGTTCTCGAAGGCAGCGCGCGCGTCCTCGGGCAGGCGCACGTCCTCTACCTTGTCGCCGACGCCAAGGTCGCCGGGCGGGTTCGCACCGTGATGTTCCACACGATCACCGGCTCGTGGGCCACGCTCGCGGATCCCGGAGCCGCGGGAGTGCGCGCGGCGACCGGCTTGGGCAACGGCATTTTGTGGGCGCACGCCTCGAATGACGGCAACGTCACCGAGTTCACGCTTTCCGAGATCGAGTCCGGCAAGCTGCTGTTGCGCTGGCTCGATTGGATCGTGATCGTCGTCTACCTGGTGTCGATGCTCGGCATGGGCCTGTACTTTTACCTTCGCGAGAAGCGCATGTCGACGGCCGACTTCTTCGTCGGCGGGCGCAGCATCCCGTTCTGGGCCGCGGGCGTGAGCCTCTACGCCGCCAACACGAGCTCGATCAGCTACATCGCCATTCCCGCCAAGGCCTTCGAGACCAACTGGCAGTACCTCACCAATAACCTGATCGCGGTGATGGGCCTCATGTTCGTCGCGGTGTGGATCGTGCCGCTGCTCAGGCGCTTGAACCTGATGAGTGTCTTCCAGTACCTCGAGACGCGCTTTCACCGCGTGATCCGCACGCTCGCCAGCGCGCTCTTCATGGCGGTGCAGATCGGCAGCCGCATGAGCGTGATCCTCTTCCTGCCGTCGCTGGCCATCGCGACCATGACGGGAATCGACGTCACCTGGAGCATCCTCATCATGGGGGTGTTCACCATGGCTTATACCGCCCTGGGCGGCATGAAGGCGGTGGTGTGGACCGACTTCGTGCAGCTCATCGTGAAGATGGGCGGCATCGCCTTCGCCATCGGCTTCGTGTTCTACATGATGGAGGGCGGCCCGGCCGAGCTCTTCAGGATCGCCGCCGCCGAGGAGAAGATGAAGCTCTTCGACTTCAGCTTCGACCTCACCAAGGCAACGGTGTGGGGCTTCGTTTTCCTGGTTCTCTTCGACGTGGTGCTCACCTTCCCGAAGGACCAGGTGCTGATGCAACGCGTGCTCTCGACGAAGAACGCGCGCGACGCCGGGCGCTCGATCTGGACGATGGCCGCCATCATGATTCCCGGCGGTTTCATGTTCTATTTCGTCGGCACCGCGCTCTACGCGTTCTACAAGACGCACCCGGAGCGCATGAACCCGCTGCTGACCATCGACGCGACCTTTCCGCTATTCATCGCCGCGGAGCTGCCGATGGGCGTGCGCGGGCTCATCATCGCCGGCATCCTCGCCGCCGCGATGGCGACCCTCTCCAGCATCATGAACAGCGTGGCGACCCTGGCTTCCGTGGACTTCTACGAAAAGCTCGTGAAGAACCCCAACCCGAAGACGAGCGTGCGCTTCGCCGAGGCGATGACGGTGGTGACGGGCATCCTCGGCATGGGCGTGGCGTACATGCTCTCGCGCTACGATATCCACTCGCTTTTCGACGTGTCGATCGAGCTCGCGGGAGTGCTGGGCGGCGGATTCGCCGGGGCCTACACGCTCGGCATGTTCACCCGCCGCGCCAATTGGCAGGGCGTGGCCATCGGCGTGGGCGTGAGCATCACCCTCACCACGATCGCGTGGTCGCTGAGCCTCGTGCACCCCTACTTCTACCTCGCCATCTCCATCATGCTGTGCATCGTGGTGGGATATCTTGCGAGCTGGCTCTTTCCCGCGCCCGCTCCCGAGTCGCTCGCGGGGCTGACCATCTATGCGGAGGCGAAATAACCTTCCCGCCCCCCACGCCGGAACAGATCGCGTTCTATCGCGAGCACGGCTGGCTGGTCGTGGAAGATGCCATCCCGCACGCGGACCTCGACGAGCTCGGCCGGCGCTGCGAGCGCATCATCGAGGAGAAGGAGACACTGGCCAACGACTGGGCGTGGGACGCGAAGGAGTCGAAGGACCAGCGCTCGTTTCGCATCGTGCAGGGGTCTCCGACGAAGGTCTGGCCCGGGATCGCGGACCAGCCGTTTCGCAAGTGGCTGACGAGCTTCGGCTCTGCGCTCATGGATTTCGAGATGGAGTTCTGGTACGACCAGTTCCTCGCCAAGCCGCCGTCGAAAAGCGCACCTACCTACTGGCACCAGGACGAGGGCTATTGGGGGCGCCGGCTCGAGGACAAGGGCATGACATGCTGGATCCCGCTGCACGACGTCGATCCGCGCAACGGCTGCATGCACTTCGTCGACCGCGGCCATTGCGAGGGCGTGCTTGCCCATCGCGCGGTCGAGGGCATGCTGAGCGACATCATCATGTGCGACGTCGACGAGGCGCGCGTTCTCGCCTGCCCGATCCGGCGCGGCAGCGTCACCTTCCATCATTCGAAGACGCCGCACATGACGCCCGCGAACATGTCAGACACCTGGCGCAAGGCCATCTCCAACCACCTGCAGGCGGCAGGCACGGGCGGCGAGGGCGAGCACTATCCGTGGCGGGTGTTCGTGAACCAGCGCACCGGCGAGCGGCGCTAGTAGAAGCGGCGCGACTCCGCGAAGAGGCGCGAGACCGGCTTGTGCGTCGCGGGCAAGGGAATGCAGGTCGGATCGAAGATGTCGTACTTGAACGAGAAATCGCGCACGATCTCGTTCACCAGGCCCTGGCAGGATTCGCAGCCCATGACGAGCTCGTCCACCATCCAGTTGGCGCAGTCTCCCATCTCGCGCTCGATCACGTAGACCATCGGCATGTGGCAGGAGGAGCACTCGCGCGGTCGCCGGCGAGTGAATTCCTCGCTCAGGCGGGCGTACAGCTTGCCGGGGGTAATGGAAATTTTGTGCATGTTCCAACTTTGCACGCGCCACGCCTGGAAGTCAGGTGGAACGAGGCGAAACGTATGTAGGACGGAGGAGCGATGCACGGCAAGCCTTCGCCACCGCCTTGTAGCTGAAAAACTACCCGTTCAGCTTCTCGATCAATGCCTGCATCTTTTCCGGGTCGTCGGCCTTGAGGATGCGCGCGACCACCGCGGCGATGTCCGGCAGGCTCGTCATCAGCACGCGCTGCTTCACCGAGAGGAGGTGCGCCGGGTGCATGGAGAAGTGGCGCAGCCCGAATCCCAGCAGCATGCGCGTGAGCTCCACGTCGCCCGCCATCTCGCCGCACACCGCGACCGGCTTCTCGTGCTGCTGGGCGGTGCGGATCACGCCCGCGATGAGCGCCAGCACCGCGGGGTGCAGCGGATCGTAGAGGTGCGCGACCTTGTCGTCGGCGCGGTCGATGGCGAGCGTGTACTGGATCAGGTCATTGGTGCCGATGGAGAGGAAATCGAGCTTGCGGATGAACATCGGCAGCGCGATGGCCGCGGCGGGCACCTCGATCATGCCGCCGACCGGTACGTAGTCGTCGTACTTGATGCCCTCGTCGCGCAGCTGCTCCTTGGCCTGCTGCACCGCCGCGATCGCCTGGTTCAACTCGTTCCACGTGGTGAGCATCGGGATGAGGATCATCACCTTGCCGTGCTTCGAGGCGCGCAGGATCGCGCGCAGCTGCGTGTTGAAGACGAGCGGCTCCGAGAGACAATAGCGGATCGCGCGCAGCCCCAGCGCCGGGTTCACCGTGACGTTCTCGTGGTCGCTTTGCCCCTCGACCGTCTTGTCCGCGCCCAGGTCGAGGGTGCGAATGGTGACCGGCAAGCCCTTCATGCCTTCCACCACCTCGCGGTAAGCCTCGTACTGCTCGTCCTCGTCGGGAAGGTCGCGGCGGTTCATGAACAGGAACTCGCTCCTGAAGAGGCCGATTCCGGTCGCCCCGCTCGCCTTCACGCTTTCCACGTCTGTCGGCAGCTCGATGTTCGCGTAGAGCTGCACCGGCGTGCCGTCGAGCGTGGCCGCGGGGGCGCTCCTCAGCCGCTTCAGCTTGTCGCGCTCGAGCCGTGCCTGGTTCTGCTTGAGGCGGTACTCGGCGAGCACGTGGCGGTCGGGATTGACGATCACCACGCCCTGGGTGCCGTCCACGACGATGAGCTCGTCCTCGTGGATCATCGAGCGCGAGTGGTGCAGGGCCACGATCGCCGGGATGTTCATCGAGCGCGCGATGATCGCCGTGTGCGAGGTGGCCCCGCCCATGTCGGTGACGAACGCGGCGAACGGATGCTGGCGGAAGAGGATCACATCGGCGGGCGAGAGGTCGCGCGCCACCAGGATCGAGGCGTCCTCGCGCACCGGCTTCATAGCGATGCGCCGCTGCGAGCCGGCCAGCGCCCCGAGGACGCGCTCTGCCACCTGGCGCACGTCGTCCTCGCGGGCCTTCAGGTACGGGTCCTCGATCTCGCTGAACTGCGCGAGGAGCTCGTCCAATTGCGCGCGCAACGCCCACTCGGCATTGCAATGCCGCTCGCGGATGATTTCGCGCGGCGCCTCCGAGAAGGCGCTGTCCTCGAGGAGCAGCATGTGCACGTTCACGAAGGGCGCCAGCTCGGCCGAAGGCCCGTGGCGCACGCTCTCGGAGAGCTCGTTGAGCTCCTCGCGCACTTCCTTGATGGCGCGGTCGTAGCGGCGCTGCTCGCGGATCACGTCCGCGGCCGGGATCTCGTAGTGGTCGACCTCTGCCGACATCCCCGCGAACAAGTGCGCGTGGCCGATGGCGATGCCGCCCGATACCCCGATGCCGTGCATGGTGAAGCCCACGCTCGAAGCCGGGGGGCGCGCGCCCTCGGGAGTCATCTACTCGCCCTCGCCGAACTTGTCGTTGAAGAGCGCCTCGATCGCGCCGATGGCGTCCTCCTCGTCGGGCCCGTCGGTCTCCAGCTCCACGGTGGAGCCCAGGCCCGCGGCGAGCATCATCACGCCCATGATGCTTTTCGCGTTCACGCGCCGGCCATTGCGCGCGATGAACACCGCGCTCTGGAACTTCGAGGCCGTCTGCGTGAGCTTGGCCGAGGCGCGCGCGTGCAGGCCGAGCTTGTTGGTGATGGTGATGGGGCGCCTGATCACTTGGTCCCCATGCGCATCACGCCCTCGGTGGCTCCCGAAAGCGCCTTCTCGAGCACCGACTCGAGAGGCTCGTCGCGGTAGGTGATGGCGCGGATCACCATCGGCAGGTTCACGCCCGCCACGCCTTCCACGCGCCCCGGCTCGAGCAGCTTCACGGCGATGTTGGACGGCGTGGCGCCGTAGATGTCGGTCAGGACCAGCACGCCCTGTCCCTGGTCGAGGAAGCGGATCAGGTCCAGCCCCACCGGCAGGATCGCGTCGGGGTCGTCGTGCACGGTGACGCCCAGCTGGCGCAGGAAGAGCGGGCGCTTGCCGAGCACGTGGCTTGCCGAGTGGATCAGCGACTCGCCGAAGGTGCCGTGGGAAACGATGAGGATTCCGATCATGGCGACATCTTAAGAGATAATTACCCATGGACAGGAAAACCCCCCGCCCGACCGAGATCACGCTGCACCAGCAGTCGGGCGTGCTCGACGTCGCGTTCGACGACGGGCGCAAGTTCGCCCTCCCCGTCGAATACCTGCGCGTGTTCTCGCCCTCGGCGCAGGTGCGCGGGCACGGGCCGGGCCAGGAAGTGCTGCAGGAGGGCAAGCGCGCTGTGGGCATCAAGGCGGTCGAGCCGGTCGGCGTCTACGCGGTGAAGCTCGTGTTCAGCGACGGGCACGATACCGGGATCTATTCCTGGGACTACCTGCACGAGCTCGGCGTGAAGCACGACAGCAACTGGAAGAGCTACCTCGCGCGCCTCGAGCTGGCGGGCAAGAGCCGCGACGCATGACCGACAAGACCACCCACTTCGGCTACCAGCAGGTGCCGGAGGACGAGAAGGCGAAGCGCGTGGGCGACGTCTTCAAGTCGGTCGCGCCGAGCTACGACGTGATGAACGACCTCATGTCGCTCGGCCTGCATCGCGTGTGGAAGCGCTTCGCGCTCGAGCTGTCCGGCGTGCGCGCCGGCTCGCGGGTGCTCGACGTGGCTTCCGGCAGCGGCGACCTGGCCGCGGCCTTCGCCAGGCGCGCCGGGCCCACGGGTCAGGTGTGGATGACCGACATCAACGCCGCGATGCTCTCCGTGGGCCGCGACAAGATGATCGACCAGGGCGTCTTCCCGCCGCTTGCGCTCTGCGATGCGGAGAAGCTCCCCTTCCCCGCGGACACCTTCGACTGCGTCTCGGTCGCCTTCGGGCTGCGCAACATGACCCACAAGGAGCGCGCGCTCGCCGAGATGACGCGTGTCGCGCGTCCCGGCGGACGCGTCATCGTGCTCGAATTCTCCAAGCCGTGGAAGCCGCTCGCCAAGGCCTACGACGCGTATTCGTTCTCGATCCTGCCCGCGCTCGGCAAGTACATCGCCAAGGACGAGGCCGCGTACCGCTACCTCGCCGAGTCGATCCGCATGCACCCGGACCAGGAGACGCTCAAGGCGATGATGCAGGCGGCGGGGCTCGCCAGGGTCGACTACTTCAATCTCGCCGCGGGCGTGGTGGCGCTGCATCGCGGCTACAAGGTGTGAGCGCCCTCTTCCCCCATCCGGCCGCGCGCGCGCTGAACCACGTGCTGAGAAGCGCTCCGCTCGCGATGGAGCGCCTCGCCAGGCACGCGGGACGCACCGCCGCCTTCCACGTGGGTCCCGTCTCGCTCGCTTTCACCGTGCAGACCACCGGCGAAGTCGCCGCGGCGGTGGAAGGCGCGCCGCGCGACCTCGAAGTGCGCATTTCGCCCTTCCTGCTGCCGCGCCTCGCCGCCCACGAGGAGGCGGCGTTCCGTGAAATCGAGATGCAGGGCGACATGGAGCTCGCGCAGGAAGTCTCCTTCCTTGCGCGCAACCTCACCTGGGACGCCGAGGAGGACCTTTCGCGCATGGTGGGCGACATCGCCGCCCATCGCATCGTCTCGGCCGCACGCGCGTTTCGCCACTGGAGCGCGGATACGGGAGTGCGCCTTGCGCAGGGCGCCGCGGAGTACTGGACCGAGGAGGCCCCGCTCGTGGCCACGCGCGTCAAGGTCGGCACGTTCGTCGATGGCGTGGCGGAGCTGCGCGACGCCGTCGAGCGCCTTGAAAAGCGCATCGAGAAATTAGGCTAGGGCTCGCCCTCATCGCGGTCAGCGCCATCGCCTTCGGGGCGATGGCGATCTTCGCGCGCTTCGCCTACGCCGGCGGCGCGGACGTGCTGGGCGTGCTAAGCGCGCGCTTCACCATCGCGGCCGCGATCCTCACCGTCATCATGCTGGCCGTGCGGCGCCCTTGGCCACGCGGCCGGCCGCTCTACGTCGCGATCGCGATGGGCGCGGTGGGGTATGTCGGCCAGGCCGTGTGCTTCTTCGCGGCGCTCAACTACGCCTCCGCCGGATTGGTGGCCCTCCTCCTCTACGCATACCCGACACTCGTGTGCCTGCTCGCCGCCATCTTTCTCCGCGAGCGCCTCACGCCGCGGCGAGTCGCGCTCCTCGTGGTGGGCTTCGTGGGAATCGCGCTCACTCTCGGTGGGGGGCACGGCACCGAGACCGGCATCCTGCTCGGGCTCGCCGCGGCCGCCTTCTACTCGGTGTACATCGTGGTCGGCGCGCGCGAGCTCGCGCACACCGATGCGCTGGCGAGCACCACGGTCGTGTGCCTTTCCGCCGCCGCGACCCTCGTCGTCGCAAGCTTCTTCCGGGCGCCGCAATTCCCCGGCGCGTGGTGGGGGTGGATATTCATCGTGGCGATAGCGGTAGTCTCCACGGTGGTGGCGATGATCGCGTTCTTCGGCGGGCTGAAGCGCGTCGGCCCCGCGGTCGCCTCGATCGCCTCGACGGTGGAGCCAGTGGTGACCGTGGCGCTGGCGTGGATCATCCTGGGCGAGTCGCTCGCGCCGATCCAGATCGTGGGCGGGGCGCTGGTGCTGGGCTCCGCGGCGTGGCTTGCGCGGAAGTAATCCGTCCGGCAGGAACTTCTGGCGTAAAAGGACGGTCCCGAGTGGCAAGGACTACAACAATGCGCTGGATCGCTTTCCTGGTGGCCCTGGCCGCCTGCACCGCGGCTTGGGCGCAGCAGCCGGACCCGGAAGACACGGAGACCGGCGACGACCCCCCCGCCTCGCAAGACCTCCCCCGCGGCGCCCGCACGTTCACCGTGACCTGGCAGGGGCCGCGCGTGCTGTGCGCGCTCTTCGAGAAACACCTTCCACCGCCCGCGCCCGAGACCGGCGAGCGGCGCGCCGGATCGATACGCCCCTGGATTCGCGACATCCGCCGGCGCGTGCCCGAGATCGCCGCGTCCGAAGGCTATTTTTCGACGTCCCTCGACATCGAGTTCGACGGCGAGGCGCGCTCCCACGCCACCGTGACCGTCACGCCGGGCCCGCGCATTGTCGTGGATACCGTCGACATTTCCTTCACGGGCGAGATCGCGGGCAGCGACGCGAAGCTGGAGAAGCGCCGCGCGGAGCTCGCCGACTCATGGACGATGAAGCGCGGACAGCCCTTTCGCAGCCCAGACTGGGACGTCGCCAAGACGCGCCTCGAGGAGGCCGTCACCGAGATCGACTACGCCGCGGCCACTCTCACGCAGACGCGCGCGGAAGTCGACGTCGAGGCCGCCAGGGCGAGCCTGAAGATCGTGGTGGACAGCGGCCCCGCGTTCACCCTGGGGGACGTCGAGATCACCGGCATCGACCGCTACCCCGAGGCGGTCGTGCGGCGGCTCGTGGACCTCGAGCGCGGCGAGCGCTACAACCGCACGCGGCTGCAGGACATCCAGCACCTGGTGCAGAACGGGCCGTGGTTCTCGAGCGTGGTGGTGGATGTCGAGCATGATCCGATGAAGCCAAGGCTCGTGCCGGTGAAGATGTCGGTCACCGAGCGCCCGGCGCGCGAGATCGGCCTCTCGCTGGGCTACGGCACTGACGACGGCCTGCGCGGGGAGGCGGCATTCCGCCACCGCGACCTCTTCCATCGCGGCCTCGACTTGCAGAGCTCGGTGCGCGTGAGCCAGGAGCGCCAGATCGGATACGCCGACATCTACCTTCCGCCGGGCCTTTTCACGATGCGAAGGCTGGGCGTGGTGCCGTTCAAGGACAGCGTCGGCGTCCTCGCCGAGCACAGCACCATCCAGAACCTCGCCCTGTCACGCTTCGCGGTCGCCGGCTACCGCCATTTCGTGCTCGAGAAATTCGAGCTGCGCTTCGGCCTCTCGTACCAGGTGGAGCGCTCCTATCCGGAAGGTGCCGACATCCGCATCAAGCGCGCTCTCGCGCCCATCGTCGCGGTGACGTGGCGCCACGTGGACAACATGTTCGACCCGAAGCGCGGCGGCGTCTTCAACATGCAGTTCGCCACCGGCTCGAAATCGCTCGCGTCCGGCGACGACTTCGTCAAGGCCTATGCGCAGTACCAGTACTGGATCCCGCTCGGCGCGAGGGACCAGATCCTGCTGCGCACCGAGGTGGGCCGCACCTTCGCGCAAAGCCGCGAGCGCATTCCCGAGGATTTCCTTTTCCGCGCCGGCGGCGCGCGCTCCAATCGCGGCTACGCCTACCAGAGCCTGGGCGTGCAGGAAGGCAACGCCGTCGTCGGCGGGCGTTTCCTCGCTACCGGCACGCTCGAATACGTGCATTGGCTGAACGACCGATGGGGCGCCGCGCTCTTCACCGATATCGGGGGCGCCGCGGACACGCCCGGCGATTGGGAGCCGCTCAAGAGCTACGGCGTGGGCGCGCGCTTCAAGACGCCTGCCGGGCCCTTCGCGCTCGACTTGGCCTACGCGGGGCGCGACCACAAGTTCCGCCTCGCATTCTCGGTCACGATCGCGTTCTGACCATGACCCGCACCAGCCGCTGGGGCCTCGCCACTCTCATCACGCTGCTGGTGGTGATCGCGCTCGTCGGCGGTGGGATCTACTGGTTCGTCCACACGCCGGGCGGCGCGCAGCTACTCTTGAGCCGCGCCGCGGGCCTGCTCGGCAAGGGGACGAAGATCGAGGGTGTCGAGGGAAGCCTCGACGGAGTGCTGCGCGTGAAGTCGATCCTCATCGACCGGGCCGACCTCTACGTGCGCGTCGACGATCTCGAGATGGATTCCTCTTCGCCCTTCGGCGGCATGCTGGTCGTGCACAAGCTCGTGGCACGTAGCGTCGAAGTGCGCACGGCGTCCTCCAAGGAAGCCGCGTCCTTGCCCGTGTCCTTCATGCCGCCCTATTCGGTGCGCCTCGAGGATGGCCGCGTGGGCACGCTTCGCCTGGGCAAGATTGCCGCGGCGCCGGTCACGGACCTGGTGCTGAAGAACGTCGTGCTCAAGGGCGAGGGTGACAAGGCGCGGTGGAAGATCGACGAGGCAGGCGTGGCGACCGAGCACGGCACCGCACGCCTCGCCGGAACCATCGGCAACGCGAGCCCCTTCGCCGTGGACCTGGGCGGCGAATTCGCGGGCAAGGTGCAGGAGCGCGACTACCGCGTCACAGCGAAATTCGGCGGCACGCTCAAGACCATCGAGGCGAATGTGAGCGGCCTGGTCGCCGGCATGCGCGCCACCGCCAAGGCCGTGCTCGAGCCTTTCGCCGCCGTGCCGCTGAAGGCGGTCGCGATCGACGCCACGGACGTGGACATCTCGCTCCTCGCCCCCGCGATGCCGAAGACGCGCATCGCCGTGCACGCGACGCTCACCCCATACGACAAGGGATTCGCGGGACCGATTCGCATCGTCAACGCGCAGCCCGGTCCATGGGACCGCCAGCTGCTGCCCTTCAACTCGGCGACGGCGCGCGTGGTCGCTTCCGCACAGCGCGCGGATCTCGCCGACCTCGCCGTGCAGCTCGCGGGCGGCGGCTCCGCAAGCGGGCGCGCCACCGTCATTAGGGCCGGCGTCGAAGCCGACCTGCGCGTCGCCGACGTGGATCTGGCCGCGCTGCACGGCGGGCTGCAGAAGACGAAGGTCACGGGCCGCGTGACGCTCACCGGCGACAAGGGCGGCCAGCGCTTTTACTTGGCGCTCAAGGATCCGCGTTTCGAGATCGAGGGCCGCGCGGCGCTCGTGCAGCATAAGCTCGACGTGGAAACGGTACGCATCTCCACAGGCGCGGGCTCTGTCACGGGCAAAGGCACCCTCGCCCTCGCGGGCCGCAAGGAGTTTCTCTTCGAAGGCCAGGCGCAGCACTTCGATCCTTCCGCTTTCGTGATGACCGCGCGCGGGGACCTGAACTTCACGTTCGTCGCCGCCGGCACGTTCGCCGACGGCATCGCGGGTGACGCGAAAATCGAGATCGCGCCAAGCATCTACGCAGGCCTTCCCGCCTCGGGGCGCGTCAACATCGCAGGCGATCGCAAGCGCATCGCCAGCGCCGACATCGCGGTGACGCTCGGCGAAGCGCAGGTCACTGCCAAGGGCAGCTTCGGCAGGCCGGGCGACGCGATGGACCTCGCCTTCCGCGCGCCCAACCTCTCGATGGTGGCCAAG
>JANLXC010000139.1:0-3914 GCA_031364925.1 Burkholderiales bacterium | reverse complement strand
CACCGCCGCGGCGCTCGCCATGAGCGGCATCGACCTCGCGCTCTGGGACATTCGCGGCAAGGCGGTGGGCTGGCCGGTGTACAAGCTCCTCGGCGGCAAGTCGCGCGAGATTCCCGCGTATGCCGGCGGCATCTCGCTCGGTTACCAGGAGCCCGCGCAGTTGAACGACGAGATCCGCGGCCTCCTCGCGCGCGGCTACAAGGCGGTGAAGCTGCGCGTCGGCGACACCGTGGCCAACGACACCATGCGCGTGGACGCGGTGCGCAAGGCCTTTCCCGACCTCGTGCTCCTCGCCGATGCGAATACCGCGTACACGGTGGACGACGTGCGTGGTGTCATGCCCGCGCTCGAAGCCAATCGCGTGCGCTGGCTCGAGGAGCCGTTCGCCCCCCACGACCATCGCAGCTACATCGAAGCCGCCAGGCTCGGCCGCGTGCCGCTCGCCGCCGGCGAGAACCACTACACGCGCTACGAGTTCACGCGCGTCATCGAGGACGGCGCGATCACCATCCTGCAGCCCGACCTCTCCAAGACCGGCGGCATCACCGAGGCGCTGCGCATCGCGGCGATGGCCTCCGGGTGGAAGCTGCAGATCAACCCGCATACGCTGCTGACCGGCATCAATATGGCAGCGAGCATCCACCTGCTTGCGTCGATTGACAACGGCGGCTACTTCGAAGCCGACGTCGCCGCGGAGAACCCGTTTCGCGACGAGCTCTGCTCGCCCGCCCTCACCGTCGCGGCCAACGGCACCGTGAAGCCGCACGAGGCTCCCGGCCTCGGCGTCGAGGTCGACGAAAAATTCCTGCAGGCCTACCCGCTCATCGATGGACCCGCATACGTTTAATCCCCAGGAGAAATGATGAAATCCGTCACGATCGCCTTCTGCGCGCTCGCCGCGTCGCTTTCCCTCGGCGCCGCCGCCCAGTCCTATCCCACCAAACCCATCAAGATCATCGTGCCGTACACCGCCGGCGGCACCACGGACCTGCTGGCGCGCACCGTCGGCCACAAGCTCTCCGAAAAATACAAGCAACCTGTCGTGGTGGACAACCGTCCCGGCGCCAACGGCATCATCGGCATGGATCTCGTCGCCAAGGCGCCTGCCGACGGCTATACGCTCGGCCTCGCGTCGCCGGGCACCCACGCGGTGAACGAGACGCTTTACGCGTCCACCATCCCGCACAAACCGCAGAAGGATTTCGTGCCGGTGTCCCTCGCGGTGCGCGCGCCCATGGTGCTGGTAGTCAACTCCACGGTGCCGGTGAAGAACGTGAAGGAGCTCATCGCCTACGTGAAGGCCAGCCCGGGCAAGCTGTCCATCGCCTCCGGCGGCAGCGGATCGTCGCAGCACATCGCGGCGGAGCAGCTGAAGACGATGGCGGGCATCGACATGGTCCACGTACCGTACAAAGGCGGCGGCGCGGCCTACATCGACCTCATCGGCGGCCAGGTGCAGGTGATGATCGACGCGTTGCAGCAGTCGATGCCGCACATCAAGTCCGGGAAGCTGCGTGCGATCGCGGTCGCCACGGCGCAGCGCCTGCCGCAGCTTCCCGATGTTCCCACCCTCGCCGAATCCGGCGTGCCGGGCTACGAGTCGAGCGCATGGTACGGCTTCGTCGCGCCCGCGGGCACGCCGAAGGAGATCGTGAACCAGCTCTCCGCGGACATCGCGGCCATCCTCAAGATGCCCGATGTGAAGCAGGTGCTGGAAGCGCCGGGGCTGGTCGCGGTGGGCAGCACGCCGGAGCAGTTCGCCGATTTCATTCGCGCGGAGACGGAGAAGGACGCGAGGATCATCAAGGCGGCCAGCATCAAGGCCGACTAGAGGAGGCGACATGCAAGCAGCAACGCAGCAGGCGAGCGACAATATTGCCGATCGGTTCCAGCGCGACGGATACGTGGCGCCCGTCCCGGCGATCTGCGCGGAGGAAGCCGCCGAGTGCCGCCGCAATCTCGAGGCCTTCGAGTCCGCCCACGGCGGACGGCTCAAGCCCGAGTACCGCCAGAAGGCGCACATCCTTTTCCCATGGCTCGCGGACCTGGTGCGCAATCCCACGATCACCGACACCGTGGCGCGCCTCCTCGGGCCCGACCTGCTGGTGTGGAGCTCGGCCTTCTTCATCAAGGATGCGCACGACCCGGCATTCGTGTCGTGGCACCAGGACTCCACCTACTGGGGACTCTCGGAGCCCGCGGTCCTTACCGCCTGGGTCGCCTTCACGCCGAGCAACCATTCGAACGGATGCGTGCGCGTGATTCCCGGCACGCATCACCTCGACCAGATCGCGCACAGGGAAACGTTCGACGCGAACAACATCCTCACGCGCGGCCAGGAGATCGCCGTGGAAGTCGACGAGTCGAAGGCGGTCGAGATGGAGCTCGCGCCCGGCGAGATGTCGCTGCATCACATCCGCCTTTTCCACAATTCCGAGCCCAACAACTCGAACGACCGGCGCATCGGCTTCGCGATCCGATACATCCCGACGCGCATCAGGCAGACCGCGAGCGACCTGGACAGCGCGACGCTGGTGCGCGGCACGGATAAGTACCACCACTTCGAGCTCGAGCCGCGGCCCGCGAGCGACTTCGCGCCGGAGGCGGTGGCGTACCACGCCGAGGTGAGGCGCCGCCAGGCCGAGCTCCTCCTTCGAGGAATCACGAGACGATGAAATTCCGCGCGGCCGTCCTCCACGAGGTCGGCAAGCCGGTAGTCATCGAGGAAGTCGAGATCGGCGGGCTCGGCGCGGGCGACGTGCTGGTGCGCATCGGCGCGACGGGCCTGTGCCACACCGACCTCGAGGTGAAGCAGGGATCGCTCGCGCGCCCGCTGCCGATCGTGCTGGGGCATGAAGGCGCGGGAGTCGTCGAAGCGGTGGGCAGGGACGTGGAGGCGGTCGCGGTGGGCGACCACGTCGTGTGCTCGTGGAACCCGAGCTGCGGTCATTGCTTCTACTGCGAGGCCGAGCTGCCGATACTCTGCGAGCCGATCAATCGCCACCATCCGAAGGGCCATCTTCCCGACGGGAAATCGCGCCTCACGCTCGACGGTGCGCCCGTGAATCACCTGATGATGGTGTCGTCCCATGCCGAATACTGCGTGCTGCCGGAAGCGGGCGCGGTCAAAGTGTCGAAAGAGATTCCCTTCGACCGTGCGTGCCTCATCGGATGCGCGGTGATGACGGGCTTTGGCGCCGCGACCAACATTGCGCCGGTCACGTTCGGCTCGACCGCGGTGGTGATCGGCTGCGGGGGCGTGGGCTTGTCCGCGATTCAAGGCGCGGCTTCGCGCCAGGCGGCGCAGGTCGTCGCCGTCGACCTCGACGATCGCAAGCTCGTCGCCGCGCAGACCTTCGGCGCCACGCACGTCCTGAACCCCCTGCGTGTCGATGCTGTGACCGCGGTTCATGACATGACCGAGGGGCGCGGCGCCGACTTCACCTTCGAGGCCGGCGGCAACGAGAAAGCCATGCGCCTGGCGATGGAGGTGACGCGCCCGGGCGGCGACGTCGTGATGCTCGGCAAGGTCGCGGTGGACGACGAGGTCAGGTTCCGCTGGGGCTCGCTGATGGGCGAGAAGCGCATCACGCGCTCTTCCTACGGCGGCGCGCGCCCCCATCGCGATTTCCCCGCGCTCGCGCAGGCCTACCTCGACGGCCGCCTCAAGCTCGACGAGCTCATCACGCAGCGCATCCCGCTCGAGCGGATCAACGAGGGCTACGGCGCGCTCGAGCGTGGCGAGGTACTGCGCTGCGTGGTGGTGTTCGACACGTGATGCGCCACGCGCCGCTCCAGGCCTGGCAGGTCGATGCGGACCACCAGTGCGCCGAGCTGGGCGCGCTGGCCTTGGAGAGCGGCGCCTCCATTGCCGACTACCGGCAGACGTACGTCACCCACGGTACGCTCGATGC
>JANLXC010000115.1:0-2786 GCA_031364925.1 Burkholderiales bacterium | reverse complement strand
GCACAACATGGAGACGCTCCTCTGGGTGAGGGATCTCATCGAGCAGGGACCCGAGTGGTTCTCGAAGCACGGGCGCAATGGCCGCAAGGGCCTGAGATCGTTCTCGGTGTCGGGCCGCGTGAAGAAGGCCGGCGTGCATCTCGCTCCCGCGGGCATCACGGTGAAGGAGCTCATCGCCGAGTATTGCGGCGGGATGCTCGATGGCCACGAGTTGTACGCCTACCTTCCCGGCGGCGCCTCCGGCGGCATCCTGCCCGCATCGATGGGCGACATCCCGCTCGACTTCGACACGCTGCAACCGCATGGCTGCTTCATCGGCTCGGCGGCGGTGATCATCCTTTCGCACCAGGACAAGGCGCGCGACGCGGCGTTGAACCTGATGCAGTTCTTCGAGCACGAGTCGTGCGGGCAGTGCACGCCGTGCCGCGTGGGCACCGCCAAGGCCGCGCAGCTGATGGAAGCGCCGAAGTGGGATACGGCGCTCCTCGAAGAGCTTTCGGTGGCGATGGCCGACGCATCGATCTGCGGGCTAGGGCAGGCCGCGCCGAACCCGATCCGCTGCGTCACTAAACATTTCCCGCACGAGGTCTGACGATGAAGATGAACGAGCCTGTCGGGAAGGCGGAGACGATCGAGTTCAAGCTGAACGGCGACACCATCTCGGCGTTCGCCGGCGAGACCATCATCCAGGCGGCCTCGCGCCACGGCGTGGAAATCCCGCGCCTGTGCTACAAGGAAGGCTATCGTCCCGACGGCAACTGCCGCGCATGCGTGGTCGAGATCAAGGGCGAGCGCGTCCTGGCGCCTTCGTGCTGCCGCTATCCGACCAAGGGCATGGAAGTCGGCAGCAACACCGATCGCGCGGTTCACTCGCAGAAGATGGTGGTCGAGCTCCTCATGGCCGACGTGCCGAAGGAGGACCTCAAGCCGGGCGCAAACGAGCTTTTCCAGTGGGCGGGCGAGCTTGGCGTCACGCGCTCGCGCTTCGCGCCGCGCCACCAGCCGAAGGCCGACCATACCCACCCCGCGATGACGGTGAACCTCGACGCGTGCATCCAATGCACGCGTTGCGTGCGCGCCTGTCGCGAGGAGCAGGTGAACGACGTGATCGGCTACGCCTTCCGCGGCAGCGATTCGAAGATCGTGTTCGACTTCGACGATCCGATGGGGGAATCCACATGCGTCGCGTGCGGCGAGTGCGTGCAGGCCTGCCCCACGGGTGCGCTCGCGCCGGCGAAGAACGCGTACCGGATTCTCGCCGACAAGACGGTCGATTCGGTATGTCCGTACTGCGGCGTGGGCTGCCAACTGACCTATCACGTGAAGGACAACAAGATCGCGCGCGTCGAAGGGCGCGACGGCCCCTCGAACCACGAGCGCCTGTGCGTGAAGGGCCGCTTCGGGTTCGACTACGTGCAGCATCCGCATCGCCTCACCAGGCCGCTCATCCGCAAGCCCGGCGCGCCCAAGACCGCGGAATTCACGGTCGATCCGGCGCGCTGGAGCGACGTGTTCCGCGAGGCCACCTGGGAGGAGGCGCTCGACCTCGCCGCCAACGGCCTCGCGAAGATCCGCGACACCGACGGCCCGAACGCGCTCGCCGGCTTCGGCAGCGCCAAGGGCTCCAACGAGGAGGCGTACCTGTTCCAGAAGCTGGTGCGCACCGGCTTCGGCACCAACAACGTCGACCACTGCACACGGTTGTGCCATGCGTCGTCGGTGGTCGCGCTCCTCGAAGGGATCGGTTCCGGCGCGGTGTCGAACCAGGTCTCCGATGTCGCCGAGGCCGAGGTGCTCTTCGTGATCGGCGCCAACCCGACGTCGAACCATCCGGTCGCGGCCACGTGGATGAAGAACGCCACCGAGCGCGGCGCGAAGCTGATCCTCGCGGACCCGCGCCGCAACGATCTCGCACGCCACGCGTGGCGTTTCCTGCAGTTCCAGGCCGACACCGACGTGGCACTCCTGAACGCGATGATCTACACCATCATCGATGAAGGCCTCGTCGACCAGGAATTCGTGCGCCAGCGCACCAGCGGGTACGAGGCGTTGAAGGAGAACGCCAAGGGCTTCAGCCCCGAGACCATGGCGCCCATCTGCGGCATTCCCGCGGAAACGATCCGTGAAGTGGCGCGTGCCTACGCGACCTCGAGGGCGTCGATCATCCTGTGGGGCATGGGCATCTCGCAGCACGTTCACGGCACCGACAACGCGCGCTGCCTCATCGCCCTCACGCTCATGACCGGGCAGATCGGGCGTCCCGGCACGGGGCTGCATCCGCTGCGCGGCCAGAACAACGTGCAGGGCGCTTCCGACGCGGGCCTGATCCCGATGATGTTTCCCGACTACCAGCGCGTGGACAACGCGGAGGCCAACGCGCGCTTCGAGAAATTCTGGGGACGCACGCTGGACAAGAACCCCGGGCTCACCGTGGTCGAGATCATGGACGCGGCGTGCGAAGGCAGGATCAAGGGCATGTACATCATGGGCGAGAACCCCGCGATGTCGGATCCCAACGCGCACCACGCGCGCGAGGGGCTCGCGAAGATGGACTGCCTCGTGGTGCAGGACATCTTCCTCACCGAGACCGCGTACCTCGCCGACGTCGTGCTGCCCGCCTCGGCGTGGCCGGAGAAGACCGGCACGGTCACCAACACCGACCGCATGGTGCAGCTCGGCCGCCGCGCGATCGACATGCCGGGCGACGCGCGGCAGGACCTGTGGATCATCCAGGAGCTTGGCGATAGGATGGGGCTCGGCTGGAACTACCAGGGCGAGGACTCAGG
>JANLXC010000091.1:0-4967 GCA_031364925.1 Burkholderiales bacterium | reverse complement strand
GGGCGGCATGATCGTGGCGCTGCCCGGGCCCGGCGAGGATCACAATCCTGCGACGGCCGGCCGGTTGTCGGAGGTGCTCACCGCGCGCTCCGATATTCCCTATGAGAAGCGCATCGAGGTGGCGCGCTTCATGGAAGACCTCACCGCGTCGTACCAGGCCGGCTGGTATTCGCTCATCAGCCTGCACGGCGGCGGCTCGCCCGAAGCGATGAAGATGGAGATCTACCGCAACTACCCGATCGGCAACAAGGTAGACCTGGTCGAGCGGCTGCTGGATCGCGGCGTGCTTGCGGATGAGACGCGGCGGATCACTCGCAATCGCCAGCCGGGGAAATGCTGCGCTGTGGGGTGCTTTGCTCCTGATACGCCGCGCATGGTCGCGCTACCGCGATCGCCTTCGAAGTCACTCGCCTCCGACTGATGGCGGCTGGCTCGAGGCTGGACCGCGACCGGTCGCAGCTCCTCATCATCGATGTGCAGGAGAAGCTCGCCCCTCATATCGAGGGGAGCGAGGCGCTGATTGCCCGGTGCGAAGCGCTGATTACTGCTGCCGATCTATTCGGGATTCCGAAGGTGCTGACGGAGCATTGTCCGGGGCAGATTGGGCCGGTCGTTGAGCGCTTGCGCGGGCGATTCGCGGCGGGTGAGATCTTCGTCAAGTCGTACTTCGCCGCCACAGAACACACGGAGTTTGCCTCGCGGCTTGTGCAAGGGCGCGACCAGATTGTAGTGGCGGGAATGGAGGCGCATGTTTGTGTGATGCAAACGGTGCTCGGCGTCGCCGCGAGTGGATTTGAGGTGTTTGTTGTGGCCGACGCGATCGGGTCGCGCGCCGCGCGTCAGGACGATCGCCGTTTCGCGATCGACCGCATGCGGGCGGCGGGGTGCACGCCGGTAGGCACGGAGACTGCGCTCTTCGAGTGGACGCGTTCCGGGGACGATGTCGCGTTTAAAGAAACGCTCGGCATAGTTAAGGGGCTACCTTGAAATGATTCGTCATCAGAGCTTGCCGACCGGGGGGCGATGATCGCCAACAACCCGAAGCGCTTGCCCAGGCTCGCGCAAGGAGATGATGCTTGCAGGTTCCAGTTCACAAATTTCGAGTCCGGCGCTGATCAAGGCGTCCGGTCGGAGGAATAGGGCGGCAGTGTCGTGAGGCGCGCGTCGTTCACTGCGCCACCGGCAGTGAAGTGATAAAAGCTTTGCCACGCGTTCCCGCGCAGGCCGAGCAGCGTGTGCATCTCGTCGTCGAAGTAGCAGCCGATCCCGGTGGCGCGGATTCCGGCGGCTTCGGCCTCGAGGTACAGCACCTGCCCGAGCATTCCGCATTCCCAGTAAAGGCTCCGATAGCGCCAGGGTTCGCTATCCGCGATCTCGTAACGGGCGATCATCCCCAACGCATAGCAGGAGTCGGCGGCGATGTCCTGGTGACAACAGATCTGCCGCGCCGAGTCGCGCAGGTCGTAGGGGAGGAGCAGGTAGAGCGGCAGCTCGGGCGGGCCGCTTTTCTGCCACAACCAGTCCGGCCGAAGCGATGCCTTGAGCGGGGCGAGCGCCTCCGGGTCGCGCACCAGCATATACAGCCCCGGCTCGAGCCCGTTCACGCGATGAACCATGATCGCCAGGTGCACCGCGGCTGCCCAGGGCCACGCGCCAAAGGGCGGTGCGCCGGTGCGTGGCAGCGTCGCATCGAGCATTGCGAAGAATGAATCGGCGCTGATCGTCGTGACGGCGTCGAAGCGGACCGCGCTGCGACGTTGCCGGAAGATCTGCGCGGCCGGTACATCACGCGCCTCATCACCCAATGTCTCGTGCGCCGTCGATGTCCAAGTTCCGCTCGTGGGATCCAGTTCCGGTTTGACGGTGAGCCGATGCACCTCTTCGATATCCGCCCACTCCGCGTGATCGGCGCTCAGTCGATTGGCCTTGCCGTGCCAGCAGGATGGCGCGGGCGGTACCTCCACGGGCGGTGGCTCGTCCGCCGAAATCCAGATGAGGCAATCCGGTGCCTCGGGCTCGGCTGAATCCAATCCCTGCGCTAGCCCGAGCAACGCCGCGATCTGCGCATCGCCGGGCGCGGTGAGCACGCGCGATTGCCAGCCCAGCGCCGATGCGGCGTAGCTCACCGCGGCGATGGCATGGCCGCAGTCGTGCTGGCAGTAGCGAAACGCGCGCATGCCGTATTTCCAGGCTTCGCGCCAGTGGATGCTGGTGAGCCCGATCAGGAACCCGTGCATCTCGACCGGCCCATCCCATTCACCGCGGTACTCCAGCGCGTGATCGCAACTCACGTAGTGATGCACACCCGCGGCAATACCCGGCACGCCACCGGTCACCAGGTAGCCTTCGGTGGGATGGAGATTGCCGCTCGAGGGATTGCAGCGCAGCGCCCATGACGTTTCGCCGTAGGCTTTCCACGCCGACAACCCGAGCGACAGCTCGAACAGGGTCGCGATCGAATCGAGGGTGATCGCGTGCGTGGCGGGCACCCGTCCGCGTCGCAGATCGCCGTAGCGTGTGTCGATCTGGTCCGCACGCAGCGGCAGCTCGATTCGATCGGCGCCTTCATAACGGCGAAATGGATTCGGCTGGTTGGCCCAGTCGAGGCGCCCGGGCCCAGGCGCGTAGCGGTTCAGGCGGTGCTTGCTGCGTTCGTGATAGTCGGAAAGCGAGTAGGCGGCCATGCACCATTATCACCGCCGCTACAGGATCGGCGTAACGCACGAGCTTCGATACGGCCAGGTCGACCGGGGAGAGGACTCTGACGTCGAGACGCTTTTGCCCTCTCGCCGAAAGCCGCTCGGCCGCGCTATTCTTCGCCTGAATGATCCCGAGCCTGCAATACCTCGAAGAACTCGACCGCACCGACGCCCTGCGCGAATTCCGCGCGCAATTCGAGCTTCCTCCGGGCGTGACCTATCTCGACGGCAATTCCCTGGGCGCGTTGTCGAGACGCGCCCGCGAGCGCGTCGCCCGCGTGGTGGAGCTCGAGTGGGGCAGAGACCTCATCACGAGCTGGAACGGCGCCGACTGGATTTCCATGCCGCAGCGCACCGGGGACAAGATCGCTGCGTTGATCGGCGCGGCAAAGGGCGAGGTGGTCGCGGCCGATTCGACCACGATCAATCTCTTCAAGCTCCTTTCCGTCGCGTTGCGCGCGAACCCGGGACGCCGCGTGATCGTCTCGGAGGTCTCGAATTTCCCGACGGACCTCTACGTGATCGAGGGCGTGATCGCGCAGCTCGGGGGCATCCACGAGCTGGTCCTCGTCGAGGGCACGGAGGAAGCGCTCGAAGCTGTCCTCGCGCAGCGCGGCCCGGAGATTGCCGCAGTGGTCCTCACGCACGTCCACTACACGAGCTCACGCGTGTACGACATGCCGCGCGTCACGTCGGCTGCTCACAAGGCGGGCGCCATCATGGTGTGGGATCTCTCGCACTCCGCGGGCGTCATCCCGCTCGAGCTGAACGGCTGCGACGCCGATTTCGCGGTGGGCTGCGGTTACAAGCATCTCAACGGTGGACCGGGCGCGCCGGCCTTCCTGTACGCGGCCCGGCGATTCCACGACCGCTTCGAGCAGCCCATCTCGGGCTGGATGGGCGACGCGCGGCCGTTCGATTTCCACCCGGGATACGAACCTGCGCAGGGAATCACGCGCTACCTGAGCGGGACGCCTTCCGTGATCGCCATGGCGGCGCTCGAAGCGAGTGTCGAGGTGATCCTCGAAGCGCCGATCGAGGCGATTCGCCGCAAGTCCGTGGCACTCGGCGACGTCTTCATCGATCTCGTGGACCGTCATTGCGCGGGCCTCGGGTTGGAGCTCATCAGTCCCCGCGATGGCGCGAAGCGCGGCAGCCACGTGTCGTACCGGCACGCAGCCAGCTATGCCGTGATGCAGTCCCTGATTCAACAGGGTGTGATCGGCGATTGCCGCCCGCCCGATTTACTGCGTTTTGGATTCGCGCCGCTGTACCTGCGCTATGCGGATGTCGGGAACGCGGTGATGCGGATGGCGGAGATCCTGCGCACGCGAAGCTGGGATCGCCCGGAATTTCGGTCGCGGCGGCTCGTGACCTGAATGGAGGTCAGCATCACCGCGCCGCGAGCCGCCAAAGCGAAGTCACCTCCGCCTCGCGCGCACGGTGAAGAGGATCGTTCGCATCCGACGCCTTGGGATGCCGGGGCTTCACATCGATGCGATCCACTACCTTCAGACCTGCGGCCTCGATCAACGCGAGCACCTCCTCCCTCGTCCGCAGGCCGAGATGCTCTGCAAGATCTGAAAGGATCAGCCAGCCCTCGCCACCGGGCGAGAGGTGCGCGGGCAAGCCACGAAGGAATCCATTCAGCATCCGGCTCTCGGGATCGTAGATCCCATGCTCCAGCGGCGAGCTCGGCCGCGCGGGCACCCACGGCGGGTTGCATGCCACGAGCGGGGCACGGCCCTCGGGAAAGAGGTCGGCCTTCACCAGCTCGACTTGCCCGGCCAGGCCGAGACGCTCCAGGTTGTCTCGAGCACATGCCAGCGCCCGAGGATCCGTATCGGTAGCCACCACCCGCTCGACGCCGCGGCGCGCGAGCACGGCGGCGAGGACTCCGGTGCCGGTGCCAATGTCGAAAGCGAGTGACGACGACGCAAGAGCCGCGGGCAAAGGCGCTCCTGCGACTAGATCGACGTATTCGCTGCGAATCGGCGCGAACACGCCGTAGTGCGGATGGATTCGCCCGACGGCTGGGAGCACGATCCCTTTGCGGCGCCATTCGTGCGCGCCGACGATGCCCAGCAGCTCTCGCAGCGACACGACGGAGAGCTGATCGTCGTCAGGCCCGTAGGCTTCGGTGATCGCTTCGCGCATGTCGGGTGCGCGCCGCAGCGGGATCACGTAGTCGCTATCGAGGGGGATGAGCAGCATTCCCAACGTGCGAGCCCGCTGGGCACGAGCCTGGCGTTGGAGATCGAAACTGGC
>JANLXC010000081.1:0-33952 GCA_031364925.1 Burkholderiales bacterium | reverse complement strand
ACTCGGCGGCCAGGCGCAGGTGCGCGGCGTCGCGGGCACGTGGAAGGACTTGACCGATTCGGTGAACTCCATGGCCGGCAACCTGACGGGCCAGGTGAGGAACATCGCGGAGGTGACCACCGCGGTGGCGAAGGGCGACCTGTCGAAGAAGATCACGGTGGACGTGAAGGGCGAGATCCTCGAGCTGAAGGACACCATCAACACGATGGTGGACCAGTTGCGTTCCTTCGCCTCGGAGGTCACGCGCGTGGCGCGCGAGGTGGGAACCGAGGGCAAGCTAGGCGGCCAGGCCAAGGTGGAAGGCGTGTCGGGCACCTGGAAGGACTTGACCGACTCGGTGAACTCCATGGCCGGTAACTTGACCGACCAGGTACGAGGTATCGCGAAGGTCGTGACCGCGGTCGCGAACGGCGACTTGAAGCAGAAGCTGACGGTGGAAGCCAAGGGCGAGATCGCGGCCCTCGCCGACACCATCAACAGCATGATCGACACCCTTGCGACCTTCGCCGAGCAGGTGACGACGGTGGCGCGCGAGGTGGGCGTGGAAGGTCAGCTCGGCGGGCAGGCGAAGGTGCCGGGTGCCTCGGGCACATGGAAGGGCCTCACCGAGAACGTGAACCAGCTCGCGGAGAACCTGACGACGCAGGTGCGAGCGATCGCGGAAGTGGCCACTGCCGTGACGCAGGGCGACTTGACGCGAAGCATCACGGTGCAGGCGAAGGGCGAGGTGGCGGCGTTGAAGGACACCATCAACGAGATGATCCGCAACCTGCGCGACACCACGCAGAAGAACACAGAGACGGACTGGCTGAAGACGAACCTCGCCAAGTTCAGCCGCATGCTGCAGGGCCAGAAGGACCTGAACACCGTGGGCCGACTGATCCTGTCGGAGCTTGCGCCCGTGGTGACCGCGCAGCACGCGGAGTTCCACGTGCTGTCGGGCGGGGATGAATATCCGCACCTCACGCTGCTGGCGAGCTACGCCTCCGATGGCGAGACCGCGCATGGCCGTCGAATCGGCCTGGGCGAGGGCCTCGTCGGGCAGTGCGCGCTCGAGCGTCGCAAGATCCTGTTGACCAATCCCCCGCCGGATTACTTGCGCATCGCGTCCGGCTTGGGCGGCGCCGCGCCGAGGAACATCCTCGTGCTGCCGGTGGTGTTCGAGTCGCAGGTCAAGGGCGTTCTGGAGCTCGCTTCGTTCGAGGGGTTCAGCGAGATCCACCAGGCGTTCCTCGACCAGCTGACCGAATCGATCGGCATCGTGATCAACACCATCGAGGCCAACACGCGCACGGAAGACCTCCTCACCCAGTCGCAGACGCTCGCGCAGGAATTGCAGAGCCGCCAGGAAGAGCTGCAGACGACGAACCAGGAGCTGCAGGAAAAGGCGCGGCTCCTCGCCCACCAGAACCAGGAGGTGGAGCGCAAGAACGCGGAGGTGGAGCAGGCCCGCCAGGCGCTGGAAGAAAAGGCCCGGCAGCTCGCGCTCACCTCCAAGTACAAGTCGGAGTTCCTCGCGAACATGTCCCACGAGCTGCGCACGCCGTTGAACTCGCTGCTCATCCTTTCCGACCAGCTTTCCGGCAACGCCGAGGGCAACCTCACCTCCAAGCAAGTTGAATTCGCACGCACCATCCATTCGTCCGGCAACGACCTGCTGATGCTCATCAACGACATTCTCGACCTGTCGAAGATCGAGTCGGGCACGGTGGCGGTGGACGTGGGCGAGGTCCGCCTCGACGAGCTGCAGCGCTTCGTCGAGCGCACCTTCCGCCACGTCGCGGAAACCAAGGGCCTGTCCTTCGAGATCCGCATGGACCCGAGGCTGCCCAAGTCGATCTCCACCGACGCCAAGCGCCTGCAGCAGATCCTGAGGAACCTGCTGTCGAACGCGTTCAAGTTCACGCACAAGGGCGAGGTGAACCTGGTGATCCGTCCCGCCAGCGCGGGCTGGACCGGCGACAACGAGGACCTCAACCGGGCGACCGACGTGCTGGAATTCTCGGTCACCGATACCGGCATCGGCATCCCTACGGACAAGCAGCAGATCATCTTCGAGGCGTTCCAGCAGGCCGATGGCTCCACCAGCCGCAAGTACGGCGGCACGGGCCTGGGGCTTGCGATCAGCCGCGAGCTCTCGCGCCTGCTGCGCGGCGAGATCCGCCTGGTGAGCGCGCCCCAGAAGGGCAGCGTCTTCTCGCTTTACCTGCCGCAAGCCTTCCCGCCGTCGCGCGTGCCGAGGAAACCGAGCGACGCCGCGACAGTGGCGAGTGCGGCGATCGAGGCCGCGCGCATCGCGGCCGAGCGCCGCAGCGACAAGACCTCGGCCTTCTCCGACACCGGCAGCCTCGTCAGCGATTCGCTGCCGATCCCGTCGAACATGGCGAACGAGGCCGACGACGACCGCGAGACGGTGCATCTGGGCGATCGCACGGTGCTGATCGTGGAAAACGACCTCGCCTTCGCCAAGGTGCTGCTGGAGTCGGCGCGCGAGCAGGGCTTCAAGGGCATCGTCACGTCGCAGGGCACCGCGGCGCTGACCATGGTGAACGAGGTGCAGCCGGCCGCGATCCTGCTTGACATCTTCCTGCCCGACATCGAGGGCTGGCGGGTGCTGTCGCGGCTGAAGAACGACCTCACGACGCGGCACATCCCGGTGCACGTGATCTCCACGGAAGAGGCGCGCGACCGCGCGCTCGATTCCGGCGCGCGGCGCTTCATCGCCAAGCCGATCCAGAGCCGCAAGGCCGTGGACGACGTGCTCGAGGAGATCCTCGCGTACACGAGCTCCGACCAGAGAAAGCTTCTCCTGGTGGAGCCGGACCCGGTGCGCCTGTCCGCGATCCGCGAGTACCTTTCCGGGCTCGAGAACGTGGAGCTCATCTGCGCCACCGACGGGCAGCGCGCCGCGAGCCTGCTGCGCGAAGGCAAGGTGGATTGCGCGGTGGTCAACCCCGATACGCCGGAGCTGGACCTCGCCGCGGTGATGAACGAGATCCGCGAGAGCAAGGCCACGCCCCCGCCGGTGATCGCCTATGGCCGCAAGACCGCGGCCTCGGTGGGCGCGGCGAGCGTGGCTTCGCTCGAGCGCGTGACTGGCGTGCACGAGGTGCATTCGATGGAGCGCCTGCTCGACGAGGTGGTTCTGGCGCTGCACCTGGAGGTCGCCCGCGTAAAGGACGGGCACCGCAAGGTGCTGGACGATATTTACGGATCCACCAAGACGCTGACCGGGCGCCGCGTGCTCATCGTCGACGACGACATCCGCAACATCTTCGCTCTATCGTCCGTGCTGGAGGACTACGGCATGGACATCCGGACCGCCGACAACGGCCGCGAGGCGATCAACATCGCGCAGAAGGGCGACCTCGACGTGATCCTGATGGACATCATGATGCCGGAGATGGACGGGCTCGAAACCATGCGCGAGATCCGCAAGATCCAGTCGTGCAAGGACCTGCCGATCGTCGCGGTGACCGCGAAGGCGATGAAGGGAGACCGTGAGCGTTGCATCGAGGCCGGAGCGTGGGATTACCTGTCCAAGCCCGTCGACCGCGAGCAGCTGTTGAGCGTGCTCAAGGCCTGGCTGCAGCGCTGAAATCGAGGCCCGGACCATGAGCGTACAAGTACCCGCGATCAACTCCGCCGAGGATTCGGCGCTCGGCGCCGCGCAGCTCGACCGGTCTCACATCCTCATCGTCGATGACCGGTTGGACAAGCGCGTCGTCTTCCGCACCATCCTCGAGGAGCTCGACCAGAACATCGTGACCGCCTCCTCGGGGGAGGAGGCGCTGCGCTGGCTCCTCGACAACGAGTGCGCGGTGATCCTCCTCGACGTGAACATGCCGGGCATGGACGGCCTCGAGACCGCGGAGCTGATCCGCGCGCGCAGGAAGTCGGCGCACACGCCGATCATCTTCATCACCGCGTTTGCCGACGAGATGCACACCGCACGCGGCTATTCCCTGGGGGCGGTGGACTACATCCTCTCTCCTGTGGTGCCCAACATTCTGCGCAGCAAGGTGAAGGCGCTGGTGCAGCTGCACCGCCTGAATGCCGAGCTGAAAAAGCGCTCCGACGAGCGCGTGGCGCTGGTGAAGGAGCAGGCGGCACGCTCGGTGGCGGAGGATTCGCAGCGCCGCGCGAGCTTCCTCGCCGAGGCCACCCAGGTGATGGCGAGCTCGCTCGACGTCGACACCATCCTCAAGGGCGCCGCCGGCCTCGTGGTTCCGTACATGGCGGATTTCGGAGCCATCGTGCTCGCCAACGAGGACGGCACGGTGCGCGCGCAGCGCTTCTCCTGCGTGGCGGGGTGGGACCCCTACCTCGGCGCGCATCGCGACGGCTTCGACAAGGTGGTCGCGCACTGCCAGGCGCGGGTAATCGAGTCGGGCACGCACGAGATGTTCGAGCGTCTTACTACCCCTCCCGCCGACGGCGACGTGGCGGACGATTCGCCGCTGGGCGAGATCCACGCGTTCCCGCTCATCACGCGCGGCAAGGCGCGTGGAGCCCTCCTGCTTGCGCTCGGCCCCTCGGCGCGGCGCCTGGCCGGCGCCGACCTGTCGCTCGCCGACAGCCTCGCAGGGCGGGCCGCGAGCGCGCTCGACAACTGTCTCCTCTACGAGGAGATCCAGCTCGCCGACCGGCGCAAGAATGAGTTCCTCGCCACGCTTTCGCATGAGCTGCGCAACCCCCTGGCGCCGATGCGCGCGGCGCTGCACATGTTGCGCTCCCAGGCCGTCGATCCGGACCGTTCGCGCGCTCTCCTCGAGACCATGGACCGGCAGGTGGCGCAGATGACGCGCCTGGTCGAGGACCTGCTCGACATCTCGCGCATCACGCGCGGGGCGATCGAGCTGCGCCGCGAGACCCTCAACGTCTCCTCGGAAATCCGCAACGCACTTGAATCCTGCCAGGGGCAGCTCGAGCTAAGCGGGCACGAGGTCGTCGTCAACCTTCCCAAGGAAGCGGTGCAGGTCGTCGCCGATCGCGTGCGCCTTCAGCAGATCCTCGAGAACGTGATCCTCAACGCCTCCAAGTACACCGAGACCGGCGGACGCATCGAGATCAGCGCCGAGGGCAGCCTTTCGGAGGTGGTGATCCGCGTGCGCGACAACGGCATCGGCATCGCCCCGGACAAGCTGCAGCAGGTATGGGACCTCTTCGTGCAGGTGGACGAGTCGCCGGATCGCATCCGCAAGGGCCTGGGCATCGGGCTCGCCCTGGTGAAGGACCTCGTGCGGCGTCACGGCGGCAGCGTCGAGGCGGCGAGCGACGGGCTCGGCAAGGGAAGCATGTTCACGATCCGGCTGCCGCGCGCGGCACGCCACGATGTCCAAGCCCCAGCCCCAGCCCCAGCCCCGGCGGCCGAGCCGAAGGCCGCGGTGGCGAGCGACTCGAAGCGGGTGCTGATCGTCGATGACAATCTCGACGCGGCCGAAACGCTGGCCATGATGCTGGAGCTCCTCGGGCAGCAGACGCGCCAGGCCCACGAAGGCATCGGGGCGCTGAAGGCCGCGGTGGAGTACAAGCCCGAGCTCATCTTCATGGACATCGGGCTGCCGGGGCTCTCGGGGCACGAGATCGCGAGCCGCATGCGTCGCGACCTGGGCATGACCGACACCTACATCGTCGCGCTCTCCGGCTACGGCACCGAGGAGGACCGGCGCAAGTCGCTCTACGCGGGCTTCGACAGCCACCTGGTGAAGCCGCTCGACCCGTCGACGCTACCGAGCATCCTTGCCGCGGCCGAGCGGCGCAAGGGCACGCCCGTGAATGCTATGATTGAGCCATGAAAGGGCCCCGGGTTATGAGACCGCCAACTACGTCGTCCCCCCGAGGACTACGGTAGACGGGCTCGCCCTGCAGTCGTTTCGACTAAAAAGCGCGGCTCGTCCGCGCTTTTTTCATGGTGAGAAGGAATGACAATGGTCGCAATCACGCTCCCGGACGGCTCGGTCCGGCAATTCGATAAACCTGTCACGGTGGCGGAGGTTGCCGCGTCCATCGGGCCGGGGCTCGCCAAGGCCGCGTTGGGCGGCAAGGTCGACGGCAGGTTGGTCGACGTCTCGCATCGCGTCGATCGCGACGCGAAGCTCGCGATCGTCACGGACAAGGATGCCGAGGGGCTCGACCTCATCCGGCATTCCGCCGCGCACCTCCTCGCCTACGCCGTGAAGGACCTCTTCCCGGATGCGCAGGTGACAATCGGCCCCGTGATCGAGAACGGCTTCTTCTACGATTTCGCGTACAAGCGCCCCTTCACGCCCGAGGACCTCGCGGCGATCGAGAAGCGCATGGCCGAGATCGTGAAGAAGGACCTCCCGGTGGCGCGCGAGGAGTGGAGTCGCGACGACGCGGTGAAGTTCTTCGAGTCCATCGGCGAGAAGTACAAGGCGGAGATCATCGGCGCCATCCCGTCACAGGAGGGCATCAGCCTCTACCGCGAGGGCGACTTCATCGACTTGTGCCGCGGTCCGCACGTGCCGTCCACCGGCAAGCTCAAGGTCTTCAAGCTGATGAAGGTCGCGGGCGCGTACTGGCGCGGCGACTCGAAGAACGAGATGCTGCAGCGCATCTACGGCACGGCCTGGGCGAAGAAGGAAGACCAGGACGCCTACCTCACGATGCTCGAGGAGGCGGAGAAGCGCGACCACCGCCGCATCGGCAAGCAGCTCGACCTCTTCCACATGCAGGACGAGGCGCCGGGAATGGTGTTCTGGCATCCGAAGGGCTGGGCGCTGTGGCAGCAGGTGGAGCACTACATGCGCCGCGTGTACCGCGAGAACGGCTACCAGGAGATCAAGTGCCCGATGATCCTCGACGTCTCCCTGTGGAAGAAGTCCGGCCACTGGGAGAACTACAAGGAGAACATGTTCTTCACCGAGTCGGAGAAGCGCGAGTTCGCGGTGAAGCCGATGAACTGCCCGGGCCACATCCAGGTGTTCAATTCCGACCTGAGGAGCTACCGCGACCTGCCGCTTCGCTACGGGGAGTTCGGCGCGTGCCACCGTAACGAGCCTTCGGGCGCGCTGCACGGCATCATGCGCGTGCGCGGCTTCACGCAGGACGACGGCCACGTCTTCTGCACGGAAGACCAGATCCTGCCCGAGTGCGCCGACTTCACGACGCTGCTGCAGAAGGTGTACGCGGACTTCGGGTTCACGCAGATCATCTACAAGGTGGCCACGCGCCCCGACAAGCGCGTGGGCTCCGACGATCTGTGGGACAAGGCCGAGCACGCCCTGACGCAATCGCTGCGCCAGTCGGGCGTGAGCTTCGAGCTTTCGCCGGGGGAGGGCGCCTTCTACGGCCCGAAGATCGAATACTCGCTGAAGGACGCCATCGGACGCGTCTGGCAATGCGGGACCATGCAAGTCGACTTCAACATGCCGCGGCTCCTCGGCGCCGAGTACGTCGACGAGCACAGCTCCAAGCAGCATCCCGTCATGCTGCATCGCGCAATCGTAGGATCCATGGAGCGCTTCATCGGCATCCTCATCGAGAACCACTCGGGCGCGCTGCCGTTGTGGCTCGCGCCCGTGCAAGTGGTTGTCATGAACGTGACGGACCGCCAGGAGCCGTACGTCCGCGAGGTCGGGGCGGCGTTGCGCGAGGCCGGTTTCCGGGTCGCCGTGGATTTGCGGAATGAGAAAATAACGTATAAAATTCGTGAACATAGCATTCAAAAGCTTCCTTACCAGCTGGTTCTTGGTGACAAGGAAGTCGCCGCAAGGACGGTCTCAGCGAGAACGCGCGCCGGGGAAAACCTGGCACCGGTCGCGCTCGAGGCCTTTATTTCGCGCCTGAAAAGCGAAACCGAAGCTCGCAGTTGAATGTTTGGGGGCGCCGTTCCTGAGCTAGAAACAACCTCAGGTTTCCGCGCTAAACGATTGACTTTTAGAGGACATTTCGCATAGCTCAGGATAAAGCAGTACGCATCAACGGCGAGATCAACTGCCCGGAAATACGCCTGGTCGGAGTCGAAGGCGAGGCCATCGGGATCGTGAAAATCGAGGACGCCATGAAGATGGCGGAAGACGCGGAGATCGATCTCGTGGAGATCGCTCCGACCGCGAAGCCGCCGGTTTGCCGTTTGATGGACTACGGCAAGTTCAAGTACCGCGAGAGCAAAAAGGCGCACGAGGCCAAGCTCAAGCAGAAGCAGATCCAGGTAAAGGAAGTTAAATTCCGCCCTGGCACTGACGAAGGCGATTACAAGATCAAGGTCCGCAACCTCACCCGCTTCCTCACCGAAGGCGACAAGACCAAGGTGACGTTGCGGTTCCGGGGCCGCGAGATGGCGCATCAGGAGCTCGGCATGCAGCTTCTCAAGCGCGTCGAGGCGGACCTGAAGGAAGTGGGCTTGGTGGAGCAGTGGCCCAAGCTCGAAGGGCGCCAGATGATCATGATCCTCGGGCCAAAGAAGAAGCATTGAGTTAGTACACAAGGTGTCTTCAGGTCAAAAGCGCGGAAGGGTTCCGCCACCTGCTGCACCAATGCAAGGAGGGCAACCATGCCCAAGATGAAGACCAAGAGTGGCGCCGCCAAGCGCTTTCGGGTCCGCGGAAGCGGCTCGATCAAGCGCTATTCGGCGGGCAAGCGCCACATCCTCACCAAGCGAACCACCAAGAACAAGCGCCAGCTGCGCGGCTCCTCGACGGTCCATCCGACCAACATGGGCCACGTGAAGCAGATGCTTCCCAATTCCTAAGGAGCCGCCATGCCTCGCGTTAAACGTGGAGTAACGGCGCGCGCGCGCCACAAGAAAGTCCTCGACCAGGCCAAGGGTTTCCGCGGCCGTCGCAAGAACGTATACCGGATCGCCAAGGAAGCGGTGATGAAGGCGGGGCAATACGCCTACCGCGATCGCCGCAACAGGAAGCGCGAGTTCCGCTCGCTCTGGATCACGCGCATCAACGCGGGCGCACGCGAAGCCGGTGTCTCGTACAGCCAGTTCATGGCGGGCCTCAAGAAGGCCGGCATCGACGTGGACCGCAAGATCCTCGCCGACCTCGCGGTGTTCGACAAGCCTGCATTCGGCAAGATCGTCGAGCAGGCCAAAGCGAGCCTCGGGGCCTAGGGAAGACGTAAAACAAGACAGGGGCTCGCAAGAGCCCCTTTCTTTTTCGATGAACGAACTCGAACCAATCATCGCCGCAGCGCGCGACGCGATCGGCGCCACGTCCGGCATCGCCGACCTGGAGCAGGTCAAGGCGCGCTTCCTGGGCAAGGCGGGCAAGCTCACGGAGCTGCTCAAGGCACTGGGCAAGCTGTCCGCCGAGGAGCGTCCGAAGGCTGGCTCCGCGATCAACATCGCGAAGGCCGAAGTCGAAGGCATGCTGCAGGCGCGCCGCGACGCGATCCTCGCGAGCGAGCTCGACGAGAAGCTCGCGGGCGAGTCCATCGATGTGACGCTCCCCGGCCGGCGCCAGGGCGCCGGCGGCCTGCATCCCATCGCGCGCGCGCAGGAGCACGCCGAGAAGCTTTTCGGCGCCATGGGCTTCTCGGTCGCCGACGGTCCCGAGATCGAGGATGACGAGCACAACTTCACGGCGCTGCGCATGTTCCCCGACCATCCGTCGCGCAGCATGCAGGACACGTTCTACATCGAGGGCACGGACAAGGTGCTGCGCACGCAGACTTCCCCGGTGCAGATCCGCTACATGAAGTCGCACAAGCCGCCGATCCGCATCATTTGCCCGGGGCGCGTGTACCGCAAGGACCATGACGCGACGCACTCGCCGATGTTCCACCAGATCGAGGGCCTATGGGTCGAGGAGGGCGTGAGCCTCGCCGACCTGAAGGGCACCGTGACGCAGTTCTGCCGCGCCTTCTTCGAGCGTGACGACATCGCCATCCGCTTCCGTCCGTCTTATTTCCCCTTCGTCGAGCCGGGCGTGGAGATCGATATGGAGTGGTCGCGCAAGGACGGGGCAGCTACCTACCTGGAGATCGCGGGCGCCGGCGTGGTTCACCCGGACGTGCTGCGTAATGGCGGCATCGATCCCGAGAAATATTCCGGCTTCGCTTTCGGCATGGGGCTCGATCGCCTCGCGATGCTCAAGTACGGCGTCAACGACCTGCGGCTCTTCTTCGAGAACGACTTGAAGTTCCTCTCCCAATTCCGATGAAGATTTCGCTCGCTTGGCTGAAGGAGCTGGTCGCGGTGCGCATGCCCGTGGGCGAGCTCGCGCATGCGCTCACGATGGGCGGGCTCGAGGTCGAGGAGATCACGCCGGTGGCGGGCGAATTCTCCGGCATCGTCGTGGGGCTGGTGAAAAGCGTGGCGCCGCACCCGAACGCGGACAAGCTGCGCGTGACCGAAGTCGACGCGGGCACCGGCGAGCTCTTGCAGATCGTCTGCGGCGCGCCCAATGTCGCCGAGGGCCAGAAGGTGCCGTGCGCGCTCATCGGCGCGAAGCTTCCCGGCCTCGAGATCAAGAAGGCGAAGCTGCGCGGAGTCGATTCGAGCGGCATGCTGTGCTCGGCCCGCGAGCTGGGGCTCTCGGAGGACCACGGCGGGCTCCTCGTGCTCGACGCCGAGGCGCCCATCGGCCGCGACGTTCGCGAAGTCCTGGCGCTCGACGATGTCTACCTCACTTTGAAGCTCACGCCCAATCGCGGCGATTGCATTTCGATGTTCGGCGTCGCGCGCGACCTTGCGGCGATCGCGGGCGCCCCGTTGAAGCTCCCCGCCGCCTCGCCCGCGCAGGTTGCCGCGGCCGATGCGCGCGCCGTGACCATTTCCGAGCCCGATGCGTGCGGCCAGTATTTCGGGCGCGTCATCCGCGGCCTCGATCCCGCGGCGAAGACGCCACCGTGGATGACACGCCGACTCGAACGCGCGGGCCTGCGCGCCATCAGTCCGTTGGTCGACATCACCAACTACGTGATGCTCGAGCGCGGCCAGCCGATGCACGCTTTCGATCACGCGAAGCTGGAGGGCGCGATCGGCGTGCGCTTCATGAAGCCCGGCGAGCGCATCAAGCTCCTGAACGAGCAGGTGGTCGGATATCGTCCGGGCCTCCTCGCGATCACCGACGAGTCCGGCCCGGTTGCGCTCGGCGGCGTCATGGGCGGCTTCGACACCATGGTCGGCGCGGGCACCAACGAGGTCTTCTTCGAGGCCGCTTTCTTCCATCCGGAGGCGGTGCAGGGCAAGACGCGCGAGCTGGCCCTGGCCAGCGATGCCGCTTTCCGCTATGAGCGCGGCGTCGATTTCGGCGCGACGCGCGCGGCGATGGAGCGCGCGACCGAGCTCGCGCTGCAAATCTGCGGTGGAACCGCGGGTCCCATCGCCGAGGCAAGCGGCAACCTTCCGGTGCGCAAGCCCGTGCGCGTTCGCACCGGCCGCGTCGTGAAGCTCCTCGGCTATCCGGTCGCGGACGGCGAGATGGTCGACATCCTGCGGCGCCTGTCGTGCGAGATCGCGATGGAATCCGATGCGATGCGAGCGACACCGCCCACCTGGCGATTCGACCTCGCGATCGAGGAAGACTTCGTCGAGGAGATCGCGCGCATTCACGGCTACGAGCACGTCCCCGCCGAGGCGCCCCGCTCACGCCTGGCGATGCTGCCGCTGCGCGAGGGCGAACGCGACCGTTTCGACCTGCGAAGGGCCTTCGCGGCCCTGGGCTACCAGGAAGTCGTGAACTACAGTTTCGTCGCGCCGGAGTGGGAAAGCGATTTCGCAGGAAACGCGAGTCCGATCCGCGTCGCCAACCCGATCGCGAGCCACATGAGCGTGATGCGCACGACGCTCCTGGGCGGATTGGTCCAGACTCTGCGCTCGAACCTGAACCGCAGCGAAGAGCGCGTGCGCGTCTTCGAGATCGGCCGCTGCTTCGAGGGCTCGGCCCCCGACCACGCCGTCCAGCCCGAGCGTGTAGCCGGGCTCGCCCTGGGCCTGCGCTGGCCCGAGCAATGGGCCGAGAAGGGCGAGCGCGTCGACTTCTTCGACGCCAAGGGCGACCTCCAGGCCGCCGCGGGAGGCGGCAGGCTCGATTTCGTCGCCTCGGCCCACCCCGCATGCCATCCGGGGCGCTGCGCCGCCGTGAGCGTCGACGGCAGGCCTATCGGTTTCGTGGGCGAGCTGCACCCCCGGTTGCAGCAAAAGTACGAGCTGCCGTCGGGCCCGATGGTCTTCGAAGTGCTGTCTGCCCCCCTGCTTGCGGGCAGCTACCCGCGCTTTGCCGGGGTGTCCCGCATGCCCGTGGTGCGACGCGACCTCGCCCTGGTAGTGGCCGAAGAGGTGCCCGTGGGAGCCATGCTGGCGGCCCTTCGGGGGGCCGTTCCGGGCTTCGTCCGGGAGGTCGAAGTGTTCGACCAATATCGTGGAAAGGGGGTCGAGCCCGGCCAAAAAAGCCTTGCCCTACGTATAGTTATGCAGGATACTGACAGGACTTTGACAGATTCGGACGTGGAGGCCGTGGTCGCCTCCATTCGCCAGCAACTCAACGAAAAATTCAAAGCCAAGCTGCGCACGTGAAAGACAAAGTCACCCTCACCAAGGCGGAGCTCGCCGACCTCATGTTCGAAAAGGTCGGGCTGAACAAGCGCGAAGCCAAGGACATGGTCGAGTCGTTCTTCGAGGAGATCCGGATCGCCCTCGAGCGCGGCGAAATGGTCAAGCTTTCGGGGTTCGGTAACTTCCAGCTCCGCAAGAAGCCGCAGCGCCCCGGGCGCAATCCCAAGACCGGGGAGGAAATTCCGATTACCGCACGTCGCGTGGTCACCTTTCACGCGAGCCAGAAGCTGAAGAGCCTGGTGGAGAAGTCCTTCAATGGCCACGGAGAACCTGGCGACGACTGAGCTCCCGGCAATCCCCGCCAAGCGCTATTTCACGATCGGCGAAGTTAGCGAATTGTGCGGGGTGAAGCCCCATGTGCTGCGTTACTGGGAGCAGGAGTTCACGCAGCTCAAGCCCTTGAAGCGGCGCGGCAACCGGCGCTACTACCAGCACCACGAAGTCCTGCTCATCCGCCGCATCCGCGAGCTGCTCTACGAGCACGGCTTCACCATCAACGGCGCGCGCAACCGCCTCGAGGAGCCGAGCCCGGGGTCCCTGCCGCGCGGCGGCGAGGGCCAGAGGACGATGACCGTGCCGCAGCCGATCTCGCCGTCCACGATCCGCAAGGAACTGAAAAGCATCCTGAAAATGTTGGAGCGGTAGTACCCCGCTCTCGGCTATAATTTCAGGCTCGGTCGGGGCGTAGCGCAGCTTGGTAGCGCACCTGCATGGGGTGCAGGGGGTCGGAGGTTCGAATCCTCTCGCCCCGACCAAAATAACTCAGCAAGTTGCGGTCCATGAAAGAGCCGGCGATGCCGGCTTTTTTTGTTTGAGTACGGACGCCTCCCCTCTCGCGCCGACCTAGCTGCAGGCGGGGACCGGACTCGAGAATACCTGCCGGGAAATCTGCTTCGTCACTACGACCCCGTTTACCGAATAGGTCAGGCTTCCCCTCTGTCCATCGGAGAACCGCAACCGCATTGTTCCCACTTTGGTGACGTTCGCGGCACCGATAGGTGTAAACGGGTTTGCGTTGAAGGCGGGCCCCGTTGTCTGGTAGAGCTCGCCGAGATACGAGCCGTCGGCCTGCTTCAACCCCGCGGACATCACAAGCCATAGCCCTTTGCCGCTCGCGTCATACGTGAACAGGGCCCCGAAGACGGTGTTGTCCTGGTGGGTGATATTGAGCCCCCAACCGGACTCGGCCGGATTCCACCAGAGATCCTGATAGTTGGTAAGCGGCGCGCGGCTCGCGGTCGTGGACGTGCAGTTGGCCGCGGCGCTCCCGAAAACCTGCTTCTGGATCATCTTGGTGACCGAGGTAGCGTTCACCGTGTAGGTGAGTGCTGCCCCATTCGCGCCGGCGAAGGTCACCGACATCGTGCCTACCTTGGTGACGTTTGCGTCCGCGATCGGCGTGAAGGGGACGGCATTGAATGCGGGGCCCGTCGTGCGGTAGAGGTCGCCGGAGTAGGTCGTGCCGGATTGCAAGGAACCAGCCGCCATGACGAGCCACATCGGCGCGCCCGCGGCATCGTAGGTAAAGAGTGTTCCGAAGATGATGTCGCCTTCATGGTTGAAGTTGATGCCCCACCCCGACTCCGAGGGATTCCACCAAACGCCTGTGTAGTTCGTCGTGGTACTTGTGGCCAGGGCATTCAGATCGACGGTCTGGTCGTCGAACTGCGCTCTCTGGATGCGAGTCAGGGTATCGGTGCCTCCGGCACCCGAAGCAGGGCGCACCGTGACCTTGTCGCCCGTCTTGGTGATGACCCAAGCCGCCTTGTTGCCGGGATAGACCACGGTGTTCGTGCCCAACCCGCCGTCGATGCTGCAATCGGGGTCGGAGAGCGCGCGCCTGATGGTGTCGTTGCCGGCGAACGTGCGGATGCGCTTGCTGCCGTTGCGAGTGGCGATCGTCAGGTCGCGCCGGAAGTCGGTCGCCAGATTGATTCCCAGTGGCACGTTCACGAAAGCGAATCGATGATTCGGCGCGGTGCTCGTGAAGTAAGGCACGACCGCCACGAAATTGAGCGTCCCGGAGGCGGTGCGGTAGGCGATGAATTGCGGCGTGATGCCATTCGACGCGCCACCGCCCTGGATCAGCGGATTCAGGAATGCCACGATCTGTTTGCGCATCGCGCGAAACTCGTCGTGCATCGCCGCATAGAGGCGGCCGGTGCCATCGTTGACCAGGATGTACTGGCCCTGCTTGGCGGCGTCGGCGGAGTCGGAAAAGGCCACGTTCGACGAATGGAAGATCGTCTCGATGCCGCTGCCGTCCACATCCGCGAAGCGCACCGAGTAATCGATGTACGAATCCTGGTTGAACTCGGGAGCCAGCGCGTCCGTATCGTCGGAGAAATTCATGTTGCCGCGATTGACCAGCATCTGAAATACCGCCTTTTGCAGGCCCGCCGCTCCCTGGGTCCATATTTCCTGCCCCGCGAGGATGTCGGGCAGCCCATCCTGGTTCAGGTCGGTGGTCCACAAGCGCGAGGTATGCGTCTTGGAGTAAGGCTCCCAGGCACTCGCGAACCCCGCGTAAGCCGGCTTGTCGTTGAAGTACGGCTTGGGCAGCGGCAAGGGAGGAAGCGTGAGCACGCCGGCGTTGAACCTGTATGCATAGTTCAGCATCGCGTTGCTGGGCGCATACGGAACTCCGGGTCCGGCGGCGGAATCGCCGATGATCAGCCAGTTGTCGGAATTGCCGGTGAAGGGGCCGGCGAGCACCGACATTCCGCCAAGGTCCCCGAGGCTGGTATCGGCCGCGAGCGTGCTGCCGATCCAGCTATAAATCACGTGGAAGCCAGGCCCATTGCCGTTGTTGCCGCTGCCGCCAAAGGATCGCGCAAGAATTTTCTTGCGGCCGTCGAGAGTGACCAGGCGGGCGTCATGGTTCATCACATTGTCTGCGAGGATCAGCTTGTCGAACCCGCCCCCGGCCCGCGAAATCCAGGCGGTGCTGTGCTTGTAGAAATAGGGGCTTTCGTTAAAGGCGGGGAACACCAGGTCGTCGAGCCCGTCGCCGTTGAAGTCGGCGACGATCACCGAGCCCGCGCCATTGGTGACGGGATTTCCCAGCAGGCGAGCGCTGGCCTCGCTCAGGGTGCCGTCGCTTTGCTGCTCCAGCAACACGGCCCGCACCGGCGTCACATCGGTGAGCGTGCTGCTGAATGATCCGTTGAAACCCCAGCCGCCCAGCGCGACACCTTCCTTCTGTGAAGCGCCGAGCTTTACCACGTTCCAGTAGGGCCCGACCAGGCCAGCGGTGGTATCGATCGGAATCCACGTGCCGCCCAACGACAACTTCGCGGATATGTCCGCGGTGAGATACGAGCGGATGTCGGTTCCGGGGAGAGTGATCTGCGCGTGGCAAGTACCCGCCAGCGCGGCGCCCAGCACAAACGTGGAAAAAAGCTGCCGTAACGGTGAACGCAAGGGTGGACGATGCAAGATAAGTTAGAGAGTTGAACACTATGAAAAAAACGCAGGCCAGTATCCAAGCCGGAGACGTTGAAGTCAACCGACTCCTCGCGAGAAGTACTTGGTTGTGCTGGACAACGGGCCTCGGATTGAACGAGAATCAAGCATCCGATCGGGAGAGCCCCCACGCTGGACATCGCTGGGGCGCCGAAGGGGTAGCACCCGCAAACTCTCAGGCAAAAGGACCGTTCGGAACCGGGGGAAATCCCCGGACTCTGGAGAGCGACGGCGTGGCCGTCCACCGAAGGGGCGCGCGGACGGGATGAAATCCCGCTCCGTAATCTCTCAGGTATCAAGGACAGAGGGGTCGTGCGAGCTCGCCGAGCGCGCGTGGCCCTTTTTTTCGTCCTGGCCATTGGAGAGATCTTGCTGAAGACAACGCCGCTTCACTCCCTGCACCGCGCCGCCGGTGCTCGCATGGTCGATTTCGGCGGCTGGGACATGCCGGTGCATTACGGCTCGCAGATGGAAGAGCACCACGCCGTGCGCTCGGGCGCCGGGCTCTTCGACGTGTCGCATATGCAGGTGGTGGACATCGAAGGCACGGGCGCGCGCGACTTCCTGCGCCGCGCGCTCGCCAACAACGTCGACAAGCTGAAGGCCCCGGGCAAGGCGCTCTACTCCTGCATGCTCGCCGAGGATGGCGGCGTGGTCGACGACCTCATCACCTATTTCTTCCGCGAGGATTTCTTTCGCCTCGTGGCCAATGCGGGCACGGCCGAGAAGGACGTGGCCTGGCTTCACGGGCTCGCGCGGCGCTGGAATGCGGGCGTCACCCTCGAGCCGCGCCGCGACCTGGCCATCATCGCGATCCAGGGGCCGCGCGCGCGCGAGATCTTCTGGCGGGCATTTCCCGCGACCCGGGCGGAAACGGAAAAGCTCGGGCCCTTCAGCGCCGCGATGACCGGCGCCTTCATGGTGGCGCGCACTGGCTATACAGGCGAGGACGGATTCGAAGTCGTGCTTCCCGCGAGCCAGGCCGCTTCCACGTGGAAGGCGCTGGCCGCCGAGGGCGCGCGGCCTTGCGGGCTCGGCGCGCGAGACACGCTGCGCCTGGAGGCCGGCATGAACCTCTACGGCCAGGACATGGACGAACGCACGTCACCGCTCGACGCGGGGCTGGCTTGGACCGTGGACCTCGCCTCGGAGCGCGACTTCGTCGGCAAGGACGCGCTGGCGAAGGCGGGCAAGCGCCAGGAATTCGTGGGCCTGCTGCTCCTCGACGCGGGCGGGGTCTTGCGCGCGCACCAGAAGGTGGCGAGCGCGGCCGGCGAGGGCGAGGTCACCAGCGGGACTTTTTCGCCGACGCTCGCCCGCTCGATCGCGTTGGCGCGCATGCCGCGCGGCACCGCGCCCGGCGAGACGGTGCACGTGCAGGTCCGCGACAAGCGCCTCGCCGCGCGCGTCGTGAAGGCTCCATTCGTTCGCAACGGCAAGATTCTCATCGACACGCCAAAGGAAGAAAAATGAAACTCCCGCAAGGCCTGCGCTACACGCAATCCCATGAATGGGTGCGCCGCGAATCGGACGGCACCGTGACGATCGGCATCACCGACCACGCCCAGGAGCAGCTGGGCGACATCGTCTTCGTCGAGACGCCGCAGGCCGGTCGCAAGGTCGCCGCGGGCGAAGCGATCGGCGTGGTCGAGAGCGTGAAGGCGGCTTCCGACATCTACGCGCCGGTCGCGGGGGAGGTCGTCGCCGCGAACGCGCAGCTCGCCGGCGCGCCGGAGAAGGTGAACGAGGACGCTTTCGCCGCGTGGATGTTCCGCATCAAGCCCACCAACGTCGCCGACATCGAAAAGCTCCTCGACGCCGCCGCCTACGAGAAAGCCGCGGCAGCCTGAAGCGCTCGCTGAGGAACACCCACCATGCCCGATACGCCCCACGCCGCGCGCGCGCGCCAGACCCTTCCCGATCTCGAGGACCACGCAGCCTTCGAGCGCCGCCACATCGGCCCCGATGCCGACGAGCAGGCCGCGATGCTGGGCGCGCTCGGCTTCGCATCGCGCGCCGCGCTGGTCGACGCCGTCGTGCCCTCTGCCATCCGCCGCAAGCTCGCCATGGACCTGGGCGAGCCGCGCACCGAGGGCGAAGCCCTCTCGGCGTTGCGGCGCATCGCGGAAAAGAACATCGTCTTCAAGTCGTATATCGGGCAGGGCTATTACGAGACCCACACCCCCGGCGTGATCCTTCGCAACGTCTTCCAGAACCCGGCCTGGTACACGGCCTACACGCCTTACCAACCCGAGATCTCACAGGGGCGGCTCGAGGCGCTGCTGAACTTCCAGACGATGGTCACCGACCTCACCGCGATGGCGATCGCCAACGCGTCGATGCTGGACGAGGCGACCGCGGCGGCCGAGGCGATGACGCTTTGCGTGCGCTCGTTCAAGGGCGCTTCGCGAGTCTTCGCGGTCGCCGCCGACGTTTTTCCGCAAACCATCGACGTGGTGCGCACCCGTGCCGAGCCGCTCGGCATCGAGGTGCGCGTCGCCGCTCCCGACGCCCTTGGCGAGATCGATGCGTTCGCGGTGTTGGTGCAGTACCCCGGCGTGGACGGCGAGGTGCGCGAATACACGGCGCTCGCACAGGCGGTGCACGCGCGCGGCGGGTTTGTGATCGCCGCGGCGGACTTGCTGGCGTTGACGCTGCTCAAGCCTCCGGGGGAGTGGGGCGCCGACGTGGCAGTGGGCAACACGCAGCGTTTCGGCGTGCCGATGGGCTTCGGCGGGCCGCACGCGGGCTACATGGCCACCCGCGACGAGCTCAAGCGCAACATGCCGGGGCGCCTGGTGGGCGTCACCGTCGATGCGCAAGGCAACACCGCGTACCGCCTCGCGCTGCAGACGCGCGAGCAGCACATCCGCCGCGAGAAGGCGACCTCCAACATCTGCACCGCGCAGGTCCTCCTCGCGGTGATGGCGTCGATGTACGCCGTGTATCACGGGCCTGCCGGATTGGAGCGGATCGCGCTTCGCGTGCACCGGCTTGCGGGAATTCTGCTCGCCGGGCTGGGACGTGTCGGTTTCACCACGCCGACGAGTGCATTCTTCGACACACTCACAGTCGACACCGGCGACAAGACTGAAGCGATCGTCGAGAGAGCGCGAGCGCGGCGCGTGAATTTTCGGCGCGTCGGCGCGGGCCGCCTCGGCATCTCGCTGGACGAGACCACGACGCGCGCCGACGTGGAGGCGATCCTCGCGATCTTTTCCGGCAAGGCTTGCGATTTTTCCGCTCTCGACCTCGACCGGGAAGGCGTGGACTCGATCGCGCCGGCGCTCGCGCGCGCCTCGAAATACCTCGAGCATCCGATCTTCAACCGCCACCACTCCGAGACCGAGATGCTGCGCTACCTGCGCGGCCTCGCCGACAAGGACGTGGCGCTCGACCGCTCCATGATCCCGCTGGGCTCGTGCACCATGAAGCTGAACGCGACGAGCGAGATGATCCCGGTGACATGGCGCGAGTTCTCGCACATCCACCCCTTCGCCCCCGCCGAGCAGTGGAAGGGCTACCGCGAGCTGATCGAGGACCTCGAGGCGCGGCTCGCGAAAGCCACCGGCTATGCGGCGGTGTCGATCCAGCCGAACGCGGGTTCGCAGGGCGAGTACGCGGGCCTGCTCATCATTCGCAAGTGGCACGAGAGCCGCGGCCAGGGCCATCGCGACGTATGCCTCATCCCAAGCTCCGCGCACGGCACCAATCCGGCCTCGGCGCAGATGGCGGGGATGAAAGTCGTTGTCGTGGGCTGCGACACCGGCGGCAACGTGGACCACGACGACCTCGAGCGCAAGGCCGCCGAGCACGCGAACGACCTCGCCGCGCTGATGGTCACCTATCCCTCGACCCACGGCGTATTCGAAGCGGGCATCACCTCGATCTGCGAGATCGTGCATCGCCACGGCGGCCAGGTCTACGTCGACGGCGCCAACATGAACGCGATGGTGGGCTTGTGCGCGCCGGGAGAGTTCGGCGGCGACGTGTCGCACTTGAACCTGCACAAGACCTTCTGCATCCCGCACGGCGGCGGCGGGCCCGGCGTGGGGCCGGTGGCGGTTGGCGCGCATCTCGCGAAATTCCTGCCGGGCCACCGCGCGCTCGGCAGCTCCGGCGAGGCGATCGGCGCGGTCACGGCGGCGCCCTACGGCAGCGCCTCTATCCTGCCGATCTCGTGGATGTACATCGAGATGATGGGCGCGGAGGGGCTCACCGCAGCGAGCGAAGTCGCGATCCTGAACGCGAACTACATCGCCAGGCGCCTCGCGTCCCATTATCCCGTCCTCTACGCGGGCCCCGGCGGCCTGGTCGCGCATGAGTGCATCCTCGACCTGCGCGCGCTCAAGGACAGTTCCGGCATCGGTGTCGAGGACGTCGCCAAGCGCCTCATCGACTACGGCTTCCATGCCCCCACCATGTCATTCCCGGTCGCCGGGACGCTCATGGTCGAGCCCACGGAGAGCGAGTCGAAGGCCGAGCTCGACCGCTTCTGCGATGCGATGATCGCCATTCGCGCCGAGGTGCGCGCGGTGGAGGAGGGGCGCATGGACCGCGAGGACAATCCCCTCAAGCACGCGCCGCACACCGCCGCCGTGGTCGGTGCCGACGAGTGGCCCCACGCGTACGCGCGCGAGCTCGCCGCCTACCCGGTGAAAAGCCTGCGCGCCAACAAGTACTGGGTGCCCGTGGGCCGCGCCGACAACGTCTACGGCGACCGCAACCTCTTCTGTGCCTGCGTTCCGATCGCCGAATACGAGTAGCCGCGCTCGCCGTCCAGCGTGCGGATGTCATTCACGATCATGCGTGGCATGAGGTACGCGGTCGAGTAGATCTCGCGCACCATGCCCGCGCGATCGATGAGGAACACCTTGAGGCTGTGGGTGAACTCCTCGGTCCCGGGGACGGCGCGGGAATCCGCGGCGACACTGAGGTCCTGGCCGAATCCCTCGAGGATCGGTGCCAGCGCGCCGCGCGAGGCGGTGGTGAGGAAATGCCAATCGGCCCCGCGCCGCGAGCCGCCGGAGCGAGCCGCGTACGCGGCGATCACGCGCGGCCGATCGTGCGCCGGGTCGAACGACAGGCTCACCAGCCGCGTGCGTGCCTGCAGCGCGGGATCCTCGCGAAGCAGCGCGCGCACTTCGCTGAACGCCCAGGTGGCCCGCGGGCAGCCCTCGGCATCCGAGCAACGCGTGTAGATGAGCCCGAGAAGCGTGATGCGCCCACGCGTGAAATCCGCGAGGGGCCGCGCGCGTCCCGCGGCATCGACCACGTGGCCCCGCGGCGCCGCCTGGATCGGCGGCAACCGGTAGGTGCCCGCGGCGGGGAGCGCGAAATCGGGCGCGGCGGGCGAATCGGCCTGGTGGGCGGCCACGGGAAGCGCGAGCGCGAGAAGGGCGCCCGCGACAGGCCCAGTCAACCTCATGCAGGCCGCAGCTTCGCCGTGCCGAACTTCATGTGGTGCGCGCGCCCCAGCTTTTCCTTGGTGAAGTCCACCTCGAAAGCGGGCTTCAACTCCTTGCCGTCCCAGGTGAAGCCGCGCAGGAACTGCTCGTTGTCGGCCCCGCCCTTGTCCCAGTTTTCCAGCAGCGACGAGGTGATGTACACGCGTTTCCCGTCCCAGCTTTGCGAGATCATGTTCACCTGCTTGCCGGTGACCTTCTCGTAAGTCTGTTGCGGCGCCTCGGGATTCGTGAGGTCGAAGTAGCGCGTCTTGCCGTCCATGAAGGTATTGACCCACAGGCCCTTGCCGTCGGCGCGGATGCTGATGTCGACCGGCAGCGGGATCTTGGACGGATCGCCGATGGTGGCGACCTCCTTGGCGACCCACTTGCCGTTCTTCTCCGGCCTGACCAGCCACAGCTTCGAGGTGAGGGCGGCGGCGGTGATCGCCCAGTCGTCGCCCTTGGCGAGCGACCAGCGGATCTCGAGCGGACCGCCGGGAACGGCGAGCACCTGCCTGGGCTTCAACGCCTTCAGGTCCCACACCACCATGGTGTTGCCGAAGTTCTTCATCGCCTCGCCGTCCTTTATGAGCTCTCCAAGCGGGCGCATGTAATTCCTGTTGCCGGTGAAGCTCGACGTAAGGAGGGTGTTGCGCGACGGATTGATGGCGATGTCGTAGCCGTAGCCGTCGCCGCCCTCGATCGCGGGCATTGCCACCGACGAGACGTAGTCGCCCTTGTTGTTGAAGACCGCCATGCCGGTCACGCCGCCCTTGTCCTTCACGTTCGACAGGTTGCCGACCAGCATGCGGCCGGGCATCGCGTAGAAGGTGTGAGGCCCGAGCCAGCCCGACTTCTCGCCCAGGTTCGAGATCGTCTTGACCAGCCGGGGCTTGGCCGGGCTCGCGGCGACGTCGAAGACGTGGATGTTGTTGCTCGCGAGGCCCCCGGCCCACAGGTGGCGGCGGTCGTCGGTGAAGCCCATGTGGTGTGCCTCGCCGCGCTCGCCCACCGAGACGCTCGACACCACCTTGCCGTAGCTCTTCGACGCCGGGTTCACGTCGACGGTGACGAGCTTGTCGTTGCCGTCGCCCAGGCCATCGACGCCGAGCGTCCAGACGTAGACGTAGTCTTCCTGCCCCTTGATGAGGTTCGCCATGTACGGCGAATTGCAGGTCTCGTCGGCGAGGGTGGCGGTGGGGATGACGAGTGCGGCTATGGCGAATGCCAACGCGCAGGCAAGCGCGATGACGCGCGAGGCAGGCATGCAGTGCATGGCAGGTCCCCTTTTGAAGTGCCGGCGAAAAGCCTACACCTTTCGAGCCCGCTATGCCCAGCGCCAGAAGTCGCCGCGTTCCTCCATGAAGTGGCGCGCGAGGACCTGCTGGTGCACTTCGGTCGCGCCGTCCACAAGGCGCGCCTGGCGAGCGTAGCGGTAGATCCACTCGGCGGGCGTGTCCTTCGAGTAGCCGCGCGCCCCGCAGAGCTGGATCGCGGTGTCGGCGCACAGGTGCAGCGTGTCGGCCACCTGCACCTTGGCCATGGAGACTTCCTTGCGGGCGAAGTCGCCCTTGTCGATCAGGGTCGCGGCCTTCATTGTGAGGAGCCGCCCGATCTCGATCTGCATGGCGCAGTGGCCGAGCTTCATTTGCACCGACTCCCGCTCGGCGAGCCTGCGGCCCTGGGTCCGGCGCTCGGCCACATAGTCGGCGGCGATATCGAGGCAGCGCTTCGACAATCCCAACCAGCGCATGCAGTGCGTGAGGCGCGCGGGGCCCAGGCGGATCTGCGTGAGCTTGAGGCCGTCGCCCACGTTCATCAGGCGGTTCTCGTCGGGGATCTCGAGCGCGTCGAACTCGAGCTCGCAATGCCCGCCATGCTCCTCGGGCCCCATGATGGGAATGCGCCGCACGATGCGCCAGCCGGGCTGGTCGCGGTCGAAGAGGAACGCGGTGAGCCCCTTGCGCGGATCGTCCGAGGTCTTGGCGACCAGGATGAAATGCCTGGCCACGCCGGCGCCGGTGATGAACCACTTGCGGCCGTTGACGAGCCAGATGTCGCCGCGCCGTGTGGCCGTCGTCATGATCATCGAGGGGTCGGAGCCCCCGCCCGGATGCGGCTCGGTCATGGCGAAGGCGGAGCGCACCCGGCCATCGACGATCGGCTGCAGCCAGCGCTCCTTCTGCGCCTCGGTCGCGACCTTCTGCAGCACCGTCATGTTGCCGTCGTCGGGCGCGGCGGCGTTGCACACCACGGGACCGAAGAGGGCGTAGTTCAGCTCTTCGTAGGCGATCGCGAGGCAGGCCAGCGGAAGCCCGAGCCCGCCGCGCGCCACCGGCATCTGCGGCGCCCAGACCCCGGCCTCCTTCGCCCTGTCGCGCATCACCTCGAGGAGGTCCTCGCGGATGTTCTCGTGCTCGTCGTAGGATTCCGGCGTGGTGTCGAGGGGCAGCACCTCCTCGCGCGCGAAGGCGCGAAAGCGCGCGCGCAGCTTCTGCTGCTCGGGCGAGAGCGCGAAGTCCATCAGAGCGAGCTCACCAGGTGGCCGCCGTCGACCACGATGACGCTGCCGGTCATGTAGCTTCCCGCCTCGGAAGCCAGGAGAAGGAGCGCGCCATCGAGGTCTTGGGGCTTGCCGATGCGCCGCTGCGGCACGCGCTTGACCATCGCCGCGCCCGCTTCGGAATTCAGCGCGTCGCGATTCATGTCGGTTTCCACGTAGCCGGGGGCGATCGCGTTCACGCGGATCTGGTAGCGAGCCCACTCGAGCGCGAGGGACTTGGTGAGCTGGAGCACGGCGGCCTTCGACGTGGTGTACGACAGGAGCGAGCCGGCCACGCGCAGTCCCAGGATCGAGGCTATGTTGATGATCGATCCGCCCTTGCCGGCCGCGGTCATCGCCTTCGCGCCCGCCTGCGCCACGCGCCACACGCCGTCCAGGTTGGTGTCCAGGACGCTGCGCCAGTCTTCCTCCGTGAGGTCGAGCGAGGGCTTCGAGACCGCGATGCCCGCGTTGTTGACGATGATGTCGGGCGCGCCCACCGAATTCGCGGCATGCGTGAACGCCGCATCGATCGAAGCCCGGTCGTTCACGTCCATGGCCACGGCCATGGCTTTGCCGCCGTGCGCGACGATGGCCTCGACCAGCGCCGCGAGCTTCTCGGTGCGCCGTGCCGCGACGACCACGGTGGCGCCGCCGGCGGCGAGCGTGCGCGCGAAATGGTGGCCCAGTCCCGTGGAAGCGCCGGTGACCAGGGCGACTTTGCCCTCGACGGTGAAGATCGTGGCGGTACTCATGGTTTCGTTCATGACTTCCATTCTACGTGGCGGATCCGGCCTGTCTCACCAGATGTTGGCGCGATCCTCGTCGGCAAGCAGCGTGCGTGCCGCGTCGCAGCCGAAGGCCTGCGCGAACTCCGGCATGTTGGCGAGAACGCCCGCAACGCGGAATCGCGGCGGCGAGTGGGCGTCGGTTCGAAGCTGCAGGCGCTCAAGCTCCGGGCGGTAGGAGCTGCGCCACGCCTGCGCGAACGAGACGAAGAAGCGCTGCTCATCGGTGAGGCCCGCGATCGTGGCGCCCGGCTTGTCCTTCAGCGCCTTCTTCATGGCGAGGTATGCGATCTTGAGGCCGCCCACATCGGAAATGTTCTCACCGAGCGTGAGCTTGCCGTTCACCTGGATGTCCTCGACGCCCACGAACGCGCCGTATTGGCGCTCGACGCGGCCCGCGCGCTCCACATAGCGCCGCGCGTCTTGCGCGGTCCACCAGTCGGTCATGTTGCCCAGGGCGTCGAAGCGCCGCCCGCCGTCATCGAAGCCATGGGTTATCTCGTGGCCGATGATCATGCCGATAGCGCCGTAGTTGCTGGCGTCGTCGGCATGCACATCGAAGAAGGGCGGCTGCAGGATGCCCGCGGGAAAAACGATCTCGTTGCCCTGGCGGTTGTAGAAGGCGTTGGTGATGTGCGGCGAGGTGAACCAGTCCTCGCGATTCACGGGCGTGCCGATGCGCGCCACGCTCGCGCGGTGCCAGTATTTCTTGGCGTTCATCCAGTTCTGCACGAAGGCGTGGACGCCGACGTCGGCTCCGGTGTAGTCGCGCCAGCGCTCCGGGTAGGCGATCTTCACGCGCATCGCGGCGAGCTTCTCGAGCGCGCGCCGTCGCGTCGCGTCGCTCATCCAGTCCAGCGTGGCGAGGCGCTCGGCGAGCGCGGCCTTGACGTTGGCGACCAGCTCGTGGGCACGCGCCTTGGCTTCCGGGGAGAACGCGTTGGCGATGTACACCGCCGAGAGCGCCTGGCCCATGGGCTCGGTGCCGGTGCGACCGCCGATCAGGTCGACCACGCGCCGCGAGCGCGGCAGCGCCTCCTTGCGCCCGCGCAGCACGGTCTCGTAGAAATCGAAATCCGCCTGTGCGAACGCGCGCGGCAGCTTGGCGGCGGTTTCGCGCAGCACGTGCCAGCGCAGGTATGCCTGCCAGTCTGCGGGGTCGCGGGCGGTTGCGAGGCGCGCGAACGCCTGGGCGAACTGCGGCTGGGCCACATTCAGCTCGACGAGCGAGTCGGCGCCGGACGTTTCGAAATATTCTCGCCATGGGAAGCCGGGCGCGCGCGTGGAAAGATCGGCCAGCGTCATCTTGTTGTAGGTCTTGTCGACGTCGCGCCTCTCGACCGCGGTCATCGAGGAGCGCGCGAGCTCGGTCTCCAGCGCGATCACGGTGGCGGCATTGCGTCCTGCGCGATCCCCGCTGTCGCCCGCGAGCGTGAAAATGCGCTCGACATGCTTGCGGTATGCGTCGCGGATCGCGACCGAGCGCGCGTCGTCGAGGAAGTAGTAGTCGCGATCCGGCATGCCGAGGCCGCCCTGGGACACCTGCGCGAGCCAACGCGTGGAGTCCTTGGCGTCGGGGCGAACGGTGAAGGAGAAGCCGGCCTCGATGCCGTTCGCGTGCTGCCCGGCGAGGGCGCGGGCCAGCGCGGCCGCGCCATCGACCTTGGCGGCACGGGCGAGCAACGGCTCGATGGGAGCGATTCCTGCCTTCTCGATGGCCTCGAGGTCCACGCCGCTCGCGTAGAACTGCACCGCCATCCGCTGGGCGGAGCCCGGTGGCGGCAGGCCTTCGCGCGTGGCGCGGTCGAGCGCGGTGATCAGGGTCGCGTGGTTGCGCTCCTCGATCTCGTCGAACATCCCCCAGCGCGTGCGATCGCCGGGGATGCGCACCGTTTCCAGCCAGCGGCCGTTGGCGTAGCGGTAGAACTGCGTGCAGGCGGGGCCGCTGGGGTCGATCCCCGCCTGGTCGATCGCGGCCACGGGGGTCGCGGTCCACGCGGCGGCGAGTACCGCGTGGACGAGTCGAATCTTCATGGTGGAACCTCGAAAGGAAGAGCGCGATTCTAGCCGCACAAGCTATAATTTTGCCTCGAATGCGTATCCTCCTCTCGAACGACGACGGCTACTTCGCCCCAGGACTCGCCGCCCTCGCCGAGGGCCTCGCTTCTTTGGGCGAGATCACGGTCGTGGCTCCCGAGCGCGATCGCAGCGGCGCCTCCAATTCCCTCACGCTCGACCGCCCGCTGATGCTGTCGCGCGCCCACAACGGCTTTCGCTACGTGAACGGCACGCCCACCGACTGCGTCCACATGGCAGTCACGGGGCTCCTCGATTTCGAGCCCGACGTGATCGTCTCGGGCATCAACAGCGGCTCCAACATGGGTGACGACACGCTGTACTCGGGAACCGTCGCCGCGGCCACCGAAGGCTATCTCCTCGGCATCCCGTCGATCGCGGTGTCGCTGGTGGGCAAGGAATTCGCGCACTACAAGACCGCGGCGCGCGTGGCACACGACCTGGTGAAGCGCCTGGCCGCCGCGCCCTTCGGCGCGCCCGTGCTTCTCAACGTGAACGTGCCCGACGTCGCCTATGAATCGCTCAACGGGATCGAGGTCACGAAGCTGGGCCGGCGCCACAAGGCGCAGCCCGTGGTGCAGGGCAAGAACCCGCGCGGCGAGACGGTCTACTGGGTCGGGCCCGCGGGCGGGGCTCGCGAGGCGGGCCCCGGCACCGACTTCAACGCGCTGGAACGCCTCGCGGTCTCGGTCACGCCGCTGCAGGTGGACCTCACCCACGCGCAGCAGATCCCGCTCATTTCCAAGTGGCTCGTTCAATGAGCGGGCGCGACGGCATCGGCATGACCTCCGAGCGCACGCGCATGCGCATGATCGAGGCGCTGCGCGCCGACAAGATCGTGAACGAGCGCGTGCTGGGCGCGATGGCCGAGATCCCGCGCCACCTCTTCGTCGACGAGGGCATCGCCTCGCGCGTCTACGAGTTCGACACCGCGCTTCCCATCGGCCACGGCCAAACCATCTCTGCGCCGATCATCGTTGCGCTGATGACCCAGCTCCTTCTGGAAAAGGCGCCGATGAACAAGGTCCTCGAGATTGGCACCGGCTGCGGCTACCAGACGGCGGTGCTCGCCAAGCTGGTGAAGGAGGTCTATACGCTGGAGCGCATCGCCCCGCTCATGGACAAGGCGCGCCGCCACCTGCGCGACATGCGCTTCTACAACGTGCGCTACAAGCACGTCGACGGCCACGAGGGCTATCCCGAGGGCGCGCCCTACGACGGCATCCTCATGACGGCATCGGCCACGCATGTCCCGGAGGCGCTCAAGCAGCAGCTTGCCGTGGGCGGGCGCATGGTGCTGCCCGTAGGCATCGAGGAGCAGTGGCTCTACGTGATCGACCGGGACGAGAAGGGTTTCACCGAGAAGCGCTGCGCGGGCGTGCGTTTCGTGCCGCTGCTGACGGGCCTGGCGTGAAGCGCCTGGTCATGGTCGCCGCGATGCTGCTTCTCGCGTCATGCGCGGCGCGTCGACCCGCGCCCGTCTCGGAACGCATCCCGCCGCCCGCGCCGCCGGTGGTGGAAGCGCCGCAGCCGGTGCCCGAGCCGGCGGTGGAAAGGCCGATCCCGACCCACGTCGTGAAGAAGGGCGACACGATGGTGAGCATCGCCCTCCAATACGGGCTCGACTATCGCGAGCTCGCCGCGTGGAACAACATCACGAACCCGAATCGCATCGAGATCGGCCAGGTGCTCCTGCTCGCCGCACCTGCCGGCATGGCGCCGCTCGCCGCGCCCGTCGCCACGCCCCTCATCCAGGCCGGCCCCCCGATCGAGGCGCGCCCTCTCGCCAATACCAACGCGACGAAGGTCGAGCCGCGAGGAGCGAAGGTTCCCTTCTCCGAGCGCGCGCTTGCCCAGATGAACGCCGCCGATGCCGGCGGCGCCGCGGTGACCGGCTCCGCGCCGCTGCCCATCGAGGCCGCGACCCCGCCCGCGCCGCCCGTGGCGGAGGCGGAGAAACCGGCGGGCACCGACAACGAGGACGTGGACTGGATGTGGCCTGCCAAGGGCAAGGTGCTTGCGCCCTTCACCGAGGTGACCAAAGGCGTGGACATCGCCGGGCGCAAGGGTGGCGCGGTGCTCGCCGCGGCCTCCGGGCGCGTGGTCTACGCGGGCGTGGGCCTGCGCGGCTACGGCAAGCTCGTCATCATCAAGCACAACAACACGTGGCTGTCGGCCTATGCGCACAACGACAACATCCTCGTGAAAGAGCAGCAGGACGTGCGCAAGGGCCAGAAGATCGCCGAGATGGGCTCGTCCGACACCGACCAGGTGAAACTCCACTTCGAGGTTCGCCGCCAGGGCAAACCCGTCGACCCGGCTAAAGTCCTGCCGGCAATGTAGCCAGCAACGGGTTCGTTGCGGCGTGTCTCGGTCACCCCGCGCGGAACTCCCGCACCAGGCGCGCGAGCTCGCGCAGCTCGTCGCGCGTGGCGCCGCGGCCATAACGCGCCTCGACGTAGCGCAGCGTGATCATCTCGGCCTTGTCGCCTGATGCGGGCTTGGCGCGCTTCACGCGCGCGAGGAAATCCAACGGTCCCTCGTAGGGCGCGCGCGCCAGGCCCGCGGTGCCGAGCTTGGCGCAGAAGCGGTTCCACGCGGTGAGCGAGGCTTCGCGCCGCGGCGGCCGGTCGCGCACCAGGAGGCCGATGGAGATGGCGCCTCCCACCAGGAAAGTCGAGATGAGGAGCCAGAAGCCCAGGGTGCGCCAGTCCACCGTCGGAAAGCCCAGATGCGAGAAGAACTGGCGCTGCTTGTCGGTGTTGTAGCCCACCACCCACTGGTCCCACTGGCTGTTCATCGCCTGCCAAGCGTTGCGAATGCCGGTGAGGACACCGAGGGGATCGGCCGCCATGATCGATGAATACACGCCGATCGGGCCGAGGGCCGCGTTGACGCCGCCTTCCACGCGCAGCGGCGAGACCGCGCCGGTGGGGTCGACCCGCGTCCAGCCCTCGCCCGGCAGCCAGATCTCGGTCCACGCATGGGCGTCGGCCTGGCGCACGATGAGCTCGTTGTTGATCGGATTGACCTCCCCGCCCTGGTAGCCGGTGACGATGCGCGCGGGAATTCCCCCAGCGCGCATGAGGAGCGCGAAGCTTCCCGCATAGTGCTCGCAGAAACCCTTCTTCGACTCGAACAGGAAGTCGTCGTAGGGATTGGCCCGGTCGAGGATCGGCGGCTCGAGCGTGTAGGTGAATTCGCGGTTGTAGAACTGGAAGGCCTTGGCGAGGAGGGCTCTCGGGTCCGGGGATTCGCGCGCCCACGCCCGGCCGAGCGCCACCGTCTTCGGATTGCGCCGCTCGTCGAAGGCGAGCGAGGACTGCAGCATTGCCTGCGGGATGCGATCGCCGTACTTGTAGTCGAGATAGGAGCTCATTTCATAGCGCTTGCTCTCGGTCACCGGGCGCCGGTCGCGCACCTGCAGGTCGCCCAGCGCGTACGCGCCGGCGGGGAGCACCGCGGGCACGTCGAGCGCGAAGAGCCAGGTCTTGTTGTGCGGCTCGAGCGTCACGTGGTAGGTGGCGCGCCGCTCGCGCTTCGAGTAGTTCATGTTCCCGGCCGGCGAGATCTGCGGCATGCTCCACGTCGCCCCGTCGAAGTCCACCAGCACGGGGCCGCGCCAGTAGAGCGTGGAAAAGGGCGGGCGCTCGCCATCGAACTGGACGCGGAAGGCGAGCGCATCGGACTTGATGAGGTTGGAGATGTTGCCCGGGGTCATCGTCTCCGAGAGGCCGCTCGTGCCAGAGCGCGTGTCCTGCGGCAGCGCCCACAGCGGGCCCTGGGCGCGCGGGAAGAGGATGAAGAAGGCGACCATCAGCGGCAGCGCCTGCACCAGCAGGGCGGCGGCGGGGCGCAGCCGCTCGCCGAGGGTCGGCGTGCTGCCGATGCGGTTGAAGCCCACCAGCGTGGCGATGAAGAACCATACGCACACCAGCATGTAGAGGCCGAGCGGGATGGTCTGCGAGAACAGGAAGTTGGTAAGAACCAGGAAGAAGCCGAGGTAGATGCTCAACGTCACCTCGCGCTGGGTGCGCATCTCGAGGAGCTTCAGCGCGGACATCACGATGAGGAGCGTGACTCCCGCCTCGCGGCCGAAGAGGCGCCCGTACTGCATGAACGTCGCGACGGCGGCGGCGATGGTGAGGGCGACCGTGATCCATCGCGACGGCAGGTGCATCGCGGCCCACGCGCTCCACGCCCGCCACGCGAGGATCGCCAGGAAGAAGACGCTCACCCAGTAGGGCAGGCGCAGCAGGTGCGGCGCGACAACGAACGCCATCGCCGCGATGAGCCACAGGATGTTGCGCACGTCGAGGTGCGGCGAGGCGGGGACCGGGCTCATTCGCGGAAGAGGGCGAGCGCCTCGAGGCAGCGCGTGCGGTGCGCCTCGCCCCGCGCAGGCGCGATCTTCACGCCGGGAATGCGCAGCCCGTAGCTTTGCCCAAAGCGTTCTGCTTGTATCACCCAGTGCGTGAGGACCGAGAGGCGGTGCTCGATGTCCGCGGCGCGCGCTTCTTCCCAATCGAGCCAAAGCTCGCTCGAGGCCATGGCGCTGAATTCCTTGGTGAGCAGGCCCTGCTCGCGCGCGAGAGCCTTCCACGCGATCAACTTGGGCGCGTCGCCGGGGCGGTAGGGGCGCAGCATGTTGAACTCCTCGTCGCCGGCGACCGGGATGCCTTCCTCGGAGACGCTCCTCGATTGCGTGGGCGGGGTTCCCGCCATCGGGTCGGGCTTCGGATAGACGATCACCTGCAGGTTGAAGTCCACGTACGACCATGCGTGGAAGAGGCCCACCGGGTAGCGCGTAAAGACTTCGACACGCCCGCAGCGCGCCAGCCCGCGCCGCGGCGCCATGACCGGAAGGAACAAAGCCGCGGTCTCGGCGGGCGCCACGTCCGCATATACCGGGTCGTCGCCCTTGCGGCGCATCGCGATCGCGAAGCGCGTCTGCGCGGGCGTCTCCACGGTCACGCCGAAGTGCGCAGTCTCCCCCGCGAACACCGCGTCGCAACGCCCTGGGCGAAGCTTCAGGTGCGCGAGGTTGCGCCAGGTGTGCAGCATCGCGACCCCGGCCATGCTGATCAGGGTGAAGGTGAGCACGAAGCCCAGCGACAGCGCGTAGTTGATCGAGGCCACCAGCAGGATCATCACGGTGAATGCGAACGTGTAGCCCTGGCGCGTCGGCAGGATGAAGATGCGGCGCTGGACCAGCGTGACCGGCGAGCTCTCCGGGACGTTCGCCCGAAAGATCCAGTCGGAGATCGATTGCCTGAGGTCTGCGAACACTCTCGGCCGACTCAGGGGATCGGGACGCCCGAGATCAGTTCCTTGGCGGGATCGAAGCTGCCCTTCACCGCGTCGGCGTTGCCGTGCAGGCGATGGCCCACGACCGCGGGGAGGATCGCCTGCACGTCCTCGGGGAGGACCTGGCGGCGGCCTTCCATCATCGCCCAGGCTTGCGCGGCGCGAAGGATGGCGACCCCGGCGCGCGGCGACAGGCCCTGCGTGAAGCGCGGCGAATGGCGCGTGTGGTTTATTACCTGCTGCACATAGTCGAGGAGGGCCTCGGAAACCTGCATCTGCGGCACCGCCTTCTGCAGCTCCATCAGCTTCTCGGCATTCATCGCGGGCTCGAGGTGCTGGATCATGTCGCGCCGCTCGGCGCCCCTCAGCAATTCGCGCTCGGCCTTCGCGTCTGGATAGCCGAGAGCGATGCGCATGAGGAAGCGGTCGAGCTGCGACTCCGGGAGCGGGAAGGTGCCCACCTGGTGCATCGGGTTCTGCGTGGCGATCACGAAGAAGGGCTCGGGCAGCGGGCGCGTCTTGCCCTCGGCGGTGACCTGGTGCTCCTCCATCGCTTCGAGCAGGGCGCTTTGCGCCTTCGGGCTCGCGCGATTGATCTCGTCGGCAAGGATGATCTGCGCGAAGATCGGCCCGGTGTGGAAGCGGAAGGTAGACGTCTCGCGGTCGAAGATCGATACGCCGATGATGTCCGCGGGCAGCAAGTCAGAGGTGAACTGGATGCGCTGGTAGTCGAGCCCGAGGAGGCGCGCGAGCGCATGGGAGAGCGTGGTCTTGCCCACGCCTGGCACGTCTTCGATCAGCAGGTGGCCGCGCGCGAGGATGCACGCCATCGCGAGGCGGATCTGCCTTTCCTTGCCGAGGATGATCTGCCCCGCCATCGCGATGACGGCTTCGGTGGGGCCGGCGGCGAGCCGGCTACGAGCGTCGAGGAGCATGGAAAAAAGGGAACCTTGTCAGCGGTTTACAAGTCCATTTGGTATGCGTGTCGAGGATATCACGCCGTCGCTTCGCCACGCCCGCGCACAAATGGTGGGAAGGTTGAGTTTGGCAGGCTGTTTACCCACAATAGTTGCTCCCCCGAGACTCGCCGGAAAGAGACACGATGATTCGCAAGAAGATCGCCGCGATGCTGGTCGCGCTGGCGCTACCCGCGGCGGCCCAGAGCGTTCCCGCCACAAACTACTCCGACATCTGGTGGAACCCCGCCGAGTCGGGATGGGGAGTTACCTTCACGCAGCATTCCACCACCAACCAGGTGTTCGCCGTCTGGTACACGTATGATCCACGCGCCGCGGATCCGGCCTCGCCCGGCAACTTCAAACCGCTCTGGCTGGTGATGCCGGGCGGCCAATGGACCTCGCCCACGCATATCCGTGGCAACGTTTTCGTGACGGTCGGGACGCCGTTCGCGCAGAACTGGAACACCGCTGCCATCCAGGCGACCCCGGTCGGCACGTTCGATTTCGATTTCTCGTCGACCAGCACCGGCACGTTCGCGTACAACATCGCCGCGCGGTCCGGCCTAGCGAGCACCGACCCGGCCTTCGGCATGCCGTCATTCTCGGGAACCAGGCAGATCGAGCGCCAGCCGTTCTAGTACCATCGCGGCATGGCCACCGCGCTCTTCACCCATGGCGACTGCGCCCTGCACGAGATGGGCGCTGGCCACCCGGAGTCGCCGCAGCGATTGAAGGCGATCCTCGCGGCGCTGGAGTCTTCCGGGCTTGCCGCGAAGCTCGACATCCACGAGGCACCCGAGGCCGAGCGCGCGCAGCTGGAGCGCGTGCATTCGCCC
>JANLXC010000031.1:0-11588 GCA_031364925.1 Burkholderiales bacterium | reverse complement strand
TCTGGAGCAACACCGCCAACGGCTCGACCTATCTCTGGCACATGAACGGCGCGAGCCTCATCTCCGACGCCTTCATCGCCGGCATCGATCCGTCGTGGAAGATCCAGGGTGTCGCGGACTTCAACGGCGATGGCAAGCCCGACCTCGTATGGAGGAACACCACCACCGGCAACACCTACGTCTGGTACATGAACGGCTCGACCTTCATCTCCGACGCCTTCCTCTTCTCGCTCCCGCCGGAGTGGGTGATCCAGGGCGTGGCGGACTTCAACGCCGACGGCAAGCCCGACTTCCTCATGAGGAACACCAACAGCGGTGTCGCCTTCGCGTGGTTCTTCAACGACAACGTGGCGATCGGCGACCAGTTCCTCTTCGGCATCGATCCGCAGTGGAAGGTCGAGGCGGTGGCCGACTTGAACCACGATGGCCAGCCCGACCTTCTCTTTCGCAACATGAGCTCGGGGCTCGCCTTCGCGTGGAACACGAGCTGGAACGGCGCCAACCTCGCGCTCGCGGCATCGAGCGCGCCGATCTTCGGCATCGACCCGGTGTGGGAGATCGTGCAGATGGCCGACTGGAACGGCGACGGCGATCCGGATCTTCTCTTCCGCAACAGGAACTCCGGGCTCGTCTTTGTTTGGTACCTGAACGGCACCACGCTGGCCGGCAGCGCCTTCATCACCCAGATCGACCCCTCCTGGGAAATCGTGCCGCGGCGATAACGTCTGCGAGGCGCCTACGCTTCCGAGCGAGTAGGCTTGTGTAGTCGACAAGGAAACTAAAATGCACAATTTCTGCCTCGCAAGTGGCTTCCTTCGCCTGCTCGCCCTTGCCGCCATGCTCGCCATCGGAACCGCCGCGGCGGCGTTTGAACCCGCGCCGCCTGGGGGGCCCACGCTCGAGATCGAGGGCAACGCAAGCCCCGACGCGCTGGCCAACGCGTTGGCATCCGGCACGCTGAAGACGTACGCGGCCAACTCTCTCGTCATTCCGATGGACACCGACTTCCAGGACTCTGGTGCGTTCTTCGCCTATGGGCTGGTTTACAAGCTGCTCGCGAACGGAATCCCGGTCGATTGGGTCATCGACGCGGACAAGCGGGTGTCGACGATCGCCCCGAGCCCCAACGGCGCGACGGCGTCCGGGAACACTGCCGCATACACGACCACAAACCCCCACAACCTGATCGTCGGCGACGTTGTTGCAATCGCCGGGGTCGGCGTGGCGGGCTACAACGGCGCGCGGACGGTCGCGAGCGTGATCTCGGCCACCCAATTCACCGCGACGATCGCACTCTCGGGCCTCGCGCCGTCGGGCGGCGGCACGGTGACGCCACAGGATCTCGTCGCGTCATTCAGCGATTTTCAATCCCCGGCCATCACTGGCACTCACGCCTACAGAGGCGGTCCGTTCGTGATCGATCAAGCGAATCGCGCGACGGCTAATCCGATCGTGCAGGCGTGGTCGACATCGCATCCTCAAGTGAAGGTCCACATCGCAACGTCATCCTTTACCGGGAACGTGGCGCGATCGCTCGTGGCCGCCCCGCGCATCGGCGTGTTCGATGATGGAAACACCACGATTGCATTTGCCTATCTGAACGCCGCGGGAATCCCCGATTCGCAAGGCAATGCATGGACGCTACCCTCCGTCGACGTCGTTTCCCCGCTGCAGGTCGCCGGCGTGAGCACGACAAATCATCGTGAGGGCGCGCTCTTCGACGCGAATGGCGTCCCGGTATTTTCCCTGCTCGTCTCCGCGCACTATTCCTCGACCGGGGCCAACATCGAGGCCATCGCCGAAGCGGGAGAATTCCTGAAGTCGCGGACGCTCCTGATCGCTCAATGCCAAGCGGTGCTTACGTTCGAAAACAACGGTCGTTTCATCACCGACCTGGGGATGACAACCGGGACACAACCTGCAAGCGTGGACCATTATTTCGGCGATGAACCGCTGGCCCAAGATGACGGAACTTTTGGCACCATCGGTGGCAGCGTGCCTTCCTATGTGCCGACGAGCGTTTACAGCGGTGCGGAAGGCGTTGATTTTTTCAGGATCATTCGCGGACTCTCCGCGCCGAACCCCGACGTGGTCATCCTCGGCAACGCGTTTCGCAACGCCGCCGGCGGCCGCGTGATGTATCTCGGCGGTCATCAATACTCTACAACCTTGCCGCTCAGCACGAATCCAACCAGCCACGGCGTTCGCTATTTCCTGAACGCGCTTCTCTTCGCTCCCTCCACTGCAACAGGAGACGGCATCGGCGACCTGAGCCTCACCCTGAACGGCCCGGCTTCGTCGGCGAACGCAGCGCTCGATTACACCATCACCTATCGGAATTCCGGCGCCGGCGTGAGCCTCGCGACGCAGGTGAGCGTGGCGATCCCGAGCGGCATGACCGCCTCGATGATCAGCGGGGGGGGGGGTGCTTTCCGCTGGCCAGATCGTGTGGAATCTCGGCAACGTAAACGCCGGCCAGCCCGCATCCCCCGGGGGGACATTGAGCTTTCGATTGAACGCGTCCGGCTATGGAAACTTCACGATCAGCGCGAACGGAAACTACAAGCGGGGCATCACTCCCGCATCGGTCGCAAGCAGCATCAACACTTCGTACGCCGCGGCGACCGTGCCGGGCGCTCCCGTCATTGGAGCGGCGACTCCGCGCAATGGGCAAGCGAGCATCGCCTTCACGCCGCCCGGCTCGGACGGCGGCTCGGCGATCACCGGCTACTCGGCCACGTGCAATCCCGGCGGGCACGCGGCAAGCGGCGTTGCATCGCCCATCGTGGTCCCGGGGCTTGCCAACGGCACGGCGTACTCCTGCTCGGTCACCGCCGCCAATGCGATCGGCACCGGATCCGCCTCGGGTGTCGTGACCGTGACGCCCCGGGGCGAGCTCGTCGACTTCAACGCCGACGGCAAGCCCGACATGATCTGGAGCAACACCGCGAATGGCGCGACCTACGTCTGGTACATGAATGGGCCCGTGCTCATCTCGGACGCATTCATCGCATCGATCGATCCGTCGTGGAAGATCCAGGGCGTGGCCGACTTCAACGGCGATGGCAAACCCGACCTCGTGTGGCGCAACACCGCCAATGGCAGCACGTATGTGTGGTACATGAACGGGCCGAATTTCCTCTCCGACGCGTTCGTCTTCAGCCTGCCCCCCGAGTGGGTCATTCAAGGCGTCGCGGACTTCAACGGCGACGGCAAGCCCGATTTCCTCATGAGGAACACCAACACCGGTGTCGCCTTCGTCTGGTTCTTCAACGACAACGTGGCGATCGGGGACCAGTTCCTCTTCGGCATCGATCCTTCCTGGAAGGTCGAGCAAGTCGGCGACTTGAACGCCGACGGGCAACCCGACCTTCTGTTCCGCAACACGGGCTCGGGACTCGCCTTCGCCTGGAATACGCAGTGGAGCGCGGGCAGCCTCTCGCTCGCGGGCTCTTCGGCGCCGATCTTTTCCATCGACCCGGTGTGGGAAGTGGTGCAGCTCGCCGACTGGAACGGCGACGGCAAGCCCGATCTTCTCTTCCGCAATCGCAACACCGGTGTCGTCTTCGTGTGGTACATGACCGGCACCACGCTCGGCGGCAGCGATTTCATCATCCAGATCGATCCCAGCTGGGAAATCGTCCCCAGGCGCTAGCTCACTCTCATCGAAAGGACGCGGGCTCACCCGCGCCCGTAGAAAGCGCGCCCGGCCACGCTACAATGGCCCCATGCGAATCCTCATCGCCGTACTGGTGATCGGGCTGGCGGCAGCCGCGTTGTGGGGATTTCACGATCCCGAGCGGCCGCAGCCAGCAGTAGCGGTCGCGCCATCCGCGCTCGCTACGACGCCGTCCGCTCCCGCCGCGAGCGGCGCTATCGCATTCTCTCCGCGGCCTCCCGAATCGATTGCGGCGGCGAGCGCACCGGCGCCGGGCGCGGCACCGACGCCCGTTCCGCCCGCCTTCTCGATCGTCGGCGCGATCCTCTTTCCGGGGCGCAAAGCCGCGCTCACCCTCCGCGTCGCGGGTGAGCTGCGCACCGTGGCTGAAGGCGACATGATCGAGGGCTATCGCGTCGAGCGCATCGATCGCGATCGCGTCGCGCTGCTGCACGTCGACTCGGGCAGGCGCTTAGAACGGCTCTATGCCGACTCCGTCCCGGCCAGCACCGCGCCCGTCGTAGCCAGCGCATCGGCCGGTGGCACGGGCCCGTACGCGCCCCCCGCCGTTGCATCCACGCCGCCGCTGCCCAGCGCGCAGCCTCCTGTCAACTACACTCCCCCGCGCGCGCCGGCCGGTGCAACGATCAACGACAACCCGCTGGTGGGCGCCATCATTCCCAACTCGCCGGGCCAGGCGCCGCCGGGAATGAGCGGCCCGCGGCCCGTGCCGCTGCGCCCTGGGCAGGCCCCGCCTCCGGGCCCCATTCCCACGCCGGTGCCGCCAAACGCCCAGGGCCCGGTGGCGCGCTAAGCGCCACGCGCCCATGTGTGGCATCGCCGGATTCGTAGGCTTCGACGCCCTCGGCGAAGTGCCCGGCGTCGTGATCGAGGCGATGACCTCGGTACTCGCCCACCGTGGCCCCGACGAGCAGGGAACCTGGATCGATCCAGCACGCGGCGTGGCGTTCGGCCATCGCCGACTCGCGATCATCGATCCGTCGCCCGCAGGCTCGCAGCCGATGCAGTCGCATTCGGGGCGCCTAGCGATCACCTTCAACGGCGAGATCTACAACTACGCCGAGATGCGCGCCGAGCTGGAGGCCTCCCAGGGCGCGGCGCGCTGGCGCGGGCATTCGGACACCGAGGTGCTGCTGGAAGCGATCGAAGCGTGGGGCGTGGAGCGCGCACTGCGCCGCGCGATCGGCATGTTCGCGTTCGCGCTCTGGGACCGCGCGAGCGCGAGCCTCACGCTCGCGCGCGACCGCATGGGCGAAAAACCGCTCTACCACGGCTGGATCGGCGCAAGCTTCGCTTTCGCTTCCGAGCTGAAGGCGCTCGCGCGCCATCCGGCGTGGTCGCAACCGCTGGACCGCGAGGCGCTCACGCTTTTCCTGCGCTACAACTGCATCCCCGCGCCGCGCTCCATCTGGAAGGGGATCTCCAAGCTGCCCCCGGGCCACTTCGTCACGCTCGCGCCCGCGGACGCCGCGGCGCGCCGCGAGCCCAGGCCGGTCGCCTACTGGTCGTTGCGCGAAACCGTCGAGAGCGCGCGCGCCGCTCCTTTCGCCGGCACGCTCGACGAGGCCTCGGGGGAGCTCGACGCGCTGCTGCGTGAGGTGTTGCGCGGGCAGATGATCGCCGACGTTCCGCTCGGCGCGTTCCTGTCCGGCGGGATCGATTCCAGCGTGGTGGTCGCGTTGATGCAGCAGGTTTCCACGGGTCCGGTGAAGACGTTCACAGTCGGCTTCGCGGAATCGGCGTATGACGAAGCCGCGCAGGCGCGCGCCGTTGCCCGGCACCTGGGCACGGAGCACCACGAGATCGTGCTCTCGCCGCGCGAGGCGCTCGACGTGGTGCCGCTGCTGGGCTCCATGTACGACGAGCCCTTCGCGGACTCGTCGCAGATCCCCACCTTTCTCGTATCCCGCTTCGCGCGCTCGCGCGTGACCGTCGGCCTCACGGGCGACGGCGGCGACGAGGTGTTCGGCGGCTACAATCGCTACGAATGGATTCCGCGCCTCGCGCGCGGCGTGGCGAGCATGCCGCGCCCGCTGCGCCGCATCGCCGGCTCCCTCGCGAGCGCGGTCCCCGCGGGCGTGGCCGCCGCGATCGCGGAGCGCATGCCCTCGGGGCTGCGCGCGGGAACCGCCGCCGACAGGATTCCGAAGATGATCGCGGCCCTCGACGCCGACGACGAGGCCGGCCTCTACGCTTCGGTGGTGTCGCATTGGAGCGCGCCATCGAGCCTGGTGGCGGGAGCGCGCGAGCCAGACTCGCGCGCGCGCACCTATCCCGGCGACGCGCCGCGCTTCGGCGACTTCCGCGAATGGATGATGTACACCGACTCGCTCACCTACCTGCCCGACGACATCCTCGCCAAGGTCGACCGCGCCGCGATGGCCGCGAGCCTCGAGACGCGCGTGCCCTACCTCGACCCGCGCGTCATCGCGCTCGCGTGGTCGCTGCCAGTGGCGTGGCGAGCCGAACGCGGCGAGTCGAAAAAGGTGCTGCGCCGCCTGCTGCATCGCTACGTGCCCGCCGCCCTGGTCGACCGGCCCAAGGCCGGCTTCGCCATTCCGCTCGCGCGGTGGTTGCGCCACGACCTGCGCGACTGGGCCGAAGCGCTCCTCGACCCGCACCGCCTCGCCCACGAGGGGATTTTCGATCCCGGCCCGATCCGCAAGGCCTGGGACGAGCATCTTTCCGGGCGCCGCGACTGGCAATACCATCTCTGGGATATCCTCATGTTCCAGGCATGGCATGAGGGCCAACGGGCGGCCTAGATGAACGTGACGCCGATCCTCCTACTCGAGATCAACGAAGTGCCCTGGCGGCTCATCGACCGCTATGCGGCGCTGCCCGAGTATCCCCATTTGCGGGAGTTCCTGGCCGGTTCGCACCAGCTCACCACGATGGCGGTGGACACCGGCGAGCTTTCGCCCTGGGTGACGTGGCCCACGCTGCACCGCGGCATGAACAACGAGCTCCACGGCATCCGCAACCTTGGGCAGGATCCGCGCACTTTCCACGGCACCCCGGTGTGGGAAGAGATCCGCGCGCGCGGCGGCACGATCGGCATCTTCGGCTCGATGCAGAGCTGGCCGCCCAGCGACCCCGGCGAGGGCGGCTTCTACGTTCCCGACACGTTCGCGCGCGACGAGCGCTGCATCCCCGAGAGCGTGAGCGGCGTGCAGGCCTTCAACCTCGACCAGGTGCGGCGCAACTCTCGCGTGGTGGATAGCGCCTTCCCGGGACTGGGCGAAATGTTCGCGTTCGCTCGCGCCTGCGTGCGCGCCGGCGTACGTCCTTCGACGCTCGCGCGGCTCGCCGCGCAAGTCGTCTCCGAGCGCCTTGTCCCCTCGCGCGCGGCGCGCCGGCCGGTCTTCCAGACGGTGATCTTCTGGGACCTTTTCCGGCGCCACTTCAACGCCGCGCATCCGCCGGCGTTCTCGACCTTCTTCACCAACCACGTTGCGGGCGTGATGCATCGATACTGGAAGGACGTGTTCCCCGAAGACTTTCCCGCCGACCGCGCGCAGGGCGAAAGCCGCGAGCCGGTGATGCGTTTCGCCTTGAAAGTGCTCGACGAAATTCTCGCCGACGTGCTCGCCTGGTCGCGGACCAATCGCGACCTCGTGGTGGTGTTCGCGGCGAGCATGGGGCAGGCCGCGGTACACGGCACGCGGCACGAGGGCGTCGAGCTCCTGGTGGATGACCTCGAGCGGCTGATGGCCTTTGCGGGAGTCGAGCGGCGCGCGTACCAGCCGCTCCTTGCGATGGCGCCGCAGGTTGCGGTACGCATCGAGGACGGGGCGCTGCGCGCGCACGCGCGCGCGGGGCTCGAGAACGTGCATTTCAAAGGCGCGGCGCCGTTCATCCGCGTGCAGGAGACCGGCGACAGCCTTTCCATCAGCGTGCACACGCCGCTCGCCTCCGACATGCGCTCGGGCACCCTGGTGTGCGGCGCGCGGTCGCTCGAGGCGGCGGATGCCGGATTGCTCGTGCGGCAGGTGGAGCCGGGAACCGGCTACCACGTGCCGGAAGGCACTTTCGCGGTGTACGCACCGCAGGCTTCGGAGCGCATTCGCGATCGCCCGCGCGTGGCGGCCGATCGCATCAAAGAGTGGCTGCTGAGCGTGAGCGAGGGCGGGGCTTCCCGCGTCGCCTCGATCGCGGACCGGAACCGGGCGGCGGCATGAAGGCGCTCCTCTTCGCCAACACCGACTGGTATCTCTGGAATTTCCGCCTGTCGCTCGCCAAGGAGCTGCGCGACAGGGGCTGGGAGGTGCTGCTCGTTTCTCCGCGCGGCGACTATCACGCAAGGCTGCAGGCCGAGGGCTTCCGCTGGATCGGGCTGCAACTGTCGCGCGACGGCATGAATCCCCTGCAAGAGGCGGCATCGCTGTTCCAGCTGATCAAGCTCTATCGCAGGGAGCGCCCGGACGTGGCGCACCATTTCACCGTGAAGTGCGTGCTGTACGGCGGAGTCGCGGCCAGCATCGCCGGCACGCGCGCCACGGTGAGCTCGATGACGGGGCTGGGCCACCTCTTCACCACCGACACGCGCCGCTCGCGTTTCGCGAAGCCGCTCGCCAAGCTCCTCTATCGCTTCGTGCTCCACAACTCGACGGTGATCTTCCAGAATCCCGACGATCGCAGCGAATTCGCGAGCCTCGGCCTGGTCGATGAGAACGCCTGCCAGATCATCCGCGGCTCCGGCGTCGACGTGGGCCGCTTCATCCCATCTCCCCTTGCAAGGCCCGATCGCCGCGAAACGGTCGTGCTGGTCGGGCGCCTCCTCGCGGAAAAGGGCATCCGTGAATTTGTCGAGGCGGCGCGCGTGGTGAAACGCGAGCGCCCCGGCGTGCGCTTCCTCGTGGCGGGCGGATGCGACCCGGGCAATCCCACCTCGATCGATCCGGCGACCGTCGCCGCCTGGCGCGCCGAAGGCCAGGTCGAATTCACCGGCCACCACGAGAACATGGTGGCCCTGCTGCACTCCTGCGACGTCGCGGCGCTGCCCAGCTATCGCGAGGGAACCCCGCGCAGCCTCGTGGAAGCAGCCGCCTGCGGCCTGCCCCTGGTGGCGAGCGACGTCCCCGGCTGCCGCGAGGTAGTGCGCCACGGCGACAACGGCCTGCTCGTCCCGGCGCGCGATTCCAAGGCTCTCGCCACGGCGCTCCTCGACCTGCTGGTAGACTCGGCGAAGAGGAAGTCGATGGGCGCCCGATCGCGTGAGATCGCGGTGTCGGACTTTTCCCAGGAGCACGTCATAGCGGCGACGATCAACGTCTACGATCGTGCGTTGAGCCGGTCGCCGGCCTAGCCATCGTCCACGCGGGCCTTCCGATGCGTTCGATTCTCTTTGTGTGCACCGCCAACATCTGCCGCTCGCCGATGGCCGAAGGGGCGCTGAGGCGCTTTCTCGAGGCCGAAGGCATCGCCCAGGAGCATGAGATCGATTCCGCTGGCACCCATGACTACCAGGCTGGCAAGCCGCCTTTCACGCTGGCGGTGCAATCGGCCGAGCGGCGCGGCTACAAGGTCGAGCACCTGGTGTCGCGCATTGTGCGTTCCGCCGACTTCGACCACTTCGACATGATCCTCGCCATGGACCGGCGCAACCTGCGCAACCTGCAGACAGTCGCGCCCACGCGCTGCAAGAACAAGATCGAGCTGCTGCTCAACTACGGCGATCGCTTCTACGCACAGGAAGTCCCCGATCCCTACGGCGGCGAGGTGAAGGACTTCGAGCACGTCCTCGACATGATCGAGGATGGCTGCCGCGGCCTCGCGCACCTGCTTGCACAACGCTCGGCGCGGCGCACCGCGATCTAGGCGCGTCCTACTTCTTCGAGAAGTCCCCCGCCTTCACCACCGTGATCCGAGCGGGATCCACGTACTTGCGAAACGCTGCATTCACCTCGGATGCCTTGAGCGCCACGATGCGATCCTCGAACTGCTTGCTCCACGCGAAAGTGCGCCCGAGATAGAGGTTGGCCACCAATCCCGAGGCGAGCGCCCCATCCTGCGCCCGAGCCTGCGCGCGCGCCTGCAGGATTCCGGACTTCGCGGTCGCCACCTCCGCGTCGGTGAAGCCGTCCTTCACCGCGCGCGCGAGCTCTTCGCGAAACGCCGCCTCCACGCGCGCGATGTTGGCGGGCGCGGCAATGGCGTAGGCCGACCAGGCCGCGGCACGGTCGAGCGACGGGACCGACAGCTCCGATCCCACGCCGTACGAGATGCCTTCCTTCTGCCGGATGCGCGCGCCCAGGCGCGAATCGAATCCCGCGCCCCCGCCCACGATGTAGTCGGCGACGAAGAGCGCCGCGTACTCGGGATCGTCGTCGCGCATCTCGAAATTCTCGCGCGCCATGAAGACCGCGTTCTCCTTCTCGGGGGTTTGCACCGCGAGGCTGGCGGCGGGGATGTCGCGGTACTCGGCGCGCAGGCGCTCGAAGGGCACCGTGGGAGTCCAGCCCTCGAAGAGCTCCTTCAACAACGGCACGACGCTCGCCTCGTCGAAGTCGCCGACGATGGCGATCTCGGCGGGCGAGGAGCCGTAGAAGGCCTGGTGGAACGCGCGCACCTCGTCCAGCTTCGCGGCCTTCACCGCGGCGAGCGACTCCTCGAGGCTTGGCGAATAGCGAAAGTCGCCCTTCGGGTAGATGTTGAAGTGCCGCGACATCTCGTCGTAGGCGCGCGACTCCGGCTCCGACAGGCTCGCCTGGATGCCGGTCACCATCTGCGCCACGAGCTGGTCGTACTCGGCCTTCGGGAACGCGGGCTCCTTCAGCACCTGGGCGACGAGGCGCAGCGCGCCCTCGAGGTTGGGTCGCGTGGTTTCGATCGAAGCGCCCGGCCCAGCCACGCCGCCGGAGACCTTGAGGCGTTCGAACGCGTCGGCGAGCTCGGAGCGCGTGAGGCGCGTGGACCCGCGCGGCAGCATCTGCCCGGCGAGGGAGGCATTGGCCTGCTGGCCGAAGAGCGCCTTCTCGTTGCCGATGTGAAGCGCCATGCGCACGTTCACCGTCTCGCCGCGATTCTTCTTCGCCAGCAGCGCCACCTTCACGCCGCCGAAAGTGACGATCCTGGTGCGTGCGTCGATGTTCGCCTGGGAAGGATCGAACGACTCGGCGACGCTCGTCGCCTGCCTGGGCTTGAACTCCTTCATCACCTCGGCCACCTTCGGCGCGGGCGCAATCTCGGCGCGCAGCGCGTTGTCCTCGGGAAGGAAGAGTCCCACGGTGCGATTGTCGCGCCGGAAGTAGCGGCTCGAGGCGGATGCCACCTGCTCGGGCGTGATGCGCTCGATCTCGTCGCGCGCCAGGAAGAAGAGTCGCCAGTCGCCGAGCGCGATGTACTCGGAGAGCTGCACGCCGATCGACTCGTGGTTGGCGAGCGCCTTCTCCGACTGGTTCATGAAGCTGGTGCGCGTGCGCTCCATCTCTTCCTTCGTGGGCGGCGTGGCGTCGAAGGATTCGACCATCTTCTCGATCATTTCGGCGACGGGCGCCGGGTCCTGGTCCTTGCCGATGACCGCGCCGAAGATCTGCAGTCCGGGGTCGAGGCCGAACACCGGATAGCCGAACACCTGCGAAGCCAGGCCCTTCTCGACGATCGCCTTGTGCAGCCGGCCGGTGGGCGCCTGGCCGAGGATGCTCGACGAGAAGCCGATCGCGTCGGCGTCGGAGTGCAGGTTCGAGGGCACCTTGTACGCGATGGCGAGGATTTTGATGTCGCCTTTCCTGCGCACGGTGAACTCGCGGTCGCCGTCCTGCGTGGGCTCCACCGTCCAGAACGCCGGCAATGCGCGCTTGGGGCGTGGGATGGGGCCGAAGTGCCTGGCCACCAGCGCGAGCGCCTTCGCCTCGTCGAACTTGCCTGCCACCAGCAGCACCGCGTTGTCGGGCTGGTAGTACATGCG
>JANLXC010000030.1:0-4102 GCA_031364925.1 Burkholderiales bacterium | reverse complement strand
TCGGCCGCGGCGTACTGGATGATGTAGGTGGTGCGCAGATCATCGGAACGATTCTGGCTCGAGCCGTGCAGCGAGAGGCCGTGATGCGCGACGATGTCGCCGGGATCGAGCTCGTTGTTCACGACCTGGCGGAAATCCTCCTCGGTCATGCTCGCGTTGCAGTTGAGAAGGTACTTCCCTTCGTGCCAGTGGCTGCGCGGGCCGAACTTGTGCGTCCCAGGAATCGTCTGCAGGCAGCCGTTGCCGGCCCGTGACGGATTCAGCGGCACGCTGATGGCGACCAGGTTCGCATTGGTGTGCGGGAAGACGGGCCAGTCCTGGTGCCAGCCGATCTCGGCGCCGCCGTGCGGCAGCTTGAAGTTGATCTTCGAGTGGTAGAACTTCACCGGCCCGCCGATCAGGTCGGCGGCGATGTCGCCGAGGACCGACTCGAACGCGGTCTCGAGGTAGACATCGTCGAGCTCCGTGGGACTGGCGATGCGGCGGATGCGCGGCGCCTCGGGCGTATGCGACGCTTCCAGGTCGAAGTGCTGCGTCTTGCGCGTCAGGCGCGAGCCTTCGGCGTAGAGGCGCGCGGTGGTCGCGATGAGGCGCTCCAGGAGATCCGGACTCAAGGCGTTGCCAATCGCGACGTAGCCGTTCTCGTGATACTCGGCGAGCTGCGCCTTGGTGAGGACGCGATTGTGGATGCGCGGCGCGTTGAGGTCGCGGGCGACGTTCATGGTCAAGCCTCCTGCGGTTGGCGGTATGACGCGAGGATGTCGTCGCTTCCCTTCACCAGCGGCGCCGTATTGGTGGAGCGCACATACTCGGGACGCGGGTTCGGCACCCCGGCGCACGGGTTGGTGACCGGGTTGTACACCACGTAGATCGCCCAGCGGTCGTGGCGCGAGAGGTTGTGGCCCGATGCATGCAGGATGTTGCAGTCGAAGAGCACGACGGTGCCGGGCTTGCCGGTGATCGCGACGGGCTCGGGGCTGCGCGCCATGATCTCGAGAAGCTGGTCCTTCGGCACCACGTAGAATTTGTAGCCCGTGGCGTCGTCGAACCGCGGCTCGAGGCTGCCTTCCTTGTGGCTGCCGGGGATGAAGTAGAGACAGCCGTTGATCTGCGTGGGCTCGTCCAGCATGATGAGCGCCGTGGTCGGACGCGCTTCGGGCATGCCGTCGCGCTTCCACGAGCCGTAATCCTGGTGCCACGCCCATACCGAGCCGTCGATCGCGGTCTTGAGGTTGCACTTCGTGTGATAGACGTAGAGCGCCTCGTCCTGCAGCAAGTCCTGCGCCGGGCCGAGAAGGCGCGGCGAGCGCACGGCGTCGTGGAAGACGGGTGAGGCGGTCGGGCTCACGGCGTCGTGGACGCGATACAGCGTCTTCGCCACGCCGCCGCTCTTTTCGCGCACCAAGTGGTCGGTATCGATCTGCTGGATGCGCGCGAGCTCCGAGCGCATCGCCTCGACTTCATCGGGCGAGAACAGGCCCTCGAGGACGATGAAACCGTCGCGGTTATAGGCGTCGATCTGCTTCTGGGCAAGGCGCATCAGGGTCTCCAAGGAGTGGGCAACATCATGGTATGTTACTGGCATGCCAGTGTCAAGAACAGAGTTGTTACCGCCGTATCGCATTCTGACCCCGATATTCAGAGGAGAGTACTGCGGGCGAACTCGTGGAGGTCGTCGATGAGCCGGTCGGAAGCGGCGGCGGCGCGGGGAGCGTCGCCGGAGGCCACGGCGCGCGCCAGGTCGACGTGCAGCGCCATGGTCTTTCCGGCCTGGCCGTGTGCGGTGTGGTGGAAGAACCAGAAACGGCGGGAAGTTGAATGCAGCGTCGCCGCCGTCCTCGCCGCGACGTCGTTGCGGGCGGCGCGCGCGGCGCGCCCGTTCATCTCGTTGTCGTATTGCAGGAATGCCTTGATGTCCCCGGCCGTGGCGGCGGCTTCCATGCGTGCGGCGAGCGCGGCCATTTCCTCGCGCTCCGGAGCCGTGGCACGCGACGCCGCCGCCCGCGCGATGAGGCGGTCGAGCTCGCGGCGCGTCTCCAGGACCTGGAGCTGCTGGCCCACGTCGACCGCGGTCACGATCACGCCGCGCCGCGGAAGGATCTGCACCAGGTGCTCGCGCGCGAGACGCTGCAGGGCCTCGCGAATCGGCGTCGTACCGATGCCGATGCTCCCGCTGAGCGTGGCCTCCGAGACGACACTGCCGGGCTCGAGCTCGAGCGTCACGATGAGCTCCTCGATGCGGCGATAGGCCTCTTCGTTCAGCGTCCGGGGCGGGGCGGAGCCGGCGTTGCGAGCGCGTCGCGAGGGACTTTTCGCCGCGGGTTTCTTCATTCGACCTTGATGTTCGCCGCCCTCACCACCTCGCCCCAGCGCGCGGGTCGGCGATCCGCGGACACGCCGTCGAAAACGCCGGGCGCCGAAACCAACTCCTTGCGGGCGTGGCGCTCCGCAAAGGCACGGCGTTTCGATTCACTCATCGGCTCAGCTCGCTCCATCAGGCTGCCCCGAGTGTACAAAACTTCCAGAAATAAGAATGCGTACCTGACACCAATTTCCGTAAAATCGTCGATTCGGCTTTAGTTTCTCGAGCTCCATGAAATACGACGAACAATCAATCAAGGTTCTCAAGGGCTTGGAGCCGGTGCGAGCGCGCCCCGGCATGTACACCCGCACCGACAGCCCGCTGCACATCATCCAGGAGATGATCGACAACGCCGCCGACGAGGCGCTGGGCGGCTTCGCCACGCACATCGAGGTGACGATGCACGCCGATGGCTCCGTCAGCGTTCGCGACAATGGCCGCGGCATCCCTGTGGGCCCCCACCCGGTGGAGAAGGCGCCCACGGTGGAAGTGGTGTTCACGCGACTGCACGCCGGCGGCAAGTTCGACAAGAAAGGCGGTGGGGCCTACGCGTTCTCGGGCGGGCTGCACGGCGTCGGGGTCTCGGTCACCAACGCGCTGTCGAAGAAGCTCGAGGTGCGGGTGACGCGCGAAGGCGCGGTCTGGGAAATCGTCTTCGAGGGCGGCGAGGTCACGCAAAAGCTGAAGAAGATCGGCAAGGCCGCCCCCAAGGAAAGCGGCACCGTGGTGCGCGCCTGGCCCGACCCCAAATATTTCGACACCGCCAAGGTCGCGCGCCGCGATCTCGAGCTGCTGCTGCGCGCCAAGGCGGTGCTCCTGCCGGGGCTGCACGTCACGCTCGTCGACGAGCCCGGCAAGGACAAGCGCGAGTGGAAGTACGAAGGCGGCCTCTCCGCCTATTTGCAGGAGCGCATCTCGGACACCGACGGCTACACCAGCCCGATCTTCGCGAGCGAATCCTATGTGGGCGCCGACGATGCCACCTATGCGCAGGGTGAAGGCGCGGCCTGGGCCATCGCATGGACGGAAGCCGGCGGCGAGGGCGAGTCATTCGTGAACCTCATTCCCACCACGCTGGGCGGCACTCACGAGGCGGGGCTGCGCAACGCCGTGTACGAATCGATCAAGGAATTCTGCGAGCACCACGAGCTCCTCACGCGCGGCCTGAGCCTGCAGTCGGAGGATGCGTGGAAGCCGCTTCGCTATGTGCTGTCCGGGCGCCTCCTCGACCCGCAGTTCCAGGGCCAGACCAAGGAGCGCCTTTCGTCGCGCGAAGCGGTGAAGCTCATCGCCTCGCGCGTGAAGGACCCGCTCGACGCGTGGCTCAACGCCAACGTGGAGGAAGGCAAGAAGATCGCGCAGCTCGCCATCAGTGCCGCCACTGCGCGCCAGAAGGCGGGCAAGGTGGTCGAGAAGCGGCGCGGCTCCGGCGTGGCGGTGCTTCCCGGCAAGCTCACGGACTGCGAGTCGCAGGACATGACGCGCAACGAAGTGTTCCTCGTCGAGGGCGACTCCGCCGGCGGCTCGGCCAAGCAGGGGCGCGACCGCCAATACCAGGCGATCCTTCCGCTCAAGGGCAAGGTGCTCAACACGTTCGAGGTGGACGCGAAGGAGCTCTACGCGAATACCGAGGTGCACGACATCGCGGTGGCGCTCGGCATCGACCCGCACACGCGCGAGGCCGACCGCAAGGTCCTCGACAACCTGCGCTACGGCAAGGTCATCATCATGGCCGACGCC
>JANLXC010000011.1:0-7324 GCA_031364925.1 Burkholderiales bacterium | reverse complement strand
GCGCGCCTCGACGGTCATGGCGCCGAGCGCGGCGAGGACGATCACGGGGACGAAGAGCCGAGCGGCGGGGGATGCCATGAAGACCTCCGGGTAGATACCCCGAGGCTAGAGGACGCGTTTGGCTGGGCCGTGAAGGCGCAGGCCCCCCACCCGGCCCATTCGGACTATGCGGTGGCTCTCCAGCCGCAAGTTTCGGGGGTCGGGCGCGTCGGCTTGTACTCCGCGGACACCCAGCCCGTGTATCCCTTGCGGTCGATGAGGGCGAAAAGAGGAGCGAAATCGATAGTCCCCGTGCCGGGCTCGCCGCGGCCGGGGGCGTCGGCGAACTGGATGTGGCGGATCGAGGGCCAGCACTCCTCGAGGATGGACAGCGGGTCGTCGCCCATCATCACCGTGTGATAGATGTCGCACTGCAGGCCCACGTTGTCCGCGCCGATCTGCCCGATGAGGCGCACCACGTCGGGCGAGCGCGGCACGATGAAACCCGGTGTGTCGCGCGAATTGAGCGGCTCGATGACGAGGTCGAGGCCCGCCGCCTTGAACTCGCGCGCCGCGAGCCGCATGTTGGAGACGAGGGTGCGATGCAGCAACGCGGCGTCTTCGCCGGCTTTCGCCACTCCCGAAATGCAATTCAACTTGGGCACGCGTAGCGCGTGGGCGTACGCGATGCCGCTCGCGACTCCCTCGGCGAATTCACGCTCGCGCCCCGGCCGGCACGCGATGCCGAAATCGCCCTTGGCGCGCTCGCCCATCGGCAGGTTGACGAGGATGCACTCGAGGCCGTTGCCCTCGATGCGCGCGGAGAGCTCCGCCACGGGGTATTCGTAAGGCACCGCGAACTCCACCGCGCGAAAGCCGGCGCGCCGCGCCGCCTCGAAGCGATCGAGGAAAGGGTGCTCGGGGAAGAGCCAGCCCAGGTTGGCGGCGAAGCGGGGCATTGAGGAAAGGCGTCGAATGTCGGCTGTTACTATACCCATGCACATGAATTCCACCACCGCGCCGATCGCGCGCAGCGACCTTTCCGTCGTCCGCAGGCTCCTTCCCTACCTCTGGGAATTCCGCGGCCGCGTGCTCCTCGCGCTCGCCTTCCTCATCAGCGCCAAGCTCGCCAACATCACCGTGCCGATCGTGATGAAGTCGATCGTCGACGGGCTCACCGGCGACAAGGCGCTGCTCGCGGTGCCGGTCTCGCTGCTGCTCGCCTACGCGCTCCTGCGCCTGTCGAGCACTCTCTTCAACGAGCTTCGCGACATCGTTTTCGTGAAGGTCGCGCAGCGCGCCATGCGCCGCATCGCGCTCGAGGTCTTCCACCACCTCCACGCGCTCAGCCTGCGCTTCCACCTCGATCGCGCGACCGGCGGGCTCACGCGCGACATCGAGCGCGGCACGCGCGGCATCTCGACGCTGCTCTCGTTCATGGTGTTCAGCGTGCTGCCCACGCTCCTCGAGATCGCGCTCGTCACCGGCTTCCTCATCTACAAGTTCGACGTCTGGTTCGGCGTCATCACCGTGGGCGCGCTGGTGCTCTACGTGGCGCTCACGTTCATGATCTCCGAGTGGCGCACCGCCCACCGCCGCCAGATGAACGACATGGACTCGAAGGCCAACACCAAGGCGATCGACTCCCTCCTGAACTACGAGACGGTCAAGTATTTCGGCAACGAGGGCTACGAGGCGCAGCGCTACGACGGCAACCTGCAGAGCTACGAGCGCGCGGTGGTGAAGAGCGAGACCTCGCTCGGGCTGCTGAACGCGGTCCAGGCGGGCGTGATCGCGCTCGCCGTGTCGCTCCTCATGTGGCGCGCCGCCGACGGCATCGTGAACGGCGCGCTCACGCTGGGCGACCTGGTGATGGTCAACGCACTTCTCATCCAGCTCTACATCCCGCTCAACTTCCTCGGCGTGATGTACCGCGAGATCAAGCAGGCGATCGTGGACATGGAGAAAATGTTTCGCCTCCTCGGCGAGAACCGCGAGGTCGAGGACAAGCCGGGCGCGAAGCCGCTCGAGGTGCGCGGCGGCGCCATCCGTTTCGAGAACGTCGACTTCAGCTACGACGGCAAGCGCGAGATCCTGAAGGACGTGAGCTTCGAGGTGCCGCCGGGAAAGAAGGTCGCCGTGGTGGGCACCAGCGGCTCGGGCAAGTCCACGCTCGCGCGCTTGCTCTTTCGCTTCTACGACGTGAACCGCGGGCGCATCACCATCGACGGCCAGGACCTGCGCGACGTCAGGCAATCGAGCGTGCGCGCGGCGTTGGGCGTGGTGCCGCAGGACACCGTGCTCTTCAACGACACGATCTACTACAACGTCTCCTACGGCCGCCCGGTGGCGACCCGCGCGGAAATCGAGAACGCGGCGCGCGTGGCGCACATCGCGGATTTCATCGCGCGCCTGCCCGACGGCTGGGAGACCATGGTCGGCGAGCGTGGCCTGAAGCTCTCCGGCGGCGAGAAGCAGCGCGTGTCGATCGCGCGCACCGTGCTGAAGGACCCGCCGATCCTGGTATTCGACGAGGCCACCTCCGCGCTCGACTCGCACACCGAGAAGGCGATTCAAGCGGAGCTCGCCGAGATTTCGCGCGACCGCACCACGCTCGTCATCGCGCATCGCCTGTCCACCATCGTCGACGCCGACGAGATCCTGGTGCTCGACCACGGCGAGATCGTGGAGCGCGGCTCCTTTCGCGAGTTGATCGCGGCGAACGGCAGATTTGCCGAAATGTGGAGGCTGCAACAGGAAGAAGGCGTCAAGGCGGACGCGAACCTACTCCAGGAAACCCCGCAGCTCGCTCAGTAGTTCCCGCGGCGCCTCGCTCATCATCGAGTGGCCCGCATCCAGGATCGCGAGCTTCGCGCCCGGAATCTGCGCGGCGACCGCTTTGCCCGCCTTCAGTTGCGTCATCTGGTCGCGCTTGCCGGCGACCACGAGGGTCGGGATCTTCAGCGCGCGCACCGCATCCATCGATGGCCGATACGTGTGGCACGCGACCAGCGCGGCATGCAGCGCACCGGGCTTCGAGCGCTCGTTCAAGCTGCGGCTGGCTCCCAGCAGCGTCATGCCGGGCACCGGGCTTTGCATGAGCTGGGCCTGGCGCGAGTGCCCCCATACCGCTTCCATGTCGAGCGCGGCCGGCGAGCAGTCCAGCGCCGCGGCGAGGAACGCATCGCCCACCGGCATCGGCGCGGCCGTTCCGACGAGCGCCAGCTTCGAGATGCGCGCGCCGTGCGCGAGCGCCGTCTCCAGCGCGATGAGCGAGCCCATGCTGTGGCCTACGAGCGTCACGTTCGAAATTCCCACGGCCTCGAAGAAGGCCGCCACCCACTCGGCCCACTCCTCGATGGTCGCGCGCACGGCGCCGGGGCTGCGCCCGTGGCCGGGAAGGTCGACCGCGAGCACCGAATAGCCGTGGTGCGCGAAGTAGCGCGACTGCCATTGCCACACGCTGTGGTCGAACGCGGCGCCGTGGATAAACACCATTGCGGGCAACTCCGGATCGAACGCGCGCCCGCCGGTGTAGGCGTAAGCGGGGTAGCCCTGGACGATGAACCGCATCTATTTCTTCTGCGAGGCGCGCAGCCCGCGCGTGAGGTCGTCGATCAGGTCGTCGGGGTGCTCGATGCCGATCGACAGGCGTACCGTCCCGGGCGTGATGCCGGCGGCGGCCAGCGCCGCGTCGTCCATGCGGAAGTGCGTGGTGGTGGCGGGATGGATCACGAGGGACTTCGCGTCGCCGATGTTGGCCAGGTGCGAGAAAAGCGTGAGCGCCTCGATGAAGCGGCGCCCGGCGTCGCGCCCGCCGGCGAGCTCGAAGGCGAGGATCGCGCTGCATCCGGCCGGATAGAGCTTCTTCGCGAGCGCGTGGTCGGGATGCGTGGCGAGGTCGGGATGGTGCACGCGCGCCACGTCCTTCTGCGCGGCCAGGAAAGCGACCACCTTGGACGTGTTCTCGATATGGCGCGCCATGCGCAGCGGCAGGGTCTCCAACCCCTGCAGGATCTGGAAAGCGGTCATCGGCGCCATGCACGCGCCGAAGTCGCGCAGGCCCTCGCGCCGCGCGCGCAACAGGAACGCCGACGCCGTGGACTCTTCCGCGAACACCATGCCGTGGAAGCCCTCGTAGGGCTCGGTGAGCGTGGGAAATTTGCCCGACGCCACCCAATCGAAGCGGCCACCATCGACCAGCACGCCGCCGATCACCACGCCGTGCCCGGAGAGGAACTTGGTTGCCGAGTGCATCACCAGGTCCGCTCCCTGGTGCAGTGGCCGACCAAGTGAGGGAGTGCTCACAGTCGCATCAACCAGTAAGGGAATGCGATGTTCGCGGGAGATCGCCGAAATTGACGGAATATCCAGTACGTCCACAGATGGATTTCCGACCGTTTCCCCGAACAGAAGCCGCGTTTCGGCCCGGATCGCTCGCCGCCACGCGTCCATATCCCGCGCGGGGACGAAGGTGGTTTCTATTCCGAAGCGCGGCAGGGTATAGGCGAGGAGGTTGTGCGAACCACCATAGAGGCTGGAGGAAGCGACCACGTGGCCGCCGTGCCCCATGAGGGTGACGAGGGCCAGGTGCAGCGCCGCCTGCCCGCTGGCTGTAGCGATTGCCCCTACCCCATCCTCCAAACAGGCTATGCGTTCCTCGAAAACGGCGACAGTGGGATTCGAAAGGCGGGAGTAAACATGGCCTGGTGTCTCCATGTTGAAGAGCGCCGCTGCGGTATCGGTATCCGGGAAGACATAGGCAGCCGTTTGGTAGATGGGAACGGCGCGCGAGCCGGTGGCCGGATCGGGCGACTGGCCGGCGTGGACCGCCAAAGTGTCCGGATGAGGGGTTTTGGGGCCTGAATGAGCCATCAAAATCAACTGTTTACAATGTAATATTGAGATCTTGTCACGAATAGGGGTTGTTTGCTATGGTGTCGCCTGCCCTCCTGTCGTCCGGAATCCTGTGACCCGCCTCCTTGCCTCCCTCCTGCTGGCTGCCCTCCCGCTGTATGCCGGGGCCGCGGACAAGCATGTCAAGCGCGCCGCAAAGGTGACGCCCGCCGAGTTCACCAAGGATGGCGAGCCCAACCTCCAGTCCTCCGGCGTGCTCGTTTTCGATCCGACTTCCGGCCAGACGCTCTTCTCGAAGAACGCCAACCAGGCCGCGCCGATCGCATCGATCACCAAGATCATGACCGCGATGGTCGTGCTCGACGCCAAGCTGGCGCTGGACGAGCCCATCGAGCTCACCACCGAAGACGTCGACCTCCTCAAGAACACGCACTCGCGCCTGCCCATCGGCATGCACTTCCGCCGCGATGACCTGATGCGCCTCGCGTTGATGGCGAGCGACAACCGCGCCGCATCCGCCCTGGGCCGAAACTATCCCGGTGGATCCCAGGCATTCGTGCTCGCGATGAACGAGAAGGCCAAGGTGCTCGGCCTCACGCAGACCCACTACGTGGACTCCTCGGGCCTTTCGCCCGGCAACGTGTCGAGTCCTACGGATCTTGGCAAGCTCGTCGCCGCCGCCGCGAAGTATCCCTTGATCACGGAGTACTCGACCACCGGTGCGGTCAACGTGACGCTGCCCGACTCCAAGCGCAAGCTCTCCTTCGTGAACACCAACTCGCTGGTGCGCAACTCCGATTGGAAGATCGGGCTGTCCAAGACCGGCTACATCAACGAGGCGGGCAAGTGCCTGGTGATGCACGCGATGATCGCCAACCAGCCGGTCGTGATCGTGCTGCTCGATTCGTGGGGGCGCCTCACGCGCGTCGCCGATGCCAATCGCATCCGCAAGTGGCTCGAGAGGAACCCGGGCAAGATCGTCGGCGGGACGCTGCATCCCGGCTGACCGGTCGCGCGTCGCCCCGGCGTAGGCTCGGGGCCCGATCAATCGAACGACAAGCGGCGCGCCAAAACAGGGCGCGCCGTTTTTCTTTTCACTATCGCGGAGCACGAGCGCTCTCTCGAGAAGAAGTGATGGATGTCCGCCTTCTCCAGCTTGCGAGCCCATCACTGCCGGTCGGCGCGTACAGCTACTCGCAGGGCCTCGAAGCTGCCGTCGAAGCCGGAATCGTGCGCGATGCGCGAAGCGCCTCGCAATGGATCGGCGACATCCTCGCCATTTCGCTCGCGAGCATGGAGGCGCCCATATTCCTGCGCCTCGCCGCCGCGTGGAAATCGCGCGACGTCGAAGCCGCCCATCGCTGGAACGCCGAATTCATCGCGAGCCGTGAAACCGCGGAGCTGCGCGCCGAGACGCTGCAGATGGGCTATTCGCTGCGCACGCTGCTCGACTCGCTCGCCATCGAAGATTCGCGGGACCTGCAGGCATTCGAAGAGCTCGCCTATCCGACCGCTTTCGCCTTCGCCGTGGCCGCGTGGAAGATCGATGCGCGCGAAGCCCTCACCGCATACCTGTTCGCATGGATCGAGAACCAGGTGCTGGCGGCGCTGAAATGCGTTCCCCTCGGGCAGACCGACGGCCAACGCGTCCTCCTCGACTTGGCACAGCGCATTGCCTCCGTCGTCGAGCGCGCCGCGGCGATCTCCGACGACAATCTCTCGAGCCTCGCGCCGGGGCTGGCATTGCTCTCGGCGCGCCACGAAACCCGGTACAGCCGGATCTTCCGCTCATGAAAGACACCTCGCCGCTTCGCGTCGGCATCGGCGGCCCGGTCGGCTCCGGCAAGACCGCGCTCACCCTCGCCCTGTGCAAGGCGTTGCGCGACCGCTACGACATCGCCGCGGTCACCAACGACATCTACACCGAGGAGGACGCGCAGTTCCTGGTGCGCGACGAGGCGCTCGCGCCGGAGCGCATCATCGGCGTGGAGACGGGCGGCTGCCCGCACACCGCGATTCGCGAGGACGCGTCGATCAACCTCGAAGCGGTCGCGCGCCTCAACAAGCGCTTCCCCGCGCTCGAGGTGATCTTCATCGAGAGCGGCGGCGACAACCTTGCGGCGACCTTCAGCCCGGAGCTCTCCGACCTCACGCTCTACGTGATCGACGTGGCGGCGGGCGACAAGATCCCGCGCAAGGGCGGGCCCGGAATTACGAAGTCCGACCTCCTGGTCATCAACAAGATCGACCTCGCGCCCATGGTCGGCGCTTCGCTGGAAGTGATGGAGCGAGACGCGAAACGCATGCGCGGCGAGCGGCCCTTCGTGTTCACCAACATGAAGACCGGGCACGGGTTGCAAACCATCGTTCACTTCATCGAGACCCAGGGATTGCTCGACCGGCCCAATCGCTCGCCAGCATCGCGAACTGATACTCGTCGCACCACGAGCCCTTGAACCAGGCGTGCTGCAGGAAGAGAGCTTCCTCG
>JANLXC010000160.1:0-5906 GCA_031364925.1 Burkholderiales bacterium | reverse complement strand
GCCCTGCGGTGACCCGATTCATGCTGGCGGCCAGTGACGCCCACGGCGTAGTCGCGATCAGCATGTACGCCCTGATGGGCGCCACGTACCTGGCATGGAAACGCGACTGGTACTGGTTGCTTTGCCTTGGCGCCGTCGTTCCCGGAGGAATGATCCTGAACGCGCTGACGAAGCTCGCCTTTCGCCGCGCGCGCCCGAGTTTCGAGCATCCGCTCCTCGAGCTCGCGACCTACAGTTTTCCGAGCGGCCACGTCGCCGGCGCGACGCTTTTCTACGGGGTGCTAGCCGCGATGCTGGTTGGAAAATACCGCAGATGGCGTCCGACGGCGCTCATCGTGTCCGTCGGCATGGCGCTTGTCGCGCTGGTGGCCGCATCGCGCATGTATCTCGGCGCGCACTACTTGAGCGACACGATCGCCGCCTTCGCACAGGCCCTGGCGTGGTTGACGTTGTGCCTGGCGGCAATCGACGGGTACTGGAATCGCCGCGCGGAAAGTGCGAAGGGCCATGTGCCGCCTGGGGGAGATCGGTGAGCCGCCGTTCAGGCTCGCGCGGCGCGCACCGTGAGCATCACCCGGTGCTCCGAGTGATCGTCGACGAGCGGCACGCAGCCGTCGGGCTGCGCGAGGCCATCCAGCGTCACGCCGGGCACGCCGGTCGCCTCGGTCGGATCGGCAATGGCCTGCTCGATGTCGATCACGTACACGCTCGCCCCATACCCGTAGCGAATCGTGCATCCAGCCCAGGCCGCCGGCAGGCAAGGCGCGAAGCGCATCCGATCGTTTTCGCGCGTGACCCCCAGAAGCGATTCGACGATGAGGCGGTACATCCAGCCGGCCGAGCCCGTGTACCAGCTCCATCCGCCCCGCCCGGCATGGGGAGCCACGCCATACACGTCGGCTGCGATCACGTAGGGTTCCACCTTGTAGACCGCCACCCCCTGCGCGGTACGCGCACGATTCACCGGGTTCATCATCGTGGTGAGCTCCCACGCGCGCTCGCGATCGCCCATCGCCGCGAACGCCATCGCCGCCCATATGGCGCCATGGGTGTACTGGCCGCCGTTCTCGCGCACGCCGGGAACGTATCCCTTGATGTAGCCGGGCTCGAGGCTCGATCGATCGAACGGGGGATCGAGGAGCTGGATCAAACCCTGGTCGCGGCGAACGAGTCGCTCCTCGACGGCCCGCATCGCCCTGCGCGCGCGCGTTGCATCGCCCGCGCCCGATAGCACTGCCCAGCTTTGCGAAATGGAGTCGATGCGGCATTCGTCCGCGGCTGCGGTTCCCAGCGGCGTGCCATCGTCGAAGTAGGCGCGGCGGTACCATTCGCCGTCCCAGCCGTGCTGCTCGAGGTTCACGCGGAGCCTGGCCCTCTCGGTCTCGCAGCGCTGGGCGAAAGATGCATCGCCCTTGATGCGCGCGACATCCTCGAACTCCTTCAGGACGGCATAAAGGAAAAATCCCAGCCAGACGCTTTCCCCCCTGCCTTCGATCCCGACCAGGTTCATGCCATCGTTCCAGTCGCCGGAGCCCATCAACGGCAAGCCGTGCTCGCCGTAACTGAGACCATGTGTCACGGCGCGGACACAGTGATCGTAGACGCTGGCCGATTGCGTCGAGCCTGCTGGCAGGTCGTAGTACGAGTCGTCTCCCGCGTTCACCGCGCGCCCCTCCAGGAACGCAACCGATTCGTCGAGCACGGCGCTGTCCCCGGTCGCCTTCACATAGCGCGCCGTCGCAAGCGGCAACCACAGGTAGTCATCGGAGCATCGCGTGCGCACCCCCCGCCCCCTGGGCGGATGCCACCAGTGCTGGACATCGCCTTCCACGAACTGGCGCCCCGCGCTGCGCACCAGGTGCTCGCGCACCAGCCCGGGCTCCGCGTGAACCAGCGCCATCACGTCCTGCAGCTGGTCGCGAAAGCCGAAGGCCCCGCCGGATTGGTAATAGCCGCTGCGCGCCCAAAGGCGGCAGGCGATCGTCTGGTACAGGAGCCAGCCGTTGGCCAGCACGTCGAGCGCCGCGTCCGGAGTCTTGACCTGCACGGCGCCAAGCGTGCGCGTCCAGTGCGCGCGGACCGCGACCAGCGCGCCATGGGCCGCGCTCGCGCCGCGAAAGCGCTGCACGAGGCTCGCGGCGTCGTCGGCATTGCGACCCATGCCCAGCCGGAAGACGATCTCGCGCTCTTCGCCATCGGCCAGCTCGAACGGCACCTGGATGGCGGCGCACGGGTCGAGCGCAGCGCCCACCTTGCCGGATAGCCGTGCTCGCGCCATCACGGCTGGATTGCCGAGCGTGCCGTTTCGTCCGAGGAATTCGGTCCGATCACCGCTTACGCTTCGATTCGTTTCGTCCACATCGAAGAATGCGACACGACCCGGGAATTCCGTGTTGTAGGAGTTGCGCGCCAGGAGCGCGCCGCTCTTCGCCGCGATTTCCGTGATCACGTGCATCGTCGTCTTCGGCCGTAAATCCCCGAGCACCCACTCCACATAACCGGTGGCGGAAAGTCGGCGCGGCCGGCCCGAAGCGTTACGAACCTTGAGCACCGAGAATTTCACCGATGCGTCGAGCGCCACGTAAACCCATAGCTCAGAAGCGATTCCATCTTCGCGATGCTCGAAGACGCTGTAGCCGAATCCATGGCGAGTCGCATAGGCGCCGGCCCCTCGGGTGGGCAGGGTCGACGGCGACCAGAAATGACCGGAGTCTTCGTCGCGAATGAAGAAGGCTTCCCCGCTCGCGTCGGTCACCGGGTCGTTGTTCCAGGGCGTAAGGCGGAATTCGTGGGCGTTTTCGCCCCACGTATACGCGTGCCCGCTTTCGGAAATCACCGTCCCGAAATTCGGGTTCGCGAGGACGTTCGACCAGGGCGCGGGTGTCTCCTCGCCCGGGAGCATCGTAATGACGTACTCCTTGCCATCGGGCGTGAATCCTCCGAGACCATTGGCGAGGATCAATTCGCGCGCGGGACGCTCTTTGGGCTGGGTCTCGCCACGATGGGCCCGCGTCGGGACGAGGCGCGGCACCCTCGCCTCCATGGGGCCGCGCCGAGACACTTGTTCCACGAGGCTCCCCCCGCGGTCCGAGATGATGGCACGCGCCACGGACTGGATCAGGATGCGATCCTCGTCCGAGATCTGCTCCACCCTGCGCACGAAGATCCCGCCGGGCCGGTCCATCACGTGCGCTTCCACGCCCGCGGCGATGAGTCCCATGATCTGGTCCTGGAGCGCCTGGCGATATCCACCGCGATCTTCGTTCCAGATGACCAGGTCCACCGCCAGGCCCTTCAAACGCCAGTACGCATGTGCCTGCACCATCCTGCGAACGAGATCGATGTGCTCGACGTCTCCGATCTGCAACAGCACGATCGGCAAGTCCCCCGAAATCGCGTAGCTCCAGAGCCCCGATTGGCCGCGCCGGTTGCGTAGCAGAACGCCGGCCTCCGCCCTCAGCGAGGCATTGGCGTAAATCACGGAGCTCGCGAGGCGCGCATAGAGCTGCGCATCGGACTCCGTGGCGTTGATCTGGCGCAGCGTCACTCCGCTGTGCGTCCAGGCCAGGTCGAAAACGCGGTCGGCCAGGCTTCGGTCCTGGTATTTTCCGATGAGGCTCAAGGCCGTGTCGCGAGTCTCGGCCATGCCCGAAACAAGATCGATCGTCGCCGTCTGCCCCGCATCCAGGGCGATGCGATGGCGGATCGCGACAACCGGATCCAGGACCGACCCCTGAGTGCCCGACAAGCCGCCGGGATCGATCATCGCCTGGGGAGAAGCGACCGTGTGACCGCGTCCGATGAACTGCATGCGGTCCGTCTCGTACGAGACCTCAGACGAGTCGGCCCCGTGAACGGCCATCAGGTGCAGCATCCACGGCGCCTGCTCGTCGAGGGAGCGCGGCCGGCGCTTGCAGAGGATCGCCTGGCGTTGCGTGATGATTTCGGTCTGCACGAAGAGATTGGAGAACGCCGGATGCAGCGCGTCCGCGGCGCTCGGCGCGAGCACCACCTCCGCATAGCTCGTGACGTCGATCGTGCGCCGGGTTCGCGCGTGGTTGGTGATGTGCAGCCGGCGCAGCTCGATGTCGTCTTCGGGCGATACCGCGATCTCGGTGTGCGCCTCGAAGTCGCCGTCGCGCCGGCGAAACTCGGCGCGCGCTTCGGTGAAGATCGCCTCGTAGCTTTCCGGGCGCTTGAGGGTGGGCTGATGCGCGGTGGACCAGAACTCCCCGCTGTCCACGTCGCGGATGTAGCAGAACGTGCCCCAGTTGTCGCATGTGCGGTCTTCGCGCCAGCGGGTGACGGCCAGGTCCTTCCATCGGGAGCTTCCCCCGCCCGCATTCGTGACCATGACGTGATACCTGCCATTCGACAGGAGCTGCACCTCGGGGATCGTGGTGTTGGGACTGGCGAGCACGCGCACCGGCGCTTCGGAGCCGCCCGAAATCCCCGACATGGAAAACTCGGCGGGTTGCGAATAAAGCGCCGCGACCTTCGGAACGCGTTCCTGCAGCAGGAGGAGCGAGGCCTTGAACAGCGGGTCCGACTCGAAACGCTTCTGCATTGGACGCTCGAGCAACAAGTGAGCCAGGGAAAGCAGGATCATCCCCTGGTGATGTGCCATGAAGGACCTCACCACGGCGCTGGTTTGGCCGCGCGGCAGGCGCGCGGGGGTGTAGTCGATAGCCTCGTACAGCCCGAATCTGCCGGCGAGCCCGTCTTCGGAGAGTCGCTGGAGGTTCAGGCATGACTCTTCCGGAGCTACCATCAGAGCGAGTGCCGACGCGTAGGGGGCGATGACGAGATCCTCCGCGAGTCCGCGCTTCAGCCCCAGTCCGGGCACGCCGAACGCGCGGTACTGGTAGTTGAGGCTCGCATCGACCGAGTTGTACCCGCATTCCGAGATTCCCCAGGGAACGCCTCGCTGTTTGCCGTAGGCGATCTGTCTCTCCACCGTTGCGCGATAGGTCCGGTCGAGCAGCGTGTTGTCGTATGTAGGCATCACGAGCAGCGGCATCAGGTACTCGAACATCGAACCGCTCCACGACATCAGGACCGATTGACCTCCGGCGGTCGTGAGGAGCCGCCCGAGCGCGAACCAGCTTTCCTGGGAGAGCTGCCCCTGCGAGATCGCGACGAAGCTGGCGAAGCGTGCTTCCGAAGCGAGCAGATCGTAGAAACTCGGGTCGAGCCTTCGTTCGGTCACGTTGTAGCCGATCGCGAGCAAGTGACGCGCGCGGTCGTACAGAAAGTCGTACTCCATGCGGGCGAGCTCATCGCATTGCAGCACCAGGCGCCCGATCTCGGCGATCCGCACGCAGGCGCCGCGGCCCTCGCCTGCCGGGGGACGCTGCGCTTCGAGCGCGGCAAGCTCGCGCAATGTCGGGATCTCGCGCGTTCCGGGCGCGCTCCACGACGCGAGCACTGCCAGCTCCTCGCGCAGGACCCCGCTTTGGCGCACGAGGGCAGCGGCCCAAAAGCTCGCGTCACTGTCGGAAGTGACGGCAACGTGCGAGGCGAGCTCAGTGAAGCTCACCTCGAGTCGGACAAGCCACTGGCGCGCCGATTCGATCGTCGCGGGCCGCGAGTCGATGGCGGTTTCCAGCTCTCTTCGCGATCGCAGGAGTTGCGGGGGAGCGGAATCGCCGAGGGCATCGAGAAGAGCCCCTGACGTATCTGCCAGGCCCTCGAACCAACGCAGTTCCACGACCCTGCGGTCGGCGAGCGCGACGAGTCCCGCCCGCAGGGTCATCAGGTGGCCGGCGAGGTTGCCGCTGTCCACCGACGAGATGTACAAGGGCGACAGCGGCTTCAGGGACTGCGTGTCGTACCAATTGTAGAAGTGCCCCTGGTGGCGTTCCATCCCAGCCATCGTGGCCATCGCATTCGCGGTGCGCAGGATG
>JANLXC010000155.1:0-17587 GCA_031364925.1 Burkholderiales bacterium | reverse complement strand
TCCTCAGATCGCCGAACGGCTCGTCGAGCTGGTCTCGGTGCCCAACCGCGTCGAGGTGGTCGCCACGGCGGCCACCGAGGACGAAGCGCTGTCGGCCTGCGATCGCCATTCGATCGGACTCGCCATCGTCGACCTGCAGCTCGCCCAGGGCACCGGATTCGGCGTGATTCGCCGCCTGCGCGCCGCCACGGGAGCGAACCCGGCATGCATCGTGGTGCTGACCAATCACGCGGTACCCGCGCTGAAGGTAGCGGCCTTCGAGGCGGGAGCCGATTATTTCCTCGACAAGAGCAAGGATTTCGCGACAATTCCCCGGTTGATCGGGGAGTTGCTCAATAGTCGCGAGAACTAGGCCGCGATCGGCAGGAACGCTTCCACCCGCGTTCCCTTTCCAGCTTTAGAGCTCACATCGAGCGTCCCGTTGATGGCGCGCATGCGTTGTGTCATGCCGGCGAGGCCATGCGAATGCTTGCGCGCGCGCTCGAGGTCCGCGATCCCCACCCCATCGTCGCAGATCTGCACCCGCAGCCCCGCGGGAGTGCGCTCGATCACCAGCTCGACATTCTTCGCGTCGGCATGGCGAATGACGTTGGAAACGCTTTCCTGCACCACGCGATAGAGCGCGATCTCGAGATCCGAGGGTAGGCGCTCGAGCTTGGAGATGGAGGATTTGCACGCGATCCCCGCTCCGCCGCAGGTTTCGTCGAGGAACCACTGCACCGCGGCTGCGAAGCCGAGATGGTCCAGGAGCGATGGACGCAGGTTCTCGATGATGCGCCGCTTCAGGTCGATCCCCTGGTCGATCATCGTCGAGAGGCGCGCGAGGCGCGCTCCGTATTGCGGGTCGTCGCCCAGGCGTGTCTGCAACCAGGCCAGGTCCATCTTTGCCGGAGTCAGGATACCCCCCAACTGGTCGTGCAGCTCGCGGGCGAGGCTCGCCTTTTCACGCTCGTAGTGCGTCTGCAGGAAAGCGGAGAGCGAAGACAGCTCCTGGGTGCGGCGCGCGATATCGTCGAGCATGGCCTTCTGCTGGCCCGACAGAGCAACGAGCTCCCGCCACTGGGACCTGAACTCGCCGCCGAAGCCCTCGGCGTTCACGAGGGGATCCATTGCGGCGATCTTCCTCGCGAGCTGCTCATAAAGCTGCACGAGTCGATCAGCCATCAGCGAGTCCTGGATGTAATGGGGGAAATCTAATTGCGGGAAATGCCATGGGGTCTCGAATCTTAACCCCATGGCATTGCCACGCCCAACTTCTGCGACGCTAGTCGCGGAGCAGCCTGCCCCCGTCGACGCGCACGCGATCGCCCACCCTGAGGCCTGCGATGGAGCCCTGCGTGAACGAAGCTTCGCGCCCGTCGCGCATCTGCACGGTGATGCGGTATTGCTCGTCGACGTTGCGGCGCTTCTCGACTTCGTTGCCGACCACCGCGCCGCCTACGACACCGGCGACGGTGGCTGCGTCATTTCCGCGTCCGCTGCCGACCTGGTGCCCGAGGACACCGCCCAGCACTCCGCCGATGACCGCGCCGGCGCCCGACGTGCCGCTCGAGCCGCGCACGACATCGATGGCGACCACGCGACCGGAGTCGGAGTAGGCGACATTGCTGCTGGAGGACGGACCGGAGACGTAGCGTGGTTCGCTGTATGAGGTCGGGGCGCTGCCACACGCGGTCAGAGCGAGGGCGGCGGCCGCCGCGGCCAGGTATTGGGGCTTCAGCATGAAGTAACTCCTTTACACCGAGCGGCGGAAGACGCCCATCAACAGGGAGACGACGAACGCCACGAGGAAGATGAAGAACAGGATTTTCGCGATGCCGGCGGCGCCGGCGGCAATGCCACCGAAACCAAGAACCGCGGCGATCAGCGCGACGATGAAAAACACGGCAGCCCAGTAAAGCATGGTGATCTCCTAGGGATTAACGGTTGAGGAACTTGAGGACGGGAAACATCTTGAGCACGGGCAGGAACCTGAGAATCGGGGTGATTTTCGAAACGAGGGAGCGTCGCCCGCGCTTGACCGCGAAGCGGGCCTCGCTCTTTCCGGCGCGCATCCTTCCGCGCAACATGCCGAACGTCATCATTCCCAGCTTGAAAAGCAGCGGAACGCTGGCCACGCTGGTCGCCAAACCGATCACTGCTTGTATTGGATGGCGGCGCACGTTCTCGAGGCGCCGCACTACGGTGGCGCGTTGCAATTGGGCGGAAAGCAGCACCAGCTCGCGGCGCCTGCGCAGGATCTCGAGCTCAGTCATTGGCGGCCTGGACTTTGTCGCCGCGCAAGGCCTGCTCGTCGCCCTTGAGGACGGCGATCGTGTCCTTGAAAAGGGAGGGGCGGCCTTTCGAGGCGTTGAGGATGTAAATTACCCCGGCCGCGCCCCCGGCAAGGAAGACGCCCGCGAACAGGCCCAGTATTCCGGGCCGGTTCTCTTCGGACGCCCACAGGACGAGGGCGAAGATGGCGAGTAGCACGCCGAACGAAATGAGGTAGAGAGCGGCGACGGCGACCACGAGGAATCGCACCGCCCACGCCTTCTCCTCCATCAGCTCGATGGCGATCAGCTCCAGGCGCGTTCGCACCGCGCGCAGCCCCGTCGAAGCGAGCCCCTTCAGGTCGCCGACGATGCCGGGGGCTTCGCGAACTGCTGCCATGGCCGTTACCGGCGAGCGGCGAGAAAGCCGATCAACGCGCCCAGCGCGGCGCTGATGCCGACCGCGCGCCACGGGTTGCTGCGAACGTACGCATCGGTGGTGTCGATGGCGACTTTGGCGCCGTCGTTCACGGTGGTCTGCAGCTGGCCGAGCATCTGCTTGGCGGAGTCGAGCTGCTGCTGGACCTTGACTTTGACTTCCGCAAGCTTGGAGCCGCCTTCGCTCTGCACTGTCTTCAGGAGTTCCTGGGCATCGGTGACGACATTCTGGATGTCGCGTGCAATCGGGCTGCTGGTACCCACGGTGGTACCCATATCGGTGCTGCTGCGCATGTTCTTTCTCCTTGGTCTGGTTCGGCGTTCAGGCGATGACGTACACCGCGCCGGCTGCTTGGCGCGTCCTACCCGCACAGATTAGGCAGGTGCCGTGCGTGCGCCTGTCGGCGTTAAACCCCACCCCTTGCGCTGCGATGTCCGATTCCCGAGTCGGACAAGTCTTACAGCCGCATGTCGGCCGAGGACGACACGAGGTCGCGCGCGCGGCCGACGGTTCGAGTCGGGCACGCGGTCTAGGATGGTCGTCACAGATCGAGGAAGGGATTGCCAAATGAACGCGAAAATTCTTCGCGCGGCGCTGATCGCCGCGCTTGCGACGCTTACCCTCGCCGGATGCCAGCGCGAGGCGGGCGAGCCCACCGTCGGACAGAAGCTCGACCGCGCCATCGATCGCACGCAGGAAAAGCTCGCGGTCGCGGGACAGACGACTTCCCAGGCGGTCGCCGAAGCGGGCGAGAAGACATCCCAGAAGCTCGCCGAGGTCGGCGACAAGACCCAGGCCGTGATGGCCAACGCCGCCGACAAGGTGGTCGAGAAGACCGGCCAGGCTGTGGTCGCGGTCCAGGAGGCGTCGGTCGCGCCGGTGGTCGCCGATACCGCCATCACCGCGTCCATCAAGACCGACTTCCTCAAGGATCCCGACCTGAGCGTCCTGAAGATCGACGTGGACACCAAGGGCGGCGTCGTGACGTTGAACGGCCTGGCCGGCAACGAAGGCGCGCGTTCGCGCGCCGAGAAGTTGGCCGGTGCGATCAAGGGCGTGAAGGAAGTGCGCAACTTCCTGGTCGTCAAGCGCGCGTAAAGCGCGTAACAAAGCGTCACCCGGGCGCCGCTCGGGGGTGGGGTATCCTCGCGATATTCACCCCGAGAGAGCTCGCGGATGCACGCTGACACCTCATTGGCACGCGAAGCGGGGACCCCGGCGTCAGCGCGTCGCTCGCGCGTGCTCCTGGTGGAAGACAGCGCGCGGCTGGCCGCCTCGATTCGCGACTACCTCGAGCGCCACGGCTTCGAGGTTTTCATAGAGGGCGACGGCTTGGTGGTGCCGGAGCGCTGCGAGCGCCTCAAGCCCGACCTGGTGATCCTCGACCTCATGCTTCCGGGAAAGGACGGCCTCGCGATCTGCCGCGAGCTGCGCGCCGTGGCCTCGGTGCCGATCCTCATCGTCACCGCCAAGGCGGAGAATATCGACCAGGTGCTCGGCCTCGAGATGGGCGCCGACGACTATGTCGTGAAGCCGGTCGAGCCGCGCGTATTGCTGGCGCGTGTCGAGGCGCTCCTGCGCCGCACACGCACGCCCGTCCCCGAGGCGCGTGAAGCCACGCTCACCGCGGGCAGGCTCGCCATCGACGGCTCGCGGCGCTCGGCGACCGTGGATGCGCGACCCGTCGAGCTCACCACGGGAGACTTCGACATTCTCTGGCTGCTGGCTTCGCGCCAGGGCAACGTCGTGACGCGCGACGAGATCCTGCGCGTGGTGCGCGGCATCGACTACGACGGCCTCGATCGCTCCATCGATGCGCGCATCTGCCGCCTGAGGAGGAAGCTGCAGGACGCGGGCGGCGCGGAGTCGATGATCAAGACGGTGCGCCTGCGGGGGTATCTGTTCACCGGCGACGCCTGAGCTTCCTCGCGCCATGCTGAGGCTCTTCCTTCGGCTCTACCTGTTCCTCATGCTGCCGGCCACGGCGGCGTTCGTGCTCTTCATGTACGTGACCGACCAGGTCATGGCGCGCATGGACGCCGAGCAGCAAAGGACGCGCGTGGGCATGGCCTTCGATCGCGCCGAGCGCATCATCAACGACCCGCGCGTGCCTGAGTGGCGGGGGCGGCTGCGCGAGATCGAGAAGACCTTCCGCATCGAGCACCAGATCGTTGCGCTCGACCGCGCGCTCGGCGACTTCTTCATGTCGGCTTCCGAGAAGGAGCGGCTCGGCACCGGCGGCATCGCGTTTCGCGACCGACCCGGCGGTGGCATGGTCTACCTGCGGCGCATCAAGGACAGCGACCGGGCGCTGCGCATCGAGTGGGTCGGCCTCTACGAGTACCAGATGATCTACTACACGATCATCCTTTCGCTCATGACCGCGGCGATGTGCGTGATCCTGTGGCGCTGGACGCGCCCGCTGTGGCGGGACCTCGAGAGCCTTTCGGCTGCCACCGCGCGCGTGGGCGAAGGCGACTTCGGCGTGCGCGCCTCGGTCGCCAAGGATTCGCTGCTCAAGCCCATCGCCACCGCGTTCGACGTGATGGCCGGCCGCGTGCAGGCGCTGCTGCAATCGCACCGCGACCTCGAGCAGGGCGTGGCGCACGAGCTGCGCACGCCGCTCGCGCAGCTCAAATTCGACCTGGAGCTCGCGCGAACCAGCGGCAACGAGCAGGAGCGCGGCGAGCGCTTCGTCGCGATGGAGCGCGACGTCGCCGACCTCGAGGAGTTGGTGAGCGAGCTGCTGGTCCTCGCGAGCCTGCGCCAGGCGCCGCCCTACCATCCGCGTGAGGTCGTCGTGCGCGAGCTGCTGGACGACGTGCTGCGCCGCGCCAACGACGAGATGCGGGCGTCGGGGCGCGCGATCCGCATCGACGCGCCGGGCGAGGTGCCGCAGACCATCTCGTGCGATTCGAAATACCTCACGCGTGCGCTGGCCAACATCCTGCGCAACGCCGTGCGTTATGCGCGCTCCAAGGTCGCGCTCACCATCGAGCGCAACGGCGTGCGCACCACGATCAGCGTGGACGACGACGGTCCCGGAGTGCCGTCGCGCGAGCGCCACCGGCTCTTCGAGCCCTTCACGCGCGTCGAGGACAGCCGCGGGCGCGACAGCGGGGGCGTGGGCCTGGGCCTGGCCATCGTGAAGAGCGTCGCGGAGTGGCACGGGGGCGAGGCTCGCATCGGCGACTCGCCTCTCGGCGGCGCTCGCGTCTCCATCAGCTGGTGATTTCCCTTTAGAAGACTCAAGAAGTTGTCACGGAGGACACGGAGAACGGCCTGAGCAGGCGCCGCATCTCAAATGTCCGACGGTCAATGGCAGCAGAATATTGACATGACATTCCGCTCATCCCGCGAGTTGCGCGCATCTCCCCGCTTGCTCCGGAGGTTCTCCGTGTCCTCCGTGACGACTTCTTGTCAGCGCCAGCGTCGAGCAACCGATCAGCGGCTACGCGTCGTCTTACGGGAAGTCGTACCTGACACGACTTTCTTCTTCGCGGCGGGCTTGCGGCGGCCCTTGAGCCAGGCTTCGAACTCGGGCGCGGGAAGGGGCGGGCAGAGCAGGTAGCCCTGCGCCGCGTGGCAGCCTTCGCGCGCGAGGAAGTTCAGCTGCGATCGTTTCTCGACGCCTTCGGCGACTACTCGCAGCCCGAGCCCGCGCGCGAGTCCGATCACCGCGGAGACGATCGCGGCGCCGCCGGCGTTCTCGCCATTGCGCGGGGCCGCGATGTCGATGTCGGCGACGAACGCCTTGTCGATCTTCAGCGCGTCCACCGGCAGGTGGCGCAAGTGCGACAGGCTCGAGAACCCGGTTCCGAAGTCGTCGATGGCGATGCGCACGCCGAGCGTGCGCAGCTTGGCGAGCATCACGCTCGCGCCCTCCACGTCGCGCACCATGCTGGTCTCGGTGATCTCGAACTGCAGCCAGCCGGGCTCGCAGCCGGTCTTGGCCAGCAGTTTCTTCAGGTCGGCAAGCATCGCCGTGTCGCGCAGCTGGCCGGCGGACAGGTTGATGCACATGGTGATGTCGCCCATGCCCGCATCGCGCCATGCGCGCGCCTGCCGGCAGGCCGCCTCCATCACCCAGTGGCCGATCGCGTGGCCGAGCCCGGACTCCTCGGCGAGCGGGATGAAGCCCTGCGGCAGCATGAGGCCGCGCTCCGGGTCGTTCCAGCGGATCAGCGCCTCGACGTGGCGCACTTCGCCCGAGGCGATGTCGACGATCGGCTGGAAGTGCAGCGTGAGCTCGTCGTTCTTCAGCGCGCGCCGCAACGCGGTTTCGACCTGCATGCGCTGCGTGCGTCGCGAGGCGAGCTCGGCGGAGAAAGTGCGGAAGCCGTTGCGCCCCAACTCCTTCGCGTGGTACATCGCCGCGTCGGCGTTCTTCAGCAGCGTCTCGGCATCGTTGCCGTCCTCCGGGTGCACCGCGACGCCGAGGCTGCCGCTCACGTGGATCTCGTTGCCTTCGACGTGGAAGGGCCTTCGCACCTCATCGAGGATCACTCGCGCCACGCGCTCCGGCGCGCTCTCGTCGGGAAGGTCCTCGAGCATCACGACGAATTCGTCGCCCGAGATGCGCGCGAGCACGTCGGACTGGCGCAACGCCCCGCGGATGCGCCGCGAGAGCTCCTTCAGCAGCAAGTCGCCGATGCGATGGCCGAGCGTGTCGTTCACATCCTTGAAGTGGTCGAGGTCGAGGAACATCACGCCCACCCGGCGCTTGGCGCGGCGGGCGCGCGCGAGCGCGGTGTCGAGGCGGTCGTTCAGGAGCACGCTGTTGGGAAGCCCGGTGAGCCCGTCGTGCGTCGCCATGTACTGCAGGCGCTCTTCGGCCTGGATGCGCGAGGAGACATCCTGCGCGAGCGACAGGATCGAGATCACGCGCCCGGTGTCGTCGCGCAGCGCCGAGTTGTGCCACTCGACCCAGATCACCGAGCCGTCCTTGCGGTAGTTGCGGTGGCGCAGCGTCGAGTGGCGCTCGCGCCCGTGCATGAGGTCCTCGATCATGCTCTTCACCGCGGGCTCGTCTTCCTCGTAGATGTGGCGCCAGCCGTGCAGCGAGCGCCCGAGCACTTCGGCGGCGTTGTAGCCGAACACCGTTTCGGCTTGCCCCGACCAGCGCACGATGCGCAGCTCCGTGTCCCACTCGATCACCGCGAGCGGCGTGTTGTCGAAGTGCGCGGACAGGATCGTGTTGGTGCGGCGCAGCTGCTGCTCGACCGACTTCTGCTCGTGGACATCGCTGGTGGTCGCGTAGTAGCCGAGGTATTCGCCGTTCGCGATGCGCGGGGTGAGGCGCACGATCATCCAGCGCTTGCGCCCGTCGGCGAACGTGACCAGGCGCTCCACGGCGAGGGTTTCGCCCGCGCGCACGCGATCCAGGTGCGGCTTCAGGAGCCCGAAGCGCTCCTCGCCCAGCACCTCCTTCACCTCCCGCCCGACGATCTCCTCGGAGCGCAGCCCCACGTAGCCGAGGAAGGCATCGTTCACGTAGCTGTAGCGCTCGCTCGCGTCGACGAAGCACATCGGGGTCGGGATCGAGTCGATCACCTGGCGCAGCTGGCGCTGCTTGTCCTCGACCGCGGCCTGCGCCGTCTTCAGCTCGTGGATGTCAGTGGACACCGCGTAGTAGCCGAGCACCTTTCCGGAAGCGGCGCGACGCGGCGTAAGGCGTACGCGCACCCAGCGCTCCTCTCCGGAAGCCATGCGGAAGAAGCGCTCGTAGCTCGACTCCTCGCCGCGCGCGACGCGCTCCAGGTGCGGGCGAAGCTCCTGCATCACGTCCGGTGCGTAGGCCTGCTCGGGAAAGCGGCCGAGCGCGTAATCGCGCGTGAAGCCGCGGCTTTCGAGGAAAAGCTTGTTCACGAAGGTGCAGCCGCGCTCGAGGTCGATGTAGGCGATCGCCTCGGGAATGTTCTCGGCGAAGAAACGCAGCTCCTCCTCGCGCGCGGCGAGCTGCTCCTGGACCTGCTTCACGTCGTTGATGTCGTGGCTAACCACGTACATGCCGACCACGGTGGCGTCGTGGCCGAGGTGCGGCACCGCCTTCACGTGAAACCAGCGCTTCTCGCCGTCGGGCATGGTGACGAGGCGTTCGTAGGTGGCGGTCTCGCCGCGGTCGAAGACCTTCTGCGTGCGTTGCGCGATCCACGCCGCCGTTTCCGGCCCCAGCACCTGCGTGGTGGTGCGCCCTACGATGTCCTCCGGGCGCAACCCGCGCAGCTCGGCGAAATGGCGGTTGGCGAAGAGGATGGTGCGGTTGCGGTCGAGATAGGCGACCGAATCGGGAATGTTGTCGGTGTAGAGGCGCAACTGCGCTTCCTGCGCCGCGAGGCGCTCCTGCGCGACCTTGATGTCGTGGATGTCGGAGGAGACGATGTAGTAGCCGTTGAAGCGCGAGGAGCCGTCGCCCAGCGCAACCATGATCGGCGCGAGCTGCACCAGGTGCCAGCGCGCTTCGCCCCCCGGCGGGCCGACCAGGCGCTCATGCCTGCACGATTCGCCGCGCTTCAGGCGCTCGGCGTACGGCTCGAAGAACTGCGAGGAGCCCTCGTGGCCGAGCACCTCGTCCACGCGCCGCCCGACGATCGTCTCGAGCGGCATGCCGCGGCTCTCCTGGAACATCCTGTTGGCGAAGAGGTAGCGAAAGTTCTGGTCGACTACCGCGATCGGCCCGGGGATGTTCTCGGCGAAGTTGCGCAGCTGCTGCTCCTTCGCCTCGAGGGCGGCGCGCAGCTGGTGGTCGCGCTCGATGTCGATCAGCACGATGAGGACCCCGAGCACGGCACCGGTGGCGTCGCGGTCGGGAATCATGTGGCCGCGGATGTGGCGCTTCTCGCGACCGGGCCAGAGCGCCTCGCGCTCGTAGGTGATCGGCTCGCCGTCGAGCGCGCGCTCGATGAGCGGCGCCGCGGCCGCCGCCACCTCGGGAGTCATCACCGCCTCGATGGGGAGCCCGACCATCGTCTCGGCGCCGCGGCCAGACCATTGGCGGCTTGGCAGGTTGGCGAAGCGGATCACGTGGCCGCGGTCCACATACGTGACCGGGAAGCCCACCGAATCCATGATGAGGGAGAGCTGGCGCTCGCGGTCGGCGAGCGCGGTCTCGGCATCCTTCAGCTGCTGCACGTCGACCAGCACGACGAGCACGCCCAGGACCTCCTCGCCATCGCCACGCAGCGGAAAGTAATGCGCGCGCATCCAGCGGCCCGCGCTCGGGCCCTCCATGGTGCGGCGGTTGAAGATCGAGGTCTCGCCTGCCAGGGCGCGCATCAAGTGGTGGCGGCGCTCGTCCTGCGGGACGCGCTGGAAGACTTCGTCGGGGGTGCGCCCCTCGAGCTGCGAGCTGCGATGGGAGGAAAGGGCGGCGTAGGCTTCGTTGGCGTAGCGATAGCGAAGCTCGCCATCCAGCACGCAAGCGGGCAGGCCGAGCACGTCCAGGCCCGGCGCGAGCTCCTTCACGCGGGCACCCAAACCTGCGCGGACGATGGCATCCCTGCTATTCACGATGCATTTTCCCCTCTGGGGAAGGTAAACTGCTAGGCCGTCCGTCGGCAAGAGCCTACCGTATGAACCTCCACCAATTGCTGCAAGCCCGCGCCGCCCAGAAAAAGCCCGTCCGCGTCGTAATGATCGGCGCGGGCAAGTTCGGCTCCATGTACCTTTCCCAGGCGCAGCGCACCCCCGGGCTGCAGATCCTGGCGGTGGCCGACCTCGCGCCGGATCGCGCCCGCGCCTCGCTCGAGCGCGTCGGTTGGCCGCAGGAACGATTCTCGGCGGCGTCGCTCGACGAGGCCCAGCGAAAGGGAACTACATTTGTAACGGACGACGCGATGCGCGCGCTCGCCCATCCCGCGACCGCGGTCGTGATCGACTCCACCGGAAGCCCCGCCGCCGGAATCTCCCATGCGCTCGCCTGTTGCAGGCACGGCAAGCATATCGTGATGGTGAACGTCGAGGCCGACGCGCTTGCCGGGCCCCTCCTCGCGCGGCGCGCGCGCGAAGCCGGCATCGTGTATTCGCTCGCCTACGGCGACCAGCCCGCGCTCATCTGTGAGCTCGTGGACTGGGCACGCACCGCGGGCTTCACCGTGATCGCCGCGGGCAAGGGCACCAAGTACCTGCCGGGGTATCACGCCTCGACGCCGCGCACGGTGTGGGGCCACTACGGCTTCGACGACGACACCGTCGCCAAGGGCGACTTCAACGCGCAGATGTTCAACTCGTTCCTCGACGGCACCAAGAGCGGCATCGAGATGACCGCGGTGGCCAACGCGACCGGGCTCACGCCCGCGCCCGCGGGGCTCGAGTTCCCGCCGTGCGGCGTGGACGACCTGCCGCGTATCCTCAGGCCGCGCTCGGTGGGCGGCACGCTCCACCATCCGGGCCAGGTCGAGGTGGTGTCGAGCGTCGAGCGCGACGGGCGCCCGGTTTTCCGCGACCTGCGCTGGGGCGTGTATGTGACTTTCTCGGCGGAGCACGAATACGTGCGCCGCTGCTTCCAGGAGTACGGCATCGTCACCGACCCGACCGGCGAGTACGCGGCGATGTACAAGCCCAGCCACCTCATCGGCCTCGAGCTCGGCATCAGCGTGGCGAGCGCGGCGTTGCGCCACGAGGCGACCGGCTCGGCGAGCGGCTGGCGTGGAGATTGCGTGGCGACGTCCAAGCGCGCGCTGAAGGCGGGCGAGGCGCTCGACGGCGAAGGCGGCTACACCGTGTGGGGCAAGCTCATGAGCGCAGTGGATTCCGCCGCGAAGCGGGCGCTGCCCATCGGCCTCGCCCACAAGGTCAAGCTGAAGACCGACATCCCCGCGGGCACCGTGCTCAGCTGGGACGATGTCGACTACGATGACTCGTCCGAAGCGGTGCGGATTCGCCGCGAGATGGAGGCGACTTTCGGAAAGCATGAATCGCCGCTGGCCGAGCACTCGTGAGCCACCTGCTTGCATCCGCGCTGCTTTGCGGATGCCTTGCCTTTTGCCTTGACGCGCCGGCGGCAGTGACGGCGACGGATGCGTGGGTGCGGGGCACGGTGCCCGCGCAGAAGATCACGGGTGCCTTCCTCAGCCTCCAGAGCAGCGAGGATGCGAAGGTCGTGGGCGTGAGCTCCCCGGCCGCGAAGGCCGCGGAAATCCACGAGTCGGGAATGGACCACGGCACGATGCACATGAAGGCCGTCGATTTCGTGACGCTGCCCGCGGGCAAGCGCGTCGAGCTCAAGCCCGGCGGATACCACGTGATGCTGGTCGGCCTCACGCGCCCCCTTGCCGCGGGCGACCTGGTGCCGCTCATCTTCACCGTCGAGGATAGCCGCGGCAAGAGGAGCACGCTCGAGGTCAAGGCCGAGGTTCGGGCACTGGGCCGATGAAGCTGCGCACGCGGCTGACACAGCTCGGCCGCCACCCCAAGTCGCGCCCCGGCAGCGTGAACCTCCCCGTGGTGCGCGCCTCCACCGTGACCTTCGCGTCGCTCGCCGAGATGGAATCGGTGCAGCGGCGCTTCGAGGCCGACGAGGTGGTCCCGACCTACGGCATCGTCAACATGCCGCTGCGCGCCGCGTTCGAGGAGCTGATCGTCGAGATCGAGGGCGGGCATCGCGCGGTCACGCTGCCCTCGGGGCTCGCCGCGGTGGCGGTGGCGTTGATGGCGTGCCTCAAGGCGGGCGACCATGTGCTCGTAACCGACAGCGTGTACGGCCCCACGCGCCGCCTCTGCCAACGCACCCTCGCGCGCTACGGCATCGAGACCACCTTCTACGATCCGCTCGTGGGCGCCGGCATCGCCGCGCTCATGAAGCCCAACACGCGCGCGGTGTATCTCGAGAGCCCCGGCTCGCTCACCTTCGAGGTGCAGGACTTCCCCGCGATCGCGAAGGTCGCGCGCGAGCGCGGCGCCGCGGTGCTGCACGACAATACGTGGGCGACGGGCGCCTTCTTCCGCTCCTTCGAGCATGGCGCCGACCTCGTGATCCAGGCCGCGACCAAGTATCCCGCGGGGCACTCGGACATCCTCATCGGCGCGGTGGTGGCGAGCCAGGCGTGGTGGCCGAAGCTGCGCGACGTGGCGCGAGACCTCGGCCAGACCGCCAGCCCCGACGATCTGTTCCTCGCCATTCGCGGCATTCGCACTTTCGAGACGCGCTTGAAGCAACACGAGGCGAGCGCGCTCGCGATCGCGGGGTGGCTGAAGACCCATCCCGCGGTCAAGCGCGTTCTTCATCCCGCCCTTGCCGAGGATCCGGGGCATGCGTTGTGGAAGCGCGACTTCCTCGGCTCGGCGGGACTGCTCGGCATCGAGCTCGCGCCGTGCTCCCCGGAGCAGCTCGCGGCGTTCATCGACCGCCTCGAGCTCTTCGCGCTCGGCTACAGCTGGGGCGGCTACGAGAGCCTCATCGTGCCCGCCAACCTGCGCGGCGCGCGCAGCGTGCGTCCGTGGGAGGGCGGGCCGCTGGTGCGCCTGCAGATCGGCCTGGAGGATCCGGCGGACCTCTTCGCCGATCTCGCGAAAGGTCTCGATCGCATGAAGCTCGCATGAAGCCAGACCCGGTCGCGCGCGCGCTCGGCGCCGCGATCTCGGAGGCGATCGGCGCGAAGTTTGACGTGACTTCCACCGCCCCAGTGGGCGGCGGTTGCATCCACACCGCGCTCGAAGTCTCCGGAAAGTCAGCGAACGGCGAGCCGCGCTATTTCGCGAAGGTGAACGAGGCTTCGAGCGCCGCGTTGTTCGAGGCGGAAGCCGATGGCCTCGCGGCGCTGGCCGCGGCGCGCTGCGTCACCGTGCCGCGGGTCGTTGCTCGCGGCCATGACGACGAGCGCGCGTGGCTGGTCCTGCAATGGCTCGATCTCGCCCCGCTCGCCGATCCCAGCGCGTCGGCGCTCGGCCATGCGCTCGCGTCGCAGCATCGCATTGCCCAGGAGCGCTTCGGCTGGGCGCGCGACAACTTCATCGGCGCCTCGCCCCAGGCCAACGGCTGGAGCGACGACTGGCATGCGTTCTGGCGCGACAAGCGGTTGCATCCGCAGCTGCGCATGGCCGCCTGCAAACGCCTGCCCTCGCGCATGATCGATCGCGGCGAGCGGCTCGTCGCCGACTGCGGCGCCCTCATCCTCGGCCGACGCGTGGAGAAATCGCTCCTTCACGGGGACCTGTGGGGCGGCAACGCGGCGGCCCTCGAAGGCGCAGTGCCCGCATTCTTCGACCCCGCGGTGTACGTGGGCGATCGCGAGGCAGACGTCGCGATGACGGAGCTTTTCGGCGGGTTCCCGCCGGGTTTCATGGCGGGCTACCGCGCGAACTGGAGCCTCGAGGGCGGCTATGCCGTGCGCCGCGATCTCTACAACCTCTATCACGTCCTCAACCACGCCAATCTTTTCGCCGGCAACTACGTGCGCCAGGCGGAGCAATCGATCGAGCGGCTGCTGGCCGAGATCAGCTAGTGTCGCGCTGGGGACTCGATCGAGCAGATGGAGCACCCGCTTCTTCATCCCGCATTCTAGTTAGAATCGGGGGATGACCGACAATTCGCAGCGCGAGGCGGCGTCGGCGCGCGATGCGCGCCGGATCCTCGTCGTCGACGACAACGCCGACGCGGCCGACAGCCTCGGCATGTTGCTGGAAGTGCGCGGCGACAACGTGCGCATCGCCTACGATGGGCTCGAGGCGCTCGACGCCGAAGCCGATTTCCGTCCCGAGGTGGTGCTCCTCGATATCGGCATGCCCAAGCTTTCAGGCTACGACGTTGCCAGGCGCATCCGCGAGGCACGCGGCAACGCGGTGCTCATCGTCGCCATCACCGGCTGGGGGCAGGAAGACGACCGCCAGCGCGCGCGAGACGCGGGGTTCAACCACCATTTCACCAAGCCGGTGGATTTCGACGTGCTGCTCGACCTGATCGACCGCGAATCCCCGCGCGCCGCGGCGCGCGCCTCGTAGCGATGGAGCGCGAGGTGGGAAGCGTCGAGGTGCAGGGCCGTGCGCTGCGCTGCCTCATCTGCAGCCACGACATGTTCTCGCAGCGCGAGATCGATGTGGCGGCCCCGGGCCTCGCCTTCTTCACGCAGCAGGACGCGCGGGCGCACTGCGCGGTGTGCGCGCGCTGCGGCTACGTTCACATGTTCATCCCCCCGGCCACCATCCCCGTCAAGTCCGACGCTTCCGCGGGCGGGCCGCTCCCCGAGGCCGCCGCCTAGCGCCATGCACGACGCCATCCCGGAAGCCGATCTTGCGCGCGCCCACAAGCACTTCGCCGTCGAGTGCAACAACCGCGCGTGGCGCCTTTCCGAGCAGCCGCTGCGCAACGCGGCCGAGGACGGCGAGATGCTCGACGCCGCCCACGCCGCCGCCTTCCACTGGTCGAAGGTCGGCAACGAGCTGAATGCGGCACGCGCCGCGATGCTGCTCGGCCACGTGCACGCGCTGCTGGGCCACGGCGACATGGCGCTGCACTTTTCGCGCGACGCCTTCGACTTCGTGACGCGGCGCGAGAGCCCCGCGTGGGAGGTCGCTTTCGCGCACGCCGTGCTCGCCAATGCCGCGGCGGCGGCGCGCGACGCTACCAACCACTGTGCCCACTACGCCCAGGCGAAATCCCTCGGCGCCGCGCTGGACGACGAGGACCGCGCCTACTTCGACGCCATGTTCAGGACGATCCCGTCCGTCGTCGGGGAGTGATGGGCGAGATCGCCTTCCGACCCCTCGCAGCCGCGGACTTCCAGCAGGTCTTTCTCTGGCTCGGGCGCCCCCACGTGAGCAAGTGGTACGCGCGCGCTCCCTCCTCCTTCGCCGAGGTCGTGGCGAAATACGCTCCGCGCACCAGGGAAGGCAACCCGGTGCGCGCATTCGTGGTCACGCTCGACGGCGCGGACGTGGGCTACATCCAGACCTATCCGGTCGGGGAATTTCCCGCGTACGCGGCGCTGCTGGGCTGCGGCGCGGGCGCCGCCGGCATGGACCTCTTCATCGCCGACCAGTGGCGCATGAACCGCGGGCTGGGAAGCGCGGTGGTGCGCCGCTTCGTCGACGACGTGGTGTTCGCGGCGAGCGATGTGGACCTGTGCATTGCCGGCCCGAGCGAGGGCAACGCGGCTTCGATCCGCGCCTTCGAGAAGGCCGGTTTCAGGCGCTGGAAGCGCGTGCGGCCCGAGGGCGGCGAGCCCGAGTGCGTTTTGCGCCGCGAGCGCGCCGCGCAGGGCTATCGCATCGCGCCCATCGACCTCGCACGCCACGGCGCCGATTGCATCGCCTTTCGCCGCGACGCGTTCGTGGCGAGTTTCGGCACGCCCGAGGGCGTCGAGGAGGAGATGGGCGCCGGCAACCAACGCTACCTGGAGAGCCTGCGCGCGCGCATCGCGCAGGTCCCCGAAGGCAACGCGCACCTCTGGCACGGCGAGCGCATCGTCGGGCAAACCGAGATGCGTTTCTTCGACGAGGACGCCGGCGTGGGTTACGTGAACCTCTTCTACCTGCTGCCGGAATTCCGCGGGCGCGGGTTGGGCCGCATGCTGCACGAGCACGCGGTGTCGGTATTCAGTCGTCTCGGACGGCACACGCTACGCCTGTCCGTGAGCACGCAGAACGTCGAGGCGATCGCGTTCTACCGCAAGCTCGGCTGGGTCACGGTGGGCACGCGCGCCAATCGCGAGCCCATGGAGATCCTGGAGTTCAGGCCATGATCCGCATGGCCACGCCGCGCGACGCCGCCGGCATCCACGCGATCTACGCGCCGATCGTGCGCGACACGTTCGCCTCCTTCGAGCTCGATGCGCCCGGCGAATCGCAGCTCGCGCAGCGCATCGCGGCGACGCTGCGCAAGTATCCGTGGCTCGTGCTCGCAGATGACGAGGGCATCGCGGGCTACGCCTACGCGGCCGAGCATCGCGAGCGGCTCGCCTACCAGTGGTCCGTGGACGTGTCGTGCTACGTGCATCCGCGGGCGCGCGGGCGCGGCGCCGGCAAGGCCCTCTACCTGGCGCTCCTGCGCGTGCTGCGCGCGCAGGGCTTTAGCAACGCATTCGCGGGGATCGCGCTGCCGAACGCGGCCAGCGTCGCGCTGCACGAGTCCGTGGGCTTCACGCAGCTCGGGGTCTATCGCAACGTGGGATACAAGCTGGGCGCGTGGCGCGACTCGGGGTGGTGGCAATGCGCTTTCGGGAAGCTGGAGCCGGATCCTCCGACGCCGCGTGCGCTGCCCGAGCTCGAAGGCGACGTGCTGGACGAGGCGCTGCGCTTACCTTCGGCTTAGAAGATTCAAGAAGTGGTCCCGGAGAGCATGGAGAACTGCCGGAGCCAGCGGGGAGATGCAAAGAGCTCGCGGAATGTTCGAATTCCCCCGAGGAAATTCCTCACATGGAAACGGGACCGGGCTTGGGGTACTCCACGATCTTGCAAGCCTTGCGCTCGAAGCGGTCACGCTTGGCGAGCAGCTTCTCCTGGCGCTTGGAGATGAGCGCGAAATGGCGCAGGTCCACGAGGCGGTCGTGCGTTTCCCAGCACGAGTTGGTGGCGGTCACCCATTTCTCGATGCCGATGCGGCGCAGGTCGAACGAGGTCGAGTAGCTGCGCAGCGTCTTGTGCCCGCGCCGGTTCGAGTACTCGTGGAAGTAGGACAGCGCCAGCTCGCGCAGCGTGCGATAGATCGGATCTCGATAGCGCAGCGGCGCTCCGTTGGTCTTGGAGATGGCGCCCCACGAGCCGTGGCGCCGGAAGAGCGTCACCACGTGCGGATAGTCGCTCGCATCGCAATCGAGGTGCATCAGCAGCGGCGGCTCGCCATGCACCCAGAGCGCAGCCGCCGCAACGAACGCGCCTTCGATGCAGTGCGCATGCCGCTCGCGCAACACCACGCGCACCGAAGCGCAGGAGTCGCCCTGCAGCTCGAAGTTCTGCCCGATGT
>JANLXC010000130.1:0-34113 GCA_031364925.1 Burkholderiales bacterium | reverse complement strand
ACGTTGCCGCGGTTGTTGTGCACGCGCGCATTGCGCGGATCGATCTCGACGGCGCGGGCGTACGCCGACAGCGCCTCGTCCCAGCGCTTCAGCTCGCTCAGCACCACGCCGCGGTTGTAGAAAGCCTCGGCGAAATCCGGCGCGATCTCGGTGGCCCGCGAAAAGTGCCCAAGCGCGCCCTCCGCGTTACCAGCCTGCAGCGCGAGCGCGCCTGCCATGTTGATGGCGTCGAGGTGCCGGGGATCGGCGTTCAGCACCGCCTTGCAGAACCGCGCGGCCTCGGCGAATTGGCCCGATTGGTAGGCGGAGACGGCGCGCTCCATCGCCTGGGGCAGGGTCAGCGAGAGCGGTTGCGGGTTCACGCAGGAGTCTTCTTGGCGGGCCTTCCAGTATAGAACGTGCGCGATAGCACAGCCCCCGGGCGATGTGGGCGAAGAGACCTGCGCGGTGTGGTCGGATGCTTGTCGCCGGCGTGCCCCACAAATTTCGTGTTCAGGCGAAGTACCCCCGCCGTCGGCCTCAAGCAGGCGCTTACACATCCCCCGGGGGGGATATGCTATGGGCATGGCGAAATCCTTTCTTCACCAATCCCACCCCGACATCATCAATCGCCTGCGGCGCACAGAAGGCCACCCGCGGACGATCATCACCATGCTCGAAGAGCAGCGGGGCTGCCTCGATGCAGCCCCGCAATTGCATGCAGTTGAAAGGGCAATTGTTGCGGCGAAGAAGGTTTCATTCACGACCACATCGACCCATGCCGGTCGAGTTGAACGATCGCATGCAACTCGAGCCGTCGCGGTGGACTGGGATGCGCGGCACGGCGAATTCAGCATCGGTTCTCCGGAGCACCTCGATGGCGGCATCGTCGGCAAGATCATCGTATCGGCACAATGAAGCACGGTCGATCGTTGATAGTCTCAGCCGCCCTGGGAGTTCTCTTCCTACAATCGTTGGCGTGGGGTCACGGCGTGGCCGAGGGGGACAAGGGGTTTGTCGAGCGCGCAGCCGGCATGCAGTTGGTCCCGTTCATCTACCTGGGCGCCAAGCATATGGTCACCGGTTACGACCACTTGCTCTTTCTCTTCGGGGTGATCTTCTTTCTCCATCGCCTCAAGGAAGTGGCGCTTTACGTGACGCTCTTTGCCGTGGGACACAGCGTGACATTGCTCTACGGCGTGCTCGCCGGAACTCACGCAAATCCTTATCTCATAGACGCCATCATCGGGCTCTCGGTGGTCTACAAGGCGCTGGACAACCTCGATGCGTTCGAGCGCTGGCTCGGGTTCAAGCCCGATCCGCGTGCGGCCGTGCTCGCCTTCGGCCTTGCACACGGCTTCGGGCTGGCCACGAAGTTGCAGGAGTTCTCGCTTTCGCCGGACGGGCTGGTCGCCAACATCGTGGCCTTCAACGTGGGAGTGGAGTTCGGACAGCTGCTCGCGCTCGGCGTGATGCTTATCGTAATGGCCTATCTGAGGCGCTCGGCGGCTTTCACGCGTAACGCGTACGTAGCGAATACAGCACTGATTGTTGCTGGTTTCGTGCTGGCGGGCTACCAGCTCACGGGCTATTTCATTCTGGGTTGAAAGGGAATCATGCAGGGAGAATCTACGGAATCGAGCGCCCGAGCAGGCGCGCCGGGCTTCGATGCTTCGCCAAGCAGGGCCGTCGTATGGGCCATCGTGATCGCTGGCGTCCTGCTGGTTACGACAGTCATGCCCGCGGAATACGGGATCGACTGGACCGGCGCCGGGCGCCTCTTGGGGCTTACCCCCATGGGACAACGAAAGGTAGCGACAGCGAAGGCCGCGGCGTCTCCCGAGGCGAACATGCAGGCCGCCGCGATGATGCCCGCGCCTGCCAATAGGTATGCGGCGTCTTCAAAGCGATCTTTGCGTACAGACCTGGTCGAGGTGACTCTCCCTCCGAACGGAGAGGTCGAGTACAAGACCGTCCTGGCCGAAGGTGAGGGCATTGTTTACGAATGGGATGCGGGAGGCGCGGACGTGAAATTCGACTTTCATGGCGAGCCTTCGGCGGGTCCGCCGGGGGCCTTCCTCAGCTTCGACAAGGCCTCCGCCCCGAAGGGCGCAGGTACGCTCACAGCGCCCTTTGCGGGCACGCATGGGTGGTACTGGAAGAACCCCGCGGCCGTGACGATCATCATCAAGCTGAAAGTGAGTGGGTTCCATTCGGAACTGAAGCGGATGTGATTCAGTCCCGCCGCTCGACAGAATGAAACCCTTTGCGCCCGGGCCGGGGGATGTGCTTCCAGAGGTGGTCGTCGAGGGGTATGACAATGGTCTAGATGGCGGCCAGCACGCGATCCAACCTCTCGCGTACCTGCTGTGCGATGGGTGCGATCTCTTTTCTGCCTACCAAGGCCAGGACGGCTTCCGGATCCATGACATCGATGCGCGTTTTCTCGCCGTCGATGGCGCGCACAACCACGTTGCACGGCAAGAGGGTTCCGATTTCGGGCTCCATTGCAAGCGCCTGATGAGCGAACTGGGGATTGCATGCGCCGAGTATCCGATACGGCGGTACATCGACCCCGAGCTTCTTCTTCAAGGTGGCCGCGACGTCGATATCGGTCAGCACGCCGAATCCTTCTTTGCCGAGGGCCTCGACCGCCCGCCGGACGACTTCATCGAACGACATGCTGACAGTCTTTCCAAAAGCGTACTTCGAGTTCATTGACATTGCCTCCTGGTACATCGTGGTTAACGGCAGGAATTCAAGCGATCTGCGTGTGGTTCACGCACTGAGCCACCGGTCGCTCAGTGATACGCGGCGCGTGCAATCAGGCCAATTGCCACAGCGGCGCTGACACCCGCGAAAAGGCGCTGGAGAAACGAGGGGCTCAAGCTCCGTGCGCCGAATCGTCCTGCGACCATGCCGATCACGGCGCCGGCCGCGAAAGGGGCTGCCACCGCAATGGACAGATCGCGCCCCTGAAGCCACGCACCGATCACTGAACCCGTTGATACGAGGGCAATGACGGCCAGGGACGTTGCGACTATTCCCTGCATGGATATGTCGCTGAACCGCCGCAGGGCAGGCACGATCACAAATCCGCCACCCACGCCGAGCAAGCCCGTGAAGAATCCCGACACAGCTCCAATCGAGCCCAGCGCAACCGCGGTACGCGGCGTCCAATGCAGTCGACCTGTGGCGGGATCGAGTTGGCAAGGCGGCAAGTCGCCATCACCTCGGGCGACCTCGTGACGCGCATCGCGAAACATCTTGCCGGAGACGAACACCATCGCGAGGGCGAAGCCCAAGAGCAGCACGCGCTCCGGCGCTATCGATGCGACCTTCAGCCCGAGAGGCGCGATCGAAACGCCAACGGCGCCCATAAAAAGTGCAGCACGATACCTCACGAGACCTTGCCTCAAACCATCAACGGCACCCAGGAACGCTGCTCCCGCCACGGCGATGAGCGCCACGGGCGCGGCCTGGGGGATCGTCCAGCCGAGGGCAAAGACCAACGCCGGCACGGCGAGAATTCCGCCGCCCGCGCCGGTGAGGCCCATGACGAGCCCGATGACGACTCCTAGCAGGGCTGCGATCACTTGGAGACCGCTTGGATGCCGAGGGCAATCCGCAAGACGATAGCGCGGCTCATCATCCTTGTACCGAGACGCCGATGCTTTCGCAGTATTCCTGCAGCGCGTCGGGGACGGCGTCCGGACACACTCCGCACTGGCGGTTTCCCGGGACCGCATAGTCGATGAACTTCGGATACGGTAAGTCGAGCGCCTGCATGATCCCGAGAAAAGCTTGCAGATCCCGGCCCCCGCCCAGCCGGGGATTGAGAGCCTTCTCCTGCCCGATCGTTGAAACACGCCGGCCTTGATAGTCGTGTGCCGGATACACCAGGGTGTCCTCGGGAAGCGTGAACAGCTTTCCGTGAACACTTGCGTAGAGCGTCGTCGCGTCCCCGTTCTGAAAGTCGGTGCGGCCGCAGCCGTCGATGAGAAGCGCATCGCCGGTAAATACGCGTTCGCCGACGCGGTACGCGAAATGGTCATCGGTATGGCCCGGGGTGTGAATCCCCTCCAGGCGAACACTTCCGACTTCCAGGGGCGTTCCTTCCTCGATCAGGTGATCGGCACAGGGAAACCGATTCGAGGCCGGATACACGATGCGGCTGCCGGCTTCCCGCTTGAGGCGAAGGGCGGAAGTGATGTGGTCGGCGTGAACATGCGTTTCGACGGTATATGCCAGACGCAACCCTAGTGCGGCGATCGCCCCCAGGTCGCGCTCCCACATCGGCAGCACCGGGTCGATCAAAACCGCTTGGCGAGTGTCTTCACAGCCCAGCAAATATGTATAGGTACTGGACGTCGACTCGAATAGTTGGCGAAAGATCACCAAGGCCCCGTTCAATTAAAGATATATTGAAAAACATTATATCATACGGTATAATGAATTTCAAGCTCAATCGATGCCTCCATGTCAATCAAGCATATCGCCGCGCTGCGTCCGAAGGCCGAACAGGTTGCCGAACTCATGCGCACCCTGGGCAATCCGGACCGATTGCTTCTCCTTTGCGAGCTTTCGCAGGGGGAGCTTTGCGTCTCGGACCTCGCCGAGCGTTCCGGCATCGAGCAGCCAACGCTTTCCCAGCAACTATCGGTCCTGCGCACCCAGAAACTCGTCGCGACCCGGCGGGACGGCAAGCAGATCTTTTATTCCGTGGGCGACGCGCGGACCCTTGCGTTGCTCAAGGCGCTGTATCGCCTGTACTGCGAGGACTCCTGATTTTGCAGATCGATTGGGTTTCATTCACGCCGGCGAGCGCTGCAGCCGGGGGCGCGATGATCGGTGCCGCGGCCGTGATGTTTGCTGTTCTCGGCGGGCGTGTTGCCGGGATCAGCGGCATCGTCGCCGGGCTCGTGCGTCCGCGAGCGGGCGATCTCGCATGGCGACTCGCATTCATCGCAGGTCTGCTGGCGGTACCCGCGCTCTATGCATCACTTTCCGGGGCGCTTGACATCCGGATCGACGCGCCGACTACGACGCTGATCGTGGCAGGGCTACTGGTGGGTTACGGGTCGCGACTGGGCTCCGGTTGCACCAGTGGCCACGGTGTTTGCGGCCTTGCACGGCGCTCGCCCCGCTCATTTGTAGCAACAATTCTATTCATGTCGGCGGGCTTTCTGACGGTTTTCTTCCTCAGGCATTTATTGGTATGACTACGCGCCTGCGACGCCGGGAGATTGTCACGGCGCTGACCGTCGGGGCGCTTTTCGGCGGGGGACTGCTGGTTTCAGGCATGGCGAATCCGTCGAAGGTGCTGGCGTTCCTGGATATCTTTGGCGACTGGGATCCATCGCTTGCCCTGGTGATGGCCAGCGCCGTAGCCGTCGGAGTGATCGGCTTCACGCTTGGCTCTCAACGGGCCGAATCCGCATTGGGTCTGACCATGCGCATGCCGACCGCGCGCGATGTAGACATTCGGCTCGTGATGGGATCTCTCATTTTCGGCGTGGGTTGGGGCCTGGCTGGCCTGTGTCCGGGCCCGGCATTAGTGGCCCTGGCGACGGGCTCCGCAAAAGCCGTGACTTTCGCTGCGTCCATGCTGCTCGGTATGGCCGTGTTCGAGTGGTTCCGAAAAGGAGATGGAAAATGAAGCCACGGATCTCGGACCTTGGGCCCGGGTATTTCGTTACCGGGCAGATAAGTGTCGAGGACGTCGGGTTTATCGCGGAGGAAGGCTTCCGAACGATCGTGAACAACCGCCCTGATGGCGAAGGAGGAGCCGCCCAGCCGAGAAGCTCCGATCTCGAGGCGGAGGCCCGACGTCATGGCCTGTCGTACTTTTACCTTCCGATGCAACGGGCCCATGTCGACCCGCGCTTGGTGAACGAGTTCGCGCAAACCCTGGCGATGGCACCAGTGCCCGTCATCGGCTTCTGCCGCACGGGGGCTCGCGCAAGCGCGCTATACAACGCGTGGAGACAGTAATGCAGAGCGGGACCGACGAGCGGTTCATCGATGCCAGCGGCCTGACGTGTCCGATGCCTGTGCTGAAGTTGAGGATGGCGTTGTCGCAGACCGAGGCGGGAGGCCTCGTCAAAGTCAGGACCACGGATCCGGGCGCACGCAAGGACTTCGCAACCTTCTGCCGCTCGACCGGCAACGAACTGGTGCGAGTAGCACGCGCGGGAAAGGCGCTCGACTTCTGCGTCAAGAAGAAGTGAGCGCCGTGGAGGAATCTTTTGCGGCGCCGAATCCACCGCCATGCCGCCGCGATAGCAAAGCGGGCGGTCGCATCGTGTCGCACCGGCATAGGATTCGGGTGGGGCGGACTCAAGTAGGCTTTGGCGTTAGCGTTGAATCGTATGCTCCAGCATAAGGCGAGCCGATTTTAAAAGAATGTTGGAACTGCAAGGCTTTCATAAGCCCAACACACTCCAGGTGATTCAATGAAGACATGGATGTCCGGGCCACTCGTCGCCCTCGCGTTCGCCGCATCGCAGAGTCAGGCGCAACCGGGCGGCCACCATCACGGCACGCCGCCCAAGCCGCCGCCGCCCTTTGTCGCCAGCACCGCCAAGCCCTTCGCTCAGCTGATGGACGACGCGATGGCGGTGATGGAGTACGGCATGCGGGCCGCGCCCATGAACGGCGAGCCGAACCACGATTTCATCACCATGATGATCCCCCACCATCAGGGCGCCGTCGACATGGCCAAGGCGCTGCTGCTGCAAACGCAGGATCCCGAGTTGCGCAATCTCGCCCAAGGCATCATCACCGAGCAGCAGAACGAGATCCGGTTGATGCAGGCATGGCTCGCACGCCGTTCACCCAAATAGACAGGATTCCCATGAACATGCATCGGTTGTGCCTCGCCGTCGCTCTCGCGTGTGGCCCCGGCCTCGCGCTCGCCGCTCCCGCATCCACCGACCGGGTGTACACCGGCGATCAGAACACCAACACGGTCTCGGTAATCGACCCCGCCAACAACGCGCTTCTGGGGCAAATCCGGCTCGGCAACGCGCGCCCCGACATCCTGTCCCCGCTGTACAAGGGCGAGCTTAATGTCCACGGCCTCGGGTTCTCCCCGGACCACAGGACCCTGATCGCGATTTCCAACGGATCCAATTCGGTGGCGTTCATCGATACCGCGTCCAACAAGGTGAAGGGCATCGCCTACATCGGGCGCTCGCCCCACGAGGCGTTCTTCACCGCCGACGGCAAGGAAGTCTGGGCCGTGGTGCGCGGCGAGAGCTACCTCTCGGTGATTGATCCGAACACGTTCAAGGAGACCGGCCGGATCGAAACCGCGCCCGGCCCGGGGATGGTGCTGTTTCATCCGAACGGAAAGCTGGCTTTCGTGGTCTCGAGCTTCACGCCTGAAGTCGACGTCATCGACGTCGCGTCGCGCAAGGTGGTGAAGCGCATCGCGGTGGTGAGCCCCTTCTCGCCCTTCCTGCAATTCACGCCGGACTTCAAGGAGGCGTGGATGACGCACAAGGACGTGGGCAAGGTCACCCGCATCGACACCCAAAGCTTCGAGGTGAAAGGCGTTCTCGACACCGGCTTCATTACCAACCACCTTGGATTCGCGAAGACCGCGGCCGGTACCCGCGCGTACATCACCATTGGCGGCGAGAACGCGGTCAAGGTCTACACGGCGGACGCGTCGCCGCAGCTGGTCACGACAATTCCCGTCGGCGCCCTGCCGCACGGTATCTGGCCCTCGGATGACGGCTCGCGGATGTACGTGGGTCTGGAGAATGGCGACGCCGTCGACGTGATCGATACCGCCACCGACAAAGTGATCGCGCGCGTGCCGGTGGGGCAGGCGCCGCAAGCGCTGGTCTACGTGTCGAACGCGGTGCCGAGCGGCCCCGGAACGGCGAATCTCATTCCCCGCGTCAACAGCGAGCCGTTGAACATTCCCTTGAAGGCGAGCGCCGGCGAAGCGCGGGGCTTCGTCGTAGCCCGCAACCTCGGCCTGGTCGATTCGCTGGAAGTGTTCCTCTACAAGCTCAAGCCGCAGACTGCATACAACGTTTACGTGAGCGGGCAGGCCGCGCCGGTCGCCAGCTTCAAGACCAACCCGATGGGCATGGCCAACGGCACCGCGATCGGGCCGATGCGGGAAGTCGTCTCGACCCTGTCGTCGAGGGCTGTCTCCGCCTCGAGCATCTTCGTCGTGGAGGCGGGCACGACCGCCGATCCTGCAAAAGCGGTGCTCGTCAGCGCACCATGAATGGCCGCCGCAGGGCCCTGAAGGCGCTGCGCGCGCTCGGAGCGGCGGCGGCGATTACGCATACCGCTCTTGCGGCATCGGCCGCTAACTCTGTGATGGCTGCACTTTTCCTATTGCCGTGAGCGATCCAAGTTCCGATAGTGAATCGCTTCCGCCACTTGCAGATCCGAAACGCGTTCCACGCCCGCAAGGTCCGCAATGGTGCGTGCGACTTTGAGAATGCGGTGATATCCGCGAGCCGAAATCCCTAGCAAGCTGATCGATTTTGTGAGTAGTGAGGCGCCGATATGATCGGGCGCGCAGTGCTTGTCGATCTCGTTCGTCGTGAGCCGCGCGTTGTCTTTTCCTTGTCGCGTGAGCATTCTCGCGCGAGCTCGCTCTACCCGCTCTCGAACGATGATGGATGACTCGCCGGTGTTTGCGCGCGACAAGTCTTCCGGCGGCGCTGCTGGCACTTCGACTTGAATATCGATCCGGTCGAGAAGCGGCCCGGAGATTCGATTGCGATAGCGCAGGACTTGATCTGGTGTGCAGCGGCAACGCCCGCTGTAGTGCCCCAAATAGCCACAAGCACACGGATTCATCGCCGCGATGAGCTGGAACCGCGCGGGAAAGTCCGCCTGGCGCGCCGCGCGCGAGATGGTGATGCGCCCCGACTCCAGCGGCTCGCGCAGCACCTCGAGCACGTGGCGGCTGAACTCCGGCAACTCGTCGAGGAAGAGCACGCCGTGGTGCGCGAGCGAGATCTCGCCGGGACGCGGCGGCGAACTGCCTCCCACCAGCGCCGCGGCCGACGCGCTGTGGTGTGGCGAGCGGAACGTGCGCACGCCGAAGCGCTCGGCGCGGAAAAACCCGCTCGCGAGACTTTGCACCGCGGCGGCCTCGAGCGCTTCGTCCTCCGTCATCGCCGGGAGGATGCCCGCGATCCGCGTGGCGAGCATGGTCTTGCCGGTGCCTGGTGGGCCGGAGAAAAGGAGCGAATGATTTCCCGCGGCGGCGATCTCGAGGGCGCGCCGCGCCTGCTGCTGGCCGTGGACGTCCGCGAGGTCGGCGTAGGCGGGCGCGACGCTCGCGCCGCTGCGGCGGTATTCGGACAGAGTTGCGCTGCCGGTGAGATGCGCGCACACCTCGAGGAGCGAGCGCGCAGGGAGGATGCGCGCGCCGCGGGCCAGCGATGCTTCACTGGCCGCGGCCTCCGGGATCACGAACGCGCGGCCGTCGCGATGCGCGCCGAACGTCATCGCGAGCGCACCGCGGATCGGGCGCAGTTCTCCCGACAGCGCGAGCTCTCCCGCGAACTCCAGCTTGTCGAGGCCGCGCGAGGGGACCTGTCCGGTGCAGGCGAGGATGCCGATCGCGATCGGCAGGTCGAAGCGCCCGCTTTCCTTGGGAAGGTCCGCGGGCGCGAGGCTCACGGTGACGCGCCCCGCGGGCCAGTCGAAGCGCGCGGTGCTCAACGCGGCGCGCACGCGATCGCGCGCCTCCTTCACCTCCGTTTCCGGAAGCCCGACGATGTGGAATTGCGGAAGGCCTCCGCCTACGTGCGCCTCGACGCGCACGAGCGGCGCATCGAGGCCTGCCAGGCCCCGGCTGAAAACGACGGCGACACTCACGATGCGCTCCTCGAAGTTGAGGGACTGCCCAGTCCCTCGGGGAACGCCGGGCCTCCGGACCTAGGACTCGGGCGCGCCAGCGCGCGCTTCGAGCTGCACGACTCTCGACTCTAACGCCGCCAGCTTTTCCCGGGCGCGCGCGAGGACCTGCGTCTGCACGTCGTACTCCTCGCGGCTCACCAGCTCCAGGCGCGTGAAGGCGCTCGCGAGCATGCCGCGGATGTTCTTCTCGAGGTCTTTCGCCGGATTGGCCGCCATCATCGCCGCCAGGCGCGCGGACAGCTCGCTCAAGAGATTCTCATTCATCTCAACTCCCACGATGCCATTCAGTTGACGGGAGCACGAGCGCCCGGTCGCGGACGGGGGACACGCGCCAAATGCAGATGGAGGATCTCACGCCCTACTAAATGGGGCACTTCGCAGGCTCGGACAATGGCCGTGCCGCGGCACCGAAATGGTGCGACGCACCGCACGCGTGCACATCGCGTGGGCATTGCCGCCAAACGGCAAAATTCTGTGGTTCACAAACAATGGGTTATCCGGTGGCACGCTTGCTGCTCCTTGGGTCGCGGGAGTTGCATTCACAAACAGCCAAAGGAACCAACATGCAGAAATTCGTCCCCCTGAAAACGATCCCGCTTGTGGTGGGACTCTTCGCCGCGGGTGTCGCATGCGCGCAGACCCCCCCTGCGCCAGCCGACGCCAAACCGGCCGAGGCGCCCCCACCCGCGATTTTCTCGATCGGGGGATTCGACCTCACCGGTCATGTCGACGTTGGTTACTCGCACCTTTCGGGCGCTGGGAAGTTCGTCAGCGGCCTCAACGATCGCGTATTCGACTTCAAGCGAAACGAAGCGATGTTTCATGCGCTCGATCTGCAGCTCGCCAAGACGCCCGACGAAGGGTTCGGAGGCTTGCTCGACGTGACCATCGGCAAAGACGCCGACACGATCGCGGCCTACGGGACCATCAGCAAGTCGAAAGGGCCGGCGAACGGCGCCAACCACTACTTCGACGTCACGCAGGCGTACGTGCACTTTGGCGCGGCGCCGCTCACCATCATCGCGGGCAAGTATGTGACGCTCGCCGGGGCGGAGGTGATCAAGAGCGCCGCCGACGTCAACTACTCGCGCTCGATCCTCTTCGGTTACGCCATCCCTTTCAGCCACACCGGCGTAAGGGCGACGTGGAAGATGAGCGACAGTCTTTCGCTGATCGGCGGAGTCAACCAGGGCTGGGATGCGGTGAGCGATCCGAATAACGACAAGACCGTCGAGCTCGGAGCGACTTACGCACCGTCGAAGGAAATGTCGTTCGTCGCCGCCTACTACGGCGGCAAGGAGCTGCTCGCCAACTATCCCAAGATCGGGCCGAGCGGGATGCGCAACCTGGTCGACGTCGTCGGGACTTTCACGCTGAGCGAGCCTTTGACCCTGGTGCTGAACTACGACTACGGCACCCAGGACAAGGCGGCGTTCGATGGCGGGAAAGCCAAATGGCAGGGATTGGCCGCTTACCTCAATTACCAGATCAATGAGCAGTGGAGGGTGTCGCTGCGCGCGGAGTATTTCGACGACAAGGACGGCTATCGCACGGGAGTGGCGCAGAAGTGGAAAGAGGGCACCGTGACGCTCGCCTACCTCCCGTCCAAAGCCTGGGAAATCCGCGCCGAATTCCGCGCCGACAAATCGGACAAGGATGCCTTCCTGAAGTCCGATGGCGTCACCGCGACGGACACCCAGCGGTCGTTCGGGCTTGAAGTCTTGTACAAATTCTGACCAGCAGCGTCGCTTCGAGGGAGCCAACATGAAACTGGTAACAGCGATCATCAAGCCGTTCAAGCTCGACGAGGTGCGCGAAGCCCTCTCGGCCATCGGCGTGCAGGGCATCACGGTCACCGAGGTGAAGGGGTTCGGCCGGCAGAAGGGGCACACCGAGCTCTATCGCGGCGCCGAATACGTCGTCGACTTCCTGCCGAAGGTGAAGGTGGAGGCCGCGATCAAGACCGAAATGCTCGACCGCGTCATCGAGGCGATCGAGAAGAGCGCCAACACCGGCAAGATCGGCGACGGAAAGATCTTCGTCTTCGAGCTCGAGCAGGTCGTCCGCATCCGCACCGGCGAGACCGGCGCGGACGCACTTTGACCCAAGGGGACTGACAAAATGAAACGCGCATTGAGCTTCATCGCGCTCGCCGCCGCGCTCGCCTTTGGCGGAGTGGCGCTGGCGCAGGATAAAAAGGCCGACCCGGCTCCGGCGGCAACGCCAGCACCCGCCGCCGCCGCACCCGTGACTACCGCTCCCGCGGCAGCCACACCGGCTACGGATGCCGCGGCTCCCGCCGCAGCGGCTCCGGCACCTACCCCCAACAAGGGCGACGTCGCATGGATGCTCGCCTGCACCGCGCTCGTGCTCTTGATGAGCGTGCCCGCGTTGGCGCTCTTCTACGGCGGCATGGTGCGTTCGAAGAACATGCTGTCGATGCTGATGCAGGTGTTCGTGGTGTTCTCGTTGATCACGGTGCTGTGGTGCATCTATGGCTACAGCCTCGCGTTCACCGAGGGCAACCAGTTCATCGGCGGCTTCGATCGGCTCTTCCTGAAGGGGACGTTCGATTCGATCAAGGGCGAGTTCGCCACGGTGCCGACGTTCTCGAAAGGCGTCGTCCTTCCGGAGCTGGTGTTCGTCGCGTTCCAGGCGACCTTCGCGGCGATTACCTGCTGCCTCATCCTCGGCGCCTTCGCCGAGCGCGTGAAATTCGCCGCGGTGCTGCTGTTCATCGTGCTTTGGTTCACGTTCTCGTACGCGCCGATCGCGCACATGGTCTGGTTCTGGCCCGGCCCGGATGCCTACACGGCGGCCTCCGTCGTGGACGCGCAGAACGCCAAGGCCGGCATGATCTGGCAGTGGGGCGCGCTCGACTTCGCGGGCGGCACGGTGGTGCACATCAACGCCGGTGTCGCCGGCCTGGTGGGCGCATACGTGGTCGGCAAGCGGATCGGCTGGGGCAAGGAGTCCATGACCCCGCACAACCTGCCGATGACGATGATCGGCGCGTCGCTGCTGTGGTTCGGCTGGTTCGGCTTCAACGCGGGCTCCGCGCTGGAAGCAAACAACTCGGCCGCGCTCGCGTTCATCAACACGTTCCTCGCGACGGCATGCGCGGTGCTCTCGTGGATCTTCTTCGAGTGGATGTTCAAGGGCAAGCCCTCGATGCTGGGCGCTGCTTCCGGCGCGGTGGCGGGCCTCGTGGCGATCACGCCCGCGGCCGGCAACGTCGGCATTCCGGGGGCGTTCTTCATCGGGCTCATCGCCGGTGCCGTCTGCCTGTGGGGTGTGACCGGACTCAAGAAGATGCTCAAGGTCGACGACACGCTCGACGTCTTCGGCGTGCATGCGGTGGGCGGAATCGTGGGCGCGTTGCTCACGGGCGTCTTCTGCTCGCCCGACCTGGGCGGCCCCGGATTCGTGGCCGACTGGGTCACGGCGACAAACATCAAGCCCGCGGACTACTCGATCGTGTCGCAGGTGATCGTGCAGGCCAAGGCGGTGGGCGTCACCATCATCTGGTCCGCCGTCGTCGCGTTCATCTCGTTCAAGATCGCCGACATCCTCATCGGGCTGCGCGTGCCGGAAGAGGAAGAGCGCGAGGGCCTCGACGTCACGGCGCACGGGGAGACTGCCTACAACTGAGCCTGGTCTTCATCGCAGGGCAAAGCGGGCAGGCGACTGCCCGCTTTTTTTTCGCCCGAATCGAGGATTTTGCGTGGAGTTGCGTCGCCCCGCGGCACTTCCCCCTCCCGGGTGAGTCAGACTGCCGCATCGAAGCGTCGCAGAGCGCTCAGGACTGCTATACTTTTCAATCGCTTACGCAACGAATCCCACTTTGCCCAAACGCCTTGGCGAAATCCTGATCGAGCGCGGCAAGCTCGATCCTGCAAACCTCGAACGCGCCCTGAAACTGCAGGAGGGAGAGTCGCGCGAGAAGATCGGCGTGATCCTGCTGCGCCTGGGCATGGTCTCGGGCCGCGACCTCGCCGATGCGCTCGCCGACCAGCTCGACCTGCCGCTCGCCCTCGCCGCCGACTTTCCCGAGATTCCGCTCATGGAAGAGCGCCTATCGGCCAAGTTCCTGCGCGACGCGCAGGCCGTGCCGTTGCGCGAGGACGATGAAGAGCTCGCCATCGCGATCGCCGACCCCAGCGATTCCTACGTGATCTCGGCGATGCAGATGGCCTCGGGCAAGCGCGTGCGTCCTTATATCGCCGCGCCCAACGAGATCGAGGCCGCGCTCGAGCGCCTCTACGGCGGCGGCAAGTCGTCGATGGGCCAGATCGTCGACAACATCACCTCGCGCGACGAGGAGCAGGATTGGGGCGACGTCGAGCACCTGAAGGATCTCGCCTCCGAGGCGCCGGTGATCCGGCTGGTCAACCTGATCTTCACGCGCGCGTTGGAATCGCGTGCTTCCGACATCCACATCGAGCCCTTCGAGAACCGGCTCATCGTGCGCTACCGCATCGACGGCGTGCTGCATGAAGTCGAATCGCCGCCGAGGAGGCTCAGCGCAGCGATTATCTCGCGCGTGAAGATCATGGCCTCGCTCGACATCGCGGAGCGCCGCTTGCCGCAGGACGGGCGCATCAAGCTGCGCATCTCCGGCAAGGAGATCGACCTGCGCGTGTCCACCGTGCCGACGATGCACGGCGAGAGCGTCGTGATGCGGATCCTCGACAAGGGTGGGGTGCCTCTCAACTTCGCGTCGCTCGGCTTCGAAGGCCAGGCGCTGGAGCGCTTCATCAGCGCGCTCGACCAGGTGCATGGCATCCTCCTCGTCACCGGCCCCACGGGTAGCGGCAAGACCACCACGCTCTATACGGCGCTCGACCGCCTCAACAAGCCCGACGTGAAGATCGTCACCGTCGAGGACCCGGTCGAGTACCAGATGCCCGGCATCAACCAGATCCAGGTGAAGCCGCAGATCGACCTCACCTTCTCCAACGCGCTGCGCTCGATCGTGCGCCAGGACCCGGACATCATCATGGTGGGCGAGATCCGCGACGTGGAAACGGTGAGGATCGCGATGCAGTCGGCGCTGACCGGCCACATGGTGATCTCGACCGTGCACACCAACGACGCGCCCTCGACCGTGAGCCGCCTCCTCGACATGGGCGCGGAGGATTACCTTCTCACCTCGACCATCAACGGCATCCTTGCGCAGCGACTGGTGCGCACCCTGTGCCCGAAGTGCCGCGAGCCGCACCCGGCGTTGCCGGAAGTGGTCGAGCAGATGGGATTGCGCCGCTTCCAGGGCGTGGGCGAGATCACGCTCTACAGGCCGGTGGGTTGCGCGGAATGCGCGGGCACGGGCTATTTCGGCCGCATCTGCATCCTCGAGATGCTCATCATGACCGACAGCATCCGCTCGCTCATCATGCGTCACTCCACCGCCGGCGAGCTGCGTGCCGCGGCGGTCGCCGAGGGCATGGAAACCATGTTCGAGAACGGGTTGAGGAAGTCGCTGGCCGGCATCACCACCATCGAGGAAGTCCTGCGCGTGACGCGCGAGGACTAGCCTCGGGGCACGCACGATGCCGTTCTTCCAATACAAGGCCGTCACTCCTTCAGGTGAAATGCAGGAAGGCGTGCTCGAAGCCTCGAGCACCAACACCGCGGTCGCGCGCATCCAGGAGATGGGCTTCATCCCGATCCGCGCCGAGGAAGCCGGGGGTGCGACGGCCGTGGTGGCGGCGAGCGCGCGCGCCCCGCTCTTCTCGCGCAACAAGATCACGCAGGAGGACATCGGCGTCATCACGCGCGAGCTGGCCACGCTCCTCAAGGCGGGCCTGCCGCTCGACCGCAGCTTCGAGATCCTCATCAGCCTCGCCACCAGCCCGAAGGTCGCGGAGCTCCTCGCCCGCATCCGCAACGACGTGCGCGGCGGCTCGGCGCTGTCCAAGGCCCTCGACGCGCAGCGCGGCGTCTTCTCGCGCTTCTTCATCAACATGATCCGCGCGGGGGAGGCGGGCGGAAGCCTGCCCACGGTGCTGCTGCGCCTGGCCGAGTACATGGAGCGCGCCAAGGCGCTGCGCGACAACGTGACCGCGTCGCTCACCTATCCCGCGTTTCTGGCGGTGGTCTCGTTCCTCGCGGTGGTGGTGCTGCTCACCGCCGTGGTGCCGCGCTTCAAGCCGATCTTCGCGGGCGCGGGCAAGGCCGTGCCGTGGATGACGCAGATGGTGCTTTTCGCCGGCGACGTGATGAGCAAGTACTGGCTCTTCATCCTGTTCGCGATCGCGGGCGTCCTCATCATCCTGCAAAGGCGGATGCGCGATCCCGAGGTGCGCTACAAGTTCGACCGCTGGCTCGTCACCGGCCCGGTGGTGGGCAACCTCTTCGCGCGGGTGGAAATGGCGCGCTTCTCGCGCACGCTCGGCACGCTGCTCGCCAACGGCGTGACGTTGGTCGGCGCGCTCACCATCGTGCGCGAGACCATGGGCAACGCCTACCTCGCCGAGGCGATCGGGAACGTCGCACGCGAGCTGAAGGAAGGCCGCGGCCTGGGCAAGCCGATGATGGAGACCGGGCGCTTCCCGATGCTCGCGGTGCACATGATCCAGGTTGGCGAGGAGACCGGGCGCCTGGACGACATGCTCATGCAAGTGGCTGAAACCTACGACCACGAGGTCGAGGTCGCGATCCGCAAGGCGCTCGCCCTGCTGCAACCCGCGATCATCGTCCTCATGGCCGGGGTCATCGGCTTCATCATCATCGCCATCCTATCGGCGATGCTTTCCGTCTACGACTTGCCGATCTGAGGTAGAGACAATATGAGACAGCGCTTCCCTCACCGCCGCGAGCGCGGCTTCACGATCCTCGAGATCGTCATCGTCTTCGTGCTGCTGGCCGGAATCATGGCCTACATCGGGCCGAAGATCTTCGAGCAGATGGGCAAGGCCAAGTCGTCCGAGGCCAGGATCCGCATCCAGCAGCTCGTCGGCAACATCGAGATCTACAAGCTCGAGGTCGGGCGCTATCCGGAAAACCTCGGCGCGCTGGTGACGCAGCCCTCCGGCGTGGACAAGTGGAGCGGGCCCTACGCCAAGGCCGCGGACCTGAAGGACGCGTGGGGCAACGACTACAAGTACACGACGCCCGGCCAGGGCAAGCCCTTCGACCTCGTCTCGCTCGGCGCCGATGGGCGCGAGGGCGGCGACGGCGAAAACCGGGACGTCTCGAACTGATCTCGCGCAACGCACCGCCGGGCCGTGCGCGGGGCTTCACGCTCCTCGAGGTGATCGTGGTGCTCGCGCTCGGCGCCATCATCTATGCCGTGGTCCTGTCCGTCCCGATGGGCAAGGCTTCGGCGGCGGACCTGAAGGCCGCGGCGCGATCGCTCGCGGCGGGGTTGCGCACCGCGCAGAGCACGGCGATGGCCACGCGCCGCGACGCGCTCCTCACCGTGGACATGGAAAGCCGCGAGTACCTCGCCTCCGGCGAGCGGGAGGCGCACACGCTTCCCAAGTCGATCGAGCTGAAGCTCTACACCGCGCAGACCGAGGTCACCAGCGAGCGCCGCGGCTCGATCCGCTTCTATCCCGACGGCAGCTCCACCGGCGGGCGAATCACCGTCGCTTCGGGCGAGCGCAAGTACCTGGTCGACGTCGACTGGCTCACCGGGCGGGTGGCGATCAATGAGTAATCGCAGCGAGCGCGGCTTCACCCTGATCGAGGTCGTGGTGGCTTTCGTGCTGCTGGCGCTCGTCATGTCGACCGCGTTCGAGATTTTTTCGGCCGGACTGTCTCGCGCGGGCCAGCTCGAGGAGCGGTCCCGCGCGCTGGTGATCGCGCAGTCCCGCATGGCCTCGGTCGGCGTCGAGGAGACGCTGAAGGAGGGCGAGACCAGCGGCGAGAGCGAGGACCGCAAGTACCAGTGGGCGGTGTCGGTGAAGCGCAGCGGCGAAGGCGAGGATGCGGGCAAGCCCGCGCCCAGCGTCTACTCGCTCTACCGCATCGACGTGCGTGTCACCTGGCGCGGCGCCGACACGCGCGATCATTCTCTGGCACTTTCCACGCTCGGCATCTGGACGCGCGCATGAGGAAGGCAGCCGCGGGCTTCACGCTGATCGAGCTGGTGCTGGCCATGGCGCTCCTGGGCACGATGATGCTGCTTCTCTATTCGGGGCTGTCGTTCGCGCTGCGCAGCTGGGACGCTGGCGAGGTGAACGGCCGGCGCACCGCCGACCGCAGGATCGGGGAAAACTTCCTGCGCCGCGAGCTGGCCGAGCTCTTCCCGATGCGCTTCAAGGACCCGATGACCGTGAAAGTCGCTTTCCTTGGCGAGCCGAACAAGCTGAAGTTCGTCTCGTCGCGCCCGGCGGGAATCACCCAGGGCGGGCTTTCGCTGGTGGGCGTAGAGGTCGAGAACGGCGCCACGCCGCGCGAGCACAACCTCGTGATGCGCCGCGCGATGCCGGACGACGAGGCCAAGGATTTCGGCCCCCTCGAGCGCGCCCAGCGCACCGTGCTGATCGAGGGCGTGGAGAGCGTGAAGTTCGACTACTTCGGAACCGAGAACGACTTCACCGAGCCGAAGTGGTACGAGACCTGGCCCCATGCGGAACGCATTCCGCGGCTGGTGCGCCTTCGCATCCGTGCGCCCGACGCCACGCTCATGGCCGAGATGGTGATGCGCATCGAGCTTTCCGAGGAAGCGGGTTGCCTCGAGAATTCTTTCCAGCGCGTGTGCCGCCCGCGCAGGCCCGCATGACGCGACGGCGCGAGAGCGGCGTGGCCCTCGTCCTGGTGATGTGGGTCGCCGTGCTCCTTACCGTGATCGCCTCGAGCTTCATCGTCGAGCGGCGCACCGAAACGCTGGTGGTCGGCAACTCGATCTCGATGGCGCGCGCCGAGGCGATCGCCGACGCCGGGGTCTCGCGCGCGGTGTTCGAGATGTACCGCACCGACAATGCGCCCGAGGCGTGGAAGCGCGACGGCACCGTGCAGAGCTGGAGCTTCGACGGAGTTGCCGTGAAGGTCGGAATCCGCGACGAGTCTGCTAAAATCGACATCAATACCGCGGCGGATGCTTTGCTGCGCGGCCTGTTCCTTTCCCTGGGGATCGCGGACGACGAGGCAACGAAGCTCGTCGATGCCATCCTCGACTGGCGTGACCCGGACTCGCTCAAGCGCCCAAACGGGGCCGAGGAGCCCGACTACCGCGCCGCCGGACTCGACTACAAACCCGCAAACGCGCCTTTCCAGGCCATTGAGGAGCTCCAGCTAGTGCTTGGCATGCGCCCCGATATCTACCGACGCGTCGCGCCATCGATCACGGTGTTCTCGCGCCAGCCCGGCGTGAACCCGCAGCTCGCCAGCCGCGAGGTGCTGCTCGCGCTGCCCGGCGTCACGACCGAGGCGGTGGACGAATACCTCGTCCTGCGCGAAGCCGCGCGCGCGCGGGGCCAGCCACTGCCGCCCTTCGCGCAGGCGGGCGCCTACTCCTCGAGCTACACGATGGTGGCCACGGTGCGCTCCGAAGCCCGCCTCGAAGACGGCACCGTGTTCTCGCGCGAAGCCGTGGTGCTGCTGCGGCCCACGCCGCGCAAGGTCGTCACCTACGTCGCGTGGCGCGAATCGACCGCGGGGACCGAGCCCGAGCCGGTGCCGGCGAGCGTGCAGTGATGGCGACCAATCCCGAATTCGGCTCGCCGCGCCCGGTGGCGCCGCTACGCCAGAAGCTCGCCGCGTTCTGGCGCTGGTGGGCGGGCGAGATGGCGCGCCTTGTGCCGGAGCGCTTCTCGATGCTGCGCGGCGGCGCGCGCGCGCCGATGATCTGCCTGGAAGGCGACGACGTGGTCCTGGCTTCCCCGGCGCCCGGCGGCGGCGAAGCACGCACGGTTCTCGGTCCGCTCGACGAGGCGCGCCGCAAGGCCGCCGTGCGCGCGCTCCTGGAGCGCGCCGGTGAGACGCGCGGGCGCGCGCGCGTGGCACTCGGCCATGAAGAGGCGCTGGTTCGCAAGGTGACGATGCCGGCGGCGACCGAGGAGAACCTGCGCCAGGTCCTCGCCTTCGAGATGGACCGCCTCACGCCCTTCAGGGCCGACGAGGTCTACTTCGATTACCGCGTGGTATCGCGCGATCCGGCTTCCGGCCAGATCCTGGTGCAGCTCGCGGTCGCGCGGCGCGAAGTCGTCGACGCGCGCGTGCAGAAGCTGCGCGCGCTCGGCGCGAACGTGCAGGGCGTGGCGGTGCGCGACGAGGCTGGACACGGACACGCGCTCGACCTCATGCCTTCGGAGCAACGCGGCGAGGGCGAGAGCTCCCGCGAAAGGCTTGTCCAGTACGTGATGATGGCGGCGTGCGCGCTCCTTTTCCTCGCCGCGCTGGTCTACCCGGTCTACCAGAAGCGCGAAACCTTCCTCGCCCTGAACCCGCTCGTCAACAAGGCGCGCCAGGAAGCGGAGGCGAGCGACGCGATCGCGCGCGCGCTCGAAAAGCAGGTCGCCGACTACAACTTCCTCCTCACGCGCAAGCACGGCAATGCCCCGGCGCTCGCCTTCGTCGAGGAGATGTCGCGCCTTTTGCCCGACAACACCTGGGTCACGTCGTTCGAGATCAAGCCGGTCGGCAAGGTGCGCGAGGTGCAGGTGATCGGCGAGACGGTGTCGTCGTCGAAGCTGATCGAGATCCTCGAAGGCTCGACCCTCATCCAGAACGCCGCCCCGCGCGGCACGGTGACGCGCGGCTCGCAGCCCGGCACCGAGCGCTTCATGATCGTCGCCGAGGCCAGGCCACGCGCGCTTCCCGAGGCCAGGCCGGTGATGGAGGTCGCGACTGTGATGCTGCCTCCGCCTGCCCCCGCGCCGGGGCCGGCTGCCGCTCCTCCCGTATCGGCACCGCCTACCGCCGTGCTGACTCCGGTCCCCGCTCCGGCGCCGGCCGCGCCGCCGCTCGTAAACCTGATGACGGTCCCCACTTCCCCGCCCATGCCTGCGCCCATGAGCCCGCTGCCCAAGGGCGCGGCACCGCCCAAGTCGGCGACGCCTCCCGGGAAATGACGCCATGGCCCTCGCCGCGATGAATCCCGTGCAAAGCCGCCGCGCCGCGGTGGGCCTCCTCCTTGCCGCGCTGGTGGCGATCGTCGTCGTGATCACGCTGCCTTTCTGGATGCTGCATCGCCATTACGACGTGGCGCTCGCGGACAGCTCCGAGCGCCTCGAGCGCTACAGCCGCATCGCCGCCACGCGTCCCGAGATCGCCAAGCAGCTCGAGGCGATGCGCGGCAAGGACACGAAAAAGTTCTTCCTGCGCAGCGGCGCGCCGGCGCTTTCCGCCGCCGAGGCGCAGGAGATGCTGCGCTCCCTGGTCGAAGGCGGCGGCGGGCGGCTCATCACGATGCAGGCGCCGGTCGCGAAGGAAGAAGGGCGCTATCGCCATATCACCGTCAACATGCAGCTCACCGCGAACATGCAGGCGGTGCGCAAGATACTGAACGCGATCGAGACGAGCGTGCCTTATCTGTTCATCGACAACCTCAAGGTGACTTCGCAGGTGCCGGGCAATTTCCGGCCGCAGCCCGGCGCCGAGCCCGAGGTGTTCGTGCAGCTCGACGTCACCGGCTTCGCGCTGGTGGGAGGACAGTGATGGAATGGCTGAGGCGCAACCCGCTGGTGGGCGTGCTCGCCGCGATCTCCATCCTCCTCGCCGTGGTGATCGCGGTGGAGGCGAGATTCGGGGCGACCCTGCGCGACGCGATGCGCCCCTCGTCCGGCAAGCCCGCGCTGCCGACGGACTCCAGGCTCCTGCCGCCAGTGATCGCGACGGCGCCGGAGCAGGCATACCCCGAGACCACCGCGCGGCCGCTTTTCATTCCGACGCGCCGTCCCGCGCCGGAGATCGTCGCCGCGCCGCAGAGCGCGATGACGAAAGGCCAGTTCGTGCTCGCGGGGGTGATCACCGTGGGCGACAACCGCACCGCGCTCTTGCGCGAGAAATCCAACGGCCGCATCTATCGCGTCGAGCGCGGCAAGGAAGTCAACGGCATGAAGGTCGCGGATATCCAGCGCGAGCAGGTCACCCTCGCGCTGGGCGGCGAGCAAGAGGTGCTCAACCTGGCGGTGCTTCGCCCGAGCGCCGGTGCGGCGATGGGCTCCGCGGTTGTGCAGGGCCCGTTCGCCGGCATCACCGCCAATCCCGGTGCGCCGCCGCCGCCGCCCGGGCCGGGCGTGCTGCCCTCGGGGCTGATGGCTCCCGGCGGGTTCCCCGCGCCGGGATCCGCGCCGGGAGCCGCGCCAGTCACCATGCCTTCCAATCCAGGCAATCCGATTCCAGCGATGAGTGGTGTCAATCCCGCCGCGCGGGCGATTCCCGAAGCGCCGGGCGTCGCGTTGACGCCCGAAGAGTTGCTCGCGCGCCGCCGTGCGCGCCGTACGCAACAAAACCAGAACCAGTAAAGGTATTGCCGATGAGATACGTTTCCCTATCGTTGGTCGCCGCGTTTATCGTGTCTTCCTGCGCAATGCTTCCCCCCGGGATGCGCTCCCAGCAGGAGCGCGAGAACCTGGCATTGCGGCCCGTGGTGATCGACGGCTCGATGCTGATGCCCGCCCCGAGCACGGTTCCCGCCACCGCGGAAGCCAAGGTCTTCACGGGGACCGGCAACTTCGTGAACACGAAACCCCCGCGCAACAACACCGACCCCGGGCCGGAAGAGGCGAGCCTCAACTTCGAAGGCCTCGACGTGCGGGAGGTCGCCAAGGTGATCCTCGCCGACTACCTGCACTCCTCGTATACCGTGCATCCCGCGGTGTCCGGCACCGTGACCTTCCGCACCGTGCGCCCGATCCCGTTCCAGGCGCTGCTGCCGACCCTCGAGATGCTGCTGCGCCAGAACAACGCCGCGGTGGTTCTGGAGGAGGGCATCTACAAGGTCCTGCCGATTAGCGCCGTGCGCGGATCGGTCTCGCCGCGCCTTGGCGGAACCGAGCGCCTGATCCCGCAGGGCTACTCGATCCTCGTGGTGCCGCTGAAGTTCGTCGGCGTGCGCGAGATGATTCGGATCCTGCAGCCCTTCGCCGCCGACAACACCATCGTTGGCGATGACGTGCGCAACCTCCTGGTGCTGGCCGGCAACCAGCGCGAGCTGAAGCACCTCATCGACACCATCGAGCTCTTCGACGTCGACTGGCTCGCGGGCTATTCGGTGGGGCTCTTCCCGGTGAAGGGCGTGGACGTGAAGACGCTCACGCAGGACCTCGAGCGCATCTTCGGTGCGGCGGCGCAAAGCCCGCTCGCCGGCATCGTGCGCGTGATCCCGATCGAGCGCATGAACGCGCTCCTGGTGGTCACCACGCAGGCGCGCTACCTCGAGATGGCGAAGAACTGGCTCGAGCGCATCGACCAGGCGGGCGGCACCAGCGGCGGCACGCGCCTCTACGTCTACCAGGTGAGGAACGGCAAGGCCGAGAACCTCGCCCAGCTGATCGGCGACCTCTTCTCCACGCGCCGCACTACGACGACGGCGCCTTCGCTCGCGCCGGGAGCGCGGCCCACCGAGATCCGCAGCGCGCCCTTCGGCCAGAACCAGCCCACGCCGCAGACCACCACCAGCACTGTCACCCCCGGCCCTTCGACCTTCCAGCTTCCCGGCGGAGTCGGCGTCACCTCCACCGAAGTGCGCGTAATCGCCGACAAGGACACCAACACGCTCCTCATCCTCGCGGCCCCTGGCGATTACGAGATCGTGGAGAACGCCCTGCGCCGCCTGGACGTGGTGCGCCGGCAGGTGCTGGTCGAGGTGATGCTCGCGGAGGTGACGCTGACCGACGACTTGTCTTTCGGCCTCAACTATTTCATCAACCTGAGAAACCGCACCAATACCTTCGGCTCGCTCAATACCCCCGTCGGGGGCCTGGGCCGGCAGCTTCCCGCGGGCGGCCCCACGCTCAGCGCGACCAATGCGGTGCCTGCGTTCACCGGCCTGCAGCTCATCAACGTCGAGGGCGCCCTGGTGCGCGCCGTGTTGAACACCCTCGGCTCCGACGGACGCACGCAGATCCTCGCCACGCCCAACATCATGGTGCTCGACAACGAGAAGGCGGAGATCAAGGTCGGCACGCGCATCTCGGTGCAGACCCAGGCGCAGCAGACCGGCGTCGGCACCGCGACTGGCGTGCTCAACAGTTTCCAGTATCTCGAGACCGGAATCCTTCTCGCGGTCACCCCGCGCATCAACTCCGGCGGCATGGTGACCCTCGAGATCAACCAGGAGGTCAGCGAGCCCCTCAGCGCAACCGCGGGCAATCCCAACCCCGACGTGGCGACCCGCAACGCCAAGACCAGCGTGCAGGTGGCATCGGGTGAATCCATCGCGCTGGGCGGCTTGATCCGCGAGAACCGGCTGCGCCAGAGTACGGGCCTGCCGCTTCTTTCGAAGATCCCGGTGCTGGGAGCCTTGTTCGGCACGCAGAGCTTCAGCCGCAACCGGACGGAATTGGTTCTGATAGTGACGCCCAAGATCGTGAGCGATACCAGCCAGGCCCGCGAGGTCACCGAGGAGCTGCGCCGCAAACTTCCGTCCCTGGAAGGCATGCTTCCCAAGCCGCCCCAGGGACCACCCCCGCCCCAGGTCGAGGCGCCGGCCAAATAGGGCTTCGGGAGGGACTTCGTGGGGTTTTTGCCCCCCGAAGTTGCCTCCGGAAATCCCTTCTGTTTCAGTTATTTGCGATACTCCGGAGAAGCTTATGTTGCATGAACGCAACAGTGTTGTAATTTTTAACAGAATTCGTTTGACTGGCCTTTCGATCTTCACTAGTCTTTCGACCAACGTAGCGAAAAGGGTGGGCGGGTCGGCGGTGAGAGCTTGTAAACTTGCGGGTATTTTGGTGAGCGCGGCGATGTTGGTTTCGGCTTGTGCCGTTCTCGATCAGAGGCCCGACACCGAGCGCGTCAAGGAAAGGTCGCAGGCACGCTGGAACGGGCTGGTGAAAGGCGAGATCAAGACCGTATACGAGTACCTCTCGCCCACCGCGCGCAAGTCCCTCAAGCTCGAGGATTTCGCGTCGAGCGTGCGGAAAGATTTCTGGAAAGCGGTGACGGTCGACCAGGTGGTTTGCGACAGTCCGGACGTGTGCCAGGTCAGCGTCACCGTGGAATACGACCACAAGATGGGGCGAAACAAGTCTCCACTGCAGGAAACTTGGATCCGGGAAGGCTCGAACTGGTGGTATGCGCAGAAATAGTTTGTTTTGCAATGCAACTGGCTGTGCCCGTCGACGATTTATTTGTCAATAACCGTGCCGCCGGGGTAGAATTGCGTGTTGTAACCTCTAGAAAGTGATCACTTTCGTCTTAACAAAGGAGTAACCCAAAACATGAATACGTTTAAAAGAAAAGCCCTGACTTCGGCGGTGCTCGGCACCCTCGGCGTCGCGGGTTCGGCTCAAGCGATCTACCAGGATCCGAATAACGTTGGTCAAGCGCTGATCTATCCGTACTACACGGTTCAGTCGTCCGGCGGCAACGCCTTCAACACCTTCGTTTCCGTCGTGAACACCACGTCGGTCGTCAAGGTCGTCAAGGTTCGTTTCCGCGAAGGCAAGAACTCGGCCGAGGTGCTTGACTTCAACCTCTACCTCTCGCCCAACGACATGTGGACCGGCGCCGTGATTCCCGCGTCGACCGACTCCGCCGCTCCTGGCCGCCTGGTCACGAACGACGTGTCGTGCACCAACCCGCCGATTCCCTCCGGTGGCGTCGACTTCCGTAACTTCGAATATACCGGCGCGCGCGCCGACGGCCTCGCGGCCGGCCTCGAGCGTACCCGTGAAGGCTACGTCGAGATGTTCGAAATGGGCACGCTGGATCCGAACGTCGCTCCGGGTAGCGCGGCTGTCCACAGCGCGACCACTGGCGTCCCGACTTGTACCGGCCTGACCGGCACGACGGTTCCCGCGGTTGCCGCAGCGATCCTCGCCCCGACGGGCGGCCTGTTCGGCTCGGGCACGCTGATCAACGTTGCGAGCGGTCGCGACACGATGTACAACGCCAACGCATTCGGCCAGTACCGCACCGCCGCGATCTACACGGAAATCGGCAACGACAACCCGAACTTCGCGAATACGCAGCCGGCGTCGAGCATCGTGGTGAACCCGCCGAATGTGTACTTCTCATCGTTCAGCACCACCACCACCGCCGCGCTGGTCGTCCAGGCCGGTTCCAAGGCCGCGTCGGCCACGATGATGCACTCGAACGTTGGCAACGAGTACATCCTCGAAGGCGCGACCCGTTCCAACACCGACTGGGTCCTCACGTTCCCGACCAAGCGTCTGTTCGTCAACGCCGGCACCGCGATCGCGCCGTTCACCAACGCGCTCACGACCAGCGGCGCCTGCGAAGTGATCGACCTGCAGTTCTTCAACCGTGAAGAGCGTTCGGCCGGCGCCTCCGGAGTGGACTTCTCCCCGACGCCTCCCGGCGCCCCGGCGAACTCGCTCTGCTGGGAATCGACCGTGCTGTCGTTCCGCAACGGCTCCACCAACTCGCCGTCCACGCCTGCCGCGCCCTCGCTTGTCCTGGGCTCGCAGAACGTGACGACCGTTGGTGTCACCTCGACGTTCCAAGCGGGTTGGGCTGCCGTGCACTTCAGCGGCGCAAACGCTTCGACGGTTGGTCTGGTGTCGGACACGGGCTCGATCACGACGGTCATCCAAACGGGCGCGCCTGCAGCCGGCTCGCCTGGCCCGCAGGTCTTCCGTGGCCTGCCGGTGGTTGGCTTCATGATCCGCACGTTCGACAACGGCAACCTGACTTGCGGCACCGCGACCTGCCAGGGTAACTATGGCGGCAGCGTGGCCCACGCGTATACCAACTTCATCACGCCGTAATTGGTAACGCGAGGCAACTGCTTCAGCATCAAGTTGGTTCGCAGCACAGAAACAGGCGGACTCCGGTCCGCCTGTTTTTCTTCGTACGGGCATATGATTACGACTGCAACAACATCCGCCTCGCGGGCGAAGACCTGCGGGCACAAAATACCTTCGATAACAGGGACAATCTAGAGGAAGGTAGCGCACGGGATGCCACATAACCCAATTTCTCTTCAGCGAAGGATCTTCTAGATGAAACGCAACTACTTTTCGATTCGCGCGGTCACGGCGATCGGGGCCTTGTGTGGAGCGATCATGCTTCCCTCGATCTCGCATGCCGTCGGCGGCGTCAAGGTGAACGGAGTGGCAACCTGCGTGTCGAGCACCAACATGTCGCTGGACCCGGCGGGCGATCTCGTCATCGCTTGCACGGCTCCCGGCACAGGATCGGGTGGTGGACCGACCACGGCTCCTTCCTGCACGATCAACGTGAGCGCTTCGCCAATCAACGCGGGGCAGTCGACCACCATCACGGCCATCTGCAACCCAGCTGCGACCAGCTACGCATGGACTGCCACGGGGCCGGCGATCTCGAGCTCCGGCGGCACCGTCATTTTCCCGACGGCCGGCAGCTACAACTACACCGTTACGGGCACGAACTCCATTGGCTCGGGCGCGGCTTCGTCGACCGCGACGGTAGTGGTCAACACCGCGAGCACGCCGACTCCTGGCGCCTGCTCGAATCCGAAGCCTGTGACCGGCTCGTTCACCGCGAACGGCATCAGGAACCTTTCCATCGACCGCGGAGCCTCGGTCAGCTATCAGGTGCCGGCTTACACCCAGGTTGGCAGGACGCTCGAGATCCTCTCGATCGGTAGCACGTCGTCGCAGCAGGACCTCACGTCGGAATTCTCGGTGTCCGAGTGTCCCGGCGATTTCGACACCATGCAGCCGGAATGCAAGACCTGGGGCACGGTCAACCAGAGCGGCACGCAGCTCTACGCCACGACCAATGCGACTGTGGTCAACGGCACCTGCACGGTGATCCTGGGCAAGCCGTTCTACATCAACGTCCGAAACACCAAGTACGACCGCGTGACGCCGGCCTGCACGCCGCAGACCTGCTACATGATTCTGCAATTGAACAGCTACTGATAACCAGCGGCACCCAAGCCCGCCCGCGCCTAGCGCGGGCGGGTTTTTCATTGGAAGGATCCCCACAATGCACATCAAATTGCTTGCTGCGACCGTCGCGTGCAGCGTGTCCCTGGCGTGTTCCGCCGCCGATTCCCCTCCGGAAACCGTGCTCGTCAAGCGCGGCGACACCGTGGTCACCGCCGGCGATTTCTACGCCTCCATCTCGAAGCTTCCCGACGACCAGCGCTTCTCCTACCGCGCCGACGTCCTGCGCATTACTAGCGCCGTGAGCGCCATCTATACGGCTCGCGTGCTCGCCAACGACGCCCGCGCCGCCGGAATCGACAAGGATCCGGAGATCCGGGCTCGTCTCAAGCTCGCCGAAGAGCAGCTCCTCACGCAGGTGTACCTCGAGCGCGTCGAGGCGGCCATCAAGACGCCCGATTTCGAGCCGCGCGCCCGCGAGATCTTCCGGGCCGACCCGGAGCGCTTCAAGGTTCCCGAGCGCGTGCAGTTCAAGCACATCCTGGTTAGCAAGCAGGGCAGGACCAACGAGGAAGCCCGCCGCAGGGCCGAGGAGGCGCGCCAGAAGCTCCTTGCGGGCGAGAATTTCACGCGCACCGCGCGCGAGTATTCCAACGACCCGACGTTCCGCAACAACAGCGGCGATCTCGGCCCCGCGCCGTATTCGCTCTTCCTCAAGGAGCTGGGCGAAGCCGCGCGCAAGTCGCCCATCGGCCAGGTCAGCGACCTCATCGAGTCCGGAGAGGGCTACCACGTCATCGTGGTCCAGGAGCGCCTGCCGGCGAGCGCGGCCACTTTCGAGCAAGCGAAGAAGTCGCTCATCGAGGCCGAAGAGACCAAGTTTCGCCGCACGGAGATGGCCAGGAAGCTGGCGGAGATCACCAACTCGAAGGAGATCACGCTCTTCACGGACGACATCGCCGCGTTGAAGACGGAGGTCGATCGCGACATGCTGCGCCGGTTGCACGAAGAGGAGGCCGGGCGCTTGGAAGCGAAGAAGCAGGAGGGGCAGAGGCAGATGAAAAAGCAGGAGGAAGGCAAGAAGCTGGGCGGCTGATCGCCCACGCGCCGTGACGGCCGTGGACCAGGCGCTGCTGCGCCTCGCGCGCGAGGAGTTCGCGCGGGGCCGGGCGGCGGCGAGTCGCGCGCTCTGCGACGAGCTCCTCGCCAGCAACCCCGACGACGCGGAGGGCCTGCACCTCCTCGCCGTCCTCCAGCTCGCGAAGGGGGATGTGGCCGCAGCCCTGGTACCCATCGAGCGGGCGCTACGCATCGACGCGAACGACGCAAAGAAGCACCACACACTGGGCCTGATCCTGCGCGCGCAAGGCCGCCGCGCAGATGCCGCGGCCGCTTTCCGGGAAGTGCTGCGCCGGTCGCCTGAATTTCCCGAGGCGCACGCGGGCCTCGCGCAGATGGGCATGGAGGAGGGCGAGCTGAGCGAAGCCGCGCGGCATTTCGAGCGCGCGCTGCGCTCGCGCTCCGACGTTCCCGCGTGGCACAACGATTTCGGCATCGCATTGTTGGGGCTCGCGCGCATCCCGGAAGCGCAGGCGAGCTTCCGGCGCTGCATCGCGCTCGATCCCAACCATTCAAACGCCTGGACCAATCTCGGCAATGCCCTGCGCCGCTCGGGACGAGCCGAGGAGGCGCTTACGGCGTATCGCCGCGCCACGCAAGGCGAGGCGCCGCTCGCGATCGCGTGGGTGAACCTGGGCAACGCGTTGAAGGAGTCCGATCGGCTCGATGAAGCGACGGAATGCTTCGCGCGCGCCTTCGCGATCTCACCCGCCTCCTCCGAAGCGCATTTTTCGCGCGCCATCGCGTGCCTGCTCACCGGCGACCTGGAACGCGGCTGGGACGAATACCGCTGGCGCTTCGGCGCACCTTCCGACGCCGCCCTTCGCCAGCACGTGAAGGAGGCTATCGACGCGCAACGTCCGCTCGAGATTCGCGGCGAGCAGGGCTTGGGCGATGCCCTCTTCTTCCTGCGCTGGGCCCCGGCGCTGCGCTCGGCCGGCGCGAAGCTCTGGTTTCGCGGCGACGCGCGACTCTTCCCCCTCCTCGAGCGCGCCGGTCTGTTCGAGCGCTTCGTGAAGGAAGATGCCCGCGCCGAGGAAGCTCTCGCGATCCCGGGCGGGGACCTGCCCTGGGTCGCGCAGGCGATGGCGCCCTCCCACCCTCCGGCCTTCCCGTTGCAGGCCTCCAGCGCATCCCAGGAGGCCGCAAGGCGTCTCCTGGAAGAAGCCGGCCCGCCCCCCTACCTCGGCGTCGCGTGGCGGGCGGGGCTGCCTTCGACGGGCTCTTCCGAGCACTTGCATAAAATGGTCCCCCTGGAAGCCATGGGAGCGGCATTGCAACGTGTACCGGGAACGATCGTTTCGCTGCAGAGAGGTCCAGAGGCGGCGGAGCTCGCCACGCTCTCCACGAGTGTCGCGAGGCCCGTCCTCGACGCGGGACGCCTCAATGCCGACCTCGACGCGATGCTGGGCCTGCTTGCCCATCTCGACGAGTATGCCGGCGTGAGCAGCACCAACGTCCACCTGCGGGCCGGCCTCGGCGGCTCCGCGCGCATTCTCGTGCCGGCTCCTTCGGAATGGCGCTACGGTCGCGCGGGAGCGGCCACGCCCTGGTTCGCGGGTTTCACGCTGTATCGCGAGGACCGCGAGCGTGGATGGACCGCTGCGCTCGAAGCGCTCGCCGCTGATCTCCTCGCGGAGGGCAAGCGATGATCGATTCGCCGCTGCTGCGCCATCGCTGGCTCCTCTACGAGCTCACGCGCCGCGAGCTCGCCAACAGGTACGCGGGGAGCGTGAGCGGGTTCGCGTGGACCTTCCTGCAGCCCATCGCGCAGCTGGCGATCTTCGCATTCGTGTTCAGCCAGATCTTTCGCGCCGGCGTTCCCGCCAACTACACCGGCGTCTCGTACACGGCGTTCGTTGCGGTCGCGCTGTGGCCGTGGATCATGTTCTCCGAGGGCGTGCAGCGCGGGATGGCCGCGGTCGCCGGCAACGCGGGCCTCATCCGCAAGGTCGCGCTGCCGACGCAGCTCCTCGTCTATTCGACGGTGATCGCGTGCTATGCGATCAACCTCGCTGGCTTCGTCGTGGTGCTGCTGGTCCTCTTCGCCACCGGCGAGAACATCCGGCTTGCCGGCCTGCCGGTCGCGTTGCTCCTCCTCATTCCCTATCTCCTTTTCGCCACCGGCATCGGGCTGGTGCTCGCGGCTCTGCAGACATTCCTCAAGGACGTCGAGCACGGCGTGGGCATCGTGCTCAACATGGTCTTCTACGCGACGCCGATCCTCTATCCGCTCACCTTCGTTCCCGAGGCGTGGCGCGGCGCGCTCGCCATGAACCCGCTCGCGTATTTCTCCGAGCGGTTGCGCGAAGTGCTGCTAATCGAGCCCTCTCTGATAGCCACCGACGGCATCGCCGCGATCGGCTGCCTCGCCTTCTTCGCCGCGGGCCTCTGGATGTTCAAGCGGCTGTCACCCTACTTCGAGGACTTCCTGTGATGGAGCCCCTGGTCAGCCTCGCGGGCATCACCAAGGACTATCCCAAGGTCGCCACCGGGGGCGAGCGCTTGCGCACGCTGGTCTCCCTCATGTTGAGGAGCGGCGAGTTCCCGCATTTCCGCGCGCTCGAGGCCATCGACCTCGAGGTGCACCGCGGCGAATCGGTCGCGCTGGTGGGCGAGAACGGCGCGGGCAAGTCCACGCTCCTCAAGATCATCGCCGGCGTCGCGCGGCCCACGGCGGGTACGGTCGCCGTGCGCGGGCGGGTGAGCGCGCTCCTCGAGCTGGGCAGCGGCTTCCATCCCGACTACACCGGGCGCGAGAACATCTACCTGTCGTCGGCGGTGATGGGACTGAGTCATCGCGAGACGCGCGCCAAGGTCGCCTCGATCGTGGAGTTCGCCGACATCGGCCCGCACATCGACGAGCCAATCAAGCATTACTCCTCGGGCATGGTGGTGCGCCTGGGCTTCGCCGTGGCCACCGCGCTCGCGCCCGACCTCCTCATCACCGACGAGGTGCTGGCCGTCGGCGACGAGTCGTTCCAGAAGAAGTGCATCCAGTGGCTCGAGCGCTACCTCGACGCCGGCGGCACGCTCCTCCTCTGCTCGCACAGCATGTTCCACGTGCAGACTCTCTGCAGCAAGGCGCTCTGGATCCACCACGGCCGCGCGCGCCTGTTCGGCGAGAGCTTCGACGTCACGCGCGAGTACCTCACCTATCACGAGCAAAAGCGGCGCACCGAGTCCACGCCGGCGCCGGCGATCGGCGGCAACATGCCGCGCATCGTCCAGGCCTGGACCGAGCGCGGCGACGGCGAGCGCGCCGACGCCTTCCGCCACGGTGAGGAGCTCGTGCTGCAGGGTGTCGCCTACGAGCCCGACGACCGCCTGCCGGTCCTCCTCTTCGGCATCGTGCGCGCCGACGGCACGGCGGTGTACGGCTCGCCTTCGAACGAGAGAGGGTTCGCGCCGACGCCGATGGGCGAGCGCCGCTTCTCGTTCGCGATTCGCTTCGCGGCGTTGGCGCTGCTGCCCGGCAAGTACACGATGCGGGTGCATGCGCTCGATCCCGAGGGCCTGCGCCTCTTCGACACCGTCGAGACCGAGTTCGTGGTCACCGGCCAGACGCGCGACTTCGGCCTGGTGAAGCTCGAGCATCGCTGGACCGAAGGGCGCGCGCGCACGCCATGAGCGCCGACCCGCTTCGTTTCGCCCAGGAGCGCCACCGCCAGGGATTTCTCGCCGAGGCGATTGTCGGGTATTCGTCTTTCCTCGAGGACAACCCCGAGCGCGGCGACGTGTGGCACCTGCGCGCCGTGGCGGAACACCAATCGGGCCAGCTCGACGCATCGTGGGCGAGTGTCAATCGCGCGCTCGCCGCGGGCGGCGAGCAGCCGGCCACGATGCTGCTGGCGGGAATGGTGCTGCAGGATCGAGGCGACCTCGCGCAGGCCGAAGGGCGCTTCGCGCGCGCCGCCGAGCTTCGTCCCGGCTGGGCGCCCCCGCTCGCCAATCGCGGGCAGGTGCTGATCGACCTGCGCCGTCCCGTCGAAGCCCTCGAGATCCTGCGCGCGGCCGCGGGCATCGATCCGGCCAACGCGCGCACCTGGAACAACATCGGGTTGGCGCTGGTGTCGCTCGACCGCCTCGACGAGGCGCAGAAAGCCTTCCACCACGCGCTCACGCTGGCGCCGCTCGCCACCGCGCACTTCAACCTCGCGCGCATCCACAACCTGCGCGACGAGACCAAGCGCGCCTTCGAGCACGCCGAGGCCGCGGCGCGCGCCGACCCGCGTCTGACCGACGCCCACCTGCTCCTGGGCGACCTGCATCGCAAGGCGCGCAATGCGGCTGGGATGCGCAAAAGCTTTTCCGACGCGGTGAAGAGTGCGCCCACCAGCGCGCGTGCGCTGAACGCCTACGCCGAGTTCCTGGCGAGCGTCGGCGAGACGCGCGAGGGAAGGGAGGAGTACCGCCGCATCGCCCGCGACAATCCCGCCGACCTGAAGGCCGCGCTCGGCGCGAACCTGCTGCTGCCCGCGGTCTATCGGGGCCTGGACGACCTCGAGCAGTGGCGCGCCGACTACGTGGCGGGCCTGGCCCACCTCGAAGCATCACGGGAGCGCTTCCGTTTCGCGAGCGCGCGCGAGGCGATGCTGCAGGCGCGCTGGACCAACTTCTACCTCGCCTACCAAGGGCGCGACGACCGCGAGCTGCAGGAGCGCTTCGGCGACTTCATGCTCGAAGCGCTGGGACCGGCGATGCAGGAGCTGCTCCGCCCGCGCGCGCCGGTCGCTGGACGCAGCCGCATCCGCGTTGGATTCTGCAGCCACTTCTTCTTCAACTGCACCGTGGGCCGCTACTTCGCGTCATGGGTGACGCGACTGGACCGCTCCCGCTTCGAGGTATTCGTCTACTACACCAACGAGTGGATCGCGGACGACACGCGCGCCATCGCCGCGGCTGCCGACAAGTTCCGCCACCTCCCGGGGCGCTCCTTCGACGTCGTCGCGCGGGAGATCGCCGCCGACGAGCTCGACGCCCTCGTCTACCCCGAGCTCGGCATGCATGGCGAAACCTTCTCGCTCGCGTCGCTGCGCCTGGCTCCCGTGCAGGTCGCGGGCTGGGGGCATCCGACGACGACGGGGCTTCCCAACGTCGACTACTTCGTCTCGTCGCGCGAGATGGAGCCCGAGGATGGCGCGGCGTCCTACCGCGAGCGCCT
>JANLXC010000099.1:0-9921 GCA_031364925.1 Burkholderiales bacterium | reverse complement strand
TGGCGCGCCAGGCCAACGCATATTTCGGCACCGTCGAATTGCCGTAGTCGCTGTAGCGCTCGTGACGAATCGCGACCTGCCCTTCGAGATTGCGCGTGAACGGGATCGACAATTCCCCGAAGAAGCCCGACGAGTGGCGCCCGCCCTCGGCTGCCGTTCCCCCCGAGCCGACGATCAGGCCGGCGCTGCTCAACGGGTCGCGGGCATCCTTGACGTTTTCCTCGCGACGCTCTGCGCCGAGCGCCAAGCCGAGCGGACCGCTGGGAAGCTCTGCCACCGTTCCGGAAACCTTGACGTCGAACGCCTTCAGTTCCGAATCCCCCGTTCTCACCGGCGTCGCACGGATGCTATCCACCAGTGCCGCGCTGTTCAGCGAATTGTTGATGAAGCTGTAGACGTTGTTGTTCAGGAGCGCAGTGCGCGCGGGAGCGGAAACGTAATTGGTGCCGGTATTGACGGTTTCACTGCGGGAATCGAGGTATGCGGCCTCCCAATCCCATTTGGCGACCGATCCCTTCAAGCCGACGACATATCGGCTCGCCTTGGAGACGATCTCGTTCAGGCGCGGACCCACATCGGTGAAGCGATAGGAAATCGGCACGCGAAAGGGGTAGGGGTTCGAGTTGTGACCGATCGGAAGCGTGAATGAATCGGGCGAAGGGGCGGCTTGTCCGAAGGATTGGTTCTCGTTCCAGCCGAATTCGGCAAAGGCGGAAAGCTGGGGTGAAAATTCAAACACTCCGCGGCCGAAAACTCCCTTGCGCTCCGTCTCGTTGATGAGACTCAGCAGGGGCAGGAAGTTGAATGCGCAAGTACCCGCCACACCGACAGCCTGGTCGCGCGACTCCGCTGGGCAGGCCGGGAAAGGCGTGCTCGTTGCGAGACGCTGGCCGACAGGAATCGTCGTGCTCGCCGTTTGGTAAGTGCCGGGATTGCCCGTCGGCGAACGGAAATCGAATCCGCCGTACGAGGAGAACCGGCGGAAGTCGCCGGTCTGGGTGCGCGAGCGGTCGCTGCCCAGGAGGGGCTCCCGCTTGTAGTAATCGAGGGTCGCCATCACGTTGAAACGCTGGCTCGCGACGTCGCCGAAGCCGGCCGTGATCGAGGCGCGACGCTCGTCCGCGCCGCCTTCCGACGTGGTCCCGTAGCTCAGGTTCGCCTCCACGCCCTTGAAGTCCCTGCGCAGGATGACGTTGACAACGCCGGCAATCGCGTCGGAGCCGTAAATCGCCGAAGCGCCGTCCTTGAGGATCTCAATCCGCTCGATCGCGGAGACCGGGATGGAGTTGAGGTCGACGAACGCAGAGTTGATGTTCTGTGCGAAACCGTAAATGGTCATCCGGCGGCCGTTCACCAGGACGAGGGTCGTCTGGGGTCCGAGGCCGCGCAAGCTGATCGCCGCGGTGCCGGGCGCGAAGCTGTTCCCCGCGCTCTGTGCTTCGGTGAAGGACCCGAGGGTCGCGGTCGTCATCCGGTTCAGGATGTCCTGGAGGTTTTCCCCGCCGCTGCGCTCGAGGTCCTCGCGACGAATGACCGTGACGGGGTTCGGGCCTTCGCTGTCGACACGCTTGATGTTCGAGCCCGTGACTTCAATGCGTTCCTTGGTTTGCGCCGTTTGCTGCGCCGCGACAGGCAGCGACAGCGTCATGCTCGCGCCCATGGCGGCAGCCAGGGCGGTACAAAGTTGTCTCTTTTTGATGTGCTTCATGAATGCTCCCGATTTGGTGGATGGGACGGGGACGTCCGGCCTCATGGACCGATTTTTTATGGTGCGCGAACAATAACTGTGGAAGTGGGAAACTCCAACAGGTTATTTCACTTTGTATCGTTTTCGCAACATGGGTAACAGCTTGGTTTTCGGCATCCTTTCCACCTGCGAGGGGGTGATTTCCGGTATCGGGGGGGCGCCATTCGTGCTATGATTTATCGGTTTCGGAAATGGAGATGGGCGGCAGCGCCCATTTTTTGTTTGTGAAACCGATTTCAGAGCGCGAAACGTGGATTCGGACGTCTCTCGAGGGCCTCGGATACGAGCTCGTCGACCTGGAGGCGTCGCGCACCGGATTGCTCAGGATATTCATCGACACCCCGCGCGGGATTTCCGTGGATGACTGCGCCAGGGTGAGCAACCATCTGACGCGCGCGTTCGCCGTGGAAGGTATCGATTACGATCGCCTGGAGGTGTCGTCGCCGGGCCTCGACCGGCCGCTCAAGCGCCTCGAGGATTTCGAGCGCTTCGCGGGGCGGGATGCGAGCGTGAAGCTCAAGCTGCCGCGCGATGGGCGCCGGCGTTTCGAAGGACGGCTGGTGGGAGTCGAGGACGGCAGGATCGTGCTCGACGTCGAGGGGCAGAGGCAGCAACTGGGATTCGATGAAATCGACCGCGCACGACTCGTGCCGGACGTATGAGGGTTTGGAGGCTTAAGGAGTCATGAGCAAGGATCTACTGCTGCTGGTCGACGCGCTCTCGCGCGAAAAGAACGTCGCGAAGGACACCGTGTTCCTTGCGCTCGAGATGGCGCTCGCCTCGGCCACCAAGAAACGCTTCAAGGACGAGGTCGACGTGCGCGTGGAGATCGACCGCGAGTCGGGCGAATACCACGCCTTCCGCCGCTGGACCGTGGTTCCCGACGAGGATCACGAGGAGCCGGCGCACCAGATCGCGATCACCGACGCCGTCGAGGAGAACGCCGAGGCCGTGCTGGGCGACGTGATCGAGGAACCCCTCGAGGCCGAGATCTTCGGGCGAATCGGCGCACAGGCCGCCAAGCAGGTGATCCTGCAGAAGATCCGCGACGCCGAGCGCGAGCAGATCCTCAACGATTTCCTGGAGCGCGGCGAGTCGCTCGTGACCGGCACCGTGAAGCGCGCCGAGCGCGGCAACCTGATCGTCGAATCGGGCCGTGTCGAGGCGCTGCTGCCGCGCGACCAGCTGATCGCCAAGGAAAACCTGCGCGTCGGCGACCGCGTGCGCGCCTACATTGCCAAGATCGACCGCGCGGCGCGCGGTCCACAGCTGATCCTGTCGAGGGTCGCTCCCGAGTTCCTGGTGAAGCTCTTCGAGCTCGAAGTGCCCGAGATCGAGGAAGGCCTCCTCGAGATCAAGGCCGCCGCGCGCGATCCGGGGCTTCGCGCCAAGATCGCGGTGAAATCCAACGACCCGCGCATCGACCCGGTGGGCACCTGTGTCGGCATGCGCGGCTCGCGCGTGCAGGCGGTCACCCAGGAGCTCGCTGGCGAGCGCGTCGACATCATCCTGTGGTCGCCGGAACCGGCCCAATTCGTCATCAATGCCCTCGCGCCCGCCGACGTGAGCTCCATCGTCGTCGACGAGGAGCGCCACTCGATGGACGTGGTGGTCACCGAGGACCAGCTCGCGCTCGCCATCGGCAAGGGCGGGCAGAACGTGCGCCTGGCCTCCGAGCTTTCCGGCTGGCAGCTGAACATCATGACCACCGAAGAGCGCGAGCAGAAGAGCGAGGCGGAGACTTCCGTCGTGCGCGCGCTCTTCATGGAGAAGCTCGACGTCGACGAGGAGGTTGCCGAGATCCTGGTGAAGGAAGGTTTCACCTCGCTGGATGAGGTTGCCTACGTGCCGATCAACGAAATGCTCGAGATCGAGGACTTCGACGAGGAAACCGTGAACGAGCTGCGCCGCCGCGCGAGGAACGCCCTCCTTACCGAGGCGATCAAGAGCGAGGAGACGGTCGAGCACGCCGCCGAGGACCTGCAGAACATGGATGGCATGGACAACCCGACGGCCCGCCTGCTCGCCTCTAAGGGCATCACGACAATGGATGCCCTGGCGGACCTCGCCACCGACGAGCTCACCGAAATGACCGGCATGGATGCCGATCGCGCCAACAAGCTCATCATGAAGGCGCGCGAACCCTGGTTCCAGGAACAGCCGCAGGCCTGAAGGCCGGCGCGCTAGGAGAATACGTAGACACATGCCTAAGTCGAACGTCACCCAATTCGCCGAGGAGCTCAAGCTCCCGGTCACTTTGCTGCTCGAGCAGCTGCAGGCTGCCGGCGTGAAGAAGAAGGCGGGTGAGGACGCGATCACCGAGCAGGACAAGACGCGGCTCCTCGACTACCTGCGCGAAATGCACGGCAACAAGGAAGAAAAAAAGAAGATCACGCTCACGCGCAAGCAGACCACCGAGATCAAGAAGTCCGACGCCACCGGCAAGGCGCGCACCATCCAGGTCGAGGTTCGCAAGAAGCGCACCTTCGTGAAGGTCGACAAGCCCGCCGAGGCGCCCGCGCCCGAGCCGGCCAAGCCGGTGGCCGCGCCCGCGCCGATCATCAACGAGGTCGAGGCGAAGAAGCGCGAAGCCGAGGCCAGGCGCCAGGCCGAGCTCGCCGCGCGCCAGGCCGCCGACGCCGAGACCCGCACCAAGCGCGCCGCCGCAGTCGCCAGCGCGAAGAAGAAGGACGAAGTCCCCGGCGCCCCCGACGCCGCGACCGCGCCGCTCGAAGGGGAAGCGCCGAAGAAGAAGCGCGTCATCCGCAAGAAGGGCGAAGAGCCCGCGACGGAAGCCGAAGCCCCGGTGCTGGTCGAGGTCAAGGCCGAAGCCGCCAAGACCGAGGCGAAGCCCGCGGCCGAAGCGCCCGCGGTCGGCGCCGCCGCGCCCGCGCCGGAAGGCACGTTGCATCGCCCGGTGTTGAAACCCGGCGAGGCGAAGGACAAGAAGGGCCCGAAGCGCGCCGCCAAGCCCGCTTCCGCATGGGTCGACGACGTCGCGCGCAGGCGCGCGATCAAGACGCGCGGCGACGCCTCGGGCGGACGCGACGGCTGGCGTTCGCGCGGCGGCGCTCGCCATCGCGACGAGGGCGACGGCACGTCCTTCGCGGCGCCCTCCGAGCCCAAGGTGATCGAGGTGCTGGTCCCCGAGACCATCAGCGTCGGCGACCTCGCGCACAAGATGAGCGTGAAGGCGGCCGAGGTCATCAAGGTCATGATGAAAATGGGCACCATGGTCACCATCAACCAGGTGATCGACCAGGACACCGCGATGATCGTCGTCCAGGAGATGGGCCACCAGGCCAAGCCCGCCAAGCTCGACGACCCCGAGTCGTTCCTCGCCGAGAGCGCCGCCAACGACGAGTCCAATTACGAGACGCGCCCGCCCGTGGTGACCGTGATGGGTCACGTCGACCACGGCAAGACGTCGCTCCTCGACGCGATCCGCAAGGCGCGCGTCGCGGTGGGCGAGGCCGGCGGCATCACGCAGCACATCGGCGCATACCACGTGGAGACCGCACGTGGCGTGATCACGTTCCTCGACACTCCGGGCCACGAGGCGTTCACGGCGATGCGCGCGCGCGGCAGCCTCATCACCGACATCGTGGTGCTGGTGGTCGCGGCCGACGACGGCGTCATGCCGCAGACCATCGAGGCGGTCAACCACGCCAAGGCGGCCAAGGTCCCGGTCGTGGTCGCGGTCAACAAGGTCGACAAGCCGGAAGCCAATCCGCAGCGCGTGAAGCAGGAGCTCCTCACGCACGAAGTCGTCGCCGAGGAATTCGGCGGCGAGGTGCAGTTCGTGGAAGTCTCGGCCAAGACCGGGCAGGGCATCGACAAGCTCCTCGAGGCGATCCAGCTCCAGTCGGAAGTGCTCGAGCTGAAGGCCCCCGTCAACGCGCCCGCCAAGGGCGTGGTGATCGAGTCGCGCCTCGACAAGGGACGCGGGCCGGTGGCCACGCTCCTCATCAAGTCGGGAACGCTCAAGAAGGGCGACGTCGTCCTTGCCGGCGCGGTGTTCGGGCGAGTGCGCGCGATGAACGACGAGAACGGCAAGGCCATCAACGAAGCCGGGCCGGCGATTCCCGTCGAGATCCAGGGCCTGCAGGACGTGGCGCGCGCCGGCGACGACGTGATCGTGCTCACCGACGAGCGCAAGGCGCGCGAGATCGCGCTCTTCCGCCAGGGCAAGTTCCGCGACGTGAAGCTCGCCAAGCAGCAGGCGGTCAAGCTCGAGAACGCCTTCGACCAGCTCGCCGAAGGCGCGAAAAACCTCACGCTCATCATCAAGGCCGACGCCCAGGGTTCGTACGAGGGGCTCGCCCACGCGCTGGGCAAGCTGTCCACCGAGGAAGTGAAGGTGAACATCGTCCACACCGGCGTGGGCGGCATCACCGAGTCCGACATCAATCTCGCGCTCGCCTCCAAGGCGGTCGTGATCGGATTCAACACCCGGGCCGACGCCGCGGCGCGCAAGCTCGCCGAAAATTCCGGCGTGGACATCCGTTACTACACCATCATCTACGAAGCGGTCGACGACGTGAAGCTCGCCCTCAACGGCATGCTCACGCCGGAGAAGAAGGAAGCAGTGGTCGGCAACGTCGAAGTGCGCAACGTGTTCAAGATCTCCAAGGTCGGCACGGTCGCCGGCTGCATGGTGACCGACGGCATCGTGCGGCGCGGCTCGTCGATCCGGCTCATTCGCGGCGGCGTCGTGGTGCACACCGGGGAGCTCGACTCGCTGAAGCGCTTCAAGGAAGACGTGCGCGAAGTGAAGGGCGGGTTCGAGTGCGGCCTGGGCATCAAGGGCTACAACGACGTGCAGGTGGGCGACCAGCTCGAGGTGTTCGAGGTGGTAGAGGTCGCGCGCAGCCTCGCGTAATGACCGCACCCCGCCGGGCCCGCATCGCCGACCAGATCCAGCGCGAGCTGGCGGAGGTCATCCGCCTGGAGCTGCGCGACCCGCGCATCGGCATGGTGACCATCACCGGCATCGAGGTTACGCGCGACCAAGCGCACGCCAAGGTCTTTTTCACCGCCTTCGGCGCCGATTCGGCGGCGGAGACGGCGCTCGAGGGGCTTCGCCGCGCATCGGGTTTCCTACGCACCGAGCTCGCGCACCGGCTGAGCACGCGCTCCGTCCCCGAGCTTCACTTCGAGCATGACGTGTCCGTCGAACGCGGCGCGCGACTCTCGCGTCTCATCGACGAGGCGGTGAAGCCGGCTCCGCGCAGCCGGGGACGGTCCACTCGCTAGTGGTCCCCCGACAAAGTCATTCGGGGGCGGGCGATCGCTCCGGCCCCGACGGCGTTCTCCTGCTCGACAAGCCCGCCGGCATCACGTCCACCCGCGCGCTCGCCAGGGCCAAGCGGCTTCTCGGCTCGCTGAAAGGCGGGCACACCGGCACGCTCGACCCGTTCGCGACCGGTCTCCTCCCGTTGGTATTCGGCGAGGCCACCAAGTTTTCCCGGTTCCTCATTGACTCGCGCAAGGCGTACCAGGCAGTTCTACGCCTCGGCGAAGAGACTCCTACCGGGGACACTGAAAGCGAAGTAAGCCAAAGACGACCAGTCGAGGTTGATTCGAAGAAGATCGACGAAGTTCTGCGCACTTTCCTGGGCGTACAGATCCAGATCCCGCCCATGCATTCGGCGGTCCATGTGGCTGGGAGGCGCCTTTACGACTACGCTCGAGCCGGCGAAGAAGTAGAGCGCCCCACCCGGCAAGTCGAGATCGAATCCCTCGAGCGCAATGCGATCGATGGCGCCGACCTCAGCATTTCCGTGGCCTGCTCCAAGGGCACCTACATCCGCACGCTCGCCCAGGACATCGGCCTGAAGCTGGGCTGCGGAGCGCACTTGGTGGGCCTACGCCGGACCGCGGTAGGGGGATTCGTCCTCGGCCAGGCCGTGACCTTCGAGACTCTTGACGCGGAAGGTCCGGCGCGGGCGCGTGAGCGCCTCCTCCCGCCCGAAGCGTTAGTGGGTGCGCTGTCGCGCCTGGACGCCACCGCCGATGAGGCCGACCATTTCGGCCACGGCCGCGTATTCGTTCGCGAGGGCGGCGAGAGCGGCGCGGAAGTGGCGATCTTCGCTCCCGGGGGCCGATTCCTGGGGGTCGCCCGGCGCGCCGAGGCCGGGCGCATCGTGGCGCTGCGGCTCATGTCGCCTGCGGACACCAAGGCCCCTGTTTTTGCTTGAGTTTGTCCCCCGTTACAGGCTAAAATAGCAGGCTCAATCGAGACGACAAAAATTCGTTAAGAGCTATTCGAGTTCACGGAGATTTTCCCCATGGCCGTTACCACCGAACACAAGGCGCGCATTCTTTCCCAGTACCAGCGCTCTGCCACCGACTGCGGTTCGCCCGAAGTCCAGGTCGCGATCCTCACCGAGCGCATCAACATGCTCACCGGTCACTTCAAGAAGCACGTCAAGGATTTCCATTCGCGCCGCGGCCTGCTGACCATGGTCAGCAACCGCAGGAGCCTCCTCGCGTACCTCAAGCGCAGCAACATCGACAGCTATCGTTCGCTCATCGAGCGTCTCGGCCTGCGCAAGTAAGGACACGGGACCAGCACCCAAGCCCCGCGGAGCGGCTCACTCGAGCGCACGCGGGGTTTTTTGCTCCGGTCTCCCTCGACACCACCCCTCGCGGTCGCGCACCGCGTAATCTCCGGGCGAGCGCATTGCCCAGAACAGGATGACATCGTGAAATCGATCAAGAAGACATTCTCCTTCGGGAACCACCAGGTGACACTCGAGACGGGCGAGATCGCCCGCCAGGCCGACGGCGCCGTGCTCGTGACCATGGACGACACCGTGGTCCTGGTGACGTGCGTGGGACGCAAGGACGTGAAGGCGGGCCAGGATTTCTTCCCGCTCACCGTGGATTACCAGGAGAAGACCTACGCCGCCGGCCGCATTCCCGGCGGCTTCTTCAAGCGCGAGGGCCGTCCTTCCGAGAAGGAGATCCTCACTTCCCGCCTCATCGACCGCCCGTTGCGCCCGCTCTTCCCGCACGGCTTCTACAACGAAGTCCAGGTGATCGCGACGGTGCTCTCGATCAACCCGGAGATCGATTCCGACATTCCGGCGATGATCGGCGCGTCCGCCGCCGTGACCCTGTCGGGACTGCCCTTCGAGGGCCCGATCGGCGCCGCGCGCGTGGGCTACATCGACGGGCAGTACATCCTCAACCCCACCAAGACCGAGCTCGAGACTTCCAAGCTGAACCTGGTGGTGGCGGGCACCGAGAGCGCGGTGCTGATGGTCGAGTCGGAAGCCAACGAGCTTTCCGAGGATGTGATGCTTGGCGCCGTGATGTTCGGCCACGAGCAGATGCAGGCGGCGATCAACGCCATCCTCGAGCTCGCCGATGAAGGCGGCAAGGACGACTGGGATTGGGAAGCGAAGGATTCCGATGCGACGCTGGTGGAGAAGATCCGCGCCATCGCCGAGAACGACCTGGGAGATGCCTATCGCATGAAGTCGAAGTCGCTGCGCCAGGACAAGCTCGAAGAGATCAAGCGCCGCGTGCTCGACCAGTGCGTGGCCAATGCCGAAGTCCCGGCCGATTCCAACGTCGCGCGCGGCATCCTCAAGGAAATGGAAGCCAAGATCGTGCGCGGCCAGATCCTGGCCGGCGAGCCGCGCATCGACGGGCGCAACACGCGCACCGTGCGCCCGATCTCGATCCGGCCGACCATCCTGCCTCGCGTGCACGGCAGCGTGCTCTTCACGCGCGGCGAAACCCAGGCGATCGTCACCACGACGCTCGGCACGGGCCAGGACGAGCAACGCATCGACGCGCTCCAGGGCGAATACACCGAGCGCTTCATGATGCATTACAACTTCCCGCCGTTCTCGACCGGCGAGACCGGCCGCGTGGGCTCGCCCAAGCGCCGTGAGATCGGCCATGGCCGCCTCGCCAAGCGCGCCCTCCTGGCGGTGCTGCCCTCGAAGGAGGAGTTCGGCTACACCTTGCGCGTGGTCTCCGAGATCACCGAGTCCAACGGATCCTCGTCGATGGCGTCCGTGTGCGGCGGCTGCCTCTCGCTGATGGACGCGGGCGTGCCGCTGAAGGGCCACGTCGCGGGCATCGCGATGGGGCTCATCAAGGACGGCGGGCGCTTCGCGGTGCTCACCGACATCCTCGGCGACGAGGATCACCTCGGC
>JANLXC010000083.1:0-16252 GCA_031364925.1 Burkholderiales bacterium | reverse complement strand
AGGACCTTCCTGCGGCTCGTAGTCATATGTTTCTCCTCCTTCTCGTTGTTGTGCTGCAAGTCTAAACGTCGCTCGCGACGGTGTCCCGGGTAAATTTCTCGATGGCGTCGAGGAGCTTGTCGCTCGCCTTCGCCGCGCGCCCCTCATCGCCGTCCGCAATGGCGCGCGCGATGTCGCCGTGGAGCTTCGCGGTTGCCGGCATGTCCGCGGCCTGCTTGTAGTGGATGTACCAGAAACGCCGCGAGAGCGAATGCATCAGGCTCATCGCGCCGGCGGCGAACTCGTTGTGCGCGGCCGCCGAGCAGAGCGTATTGAACTCCCGATCGGTGCGCATGAAGGCGACGTCGTCGTTGGCCTTGGCGGACTTCTCGAAATTGCGCACTAGCTCGCGGAAGCGCTCGCGCTGGGCGTCCGTGGCGCGGCGCGCGGCGCTCTTCGCGATCAGGCGCTCCAGCTCGCGGCGCGCTTCGAGCAGGCGCAGCTGGTTGCCGACGTTGATCGCGGTGACGATGATGCCGCGCCGGGGCAGGATCGACACCAGGTTCTCGCGGGCGAGCCGCTGCAGGGCCTCGCGGATCGGCGTGCGGCCGATGCCGGTCAGCTCGGAAAGCTCGCCTTCGGAGACGACGCGCCCGGGCTCGAGCTTCAAGGTGACGATGAGCTCCTCCAAGTGCGCGTAGGCAAGCTCGGTCAGGCTTTGCGCCGGCGCCTGGGGAACGCTGGCACGCTTGTTCACTGGTGCTTGCGCTTCTCGACCATCGACGCGAACTTCTCGTATTCCTTTTCGTCGACGCCGTAGCTGTGGTCGTCGTCGGGGAAGGTGCCGGCCTTCACCTCGTCGATGTACTGCGTGATGCCCTTCACCGCGACTTCGGTGAGGTTGGAGAAGCGCTTGGTGAACTTGGGCTTGAAGTCGGTGAAGACGCCGAGGAGATCGTGGCAGAGGAGGATCTGCCCGTCGGTGCCCACGCCCGCGCCGATGCCGATGGTGGGGATTTCGACTTGCTGGGAGATCAGCGCCGCGATCTTCGCCGGCACCGCCTCGAACTCGATCATGAAGCAGCCCGCGTCCTGGATCGCGAACGCGTCCTCGAGGATCTTCATCGCGGTGTCTGCGGTCTTGCCCTGGATCCGGAAGCCGCCGAACATCGCGACGGTGTGCGGCGTGAGGCCGATGTGGGACGCCGTCGGAATGCCCGCATCGACCAGCGCCTTGAGGATGTGCGCCTGTGATTTGCCGCCCTGCGGCTTCACAGCGTCGCTGCCGGCCTCCTGCATGAAGCGCGTGGCGTTCACCAGCGCGCGATCGACGGTGTTGTAGCTCTGGTAGGGCATGCAGCCCAGGACGAAGGTATTGGTAGCGCCGCGTCGGATGGCCTGCGCGTGCATCACCATCATGTCCATGGTGGCGGGGATCGTATTGGCGTGGCCGTGCGCGATCATCGCGAGGCTGTCGCCCACCACCGCGACGTCGACTCCGGCCATCTCCGCCCAGCGCGCCGCGGTGTACTCAGGCACCGACATGTAGACCATCTTCTCGCCGGTGTGCTTGGAGTCGCGGATCTCCTGGATCGTGCGTTTCTTGCGGGCAGGGAGTGAGGACATGTTTGACTTTATCGTGATCTACAGTTAATATATCAGCAAATGATGACCGAGCGCCAGCGCAAGTTCCGCGAGAAATATGTCTCCGAGATCAGCCCGTACTACAACGGGCTTTTCCACATCGCGGTCATGTACGCGGCCGGCATCACCGCGATCTGGTGGTGCGTCACCCACATGCGGGACGCCACGTGGGAGTGGCTTCTCATCATCCCGGTGGCGATCGGCGGCAACTTCGTCGAGTGGGGCATGCACAAGTTCGTGATGCACCGGCTGCGCGACGTGTTCGCGGTGCGCTCGATCTACGATCGCCACACGCGCCAGCACCACCAGTACTTCACCGACAACGATCCCACCATCAACACGGTGAAGGAGTTCCGCATCGTGTTCTTCCCGTGGCGCGTGCTGATCGTTCTCGCGGTTTTCGGCGGGGCCCTCGGCTGGATCGCGGGACAGCTCATCAATGCGAACGCGGGCTACGTGGTCTTCATGACCATGATCGGCCACTACATGGTCTACGAGACCTTCCACTTCTGCTGCCACGTGCCGGAGAACTGGTTCGTGCGCAACATGCCGTTCGTGAACACCATCCGCCGCCACCACGCCGCGCACCACAACATGGGGATCATGATGCACTGCAATATGAACCTCACGTTCCCGGTCGCGGACTGGGCGATGGGGACGAGCGACCTCAAGCGTGGGCTATTGGGGCACCTCTTCAACGGCTATAGCGACAAGCACGTCAAGGAAGAGCTGAAGCCGGTGATCGCCCGCTTCAAGACTTCCGAGACGCAGGATGCGCGCTGCACGCTCGACGGGCCGCAGCTGGAGGCTGACGAGCTCGAGACGCTCCACCGCTCGGTCGGGCACGCGGCGTAGGGCAAGCGTTGTGCGGCCGCTACTGCGCGACGACCTCGACCCCTTCGAGGTACCGCGACAGCTCCGCGACCCACATGCGTGACGTACCGACATCGGAAGCCCCGGCGGTCTGCTCGAGGGCGACTCCGATATCGCTGATGGTCTCGAAGCCGTAGGACGCGCCGACGCCTTTCATGTCGTGTGCGAGCCGCGCGACGGTCTGGAAATCGCCCCGTTGCAGCGCTTCTCCCATCACCAGGACATCCTGCTTGCGGTTCTGCAGGAAGCCGGGGATGAGGTCGGCGAATCTCGGGTTCGCGCGGATTACGAAAGTGTCCCTGCGCGCGCTGCCCTCGTCCTTGGTGAACTCCGGGGGTGCGAGCCAGCGATCCTTGATGGCCTGCAGCAGGACGTCCTGCTTGATGGGCTTGGTCAGGAACGCGGTGCAGCCCGCGGCGACGCACTTCTCGCGGTCGCCCTTCAGGGCGGCGGCGGTGAGCGCGATGATCGGCGTGGGCGCGCGGTGATTCACGAGCTCCCACTTGCGGATCGCGCGGGTGGCGGTGAGGCCGTCCATGATCGGCATCTGCCGGTCCATCAGGACCACGTCGTAGGTTCCGGACGCGAACTTTTCGCAGGCGATCGCGCCGTTCTCGGCAACGTCGACCACGTAGGGCGTGTTCTCGAGATACGCCATGGTGATCGTGCGGTTGTCGGCGGAATCTTCCACGAGGAGGATGCGCAGCTCCTGCATCGGCATTTCCGGCTCGCTGTCCGCGGGCGCGAGCGCCGCGGGCGTAGGCCCCGCCCAGACTTCCAGCTGCATGGCGAAGGCAAACGCGCTGCCCTTGCCGACCGAGCTTTCGACCCAGATGCGTCCACCCATGAGCTCGACCAGGCTTTTCGAGATCGTGAGCCCGAGCCCCGTGCCGCCATAGTTGCGCGTGATGGAGGAGTCGGCCTGCGTGAAGCGTTCGAATACCGTCGCCTGCTTTTCCGCGGGGATGCCGATGCCGGTATCGGCGACGGTGAACAGCAACATGCCGGGCACCGAGGATGCCTTGTCCGGGCCGACGCGCAGGCTCACCTCGCCCTCCTCGGTGAACTTGATCGCGTTGCCGAGGAGATTGATGAGGACCTGCCGCAGGCGACCCGGATCGCCGACCAGGTGCGAGGGCACTTCCGGCGCGACCTCTATCACCAGCGACAGCCCCTTATCCTCGGCGCGCTCGGCCACCATCTCGGTGACGATGCCCAGGAGGTCCCGCAACGAGAAGGGCGTGCGCTCCAGGTCGAGCTGCGCGGCCTCGACCTTCGACAGGTCGAGGATGTCGTTCACGAGGTGCAGCAGGTTATCGCCGGCGCGGCGGAAGATCTGCACGTACTTGTCCTGGACGGGCGACAGCGGCGTCTGGGAGAGCAGGTGCGCGATGCCGATGATGGCGTTCATCGGCGTGCGGATCTCGTGGCTCATGCTCGCGAGGAAATCCGACTTGGTCTTGTTGGAGCTCTCGGCCATGGCCTTGGCCGCCTGCAGCTCCGCCTCCACCCGTTTCTGCTCGGTCACATCCCGCGCGGAGGCGAAGACACCCTGCAGGGTGCGGCCACGGTCATAAAATGTGGTCGCGTTGTACGAGACGACGGTCTGCTTGCCGTCGCGGGTGCATGCGGTGAGCTCGTAGTCGGTGAGCTTCTTCTGGGAGAGCACCAGCTTGATGCCCGCTTGCGCGCGTTCCGGATCGGTGAAGCAGCTCTTGAAGGGCGCCCCGATCAGCTCGTCGCGGGTGCATCCGGTGAGCATCTCCATCTGCTTGTTCACGTCGGTGATGATGCCGGCCGGATCGGTCGTCATCAGCGCGTCGATGTTCGATTCGATCAGCGAGCGCGTGTAGAACTGCTGGTCGCGCAGGCGCTGGTCGAGCTTCTGCTGCTCGGCTTCCACCAGCTTCCTCGCGGTGTTGTCGGTGCCGATCAGCAGGTAGCCGATGATCGCTTCTTGCGCGTCGCGCAAGGCGGTCACCGACACCACGGCCGGAAAGCGGCTGCCGTCCTTGCGGATGTAGGTGAGCTCGTAGATGTCCTCGATGCCGCGCGAGGCCTTGAAGACCAGCGCTTCGAAGCCGGGCGTGATGGTGGTCTCGAGCTCGGCGCTCAAGGCGTGGGCGCGGGCGATCACCTCGTGCGGGTCGGAGATGTCGGCCGGGGTGATGCGGTTGATCACTTCGGCGGCGGTGTATCCGAGCATGCGCTCGGCCCCGACGTTGAAGATCTGGATCACGCCCCGGGCGTCGGTGGCGATGCTCGAGAAGTTGGCGCTGTTGAAGATCGCGCGTTGCAGGGCGCCGGCCTTCAGCACCGTCGCCTCGGCGGGCGTGTGAACGCTTGCCGCCTCGCCGGACATCTGCGCCGGTGCCGCTACATCGACCATTCGGGTGCCTCCGACTATTGCGTTCCGGACTGCGGCGTTGATGCCCGGTGAAACCAAGGGTAGGTTACGCGTAAAGGTGGGAGCCGTATGTGGGGCAGCGCACAGTAGAGGCCCAATGGGCCAGCGCCCCAAGATCGACTATCGTCGCCGGCCGATATAGACATCCGGGCCGAACCCGTAAGAGGAGGGATAGCACACCCCATCCTCGGCGCCATCGGCCCGCGCACGCTGGATGTCGAAGTCGGATTGCAAGTCCATCCAGAAGCGCGCCGAAGGGCCGATCGAAGCCTCCAGCCTCACGGCGGTATCGGCAGTGATGGCCCGCAACCCATGGACGATCTCATTGATGCGGCGCGGTGGAACACCCATCATCACGGCCAGCGCGGTCTGGCTGATGCCGCAACCTTCGAGATAGTCGCGCCGCAGGATCACTCCCGGGTGGACGATTGTTTTGCGGGCGCGGCGTGGGAGGGGTCTCATGCGGGGTATAACGCGCCGCGTTATACCCCGCTTACACCCTTGCTGCACGGCCGCCCCTCTAACGTAAGGCTTTGCAAATGCGTGTTGGTATATGATCCTCCGAAATCACAATGCATTCGCCGAATAACTGGCGGAGCCAAAACCAAAAGAAGAAAAGGGGTGGTCCATGGAGGCAAAGAAAAGGGGTGCTATTCGCGCCACGGGTTCGCTTTTCGCGTTCAGCGTCGGTGGCTTACTTCTCGTATCGACGATCCTCTCCGGATGCGCCACCCCGGCGCCTCCTCCGCAAATTGTCGAAGCCCCTTCCACTCGGACCGAGCAGGCCCAAGCGCAAAGGCAGGCGCTGATTCCGGTCGAAAAGGTTCTGAAGCGAAAAGTCGCCATTGGGCGATTTAGCAACGAGACACGCTACGGACGAACCTTTCAGACTGACGGAAGCTCCGATCCCCTCGGAAAGCAGGCTTCGGACATGTTGGGCTCACGCCTCGTAAGCTCCAACAAATTCCTGGTGTTCGAGCGGCAAGACTTGAACAAGATCAAGGAGGAGCAGCGGCTGCTCAAGGAGGCAAACCTGATCGGCGTGGATGCACTTGTCCTTGGATCGGTTACGGAATTCGGTCGTGGCACAACGGGCACGGTCGGATTCCTCAGTTCGACTAAAGTCCAGACCGCCAGAGCGAAGGTTGAAATCCGCCTTGCTGACGCGCGTACGGGTCTCGTGTTCTTTTCCGCGACCGGGACGGGCGAAGCTACTACCGAGGCAGGAGAAGTGGCTGGCTACGGCAGTCGCGCGAACTATGACAGCACACTGAATGATCGCGCGATCGGCGCGGCGATCTCGGACGTGCTCACCTCCTTGATCTCGAAGCTCGAAGAGCGGCCGTGGCGTACCGACGTGCTTAAGGTCGATGGCAAGACTGTTTACATCTCCGGTGGTTCGCGCCAGGGATTGAAGCCGGGAGACGCGCTTCTGATAATGCGCGAGGGCGAGAAGGTAACCAGCGCGCAGACGGGATTTGCAATCATGCTTCCTGGTCGTGAGATGGCGAAGATCCGAGTGATTTCCGTATTCGGCGACGACGAGACCAGCGAGGGAGCGATCTGCGAGGTCCTGTCGGGTGAACCGAGAGCTGAATCTGCCTTCTACGTAACCGGCACGAGGAACTGATGAAAGTAAGTACAGCTGCTGTAGTTGCCCTCGCGCTCCTTTTATCCGCCTGTGCGTTGCCCAACACGACCGTGCGGGCCGGTTCGGTTCGCCCGACATTGTCAATCAAGGGAGCGCCCGAGGCGGCAGTGCTTTTCCTTGACGGGTTGGAGGTGGGCCGCGCGGCACAATTCGACGGAGTGACGAAAGTGCTCAACGTCGAGGAAGGCGCCCACCAAGTCGAAATTCGAATCGGCAATCGGGCGATCCACGCGGAAAAATTCGTCATCTCCACGGGCGAATCGCGAGTAGTCAGCGTTAGCGCAGGAGCAACTCAATGACAACAATCGCCAAACTTACCATTCTGTCGCTGGCACTGCTGCTGGGCGCGTGCGCTGGTCCAGTCACCAAGTATCACTGGGGCACGTATGAACCAGCGCTCTATCAGTACTACAAGACCCCATCGGAGGTCGAGAACTTCGCCGCGGAGTTGGCCCGGACGATAAAGCAGGCCGAGGAGAAATCGCAGAAAGTTCCTCCTGGAATTTTTGCGGAATACGGCCACGTGCTGCAGCAGCAAGGCAAGTACGCCGAGGCGGTTAGCTACTATGAAAAGGAAAAGCGGGCTTGGCCGGAATCAACGGTGCTGATGAACGCAATGCTGAAGTCGGTCGACGCGGCGCCGAAGAAAAAGTCCGCAAGGGCCGGAAAGCCGCAATCATGATTCGCCATTTGAAGGTCATCGTTGGGATTTCGATTCTCGGGCTTCTGGCAGGATGCGTCACCCCGCCCCCGCGCGCCGACTATACAAAGTTCCGTGGTGAAAATCCGAAAGCCCTGCTTGTCGTGCCCGTGGTGAATCGCAGCGTCGATGTGGACGCACCGGACTATTTCTTGTCTACCATTTCACGACCGCTTGCGGAACGCGGCTACTACGTATTCCCGGTCCACCTGGTGAAGCGCGTGATGGAGGAGGAGGGCCTTGCAGACGCGGATATGGTTCATTCAAACGATCCACGCAAGCTTGCGAAGATGTTTGGCGCCGATGCGGTGTTATATGTATCGATCGAGCGGTGGGATGCTCAATACGCATTGATTACCACGACCGTTACGGTCGATCTCAAGTACGAGATCAGAAGCGGTGCGACCGGCGAAGTCCTGTGGGGGAGTCAGCAGAAAATCGTTTATCAGCCGCAAAGCAGCAACTCCGGAAACCCGCTTGCGGACCTGATCGCAAAGGCCATCATTGCGGCGATTGAAAAGGCAAAGCCGAACTACATCCCTCTTGCGCGGCAGGCTAACGCGCAGGCGGTCTATCAGTTGGGTCGCGGCCTTCCTGCAGGCCCTTACGATCCGAAGTACCAAGTCGATAAAGACCAGTTCTAAGCGCCATACGGGAGGGCGTTCCTCCTCGTGGCAGGCGGCGGGTTAGTATCTTCGGATGAACGATCGCCACGACAAGGACGCGCGGCTGGGCGAGGACATCCGCCTCCTCGGGCGGCTCCTCGGCGACACTATCCGCGCCTACGAGGGCGACGTCACCTTCGAGCTGGTCGAGAAGATCCGCCAGCTCGCGGTGGCGAGCCGGCGCCTCGAGGACCGCGCCTCCCGCGATCTCCTCTCGGCGACCCTCGATGGCCTCAGTCCCGAGCAGGCGGTGGCGGTGGTGCGCGCGTTCAGCTACTTCTCGCTCCTTGCAAACATCGCCGAGGACCGCCACCACATCCGGCGCAACCGGGATAACAGACGGGAAGGCGCAGCGCCCCTGCCGTCCACCGTGCGCGGCCTTTTCGCCGATGCGCGCGAGCTTGGGGTGTCGCGGCAAGAAGCCGAAAAGAACCTCGGCGCGATCCGCGTTCATCCGGTGCTCACTGCCCATCCCACCGAGGTGCAGAGGAAGAGCACCCTCGACTGCCAGCTTGCGATCGCCGAATGGCTGGGGCGCATGGATTCGGCCGATGCGCTGCCGGGCGACCTTGAAGCGGCGACCACGGAGCTGCGCCGCCTCATCGCGACACTCTGGCAGACCCGCATGCTGCGCGCGGTGAAGCTCGGCGTGCGCGACGAGATCGAGAACGCGCTCGCCTACTTCAACTACACCTTCATCGACGCCGTGCCGCGCCTCATCGCCCAAGTCGAGGACTCGATCGCCGGGCTCCCGGGGGAGGGGAGCCGTCCGCAACTCCCGACGTTGATCTCGGTGGGAAGCTGGGTGGGCGGAGATCGCGACGGCAATCCATTCGTCAACGCCGAGATGCTGGAGGTCGCCTTCCGCCGTCAGAGCGAGGTGATCTTCGACCACTACCTCGTCCAGGTGCACGCGCTCGGCGCCGAGCTGCCGCTCTCGGGCCTGCTCACGCAGATCACGCCCGAGCTCGCGGCGCTGGCCGAGCAATCGCCGGACCTCTCGCTGCATCGCCGCGACGAGCCCTACCGCCGCGCGCTGACGGGCATCTACGCGCGCCTCGACGCGACGGCGTCTGCCCTGGGTCTGAAGCTGCAGCATCGCGCCTCGGTGGGCAAGGCCGAGCCGTACGCCGATGCGCGCGAGTACGAGCGCGATCTCGACGTGATCGATGCGAGCCTGCGCGCGGGAGGAAGCCCGCTCCTCGCCGACGGGCGCCTCAGGCAATTGCGGGGCGCCGCGCGTGCCTTCGGCCTGCATCTGGCGCGCGTGGACCTGCGCCAGAATTCCGAGATCCACGAGAGCGTCGTCGCCGAGCTCCTGCGCGACGCGGGCGTGGTGAAAGACTACGGCGCGCTCGCGGAAGAAACGCGCCGCAAGCTGCTCCTCGCGGAGCTCGCGTCGCCGCGCTCCCTGCGCTCCCGGTTCGCGAAGTACTCCGAACTCACGCAAGGCGAGCTCGCCATCTTCGAAGCCGCCGCCGAGGTGCACCTGCGCCTCGGGCCGGACGCGATCCGCCAATACGTGATCTCCAAGACCGACAACGTCTCCGACCTCCTCGAGGTCGCGGTGCTGCTGAAGGAAGTGGGCCTCGTCACTCCCGGCGCGAAGCCGACCTCGCGCCTGCAGATCGTGCCGCTCTTCGAGACCATCGGCGACCTGCAACGCGCGCCCGTGACGATGCGCGCGTGGTTCGAGATCCACGCGGTGCGAGGCCTCATCGCGTCGCTGGGTGGGGTGCAGGAAGTGATGCTGGGCTACTCCGACAGCAACAAGGACGGCGGCTACGTCACCTCCAACTGGGAGCTGTACAAGGCGGAGACGGCTCTGGTGGAAGTGTTTCGCGACGCCGGCGTGCGGCTGCGCTTCTTCCACGGGCGCGGCGGCACCGTCGGTCGCGGCGGGGGACCGAGCTACGACGCGATCCTCGCGCAACCCCCGGGGAGCGTGCAGGGCGAGCTTCGCCTCACCGAGCAGGGCGAGGTGATCGCGAGCAAGTACGCCAACCGCGAGATCGGCCAGCGCAACCTCGAAGCGCTCTTCGCGGCCACAGTGCGCTCGACGCTCGACAAGGCCCCGCATTCGGCCCACGAGAGCTTCCACGACGCGATGGAAGAGCTTTCGCGCGACGCGATGGCCGCCTACCGCAACCTGGTCTACGAGACCGACGGATTCGTCGAGTACTTTCGCGCGACCACCCCGATCGGCGAGATCAGCGAGCTCAACATCGGCTCGCGCCCCGCCGCGCGCAAGAAGTCCGACGCCATCGAGGACCTGCGCGCGATTCCCTGGGTCTTCTCATGGGCGCAGTGCCGCGTGATGCTGCCCGGATGGTACGGTTTCGGAGCGGGCGCCAACGCCTTCGTCGCGCGGCACGGTGCCGAAGGCAAGGCGCTGCTCGAGCGCATGTGGCGCGAGTGGCCATTCTTCCGCGCGATGCTCTCCAACCTCGACATGCTGCTCGCCAAGGCGGACATGTCGGTGGCGGCGCGCTACAAGGAGCTCCTCGCCGACGCGGCACTCGCCGAGCGAATCTTCGGGCGCATCCACGCCGAATTCGAGGCGACGGTGAAGGCTCTCTTCGAGATCTCGGGCGCCACTACTTTCCTGGCCTCCAACCCGGCGCTCGCGCGCTCGATCCGCAACCGCTTTCCCTACCTCGATCCGCTGAACCACCTGCAGCTCGAGCTCCTGCGCCGGCACCGCGCCGGCAGCGGAAACGAGCGCGTGCAGAACGGCATCCACCTTTCCATCAACGGGCTCGCGGCGGGGCTGCGCAACTCGGGCTGAGGCTCAGCGCGGGGGAGACCGCAGCTGCGTCATCGCGCCGTACACCAGCGCCGCCACCTGCTCGCGGTAGTACTTGCGGATCTCGCCGGGCGCTGCCGTGGCGTACACCACGACCAGGCGCTCCTTCGGGTCGTTCCACCACGCGGTGCCGTTCGCGCCGTTCCACGTGTAGTCGCCGACGCTTCCCGGGACCGCGGCGAGGCCTTCGTTGACGCGCACCGCCACTCCGTAGCCGAAGCCGTAGCCGCCGCGCTGCGGCTCGGTGCCATCGACCTGCGACTTGATGTTCGGCCCGAGCTGGTCGCTGGTCATCATCGCCACCGTCTTGGGGCTCAGCACGCGCCGGCCGTCGATGACGCCGCCGTCGAGCAGCATCTGGCCGAAGCGCAGGTAGTCGCCGACAGTGGAGAAGGCGCATGAGCCGCCGCAATCGAACTTCGCCGTTTCGTCGAGGATCGCGACGCGCTGCGACTTGCCGGTGATCGGATCGTTGGCGAGCGGCCGCGCGAGGCGCTTCCTCTTGTCCGCGGGCACCTGGAACGTGGTGTCGGGCATGCCGACCTTGTCCCACACCGCGGTCTTGAGGTACTGCCCGAGACGCTGGCCGGTCTCCTTCTCGACCACGAGCCCGAGGACGTCGATGGAAAAGCCGTAGTCCCAGGTGGTGGACGGCTGGTAGAGGAGGGGAAGGGTGGCCATCTTGGCCATGAATGCCTCACCGTCGTACTGCAGCGCGGCCGGGGCGGAGCCCGCGGGGTAGAGCTTGTGCACCGCGCTGTCACCACGCCCGCCGTAGGTGAGGCCCGAGGTGTGACGCATCAGGTCCTGGATGTAGATCGGCTTCGCGGACTCCACCTTCGCGTCGACGTTCGCGCCCACCACGCCAACCTTCATTTCCTTGAACGCGGGAAAGTAGTCGCTGAGCGGCGCCTTGAGGGGCAAGCGGGCCTCTTCGTTCAGCGTGAGGCCCGCGACCGCCGTCAGAGGCTTGGTCATGGAGGCGAGGTTGAAGATGGCGTCGAGCGGCATCGCCGTGCCGGCGACCTTGTCGAGGTAGCCGAAGGCCTTGTAGTAGACGAGCTTGCCATCGCGCGCGATGGCGACGATGGCGCCGGGGAGGCGATTCTTCCCGATTTCACGCTCGAAGAACCTGTCGATGCGGGCGAGGCCTTCGTTCGAGAATCCCGCCTGCACCGGGTCGCCCTTGGGGAGCGGTTGGGCCAACGCGGACGTGGCGAGAAGCGCCGAGACAACGGCAAGCATGCGCATCGTGAATCTTTCGAGGTGGGCGGTGCGGCTATCCTACCAGTCCGTCCGACCCGCCCAACCCCACGGTTTCGTTTTCTCAGTTCACCAGAATGTAGAACGCGCGATCTTCGCCGGGCAATCCGCCGACCGCGGCGTTACTGCGCGTCACGACGAAGATATCGGTCGCCCCAGCGGGACAACCGCTCGCGTTGAAGATCCCCACTTGCACGGCGCCCGACATATTCGGCCGCGAGTCGATGGTCGCGACCACCGAGTTGACCGTGCCGCCAGTGACACCGATGCAGTACGTGCCGGCGTTGACCTTCGCTACCGTGATGTTTCCGCTGTCCTGCTCGATGGTGCCGTCGGCGTGCACGCGGGCCCAGGCAAGCGCCACTCCGGGCGGGCCTTCGGGACCCTGTGCCCCGGTGGCGCCCGTGGGTCCCGCAGGTCCGGCAGCTCCCGTGGGTCCCGTAGGTCCCGTAGGTCCGGTAGCTCCTATAGGTCCCGTTGAGCCGGTAGGTCCTGTGGATCCCGTCGCGCCGGTTGGCCCTGTGGGTCCCGCCGGCCCCGCCGGTCCCGTCGCACCCTGGGGCCCCACGTTACCCTGCACGCTCCATTGGATCGCGACTTCCGAGCCCCTGCACGACGCCACGGCGTTGTCGATGATGCGAACGCCGCCACTGGACGCTTGGTAGCAGGCGTGGATGACGCCGCTCGAGTCGGGTATTGCCGCTTGTGATGAGAGGGCGATGGTGCCGCCGATGGCAAGGAGCAGCCTCCCGGCTGCGAGATAGTGGTTGTTCATTATTTTCCCCTTCCTGGGTTCGCCGTATTGGCACCAGGATCATATCCCCGCGTACCACTGGTAACCCTCGTCCTCCCAGTAGCCGCCCTTGCCGCCGCCGATATGCGCGAAGCTCTCCACCAGCTCGATGCGCATGATGTACTTGGCCATCTTGTAGCCAAGCTGGCGCTCGATGCGCACGCGGATCGGAGCGCCGTTGGCCACCGGAAGCACCGCGCCGTTCATCTCGTAGGCGAGGATGGTCTGTGGATGGCGCGCGTCCTCCATGTCGACGCTTTCGTAGTACTTGTGGCTGCCGTCCTCTTCCATCGGATCGGCGCAATGAAACACCACGTAGCGCGCACGCGATTGCGGCTTTGCCAGCGCGAGCACCTCGTGCAGCGGCACGCCCTTCCACTTGCCGATGGCGCTCCAGCCTTCCACGCAATCGTGGCGCGTGATCTGAGTGCGGCTGGGCATGGCACGCAGCTCGGCGAGGGTGAGCTTCATCGGATTCTCGACGAGGCCATCGATCTGCAAGGCCCAGTCGACGAAGTTATTGGCTGCGAGTCCTTGATAGTGAGCGTCGTCCGGCAGCGATGTGCCGTTGCTGCGGAAGGTGGGCGACAGGTCCGCCTCGGAAAACTCCTGCGCCATGGACTTGCGCGAGGTGATGAGATGCTGGGCGCTGCTGCTCAACGTCTCGCCGACGGCCAGCACCTTGGGAAACCATTCGGTCGTCGAAAGCTTCTGGCATCCGGCCGCGAAAAGCGCGCCGACGCCGCCGGCGACGCGCAGGATGAACCGCCGCCGGTTATTGGGAATCTGCATGGGGGGGCTCCTCGGTGACGCGATATTTTCCCGTGATCATCGAGCGCAGGTTGTTCCCGAGCCCGGTGACGATCACCTCGAACACGTGGACCAGCACGAAGGCGACCAGGATCCACGCGGCGGCGAAGTGAAGGGTGCGCGCTGATTGGCGCCCGCCAAAGAGGTCCACCCAGCCGGGCAGGAACGAGTTCATCCAGGGAGACATGGCCAGCCCCATCAGGATCAGGAGCGGCAGGACCCCGAAGATGATCGAGAGGTAGGCGAGCTTCTGCAGGACGTTGTATTCCTTCGCCGCTTCGCCGCTGGGATGGCGAAAGCGCAGGTGGTCTTTGATCGACTGGCCGATGGAGCGCCAGTCCCTGGACGTGGGCGCGAGATCGCGCGCCAGGTGGCGAGACAGGAGCGAATAGGCGACGTAGGCCACGCCGTTCGTCACGAACAGCCACGCGAAGAAGAGATGCCATGCGCGCGCCATGGAAAGCCAGGGGGAATCGGGAATGGTCATCCACGAGGGGAAGCCGCGCGCGACAATCTCGCCCTGGGCGTTCGCCGAAGCTCCGAGCACCCCGGTGGTGTCGAAGTCGTGCCCGAAGGCGCGGGTGATGCCGGTCACCTTGCCGTCCGCGTTCTCCTTCGCGGTGAGCGCCAGGAGCGGGGGATTGCCGGTGTAGGAGGATTTTCCCCAGTAGAGCGCGGGGTGCGCGTTGAAGATCTGCAGCCCGCTCATCAGCAGGATGGTCGCGGCCAGCACGTTGATCCAGTGCATGACGCGAACCGCCAGCCGGTGGCGCTTGTAGAGGTAACTTCGCGACATGGGTTTCTCCGGGGTTGCGGCGACTAGTCTGCCTCCCCCCGAAACCTTTACAAAAAGTGTTCTTCCCGGGCTATTTGCCGCCCCCCATCGAGTCCTTCTTCATCGTGTCGGCCGCCTGATCGCCCTTCATCCTGCTGTCGCCCTTCATCTTGCTGTCGCCCTTCATCATGCCGTCGGACTTCATCATGCCGTCGGACTTCATCATGCCGTCGGACTTCATCATGCCGTCGTGCATCATCCCCATGTCCTTCATGTCGACCATGCCGCCCTTGCCCTTCTTCATCTTGGCCCACATCGCTTCGTGATGCTTCATGTACTCCTGCTTCGAGATCATGCCGTCGTTGTTGGTATCCATCATCTTCATGTCCATGTTCATGTCCGCGGCCATGGTCGAGGCGGCGGCGCCGGCCAGGGCGGTTGCGAAAAGGATCGAATGCAGCTTGTTCATTGGAGCTCCTCGGTAAGATTTACGTGTCGAAAAAACAGCTTGTCCTGACGTGCATACGCAGGAAGTCGGCGAATGGATTTGGGGCCGCGCTGTATAGTAAGTTTCGCTTTTTGCGCGGGAGCCCCCCAATGCTGATGTCCGCCGCCGACTATCGCGAGTCACTTCGCAGCTACAAGCCGACCGTCTACGTGGATGGCCGCAAGATCGAATCGGTTGCCGACGATCCCTCGCTCGCGCCCGGCATCAACGGCATCGGCGTGACTTACGACTTCGCGCTGCGGGAATCTTCCCAGGCGTTGATGCGCACCACCGCTCCGGGGTTCGACGGCCCGGTCAACCGCATGCTCGCCATCCCGCGTTCGAGCGCCGATCTCCTGAACAAGCTCGAAGCCGTGCGCCTCGTCTGCCAGGAGACCGGCTGCGCGCAACGGTATCTGGGAGGCGATGCGCTGAGCGGGATCTTCCACGGCACGCACAGGAGCGACGCGGAGGAGGGCACCGAGTACCACGCGCGCATCGGCGCGTACCTCCAGCACGTCTACGACAACGACCTCACGCTCGCCGTCGCGATGACCGACGCCAAGGGCGACCGGTCGCTTCGCCCCTCGCAGCAGCCCAACCCCGACACCTACGTGCACATCGTCGAGCGGCGCGCGGACGGCATCGTGATCTCCGGCACCAAGGCGATCGTGACCTCGGCGCCGTACGTGCACGAGCTGCTGGTGATGCCGGGGCGCAACATGACCGAGGACGACAAGGCGTTCGCAGTGTGCTGCGCGGTGCCGGTCGATGCCGAGGGCTTGACGATGGTCGCGCGCCCCGCGGGACGGCCGGGCGAGGCGAAGGCGAGCTTCAGCAACAAGTACGGCCAATCGACGGCCGTGTGCCTCTTCGATAAGGTCTTCGTGCCGTGGGATCGCGTCTTCCTCGCCGGCGAGTGGCAACACGCGGCCTCCATCGTCTACAACTACACGTCGCAGCATCGCCACACCTGCATCGCTGCTCGCGCTGGCTTCGGCGATTTGCTGATTGGCGCCGGTGCGCTCGTCACCGAGGCGAATGGCATCAATCTCGACGAGGCGTCCAACCTTCGAGAGGCGATGATCGACTTGATCAAGATCACCGAGGGCTTCTACGCGTGCGGTGTGGCGGCCTCGGTGTATTGCGAGGAGAGCGACGCGGGGATGGTGACGCCGGACCCGGTGTTTTCGAACATCGGGAAGCTGTTGTTGGCGACGCAGATCTACGACATGCATCGGTTGGCCCATCACGTGTCGGGCGGCATGATCGTGGCGCTGCCCGGGCCCGGCGAGGATCACAATCCTGCGACGGCCGGCCGGTTGTCGGAGGTGCTCACCGCGCGCTCCGATATTCCCTATGAGAAGCGCATCGAGGTGGCGCGCTTCATGGAAGACCT
>JANLXC010000073.1:0-1987 GCA_031364925.1 Burkholderiales bacterium | reverse complement strand
GCGTTGCGGATGTACTGGTCGATCTCCGGCTCGAACATGTCGAAGCGGCCGTAGAGCGCCTCCTCGTCGAGGTTGGTGCAGCTCATGCCGCCGGCGTGGCGGATGGTGGTGCCGGAGAGCACGCCGCGCAGCTGCAGGCTGCCGTTTGCGAGCGTGAAGAGCCCCGAACCACTCGAGCCGCCCTGGATGATGCCGCGAGTGAAGCGCACGCCGTACATGTCGATCGGGCGCCCGTCGATGCGGTACTGCTGGGACAGGGTGCCGAGCGCGAGGCGCGCCGTGTCCCCCTTGGGATGGCTGAGGCTTACGAACGCGGCGCCGTTGGCCACTGCGGCGCGGTTCCATGCCGAGTACACCGCGCCCACGGGGGGCGTGCCGTTCATGCGCAGAAGCGTGGAGTCGACGTTGTAGTTCGCGAAAGTGATCTGCGAGCCGCCGGAGACTTGCACGAACGACGGATTCACCACGCCCAGGTCGCACGCCGTGCTCTCGTAGAACCAGAAGGTCGAGAGCGTGCCCGCCGCCGCCGCGTTGTTGATGCAGTGGTTCGCGGTGATGACGAACGGCGCGGGGAAGCGCTCGGTGTTGAGCAGCGTGCCGGTGCAGAGGAACCCGCCGCCATTCTCGATGAAGGTGAGCTTGGCGATCGACTTCTTGCGCTCGAGGATCGCGGCGTCGAGAAGCGCGTCGTTGGTGCCGCACATCGTCGGGACGGTGCAGGTGCCCGCGGCGGCCTTGGTAACGAACGGCGAATCGGTGAAGTGAAGCACCGCGCCCACGCTCACCGCACCGGCGGACGGCTCCACCACCGCGCTGAACAATTCGACGACTTGCGCATCGCCTTCGGTCCACGGCGTCCACTGCTCGTTGCCGAGCGCCGGGTCGAGTGTCATCGATTCGATGCGGCCCCGATCGCCGCCTTGCACGCGCACTTCGAAGGAGCCGGGCCCTGTGCCGAGGACGAGCTGGGTGCGAATGCCAAGGGCGGATTCCGATGACGTGCGGAATTTCGCGACGTAGCCGCCGGGGACGCGCGTCCAGGTCGCGACCTGTGCAGCCTTGGTCAACGCGCGAACGTCGCCGATGCGAAGCGGCGCGCCGGGCGTTTCGTTGGCCGCGCTCGCCGACTTCTGGTGTTGCGCGGCGCGCAAGGCGACGAGATCCACCGGCACAAATGCGGGTGCGCGGAATGTCGCGGGCGTTGCGATGCTGCCTTCGAGCGCACGCGAAGGCATCTCCATGACCTGGGCCGCGGCGAACAACGGCGATGCGAACGCGAGGACTGCGAGTAGCCGGGAAATCATCGTATGGATACGCCTCGGAATGGCACGGCCATGGTGCGCGAGTGGCGGCCGCTGATTGAGGATTTATCGTGAATTTTCAGTAGGTTATGTTACCATGGCGCAGCCGTCGGGAGGGCCCCGGCGCGTTTCAGATGACATCGCCCAAGTCCTTGATCAAATTCTGTAATTCCTGCGGCTCGACGGTCGTGCATCGCGTCCCCGACGGCGATACGTTCACGCGCGCCGTGTGCGATGCGTGCGGCGTGATCCACTACGAGAATCCGAAGGTCGTGGTCGGCTGCCTGCCCGCGCATGGGGACCGCATCCTCATCTGCAAGCGCGCCATCGAGCCGCGCTACGGGCTGTGGACGCTGCCCGCGGGCTTCATGGAGAACGGCGAGTCGGCCTCCGAAGGCGCGGCGCGCGAAGCGCTCGAGGAAGCCAACGCGCGCGTCGAGATCGAGGACCTCTACACCGTCTACTCGATCCCGCACATCAGCCAGGTCTACATGATGTTCCGCGCCAAGCTCCTCGACCTCGACTTCTCCGCCGGCAGCGAGAGCCTCGAGGTGAAGCTCGTCACCGAAGACGAGATCCCCTGGGACCAGCTCGCCTTCGCGATGGTCAAGCGCACGCTCGAGAACTACCTGCAGGATCGCAAGACCGGCATCTTCGTGCCTCGCTTCGGCGACATCCGCCCGCCG
>JANLXC010000041.1:0-24662 GCA_031364925.1 Burkholderiales bacterium | reverse complement strand
CAAGCCCGGGATCTACTTCGACAACGATCCCGCGTTCAACGGCCAGAAGCGAGAGCTCACCGCGCACGACTACGTCTACTCCATGAAGCGGATCATGGACCCGAGGAACGCCTCGCCGCTGCTCTCGGAGATCGAGGGCGTGATCGTCGGCAGCGACGAGGCGCTCGCGAAAGCGCGCAAGGCGAACAAGTTCGACTACGACCGCGAGGTGGAGGGGCTGCGCGCCCTGGACGGCTTCACGTGGCAGGTGCGCCTCAAGCAGCCCAACTACAACTTTCTTTATTACCTCGCCTACTGCAACCTTACCTGCGCGGTGGCGCGCGAGGTGGCCGAAACCTACGGCGACAAGACCTTCGAGCACCCGGTGGGCAGCGGTCCCTTCCGCCTCGCGTTCTGGAAGCGCTCCTCCAAGATCGTCCTGGAGAAGAACCCGGCTTACCGGGAAGATTTCTACGACGCCACCCCTGCCTCCGACGACAAGCGCGGCCAGGAGATTCTCGCCGCCCTCAAGGGCCGGCGCCTGCCGATGGTGGACCGCGTCGAGGTCTACATCATCGAGGAGCCACAGCCGCGCTGGCTCGCGTTCCTGAACGGCGAGCACGATCTGCTCGAGCGCTTGCCCGACGAGTTCGCCAACATCGCGGTCCCCTATGGCAAGGTCGCGCCCAACCTCGCGAAGAGGGGCGTGGGTCTCGAGCGCACCGCCGGCATGGAGCTCACCTACTCGTACTTCGCGATGCAGGATCCGGTGGTGGGCGGCTATTCGCCGGAAAAGATCGCGTTGCGCCGCGCCATCGCCCTCGGCAACAACGTCGAGGAGGAAATCGCCATCCCGCGCAAGAACCAGGCGATTCCGGCGCAGTCCCCGATCGGGCCGGGGGCCGCGGGCTACGACCCCGACTTCCGCTCGAGCCTCACCGAGTACAGCCCGTCGAAGGCGAAGGCGCTCCTCGACATGTACGGCTATGTGGACTGCGACGGCGACGGCATTCGTGACCTGCCGAGGAAGGACCCGGGGGACGCGTGCAAGCCCCTCACCATCGAGTACGCCGCGGCACCGGGCGGCACGAGCCAGCCGTTGGTGGAGCTGTGGAAGAAGAACATGGACCACATCGGCATCCGCATGACTTTCCGTCGCGAGAAATGGCCCGATCTCCTCAAGATGTCGAAGGCGGGCAAGCTGCAGATGTGGGGCCTGGGCTGGAGCGCCGCAGTGCCCGACGCCGACCAGTTTTTCGTCATGCTCTACGGCCCCAACGCCGGCCAGGCCAACCATGCGCGCTTCAGCCTTCCGGAGTTCGACAGGCTCTACGTGCAGGCCAAGCGCCTTCCCGACGGCCCCGAGAGAAACGCCATCTACCGCGAGATGAACCGCCTCTTCCTCGTCTACACGCCGTGGCGCCTGGGCGTGCACCGCTACCACAACGACCTCATGCACCCGTGGCTGGTGGGCTACGTGCGCCACCCGGTGATGCGCGGCTACTGGAAGTTCATCGACATCGACCAGGCGAAGGTGGCTGCCCGATGAGGCGCGCGGTTTGCGCCGCCATCGCCGTTGCCGCGCTTGTCTTCGCCACGGAGGCGGCTGTCGCGCAGCAGAAGGTGCTGCGCGTGGCCTATCTGATCGCGGAGACGAACTTCGATCCCGCCTTCACCTCGGACCTTTACTCGAACAACATCATCGAAGAGATTTTCGAGTCTCCGCTCACCTACGACTTCCTCGCGCGCCCCGCGAAGTTGAAGCCGCAGACGCTCGAGGCGATGCCCGAGATCACCGACGGCGGCAAGACCTACACCCTGCGCATCCGCAAGGGCATCTACTTCACCGACGATCCCGCGTTCGAGGGCAAGCGCCGCGAGCTCACCGCCGCGGACTACGACTTCGCGTTCAAGCGCCTCATGGACCCGAAAGTCTCGTCGCCCAACCTGTGGCTGATCGAGGGGCGCGTTGCGGGCATCGAGGAGGCGATCGCGAAAGCGAAGAAGGACGGCAAGTTCGACTACGACGTGAAGCTTCCCGGCATCGAGGTGGTGGATCGCTATACGCTGCGCATCCGCCTCGCCAAGCCCGACTTCAACTTCCTCTACATCCTCGCGATGCAGAACATCGGCGCGCAGGCGCGCGAAGTAGTCGAGAAATACGGCAACGACATCGGCGCCCACCCGGTGGGCACCGGCGCCTTCAGGCTCGCCGAGTGGAAGCGGTCGTCGCGCATCGTGCTGGTGAGGAACCCCGATTTCCGCGAGACGCATTTTGAATCCGAGCCGGCGGACGACCCGATCTCGAAAGCGCTCTACGCCGAGATGAAGGGCAAGCGCATCCCGCAGCTCGACCGCGTCGAGGTCTCGATCGTCGAGGAGTCGCAGCCGCGCTGGCTCGCCTTCCTCAATGGCGAGATCGACTTCATCAACGTCCCGCTCGACTTCATCAACATGGCGCTGCCCGTCGGCAAGCTCGCGCCGTGGGTGGCCAAGCGCGGCATGCGCTACATCCCCGACATCGACGCGGACTTCACCTACCTCTACTGGAACATGAAGGACCCGACTTTCGGCGGCTACACGCCCGAGAAAGTAGCCCTGCGCCGCGCGGTCGCGCTCGCCTACAACAACGACGACGAGATCTACCTCATCCGCAACGGCAGCGCCATCGAGGCGCAGACGCCGCTGCCCCCCGGCGTCGTCGGCTACGACCCCTCGTTCTCGCTCGGCAAGACCTACGATCCGGCCAAGGCCAAGGCGCTCCTCGACATGTTCGGCTTCGTGGACAAGGACGGCGACGGCTGGCGCGAAATGTCCGACGGCAGCCCGCTCACGTTCGTCTACGCGACCACCCCGGACCAGCTCTCGCGCCTCTTCACGCAGCTCTGGAAGAAGAACATGGACGCCATCGGCGTGCGCATGGAAGTGGAGATTGCGAAGTGGCCCGACCTGCGCAAGAAGTCCAAGCTCGGCAAGCTGCAAAGCTGGCACCTGTCCTGGAGCGCCGACTATCCCGACGGGGAGAACTTCTACCAGCTCCTCTACGGGCCCAACTGCGGCTCGTCCAACGATGGCTGCTTCCAGATGCCGGAGTTCGACGCGCTCTACGACAAGCTGGGCGCGATTCCCCCGGGCCCGGAGCGCACCGCGATCTTCAACCAGATGGCGCGCCTCACCTCCGTGTACGCGCCGTGGAAGCTCCACTCGCACAGGAAGCGCCACCAGCTGGTCCAGCCCTGGATCCTCGGGTGGCGCAAGCACCCCTTCCTGCACGAGGGCTACAAGTACATCGACATCGACCTGAAACGCCGTCCCAAGGACCTATAATTCATTGGTCTATCCACTCTTCCGCCCTTGACCCGTTCACGCCTCTTCGCCTTCCTCGCCGCGCTGCTGCTGGCCTTCCCCGCCGCCACCGCCGTCGCACAGAAAAAGGTCCTGCGCATCGCCTTCCGCACGGCGGAGACGGGCTTCGACCCGCAGCGCGTGTTCGATCGCTATTCCGTGGGCGTCTGCGAAAACCTGTTCGAGCCACTTCTCACCTACGACTACCTCGCGCGCCCGGCCCGCGTGGTCCCCCTCACCGCGGAGGCCATCCCCGAGCCCGAGGAGGGCGGCACGCGCTATACCTTCCGCATCAAGCCCGGCATCTACTTCGCCGACGACCCGGTCTTCAAGGGCCAGAAGCGCGAGCTGGTGGCGAAGGACTTCGAGTACATGGTGAAGCGCTTTCGCGACCCGAAGAATCGCAGCCCCTACGAGTGGCTCTTCGAGAACAAGCTCCTCGGCCTGGACGAGCTCACCGAGAAGGCCAAGAAGAGCGGCGCGTTCGACTATGACGCGGCCGTCCCCGGGATCGAGGTGCGTGGCAAGTACGTGATCAGCTTCAAGCTCAAGGAAGCCGACTTCAACTTCCTCTACGTGATGGCGATGCCCAACGTCGTGCCCATGCCACGCGAGGTGGTCGAGGGCTACGCCGCCGACACCCACGCGCATCCGGTGGGCACCGGCCCCTTCATCCTCAAGGAATGGGTGCGCCGCTCGAAGATCGTCCTGGAGAGGAACCCGAACCATCGAGGCTACGAGCTCGAGACGCGTTTCGCGGACCCCGCGGACCCGTGGGACCGCAAGGTGATGGAGAGCCTCCACGGCAAGCGCCTGCCGGCGCTCGACCGCGTCGAGATCTCGCCCATCGAGGATGAGCAGCCGCGCTATCTCGCGTTCCTGAACAAGGAGCACGACGTCCTCGACGAGACGCCGTTCTCCTTCATCCACCAGGTGCTGCCCAACGGCAAGCTCTCCAAGGCCCTCGAGAAGGAGCACATGAACGTGTTCCCCGAGCTGCAGCCGGAGATCACCTATGACGTCTTCAACATGGACGACAAAGTGAACGGCGGCAAGGACAATCCGGTGGGTGGGTATTCGCCGGAGCGCGTTGCGCTGCGCCGAGCCATGGTGCTCGCCCACGACCGCGGCCAGGAAATATCGATCATCCGCAAGAACCAGGCGCTGCCCGCGCAGACGCCGGTGCCCCCGGGCGTGGTCGGCTACGACGCGTCGCTTCACTCGGCGGAGCAGGACCCGGACCCGCCGCGCGCCAAGGCACTCCTGGACATGTTCGGCTACGTGGACCGCGACGGCGACGGCTGGCGCGAGACACCCGACGGAAAGCCGCTTGTGATCCAGTACAAGTACAACATCGGCGGCCAGGAAGCCCGCCAGCTGGCCGAGCTGTGGGCCAAGTCGATGAAGGCGATCGGCGTGCACCTGGAGGCGACCGCGGTGCAGTTCGCCGATCTCCTGAACGACAAGCGCGTGGGCAACTTCCAGCTTGCGGGCTCGGCGTGGATCGCCGACTACCCGGACGCGCAGAATTTCCTGCAGCTGCTCTACGGCCCCAACACCAACCAGTCGAACGAGGCGCGCTTCAAGCTCGCCGAATACGATCGCCTCTACGAGAAGTCGCAGGGCTATCCCGACGGCGAGGAACGCAACCGGCTCTACCGCGAGATGAACCGGCTTCTGCTTGCCTATGCCCCGTGGCGCCTGGGCGTGCACCGCATCTTCAACCATCTGCAGTACCCTTGGGTGAAGGGCTACAAGAAGCACCCGATCCTGTATACCAACTTCAAATACCTCGACATCGACGTGGCGGCCCAGCAGGCCGCCATGAAGTAATGGCCGTCCCAAAAGGAGGGAGCGAATCGTGACCGCTTACGTAATCCGAAGGCTGTGGCAGATGATCCCGACGATCGCCGGGGTGATCCTGCTCATCTTCTTCCTGTTCAACTGGGTGGGAGGCGACCCCGCGCAGGTGCTCGCGGGCAAGATCTCCAACCCCGAGCAGATCGCCAACATCAGGAAGCAGCTGGGCGTCGACCAGCCCTACTGGTACCAGCTCTGGGTGTTCGTTCAGCAGGTGTTCACCTTCGACTTCGGGCGCAGCTGGTCGACCAACGAGGAGGTGTCGCGCATCCTGCTCACGCGCGTCGGGCCCTCGCTCACCATCATGATCCCGGTGCTCCTGATCGAGACCGTGCTCGCGGTGCTCTTCGCGATCATGGTCGCGTACGTGCGCGGCTCGCTCACCGACCGCGCCATCATGATCACCTGCACGGTGGCCATGTCGGTGAGCTTCCTGGTCTACATCATCGTGTTCCAGTGGCTCTTCGGATTCATCCTCGGCTGGTTCCCGGTGCAGGGCTGGAGCGAGAGCTTCTGGAAGAACCTGACCACCTATGCGCCGCTGCCGATCATGCTCGCGGTGTTCGTGGGGCTCGCCCCCCAGCTACGCCTCTACCGCTCGTTCTTCCTCGACGAGATCAACCAGGACTACGTGCGCACCGCGCGTGCAAAGGGCCTGTCCGAGAAGAAGGTGATGCTGAAGCACGTTCTGAGGAACGCGTTGATTCCGATCCTCACCAACATCGGCATCTCGCTTCCCGGCATATTCGTCGGCTCCTTCCTGCTGGAAGTGTTCTTCTCGATTCCGGGCCTGGGCCGCGAGATCATCACCGCGGTGAACCGCAGCGACTTCCCCGTCATCAAGGCGGTGACCGTCTACCTCGCGGTCATCACCATGATCATCAACTTGCTGGTGGACGTCATGTACAAGTACGTCGATCCGAGAGTGAGCTTCAAATGAGCGCCGTCCTCACGAATCCCCCGTTGCCCCCGATGCAGGAATCGCCGGGCCTGTGGTCCCTCGCGTGGCGGCGCCTGCGGCAGGACGCCGTCGGCATGGTCTCCCTCGTCATCGTCACGCTCTTCATCGCGATGATGGCGGGCTCCTACTTCGGGCTGATCGCCAAGGACTGGAACAAGGAGAAGGGCGTTTCCTACGCCAATCCCTCGTTCCTAGCCGGCGCCGAGAATCTCGAGGCACGCTCCATGGCCTCGAAGGACGGCGGCGTCAAGGCCCCGCCCGTGGACCTGTCCGACATCGACCCGCTCGCGCCGCGCTACAAGGAGTGGGACGAGCGCGCCGCCAAGATCGCGGTGACAGAGACCAAGCGCGCCGAGGTGCTGCCCTTCGGCGGCGACAAGTGGGGGCGCGACGTGCTGCAGAAGGCGATCAAGGGCTCGGAGGTCTCGATCTTCGTCGGGCTTTCCGCGGCGCTGCTGGCGACCCTCATCGGCACCATGCTCGGCGCCGCCGCCGGCTACTGGGGCGGCTGGGTCAACGACGCGCTGGAGTGGGTCTACAACGTCTTCACTTCCATTCCCTACATCCTTCTCATCCTTGCCTTCGCGGCGGTCGCGGCGAGCTCGGGCAAGTTCGGCAAGGGGATTTTGCCGATCGTGCTGATCCTGTCGCTCACCGGCTGGACCGGCATCTATCGCCTGATGCGCGCGGAGTACATCAAGCATTCCAACCGCGAATACGTGAAGGCCGCGCAGGCGATCGGCGCCTCGAACTGGTCGCGCATGTTCGGCCATATCCTGCCCAACGTGAGCCACGTATCGCTGGTGCAGCTGTCGCAGCACGTAGTCGGCTTCATCAAGGCCGAGGTGATCCTCTCCTTCCTCGGCTTCGGCGTGCCGGTGGACATGGTCTCCTGGGGCACGATGCTCGCCGAGGCGCAGAACGAGCTCGTCATCGGCAAGTGGTGGCAGCTCTTCGCCGCGGGCGCATCGATGGCGATCCTCGTCACCGCCTTTTCACTCCTCACCGACTCGCTGCGCGACGCGCTCGATCCGAAGCTGAAATGACAAACATCCTGCAAGTCCAGAATCTCGACATCCGCTTCCGCGTCGACCGCAAGTCGGAGCCGTTCCGCGCGGTGAAGGGCATCTCGTTCGACATCCCCACCAACACCACGGTGGCGCTGGTGGGCGAGTCGGGCAGCGGCAAGAGCGTCTCGGCGATGGCGATACTGGGCCTGCTCCCTGAGAACGCCATCGTCTCGCCGGAGAGCCACATCCTCTACGGGGGACGCGATTTGCTGAAGGCGTCGATGCGCGAGCTGCAGGACATCCGCGGCAAGGACATCTCGGTGATCTTCCAGGAGCCGATGACTTCGCTGAATCCGGTGTTCACCGTGGGCGAGCAGATCGCCGAGGTCCTGCGCTTGCACATGGGGATGGACCCGCGCCAGGCGCGCGCGCGCGTGGTCGAGCTGCTGAACGAGGTCGGCATCCCCAACCCGCAGCTGCGCGTCAAATCCTACCCGCACGAGATGTCGGGCGGGCAGCAGCAGCGCGTCATGATCGCGATGGCGATCGCATGCGAGCCCAAGCTCCTCATCGCCGACGAGCCCACCACGGCGCTCGACGTGACCATCCAGAAGCAGATCCTAGACCTCATCGCCAACCTGCAGCTGAAGCACCACATGTCGGTGCTCTTCATCACCCACGATCTGGGCGTGGTCGGCGACATCGCCGACACCGTGGTCGTGATGCAGTCGGGCGAGATCAAGGAGCAGGGGCCGGTCAGGGCGATCTTCGAGGCGCCGCAGGATCCGTACACCAAGGCGCTCCTCGCGTGCCGCCCGCGCATGGATCGCAGGCCCAAGCGCCTGCCGGTCATCGACGACTTCATCAAGGGCGACGGCCGCGTGCACCTCGAGGAGAGGAAGCGCGGCACCTCGGCTTCGGACCCGATCATCCTCGAGGTGAAGGGCCTCAACAAGACGTTCTTCCTCAAGGAAGGGCTCTTCGGCAAGCGCGCGGTGCCCGCGGTGAAGGACGTGAGCTTCACGCTGCCGAAGGGCAAGACGCTCGGTTTGGTCGGCGAGTCGGGCTCCGGCAAGACGACCGTGGGCCTCACGCTCATGCGCCTGCACGACGCCACCAGCGGCGAGGTGCTGTTCGAAGGCAAGGACCTCTTGTCCTTGACCGAGAAGCAGATGATGGCCTACCGCCGGCGCATCCAGATCATCTTCCAGAATCCGTACGCGTCGCTCAATCCGCGCATGACCGTGGGCCAGATCCTGGTGGAGCCGATGAAGATCCATTCCATCGGCAAGGACGAGAACGAGCGCGTCGGCATGGCGTTCGCGCTCTTGAAGCGCGTGGGCCTGTCGGAGCATTCGTTCTACAAGTACCCCCACGAATTCTCCGGCGGCCAGCGCCAGAGGATCGCCATCGCGCGCTGCCTCACCATGAAGCCCGACGTGCTGATCTGCGACGAGAGCGTTTCGGCGCTCGACGTCTCGGTGCAGGCGCAGGTGCTGAACCTGCTGCAGGATCTCCAGGACGAGTACGGGCTTTCGTACATCTTCATCTCGCACGACCTCGCGGTGGTGAAGTACATCTCCGACAAGGTGATGGTGATGAACGACGGCGTCATCGTCGAGATGGCCGACTCCGACGAGATCTACCGCAATCCGCGCGAGGAGTACACGCGCAAGCTGCTGTCTTCCATTCCCAAGGGCTACGAGCGCGCCGCCCAGCCCACCTGATCCGGAGTTTCCGATGCGTTTGACCTTCGCTTGTCTCGCGCTCGTCGCGGCGTTGCCCGCAATGACCGCTTCCAAGCCTTCCGCGCCCGCGCAGCGTCCCCTGACGCCGCTCTACGACGCCGCGGGCGTCACCAGGGCTTGCGAGAGCGGCATCGCAAAGGCGAAGCAGACCGTCGCCGCCATGGAAACGAAGCGCGGCGCGGGGTCGATCTTCGACGAATGGAACCGCCTCCAGATCCAGATGGAGGACGTTCTCGCTCCCATTTACCTCCTCGGTAACGTTTCGCCCGACAAGGCAGTGCGCGACGCCACCGAGCCGTGCCTGCAGAAGTTCACCACGCTCGGCACCGATCTTTTCCAGAACGAAAAGCTCTTCGCGCGCGTGAACGCGGTGGTCCCGGTGAACCCGCACCAGGCCAAGCTCAAGAAAGACCTGGTGGAGGGTTTCGAGGATAGCGGCGTGGCGCTTCCCGGGGCCAAGCGCGCGCGCGCCAAGGAGATCTTCGACAAGCTCGAGGAGCTGCGCCAGGCATTCGACCGCAACATCCGCGACGACGCGACCAAGGTCGTCTTCAAGCCCGAGGAGATGGCGGGCCTGCCCGAGAGCTACCTCAAGGCGCGCAAGACGGACGATCAAGGCAACTATGTCCTAGGGCTCGACTACCCCTCGTACTTTCCGTTCCTGCAGTCCGCGAGGAACGGGGACGCGCGCCGGCGTTACTACGTCGCGAAGATGAACGAGGGCGGCGCGGGCAACCTGGACATCCTTCTCGAGATCTTCACGCTGCGCAAGGAATTGGCCGGCCTCTACGGCTTGCCGACCTACGCCGACTACGCACTGCGCCGCAAGATGGTGCAAACGCCGGAAACGGTCACCAAGTTCCTCGGCGAAGTGAAGAGCGCCGTCACCGAGCTTGAGAAGAAGGACGTCGAGGAGCTGCGCGCCGACAAGTCTCGCGACCTCGCCAAGCCGCTGGCCGATACCAGGCTGGAGCGCTGGGACGTGTCGTACTACTCGGAGAAGGCGCGGCGCGAGCGCTTCAACATCGACCAGGAGGCGCTGCGCAAGTACTTCCCGACGGACAAGGCGGTCGACTACATGATGCGCGTCTCGCAAGCGCTCTACGGCGTGAAGTTTCGCGAGGCGAAGGTGCCGGTGTGGCACGAGGACGTGCGCTACTTCGACGTGCTCGACGCCAGGACCGGGCGCTTCGTTTCCGGCTTCTACCTGGACCTCTTCCCGCGCGAGGGCAAGTTCACCCATGCCGCCGCGTTTCCGTTGCGCGGAGCGAGCCGCCTGGTGGGACGCACGCCGCTCTCGGCGCTGGTCACGAATTTCAACCGCGAGGGCCTCGACCACGACGAGCTCGAGACCCTCATGCACGAGTTCGGACACGTGCTGCATGGCGTGCTCTCTCGCGCGGATTACAACCCGCACGCCGGCACCAGCGTGAAGGGCGACTTCGTCGAGGCGCCGTCGCAGATGTTCGAGGAGTGGGCGCGCCGCGAGCAGCCGCTCGCGCTCTTCAAGGAGGTGTGCGCGAGCTGCCCGCAGCTCACGCGCGACGACATCGCGCGCCTGGAGTCCGCGCGCAGGTTCGGCCAGGGCCTGCGCTACGCGAACCAGTGGCTGTACGCGTCTTTCGACATGGCGCTCGCCACCGACCCCAAGGCGCCGCTCACGGTGTGGAAGGCCCTGGAGAACGCGACGCCGCTGGGCCATGTCGAGGGCACGTCATTCCCCTCGGGCTTCAGCCACATCGCCAACCAGTACGGGGCCGGCTATTACGGCTACATGTGGTCGGAGGTCCTCGCGCTCGACATGCTCTCGCCCTTCAAGGCCGACATGCTCAATCCCAAGGTCGGCGCACGCTACCTCGACACGATCCTCGCGCAGGGCAGCCAGGAGGAAGAGATGGACCTGGTGCGCCGCTTTCTCGGCCGCGAACCCTCCAACGCCGCCTTCTTCGCCGAGATCACCGGCAAGCGCTAAAAACCATCACCGGGGTCAGACCCCGCTACGACCCCGGTCTGTCCCCGCTCTGTCCCCGCTCTGTCCCCGGCCTAGGGAAGGCGGAGCTTGAGCCCGGGGTGAAGCTTCACGCTCGCGGTGAGGCGGTTGAGGTTGAGCAGCGCGTCCACGCCGGTGCGGTGTCGCTGGGCAATGCCGTAGAGGGTGTCGCCTGCACGCACGGTGTAAAGGCGAATGGACGCCGAAGCCGGCATCAACGCAGCGCGGGATGTTGCGGCGGCCGGAGGCACGGGCGACACCTGGGCGACCTTGATCGGCTGGGGCGCCGTGCCAGGCTTCATCGGCACCATGATCGCGGTGGCCACCTTCAGGCGGTTTTTCTTGTCGAGCTTCATCTCGCCGTTCGCGCTCTTCAGCTGCGAAGCGGCGACGTTGTGGCGCTTGGCGATGGCATCGATCGACTCGAAGCGCTTCGCCTCGTAGGTGGTCCAGCTCACCAGCGGCTTGTCGTAGGCCTCGAGGTTCGCCCGGAACGAGTCGGCGCGGCCCACGGGCAGGATGAAGGTGCCGGTGCCCGCGGCGACCGGCTTGTTGTGCGCCGGGTTGAGCGCCACGAACTCCTCCTCGCTCATGCCCGCGAGCTTGGCCGCGACCTTCACGTCGATCCTGGCGGGGGCCTGCACGCCGGTGAAATAGGGTGTGTCGGGGACGCTCTCCAGGTCGATGCCGTAGTTGATGGGCGCGAGCACGATGTTCTTCACGGCAAAGAGCTTGGGCACGTAGTTGCGCGTCTCGACGGGCAGGGTGAGGCTCGAGTAGTCGGTCGGCATGCCGCGCTTCTGGTTGAACGCTATGGCGCGTCCCACGCAGCCCTCGCCGCAGTTGTACGCCGCGAGCGCCAGCTCCCAACTCCCGAACATCTTGTACAGGCGCTCGAGGTAGTTCAGCGCCGCGTCGGTCGCGGCGACCACGTCGCGCCGGTTGTCCTTCCACCAATCCTGCGCGAGGCCGTAGCTCTTGCCCGTCGAGGGGATGAACTGCCAGAGTCCAGAGGCCTTCGAGGTCGAATACGCTTTCGGGTTGAACCCGCTCTCGACGACCGGCAGCAGCGCGATTTCCATCGGCATGCCGCGCTTCTCCACTTCGCCCACGATGTGGTGCAGGTAGCGGCTTCCGCGATCCACGAAGCGCTTGATGTACTCGGGCCGGCTCGCGTACCAGTGCTCATGTTCGGCGACGAGCGGGGATTCGAGCGCCTCCAGCATGAAGCCCACGCGGATGCGATGCCACAGGTCCGGGTCGGGCAACGGGACGTCGTCCAGGACTTCGAACGCCGAGGGAAGGGCAGGAATCGGGGGTGCCAAAGGGGTGGTACTGGCTGCCCAGCAGGCGGCCGAAGACGACAGCGCCATGACAAGCGCTAAGTAGTTGAAGTTCCTCCTGAAGTGCATGAGGCTAGTGCTTGTTTTGTAGAGCCTTTCGGATGCTACCCGCCCACCGGGCGAGCGTCAACGCCGGCCGTCGGACCACCACGGCCGCCTGCCCGTGCCAGAAAGCCGCCTCCCGGAAAAGCGAGACCGGCTGGCCCAGCGTCCGTTTCACTTCGGCCTCGACCCAGGCGCGCTTGGCGAACGTCGTACCGTACTGCGCGCCCTCCAGTTCCCGTGATTCGCTGGTCGCCATGAACAGCGTCCCGTCAGGGCCGTACTCCTGGCTGAAGTGCGCGGCGAGCGACTCGTTGTGCACGGTGAAAACGAGATGCCCGCCGGGCTTCACCGCGGAATAGAGCTTGCGCATCCACGGCCCCCACATCGCGGGCGGCAGGTGCGTGAACATCGAGAGCACGAACACGAGGTCGTACTGGGCGGGGATGGTCAGCTTCTCCGGATCGTGCGTCGAGTAAAAGCCCTCCACGCCCAGTTGCTCGCGCAGGAATTCCACGGACCCCGGATGGATGTCCGAGACCGTGACGCGTCCCGGGATCGCGCGCACCAGGTGGCGCGTGAAGCGCCCGAAGCCCGCCGCGAACTCCAGCACCGCGCCCGACGTGGTGAGCGGTTGTTCGACCGCGTCCATCAGCATCAGCAGCTCGGAGAGCGTGCGCCATCCATCGCTCAGGTACTCGCGCACCGGGTTCTTGGCGAGCTCGTGGTTCACGAAGAAATGGAAGATGTCGTCGCGCGGGTCGATCACGCAGTTGACCAGCATCCACGCGCCGTAACGCTCCACGGCGCCGAGGCGCTCGAGCGAGTTGTGCGCCTCGAGGTTGGAAGGCTCGGCAAGGAGCGCCTTCGCGTACACGCGGCCGGCCTCATCGGGAGACTCGGCCTCGAGGCCGCGCGCGCGCGCGAGCATCTCCTCGACCGTTTCCGCCTTCCCGGGCGCGCTCACTTGCCCGCGAGCGCCGCGAATTCAGGCGCGGTCATGCGCACCAGCTGCCACTCGGGCATGACCTTCGCGCCCAGGGATTCGTAGAACCTGATGGAAGGCTCGTTCCAATCGAGCACGCGCCATTCTAAGCGCCCGCAATCGCGCTGCACGGCCAGCGCCGCCAGGTGTTTCAGCAACGCCTTGCCCAGCCCCAGGCCACGCGACTCCGGCTCGACGAAGAGATCCTCGAGATAGAGGCCAGGCTGGCAGAGGAAGGTCGAGAACGTAGTGAAGAAAAGCGCGAAGCCCACGGCGCGAGCGCCGCGCTCGGCGATGAGGCATTCGGCGGCGGGCCGCTCGCCGAAGAGCTGCCGCGACAGCATCGCTTCGGTGCCCACCAGCATGTCGGAAAGCTTTTCGTATTCGGCGAGCGCGCCGATGAGCCGCAGGATCTCGGGCACGTCGCCGCGGGCGGCGGCGCGAATGGTGTAGTCGGGGGTCATTGGTTTCAGAACGAGTTTTTCCAGTCACGCAGCGTTGCGAAGACTTCGACCGGGCCCACGAGGCCGTGTCCCGCGCGCCGCTCGGCCGACGCGATGATCTCAGGTTCGTCGCATCGCAGGAAGGGGTTGGTCGCCAGCTCGTCTGAGATGGTCGAAGGGAGAGTCGCCTCGCCGCGCGCGCACTTGGCTTCCTCGCGTGCCTTGCGCGCCCTGAGCGCTTGATTGCCCGGCTCCACCACTTGCGCGAAACGGATGTTCGCGAGCGTGTATTCGTGGCCGCAGTACACGCGCGTGTCGGCCGGCAGGCGCGCGAGCTTGCGGAGGGAATCGACCATCTGCGCGGGCGTGCCCTCGAAGAGCCGCCCGCAGCCACATGCGAAGAGGGTGTCGCCGCAGAAAAGCGCGCCGGCGCCGAAGAGCGCGATGTGGCCCGCCGTGTGGCCGGGAATGTCGAGGGCCTCCATTTGCACACCGAGCCCTGGCACCTCGAAGCGCTCGCCTTCGGCCAGGCGCCGGTCCAGGCTTGCGGCCACCTCGCGGGCGGGCCCGAACGTCGGGCATTTCCAGCGGCGCGCCAGGGCCTCGAGCCCGCCGACATGGTCCATGTGATGGTGGGTGGCAAGGACGGCGGACAGGCCGAGGCCGCGCGCCTCGAGGAAGCGCTCGACGGGAGCCGCGTCGCCGGGATCGACCGCCACGGCGTTGCCCGCGGATTCGAGCATCCAGATGTAGTTGTCCCTGAAAGCGGGGACTGCGTGAATCGCCAGCATGGGGCCGAGTCTATTAGAATCGCACCATGCCGACCAACACGCTCCAGGACTGGTTCGCCACACCGCTCGGGCAGTACCTGCTCGAGAAGGAACAGGCCTACCTCGACGACGTCACCTCCGACGTGTTCGGCTTCCATGCCCTGCAGATCGGCATGCCCGGAGTGGACCTGCTGCGAGAAAGCCGCATCGCGCATCGCATGCGCGTCGCCGCCACGGATCGCCCGGACCTCTACGCGAAAAGCCACGAGCTTCCGCTCGCCACGCAATCGGTCGACCTCGTGGTCCTGCCGCACGTGCTCGAGTTCGCCGCCGGCCCGCACGAGATCCTGCGCGAGGTCGACCGCGTGATGATGCCGGAAGGCCGCCTGGTGATCGTCGGCTTCAATCCCTGGAGCCTCTGGGGCTTGAGGAGCTCGGTGGGCTTCGGGAGCGACGAGTACCCGTGGAACGGCCGCTTCGTGTCGCTGCTGCGCGTGAAGGACTGGCTGGCACTCCTCGGCTTCGACGTGAATGCCGGCCGCCTGGTGGGCTACGCGCCCCCGTTCAAGAGCGAGTCGGTGCGCCGGCGCTTCGGCTTCATGGAGCCGGCGGGCGATCGCTGGTGGGCCGTGGGCGGAGCCGTATACATGCTGCAGGCCATCAAGCGCGTGCGCGGCATGCGCCTCCTCACGCCGGCGTGGCTCGACCAGAAGGACGCGCGCGAGAAGGCCCTGGCCGCCGCCAAGCGCCAGAGCGTGTCCCATCTCAAGGTCGTGAAATAAGTGGAAAGCGAACCGGGGACGATCCACATCTACACCGACGGCGCGTGCAAGGGCAATCCCGGCAAGGGCGGCTGGGGCGCGATCCTGGAAGTCAACGGCAAGGAGCGCGAGCTGTTCGGCGGCGAGGCCGCCACCACCAACAACCGCATGGAGCTCACCGCCGTGATCGAGGCGCTGGGAGCGTTGAAGCGCCCGTGCCACGTGGTGCTGCACACCGATTCGCAGTACGTGATGAAGGGCATCACCGAGTGGATCAACGGCTGGAAGGCGCGCGGCTGGCGCACCGCGGCCAAGGAGCCGGTCAAGAACGTCGACCTCTGGAAGAAGCTCGACGAAGCGGTGCGTGCCCACCAGATCGACTGGAAATGGGTGAAGGGCCACGCGGGAGACGCCGGCAACGAGCGCGCCGACGCGCTCGCCAACAAAGGGGTGGAATCGCTGCAATGAGAAGGATCGTCCTCGACACCGAGACCACCGGGCTGGAGCCCGCCGACGGCCACCGCATCGTCGAGCTCGCCTGCCTCGAGATGGACGGGCGGCGCGCCACGGGCCGGCACTTCCACCGCTTCGTGAACCCGGGGCGCGACATCGACCTCGCCGCGACCCAGGTGCACGGGCTCACCGCCGAGGACCTCGCCGACAAGCCGAAATTCGCCGACATCGTCGACGAGTTCCTCGAATTCGTGGACGGCGCCGAGCTCCTCATCCACAACGCGCCCTTCGACGTGGCCTTCCTCAACGCCGAGCTCGCGCTCATCGGCCGCGCGAAGGTGGAGACGGTGTGCAGCGTCTTCGACACGCTGATGATGGCGCGCGAGCTCAATCCCGGGAAGAAGAACTCCCTCGACGCGCTGTGCGAGCGCTACGCCGTGGATCATTCGAAGCGCACGCTGCACGGCGCGCTCCTCGACGCGCAGCTCCTCGCCGACGTGTGGCTCGCCATGACGCGCGGCCAGGAGACGCTCGACATCATGATGATGACGCCAAGCGAGGCGCCCTCGGTGGCCCTGGCCGACGCTCCGCGCTGCGCCGCCATCCTCGTGCTGCGCGCGAGCGACGTGGAGCTCGAAGCCCACCGCGCCATGTGCGAGCGCATCGAGCGCGAGAGCAAGGGCCGTTGCGTGTGGCTGCGCGAGGCCGTGCCCGCGTGATGGCCTAGATGGCGGAAGGCGCTCCCTCCGACACCAAGAAGCTCCTCGCCGCGCGCCTGGTCGCGCTCGGGGCCATTCCCATAGCGGTGTTCTGCGCGGTCTATGTCCTCGCGCGGGCCTTCCTCGGCGTGGAGAGCGTGACCTCCCAGGCTTGGACGCTGTCCATGGCGCTCGCGGCGAGCGTGGCGAGCCTCTTCGTGCTCGGGTCGCTCGCCGCGCGCATGGCGGTGGGCGAGGTGGACGCGGTGCGCGACGCCTTGCGCAGCGTCGCCGGAGGCGGCGCGCAGCCCACCCTGCCCGAGCTCACCTTGCCGCTCGACGAGCTGATGCAGGAGATGGTCACCCTCGCGCAGGATTCCAAGGGCGCGCACGGACGCCTCCAGGAGCGCCTGGACACCGCCCGCCAGCAGATCTTCTTCCTCACCAACCATGACGCGCTCACCGGGTTGCCGAACCGGAAGGCGCTCGAGGAGCGCCTCGAGAGCGCGCTTTCCACGGCGAAGACGCAGGGCAGCACCCATGCGCTCCTCTACGTGGACATCGACTACTTCCACCGCATCAACGATTCCTACGGCCACCTCGCCGGCGACGAGCTGCTGCGCGGCATCGTGCCCATCATGCAGTCGACGCTGCGCGAGGGCGAGACGCTCGCGCGCATCGGCGGCGACGAGTTCGCGGTGCTCCTCGAGAATTGCAGCGCGGAATTCGCCCACGCCGCGGCCACCCAGCTGCGCGACTCGGTGCAGTCCTGGCAGTTCGAATGGAACGACAAGGCTTTCCAGACCGGGGTGAGCGTGGGCGTGGTCGCGATCACGCGCCTGTCGCCGAGCCTCTCCGCGATCCTTTCGGAGGCCGACACCGCGTGCTTCACCGCGAAAGAGCAGGGCAGGAACCGCGTGTTCGCCTTCCACGACGCGAGCGCCTCGCAGTACATGCGCCAGACGAGCCGTGGCTGGCTGAAGCGCATCAACGACGCGATGACCGAGGGGGCGTTCACGCTCCTCTACCAGCCGATCGTGCCGATCGACGCGCCGCACCTGGTGGGAGTGCCGCGCGTGGAAGCGCTGCTGCGCATGAGCGAGACCGGCGGCGAGCTGATCCTGCCGATGTCGTTCATCCCCGTGGCCGAGCGCTACGACCTCATGCGCACCATCGACCGCTGGGTGGTGGAGCGCGCCTTCACCGACTTCAAGCGCCTCGCCAAGCAGCGCGACGACCCGTCCCCGGCGGAGTTCTCGATCAACCTCTCGGGCCACACGCTTTCCAGCCCCGACTTCGCGGAGTTCATGCAGGCGAAGTTCGTCGAATACGGCATCCCGCCGCAGGCAATCTTTTTCGAGATCACCGAAACCGCGGCCATCGCCAATGTGGAGCGCGCGCGCGCGCTGATCGAGACGCTGCGCGCGATGGGCGTGCGCTTCCTCCTCGACGACTTCGGCAGCGGCCTGTCGTCCTTCAACTACCTCAAGCACTTCCCGGTGGACGGCATCAAGATCGACGGGCTCTTCGTGAAGGGCATCGCCAAGAACTACCTCGACTATGCGCTGGTCGAGTCGATCCACAAGATCGGCACCAGCCTCGGGCTGCAGACCATCGCCGAATATGTGGAGAGCGAGGAGATCGCGAAGAAGCTCGTGCAGATCGGCATCACCACCGGGCAGGGTTTCTATCTCTCCCCGCCCCGCAGCTGGGAAACGCTCTTCGAGCGGGACGCTACTGTATAATTTGCGGCTGCCGAATCGACAACAAAAAGTCCCGCGCCATGCATCCCACGAGATTCCTCGCCATTGCCATCGCCCTCTCGGCGCCGGCCCTCGCCGCCCAGGCGGCCGAGAACAACAAGGTCACGATCGAGAACCGGATCGCGCAGTGCCAGGGATGCCACGGCATTCCCGACTGGAAGACCGCGTTTCCCGAGCTTTACCGCGTGCCGAAGCTGGGCGGCCAGAAGCCCGGCTATATCGTGGCGGCGCTGAAAGCCTACAAGAGCGGCGAGCGCGATTTCCCGACGATGCGCGCCATCGCCGCGGACCTTTCGGAAGCCGACATGGAAGTGCTCGCCAAGTACTACGCCGGCGGTGCGGCCCCCGCGCCTGCAGCCGCTGCGGCGCCCGCCACCCCCGAGAAGAAGAAGTGAGCGCCGCCATGACCAGGAAGATCCTCGCCCTCTCTCTCCTCGCCCTCGCGCTTCCCGCCGCCGCCGCTTCCGGCGACGCCGAAGTCGGCCGCAAGAAGTCCGCGCCCTGCGCGGCGTGCCACGGAGCCAACGGGGTGAGCGCGAGCCCCGATTTCCCCAACCTCGCCGGCCAGTATCCCGACTACCTCGAGGCTGCCCTCAAGCACTACAAGAGCGGCAAGCGCAAGAATCCCATCATGCAGGGCCAGGTCGCCAACCTGGACCCCAAGGACATGATGGATCTGTCCGCGTACTTCGCGAGCCAGAAGGCCCTGAGCGTCAAGCATTAGCAATTCCGGACGCGCATCGCCCGGGCGACTTCCTCCAAGGAGCATCGCATGAACAGGATCGTCCACATTTCCCTCAAGGTCGACGACGTGGCTCGCACGGGCGACTTCTACAAGGACGTGTTCGGTTTCCTCGACGCCGAAACGAAGAAGACCCGCGACCACGTCTCGCGCCACATGAGCGACGGCAACATCGACTTCACCGTGATGAAGTACGACGCCGGCACTCAGTCCGCGGAATCGAAGGCCTCGGGCGACGGGCCCTGCATCCACCACTTCGCCATCGAGGTGGAGGACATCGCCAAGTCCACGCAGGAAATCGTCGAGTGGGGCTGCAAGGTGGTGAGCGACCCGGGCGTGATTCCGGTCAAGTTCCGCGCCCCCGGCGGCACCGTCGCCGAGCTGGTCCCCATCGGGCGCTACAAGCGCGTGGCGAGCGACCATCCGGTCTCCCCGATCGTGCACCTCTCGCTCAAGGTCGACGACGTGCAGAAGACGGGCGACTTCTACCAGCAGGTGTTCGGCTTCAAGGACGCGGTCACGCGCAAGACGCGTGACCACCTCACGCGCCACATGACCGACGGCGAGATCGACTTCACGCTCATGCAGTACGACGCGGGCACCACGTCGAAGGAATCCACGGCCGCGGGCGACGGGCCGTGCATCCATCATTTCGCGCTCGAGGTGCCCGACATCGAAACCGCGACCCGGCAGGTCGCTTCTTACGGCTCGCAGATCGTGAGCGACCCGGGCGTGATCCCGGTGAAGTTCCGCGCCCCCGGCGGGACCATCGCGGAGCTCGTGCCCATCGGGCGCTACAAGCGCTGAGCGGGGCGCGCGCGTTGAAAGCCTTCACGCGCAGCGGCGATTTCTGGTCGGGCATCGCCCTCGCGGCGTTGGGCGCCTACATCGTGGGGGAAGCCTGGCGCTGGGGCTACATGACCGAGGAGGGTCCCGGCCCCGGCTTTTTCCCGCTCTGGTACGGCAGCCTCATGGTGGTGCTCTCGCTCGCCCTGGTGGCGAGCGCGGTGTTGAAGAGGCCCAGTGCCGCCGCGCGCGCCGCGGTGCGCTGGAACGACCTCGGGCGCGCGCTCCTTTGCTGGACGGCCTTCGTGGTGTCGATCGCGCTCATGCCGCTCCTCGGTTTCGTGGTGTCGTTCGCGCTCCTCACCTGGTTCATCGTCGCGGTGATGGCGCGCAAGCCGCAGAGGATCGCGCTGCCGCTGGCCGTCGGCGGGGCGGTGTTCTTCTACGCGCTCTTCGAGCTCGGCCTCGATCTCGCGCTCCCGCACGGCATCCTCTTCTAGCGCGCGATGGATATCTTCAGCGGTCTGCTGCAGGGCTTCCAGGTCGCATTGAGCGCCAACAACCTAATGATGTGCGTGATCGGGGTGGTCCTGGGCACTGTCATCGGCGTGCTGCCGGGATTGGGGCCGCCGGCAACCATCGCCATGCTGCTGCCGCTCACCTTCAAGCTCGAGCCCACGGGTGCCATGATCATGCTGGCGGGCATCTACTACGGCGCCAAGTACGGGGGCTCGACCACCTCGATCCTCCTCAACGTCCCGGGCGAGTCGTCTTCGGTGGTGACCTGCATCGACGGCTACCAGATGGCGCGCAAGGGGCGCGCTGGCGCGGCACTCGGCATGGCGGCGATCGCGTCCTTCATCGCGGGGACTTTCGGCGTGGTGGCGCTCATGCTGGTCGCTCCGCCGCTCGCCAGGCTCTCGCTCGCCTTCAGCGCGCCCGAGTACTTCGCGTTGATGGTGCTCGGCCTCACCATGGTCGTGCTCCTCGCCGGTGAATCGCTGCTGAAGGCATTCCTCGCGATGCTGGTGGGCCTCTGGATCGCGAGCATGGGCACCGACCTCTTCACCGCCACCTCGCGCTATACCTTCGGCCGCGTCGAGCTCCTCGGCGGAATCGACTTCATCATCGTCGCGATCGGCGTGTTCGCGGTGGGCGAGGTGCTCGCCAACATGGAGCCTGCCCAGCCCGCCGAGATGTTGCCGGTGCCCAAGGGCTGGAGGAACCTCCTGCCCACGTGGGAAGACATGAAGAAGTGCCGCTTCGCCTTCGTCAACGGCTCGCTGGTGGGCTTCCTCATCGGCATCCTGCCCGGCGCCGGCTCCACGATCGCGTCGTTCATGAGCTACGGCATCGAGAAAGCGGTGTCGAAGCATCCCGAGGAATTCGGCCAGGGCGCGATCGAAGGCGTGGCCGCCCCCGAAGGCGCCAACAACGCCGAGACCGGTGGCGCGCTGGTGCCGCTCCTCACGCTCGGCATTCCCGGCAGCGGCACGACGGCGATCCTCCTCGCGGCGCTGATCCTGTGGGGGTTCAAGCCGGGGCCGCTCTTCATCCAGGACCAGCCGGCGCTCTTCTGGGGACTGGTCGCCAGCATGTACATCGGCAACGTGCTGCTGCTGATATTGAACCTGCCGCTGGTCGCGGTCTTCGCGCAGCTCCTCAAGATGCCGGGTTACGCCATGTACCCGTTGATCCTGGGTGTGTCGATCGTGGGCGTCTACACCGCGGCGTCGAGCATGTTCCAGCTGGGCCTGCTCGCGCTCTTCGGGCTCTTCGGCTACGCGATGCGCAAGCTCGACTACCCAAGCGCGCCGCTGGTGCTGGGCCTGGTGCTCGGCGACCTGATGGAGCGCGCGCTGCGCCAATCGCTGATGATGTCGCAGGGCGACCCGAGCATCCTGCTGCGCCCGATCCCGGCCGTGCTGCTGGGGCTCGCATTGCTGTTGCTCATCGGTCCGCTCTTCAAGAAATTCAACGCATTCCGCGTCAAGGTCATCGACACGGAAGCGTGACGCTCAAACCCGGAGGAGATTCCATGTTGCATTCCCGAATGATCCAGTCCCTCGCGATGTCCGTCGTGGCCGTACTCGCCGTCAACGTCGCCCACGCACAGTGGAAGCCCACCAAGACTGTGGAAGTCATCGTCCACACCGGTCCCGGCGGCGGCAACGACGTTCTCGGTCGCGCGATCGCCAACATGATGGAGAAGGAAAAGCTCCTGCCGGTGCGCATGCAGGTGGTCAACAAGCCGGGCGGCAACGGCGCCGTGGCCGCGGCCGCGATCTCGGAGAAGAAGGACGACCCCCATACCATCGGCCTCATCACCAGCGTGTGGATCGCGGGCCCGCTGACCACGAGCGAAGCGAAGATCACGCTGCACGACCTGAAGCCCATCGCGCAGCTCGTGCGAGAGCCGGCGGTGTTCGCGGTGCGCGCCGACTCGCCCTTCAAGACGCTCAAGGATTTCATCGACACGGCGAAAGCCAAGCCGGGCACGCTCAAGCAATCGGGAGGATCGGTGACCTCGCGCGACAACATCGTGCGCCTCTCGCTGCAGCACGCCACGGGCGCCAAGTGGGCTTTCGTCTCGTTCCCGGGCGGCGGCGAGCGCCTCGCGGCACTCCTCGGCGGCCACGTCGACATCATGGTGATCGAGCCGCAGGAAGCCGGCGAGCAGGTGCGCGCCGGGAAGCTGCGCGTGCTGGCGCAGCTCGCCGACCCGCGCCTCGCCGGGTATCCCGACGCGCCCACGCTGAAGGAGGCGGGCTACGACGTGACGACCACGCCGCAGATCCGCGCCGTCGTGGCGCCGCCGCAGATGCCGGCCGATGCCGCGGCCTACTGGGAAGAGCGCTTCGCCAAGCTGCGCGAGACGGCCTCGTGGAAGAAGTACCTCGCCGACAACCAGCTCGAGGACAGCTTCCTCGGCTCGGCCGAGCTTCGCAAATCCATCGTCGAGACCGAGAAGCAGCTGCGTGACACCTATACGCAGGCCGGGATCAAGACGGTTCGCTAAGTACGTGCACAACGCCCACGCCGCGAGTGCGCTGTCACTGGGCCTCGACTTCGGCACCACCAATACGGTGCTCTCGTGGGCGCATCCCCATGCGCCCGCCGACCCCGTGGTCTTCAACTTCCTGTCGAACCGCTTGTTCTCGTTTCGCTCGGCGCTGTGCTTCTGGAACGAGGGCGACGACGACCATCCGAAGGTGATGTCGGACGCGGGGCCGTGGGCGATCCAGCGCTTCATCGAGCTCGCCGGCGACTGCCGCTTCATCCAGTCGCTGAAGAGCTTCGCCGCGAGCCGGCTCTTCGAGCAGACCTATATCTACGGCTCGGCCTGGCGCTTCGAGGACCTCTTCAGCCGCTTCTTCCGCGAGCTTCGCACCCACGCGCATCCGCAGCTCGACCGCTTGCCGAAGGATGTGCTGGTGGGCCGCCCGGTGGCGTACGCGGGCAGCAGCCGTCCCGATGCGAAGCTTGCGATGGAGCGCTACCAGAAGGCGTTGGCGCCCTTCGGCTTCGAGCGCATCCGCCAGGTGTACGAGCCGGTGGCGGCCGCGTTCTTCTACGCGCAGACGCTCGAGGAGAGCGCGACGGTGCTGGTGGCCGACTTCGGCGGCGGCACCACGGACTTCTCCGTGATTCATTTCGACGTCGGCGCGCGCGGGCTGCGCGCCGAGGCGCTTGGGCACTCGGGCGTGGGCATCGCCGGCGACCGCTTCGACTACCGCATCATCGACCAAGTGGTCCTGCCGCAACTCGGCAAGGGCACCAACTATCGCTCGATGGGCAAGAGCCTCGAGATGCCGCGCTCCTGCTTCGCGGGCTTCGCGCAGTGGCACGAGCTTTCGGTGATGAAGACCTCGCGTGACTTCCGCGACTTCAAGGAAGTGGCCCGCTTCAGCGACGCGCCTGAACTGGTGGGCCGGTTCGTGCGCCTCGTCGAGTCGGACCAGGGATACACGCTCTACAAGTCGGTATCCGATACCAAGGAAGCGCTGTCGCGCGACGATTCCGCCGAGTTTCTTTTCAGGGGACCGGGGTTCGAGATCCGCGAGACCGTCACGCGCGCCGAGTTCGAGCAATGGATCGCCCCGGAGCTGGAGGCGATCGAGGCGGCGCTGGACGAGGTGCTCGCCAACGCGTCGATCTCGATTCGCGACGTCGACCGCGTGTTCCTCACCGGGGGCAGCTCGTTCGTGCCCGCCGTGCGGGCCATCTTCGAGCGGCGCTTCGGCGTCGATCGCGTCGAGGCCGGCAACGAATTCGTGTCGATCGCCAATGGGCTCGCCACCATAGGGCTGAGACAGGACGTGGATTCATGGATCGTGAACTGACGGCGCCGATCGTCGCCGAGTCCCTGGCGCAGTCCGTGGCGCGTGCGCGAGACAAGCCCCTGGACGCGGCGATGCGCTCGACGCTCGAATCGATGTTCATCGACATCGCCGGGCTCTGCGTGGCCTCGCGCAACATGCAGTACGTGCGCGCGGCGCTCGACAGCTGGGAGGCCAACGGGAGCTCCACCGCGATCGGCCACCTGCGCACGCTCGACGCCGCGGGCGCGGCCTTCGTCAACGGCACGGCGGCGCACGGGGAGGATTTCGACGACACCTTCGAGGGCGGCCCGGTCCACGCGGGCGTGGTCATCGTGCCCGCGCTCCTTGCGGCGGCGGAGCGCCATCGCATCGCGGGCCCGGACATGTTGTTCGGAATGGCAGTCGGCGCGGAAGTGATGTGCCGCGGCGCAATGGTCGCGCCCAAGCGCATCCACAAGGCGGGCTTCCATCCGACCGCGGTGCTGGGAGCGATGGGCGCGGCAGCGGGAATCGCGGCGGCGTTGCGTGTCGACGAGAAGACTTTCGCCTCGGCACAGGGCATCGCGGGATCGATGGCCAGCGGCCTCATCGAGTACCTCGCCGAAGGCACTTCCACCAAGCGCATGCATCCGGGCTGGGCGGCGCAGGCGGGATTGCGCGC
>JANLXC010000019.1:0-65505 GCA_031364925.1 Burkholderiales bacterium | reverse complement strand
ACGGTGCCGGAAGGAGTGGGGAGAAATCTCTCGAAGTCTGTACTCGCAAGAGTCAGATAGGCGTCGGCCTCCCTCCACCCCAGCCCTCGCAAACTACCGCGATAGCTCCCGGCTGAGGAAACATACAAGGCGTATAGGTGGCTCTGCGATCACCGGGAAAACGATATCGCGGTTTGGCCCATCACCTAAAGAAAGGAATATGCCGCCGGGTCGAGAGGAACCGCACTCGTGCCTCGCCTGAGCCAGCAACTTCATCAAGCCTACCGCTGCAACGGCAACCTGATGACGAGCCGCGTCCCCTTCCCCGACTCCGGCGTTTCCGCGCGAATGGCGCCGCCATGGGCGGCGACGATCGCGCGGCTGATGGCCAGCCCCAGCCCCGCGCCGCGGCGAGTCGCCTGCTTCTCGCCGCGCGCGAAGGATTCGAAGACCTCCTCCTCGCGCCCCTTGGGCAATCCCGGTCCGTCGTCCTCGAACACCACCTCGATATCGCCCGCGAGGCGGCGCGCGGTGATGGCGAGATGGGTGCCGGCCGGCGTATGGCGGGCGACGTTGCCCGCGAGGCTCGTGAAGACGCGCTGCATGAGGCCGGCGTCCATGGGCACCTGCGGCAGCTCCGCGGGAACGTTCACCGCAACCTTGTGCTTGGCGAGCAACGCGCCCAGCGAGCGCAGCCCCGCGTCGATGATGTCCGCCACCGAGCGGCGCTCGAGGTCGAGCCTGACCTCCCCGCTCTGGATGCCCGCCATCAGCATCGCGTCGCGCGCCACGTCCACGTAGTGGACGCGCTCGAGCGCGGTGGCCACCAATGTCGCGAAGATCTCGAACTGGTGGCGCTGCTCGGGGATGAAAAGGTCGCGCGCGCGCTCGGGCCGCACCGCGAGAACGCCGCTCGTGCGCGTCGGTGACTTGAGCGGCAGGAAAAGGTATTCGTTGCCCGCCAGCGTCTCGGTGCCCGCGCCAGCCGACTGCGCCTGGTCGAAGGCCCACTGCGCCGCGGTGCTGTCGAAGGGGTTGGTCATGCCCCGGCCGGTGGGCGAGACCAGGGCGCCCGTGGTGTCGGCCACGAGGACCGCCACGCGCGCCTTGAACTGGCGCGACATGAACTCCTCCGTGGTCTCGATCACCTGCGAGGTGGTGCGCAGCTGGGCGAGGTCGCGCGCGAACTCGTAGAGCATGCGCGCGCGCTTCTCGCGGTGCGAGGCGACGCGCGCCTGGAAGCGCAGGCGCCCGGCGAGCTGTCCGATGAAGATGCCGGCGGCCAGCATCACCGCGAACGTGAGCAGGTACTGGATGTCGGCCACCATGAACGAGAAGCGCGGCGGCACGAAGAAGAAATCGAAGAGCGCCACGTTCAGGAAGGCCGCGACGATCGCCGGCCCGCGGCCCCACTTCACCGCGAGGAGCACGACGGTGAGCATGAAGAGGAGCGCGATGGTGGCGAGCTCGAAGCTCGGATGGATCGCGCTCGCCACCGCGGTGGTAAGCGAGCACGCGGCGACGGTATACACGTAGCGCACGCGCTTTTCGCCGACGCGGGTAGACGCGAGGTCGGCCGCGCTGAATTTCGGCGCCTCGACCTGCGTGCCCGCGGTGGTGCCGCCGCGCCCGATCTCGATCACGTCGAGGCTGTCGCTTGCGTGCGCGATCTGGTCGCTCATGCTGCGCTTCACCGCGAAGCGGCGCGGCTTGCTGCGCCCCACCACCACGGTGGCGATGTTGTGCTCGCCGGAGTAGTCGACGATCGCCTCGCACACGTCGTTGCCGGTAAGGATCGCGGTCTTGGCGCCAAGCGCCTCGGCCAGGCTCACCACGTTGAGGATCCTGCCGCGCTCGGCCACCGGGAGGCGCTGCAGCCGGGGCGTCTCGACGTACACCGCGGTCCACCTGGCGTCGAGCTGCTTGGCCAGGCGCGCCGCGCTCCTCACGATATGCTCCGAGCCCGGCCCGGGGCCGATGCAGCACAGCAGGTGCTCCTGGGTCTTCCACACCGCGTCGATCGCCTTGTCGATGCGGTACTTCTGCACCTCCTCCTCAACCACGTCCGCGGTTCGCCGCAGCGCGATCTCGCGCAGCGCGAGCAGGCTCCCCTTGCTGAAGAACGTGCGCTCGACGCCCTTCTCGGCATCGCCCACGTGCACCTTGCCCTCCTGAAGGCGCACCAGCAGCTCATCCGCCGACATGTCCACCATGACCGTCTCGTCGGCGGTGTCGAAAAAAGTGTCGGGGACGGTTTCCGGCTCGCGGATCCCGGTGATCTCGCCGACCACGTCGTTCAGGCTCTCCAGGTGCTGGACGCTCATCGTGGTGAAGACATCGATGCCGCCTGCCAGCAGCTCGTCGGCGTCCTTCCAGCGCTTGGGATGGCGCGCGCCCGGCGGATTGGCGTGGGCGAGGTCGTCCACGAGGATCACCTCGGGGTGGCGCGCCAGGGCGGCGTCGAGGTCGAGCTCGCCAGGGGCGCTCGCGCCGTTCACCTGCGCGGGGGCGATCGATTCGAAGCCGTCGAGGAGGAGGCGATCGGCGCTCTCGTGGCTGTCCACCATGCCGACGACCACGTCGCGCCCCGCCTCGCGCATGCGTTGCGCCGCCCTGAGCATCGCGTTGGTCTTGCCGGCGCCAGGGAACGCGCCGAAGAAGATCTTCAGCTTGCCGCGCGGCGGAGGATCGCCGGAAGGAAGCGCCTGGGTCATGGGCGATTTTAACCGAGGGCTTGGGCTAGAATCGCGTCAGAAGCTGCGAAAGCCATGGAAGACACCCTCCTTCTCGCGCGCGCCCAGTTCGGGCTGAACATCGGGTTCCACATCATGTTCCCGACGTTGACGATCGCGCTTGCCTGGTACCTGCTCGGTTTCCGCATTGCATACCAGCGCACCGGCGACGCAGCATGGCTCGCGACCTTCAAGCTCTGGCTCAAGATCTTCGCGCTCACCTTCGCGATGGGCGTGGTTTCCGGCGTCACCATGTCGTTCCAGTTCGGCACCAACTGGCCGCGGTACATGACCACCGTGGGCGCGATCGCGGGGCCGCTCCTGTCGTACGAGGTGCTCACCGCGTTCTTCCTCGAGGCGACCTTCCTCGGCATCATGCTCTTCGGCATGAACCGCGTGCCCGACTGGGTGCATATCGCTGCATGCGCGGTGGTCGCTTTCGGCACCACCGTCTCGGCATTCTGGATCCTCGCGCTCAACTCCTGGATGCACACGCCGGCGGGTCACGTGTTCGCCGACGGCCAGTGGATCGCCGCGGACTGGCTCGAAGTCGTCTTCAACCCGTCGTTTCCATACCGTCTCACGCACATGCTGCTTGCCTCGGGGCTTACCGCGTCCTTCGTGGTCGCAGGACTGTCGGCGTGGCGGCTCCTGTGGGCCCCATTCGACACCAGCGCCTGGAAGACGTTGCGTGCCGGGCTCATGGTCGCGGCGGGCCTGGTGCCCGTGCAGATCTTCGTGGGCGACCAGCATGGACTCAATACGCTCGAGCACCAGCCCGCCAAGATCGCCGCCATGGAAGCGCTCTGGCAGACCGAGCGGGGCGCCCCACTCGTGCTCTTCGCCCTTCCCAACGAGCAGAAAAAGAGGAACGACTACGCGATCGAGCTTCCCTACGGCGCGAGCCTCATCCTGAAGCACGAGAAGCGCGCCGAGATCCGCGGCATCGACTCCTTCGGCGACGACCATCCGCCCGTGGCGCCGGTCTTCTTCGCCTTCCGCGTCATGGTGGGCATCGGCGTGATGATGCTGCTGGTGTCGTGGGTGGGCGCCTGGACCACGCGGCGCAAGCGCCACGCGCCGCGCTGGATGCTGTGGGTTTTCGCGGGATTCACCTTCTCCGGATGGATCGCGACGCTCGCGGGCTGGATCGTGACCGAGGTCGGGCGCCAGCCGTGGCTGGTGACCGGCATCCTGCGCACCAAGGACGCGGTCGGGCAGGCCACCGGGGCGCAGCTCGGCGCGAGCCTCACCGGCTACATCCTTACCTACACGACGCTATTCATCGCCTACCTGATCGTGCTCACCCACCTCGCGGGCAAAGGATCTTCGCCCGACGAGGATCCACCCATCGCGGCGCAAGCCGCGGTACCCATGGCAAAGGCCGCGCAGTAGCCATGGACATGGCCGTCATCTTCCTCTTCCTGATGGGCGCCTCGGTGCTCGCCTACGTCGTGCTCGACGGCTACGACCTGGGCGTGGGCATGCTCATGCCTGCGGCCACCGACGACGAGCAATCGATCATGGTCGCCTCCATCGGCCCCTTCTGGGACGCGAACGAGACGTGGCTCGTGCTCGGCATCGGCATCCTGCTCGCCGCGTTTCCCCGGGCGCACGGCGTGGTGCTGGGCGAGCTCTACCTGCCGGTGGTGGCGATGCTGGTGGGCCTCATGCTGCGCGGGGTCGCGTTCGAGCTGCGCGTGAAGGCGCTCGGCTGGCACCGCGAGCTCTGGAACTGGCTCTTCTGGGCGGGCTCGTTCGTGGCGTCGTTCTTCCAGGGCGTGATGCTCGGGCGCTACATCACCGGCTTCGAGCCCGGGTTCTTCTACTGGGCATTCGCGGTGCTGGTGGGCGCCAGCCTCTGCGGCGGCTACGTGCTGCTGGGCGCGACCTGGCTCATCCTGAAGACCGAGGGCGACCTGCAGAAGAAATCCATCCTGTGGGCGCGCTGGGGCCTGCTGTGGGTGGCGCTCGGCGTGACACTGGTGAGCCTCGTGACTCCGCTGGTGAGCGAGACGGTGCGCGACAAATGGTTCGATTTCCCGCGCACGCTGTGGCTCATGTTGCTGCCGGCCGCGGCGATCGCCGCCGGCGTCTGGCTTTGGCGATCCGTCGGCCGCCTGGACGATGGCGCGAAGACCGGTGACCTGCGTCCATACCTCGCGGCGGTGCTGGTCTTCACCATCGCCTTCCTTGGCCTCGCCTACAGCATCTACCCGTACGTGGTGATCGACCGCCTCACCATCTGGGAGGCAGCCGCGCATCCTTCGGCGCTGAAGGCTGTGTTCTGGGGCGCGGTGGTGGTGCTGCCCTTTATCGTGGGCTACACGATCCTTTCCTACCGAGTCTTCCGCGGCAAGGCACGCACCAAGCTCTACGATTGACTGAGCGCTCTGTGCAAGGATTCAAGAAGGAGTCACGGAGGTTCGGCCTTCATCCCGCGTCCGAGGGATGGCGCGGGAACACCAAAAGACTTCCTACTTCTCGATGAGCTCGCGCTTGGCCTTCACTTCCTTCCACTGGTCGGCATCGGGAGGTGCTGGCTTCCGCTCGACCAGGGGCTTCCAGACCTTGGAGAGCTCGGCGTTGAGGGCGGTGAAGTCCTTCTGATCGGCCGGGACGTCGTCCTCGGCGAAGATGGCGTCGACCGGGCATTCGGCCACGCACAGCGTGCAGTCGATGCATTCGTCCGGATCGATGACGAGCATGTTGGGGCCCTCGCGGAAGCAATCGACCGGGCAGACGTCGACACAGTCGGTGTACTTGCACTTCACGCAGGACTCGGTCACCACATACGTCATGAAAAGGGCCTCTCGGGAAACGGGATGCGCGGGAAAAAACGCCACTTTAGCACCGACGTCCAACCGGCCCAACCCGCTGCTTTGCCCCGGCGGCCCGGTTTTGGTCTAGGATTACGTCATATAGCGCCCCCGGTTCACCCCTGAACCCCCTTCCCCGGGCGACTGCAAAAAATCCGAAGCGAGGAATCATGGCTGACAAATCGATCGTTCACATCACCGACGACACGTTCGAGTCCGAGGTCCTGCAGTCACAGACGCCGGTCCTTGTCGACTACTGGGCGGAATGGTGCGGGCCCTGCAAGATGATCGCCCCGGCCCTCGACCAGATCGCCAGCGAATACTCCGGGCGCCTCAAGGTCGCCAAGCTCAACATCGACGAGAATCAGTCGACGCCGCCCAAGTACGGCATCCGCGGCATCCCGACGCTCATGCTCTTCAAGAACGGCGCGGTCGAGGCCACCAAGGTCGGCGCGCTCTCCAAGACCCAGCTCGCCGCGTTCATTGACAGCAATATCTGAACCCGATACCCTGATTTTCTGCCTCGGCAAGCAGCTCCCCCCGCCAGGCCATCCCAACTTCCCTTTAGTAGCTTCTCCGGCCCGTGACGTCTTCCGGGCCCGTCCCCAAAAACTCTCCCTAGTCAGGTCCCCGCGGCATGCACTTATCCGACCTCAAGCTCAAGCCCATCACCGAGCTCGTCGAAATGGCGAGCGTCAACGAGCTGGAAGGGGCCAACCGGCTCCGTAAACAGGAGCTCGTGTTCGCGCTGTTGAAGCACCAGGCCAAGAAGGGCGAGGCCATCTTCGGCGACGGCACGCTCGAAGTGCTGCAGGACGGCTTCGGCTTCCTGCGCTCGCCCGACACCTCGTACCTCGCGGGCCCGGACGACATCTACGTCTCGCCCTCGCAGATCCGGCGCTTCAACCTGCACACCGGCGATTCCATCATCGGGGAAATCCGCACGCCCAAGGACGGCGAGCGCTACTTCGCGCTGGTGAAGGTCGACACCGTCAACGGCGAGCCGCCCGAGAACGCCAAGACCAAGATCCTCTTCGAGAACCTGACGCCGCTGCACCCCGACGAGCCGATGCGGCTCGAGCGCGACATCAAGGCCGAGGAGAACCTCACCGGGCGCATCCTCGACATCATCGCGCCCATCGGCAAGGGACAGCGCGGCCTCATCGTCTCCCCGCCCAAGGCCGGCAAGACGGTGCTGATGCAGCATATGGCCCACGCCATCACCGCCAACCATCCCGAAGCCGTCCTTATCGTGCTGCTCATCGACGAGCGCCCCGAGGAAGTCACGGAGATGAGCCGCACCGTTCGCGGCGAAGTGGTCGCATCGACCTTCGACGAGCCGGCCACGCGCCACGTGCAGGTCGCCGAGATGGTGATCGAGAAGGCCAAGCGCCTGGTCGAGCACAAGAAGGACGTCGTCATCCTGCTCGACTCGATCACTCGCCTCGCGCGCGCCTACAACACCGTAGTGCCTGCCTCCGGCAAGGTGCTCACCGGCGGCGTGGACTCCAATGCCCTGCAGCGCCCTAAGCGCTTCTTCGGCGCGGCGAGGAACATCGAGGAAGGCGGGTCGCTCACCATCATCGCGACGGCGCTGATCGACACGGGCTCGCGCATGGACGACGTGATCTACGAGGAATTCAAGGGCACGGGCAACATGGAGATCCACCTCGACCGCCGCATGGCCGAGAAACGCCTCTATCCATCGCTCAGCGTGAACCGCTCCGGCACCCGCCGCGAGGAACTTCTGATCGCGCCGGAAATCCTTCCTAAGGTATGGATTCTCCGAAAGCTCCTGTTCGGCATGGACGACCTCGAGGCGACAGAATTCCTCCTCGACAAGCTTCGTGCCACAAAGAACAACGACGAGTTCTTCAATTCGATGAAAAAAGGCGGGTAAGACAAAAAAGCCTGTCCGCTCAAGGGTCTGGCACTCCACTAGGCTTCGTAACAACCCCTTGCTTTCATTCATGTTTTCCGGGATAATCATTGGCTCCCGGGCCGAATTGGAGTTCGTGCCCACTACAAGGCGAAGATCATGAAAGACGGCATCCACCCCAATTACCGTGAAGTCGTGTTCCTGGACACCAGCTGCGATTTCAGCTTCGTGACCCGGTCCACGGTCGCGACCAACGAAACCATCAAGTGGAAGGACGGCAAGGAGTATCCGGTCTACAAGATCGAGATCTCGGCCGAGTCGCATCCCTTCTACACCGGCAAGCAGAAGATCGTCGACACTGCCGGCCGAGTGGACAAGTTCAAGAAGCGCTACGCTCGCAAGGGCACCGCGAAGGCCGCCGAGTAATCGCATCGACGTCGCGCGAAAAGGCAGCCCCCGGGCTGCCTTTTTTGTTTTAATCCTCCCATGACCGCCATCGAAGACTCCAACCGCGGCCGCATCGCCTACGACGGCACTCGGACCCCGCTGAAGACGGCGCTCTTTCTCGTGGTGTGCTTCGCGTGGCTGTTGCCGGGGCTGGTTGGCCACGACCCGTGGAAGTACGACGAGGCGGTGGTATTCGGCGTCATCGTGGAGATGCTGCGTTCGGGCGACTGGGTGATGTTCCGCATCGCCGGCGAGCCCTACTTCGACAAGGCGCCCCTCTTCATGTGGGTGGCGGCGCTCTTCACCAAGGCCTTCGGCACCGTGCTGCCCGCGCACGACGCGGCGCGGCTCACCTCCGGCTTCTTCATGGCCTCGACGTTGGCGTTCCTCTCGCTCGCCTGCCGCGAGTTGATGGGCGAGCGCGCCATCCGGCTCGGCGTGCTGCTCTTCATCGGCTGCCTGGGCCTGCTGCTGCGCGCCCACGAGATGATGACCGACCTCGCGGGGCTCACCGGCGTGGCGCTCGGCATCTACGGCTTGGTCCTCGCCAAGCGCCGCCCGCGAATGGGCGGCGTGGTCGCGGGGCTCGGGCTCGGCGTGGCTTTCCTCGGCAACGGCTTCCTGCCCGCGGGAATGCTGGTCGGGGCGATCGTCCTGCTGCCGGCCACGAGCGCCTTCTGGCGCACTCGCGACTACGTGGTCACGGTGGCGATGGCGATCGTGTGCGCGCTGCCGCTGCTCGCGATCTGGCCGCTGGCGCTCGCGAGCGCGGCGCCCGGCTACCTGCAGGTGTGGCTCGACAACGCGGCCTCGTCGCGCTGGAGCGACCCGTTCTCGCACGACGGCATGGAGCTCGTGTACTTCGCGCGCAACCTGCCGTGGTACGCGTGGCCGGCGTGGCCGTTCGCCGCGTGGGCCCTGTGGCGCGGACGCAGGAACCTCCTCGACCGGCGCGACCTGATGCTGCCGCTCACCGCGTTCATCGCGTTCTTCCTCGTGGCCTCGGTCTTCGGCGAGGCGCGCGAGGCGAACGGGCTCGCACTCCTGGTGCCGCTCGCGATCCTCGGCGTTGCGGAGCTCGAGACCGTGCCGCGCGGCGCGGCGAGCGCGCTCGACTGGTTCGGCATGATGACTTTCGTCTCCTTCGGCGCGGCTCTGTGGATCGGCTGGTTCGCCGCCATGACCGGGAGCCCCGACTTCGCCGCGGCGTGGATCGCCAAGGAAGTGCCCGGCTACAAGTACCAGTTCAGCTTCATCGCGTTCGCGCTGGCCGCGCTCCTCACCCTGATCTGGCTCGTGGTGGTGGCGCGGTCGCTGCGCTCGACGCGCCGCGCGCTCGTCAACTGGACCGCGGGCATTACCATGGTGTGGATGCTGATGATGACGATCGGGCTGCCGCTCGTGGACGAGGCGCGCAGCTACCGGCGCGTCGCGGCGAGGATCGTCGAGCAGCTGCCGGCGAACTTTCATTGCATCGCGCGCCACAACCTGGGCGACGCGCAACGCGCCCTGCTCGACTACTTCGCCAACATCGTCACCATCCGCGAGGAAAATCCCGCCGCCGCGCGCTGCCACGCGCTGCTGGTGCAGGCCGCCCCGCTGAAGGTTCCCACCGTCGGCGCCGAATGGTCAGAAGTCTGGCGCGGCTCGCGCCCCGGCGACCGCAACGAACTCTTCATCCTCTACAAGCGTTGACTTTTCATTTCGTCCGCTCGTCGAGCAACTCGATCCAGTGGCGCACGGGCTTGGCGCTGCCCGACTCGATGTGGGCAAGGCAGCCGATGTTGGCGGTCGCGATGGTGTCTGGGGCGCCGGATTCCAGCGCGCGCACCTTGTTCTTCAGGAGCTGTCGCGAGATCGCGGGCTTGAGGATCGAGTAGGTCCCGGCCGAGCCGCAGCAGAGGTGCGCATCGGGAACCGCGGTGAGGGTGCAGCCCGCGTCGCGCAGGATCGCCTCCACCACCCCGTTGATCTTCTGCCCGTGCTGCAGGCTGCACGGTGAATGGAACGCGACCTTGGCGGCCGGTTTCCCGCCGACCACCCTCTGTGCGAGAGCCGTGCGCTCCGCGTCGATCACTTCCGAAATATCGCGCGCCAGCCCAGAGATCCTCTGCGCCTTGGCGGCGTAGGCCGGGTCGTGCCGCAGCAGGTGCCCATAATCCTTCACCATGGTGCCGCAACCGCTCGCGGTGATGACGATGGCCTCGGCGCCCTTCTCCACCTCGGGCCACCACGCGTCGATGTTCGCCTTCACGAAGGCATGAGACTCCTGCTGGTAGTTCAAGTGGAAGGTGACGGCGCCGCAGCAGCCGGCGGCGGGCGCCTCGACGAGCGAGATGCCGATGCGATCGAGCACCCGCGCCGTCGCCGCGTTGATCGAAGGCGCCATCGCCGGTTGCACGCAGCCGCCGAGGACCAGCATGCGGCGGGCGTGTCGCGCGGCGGGCCATGCTCCCTCGTCACGGCGCACCGGGATCTTGCGGGCGAGCGCGCCCGGAAGCATCGGCTTCACCATGCGTCCCAAAGCGAGCGCGGGGCCGAAGAAAGCTCGGTACGGCAGCGTGCTCTTGAGGGTCCAGCGTCGCAGCCGGTCCCACGGCGAGCGCGGCACTTTCTTCTCGACCAGGTCGCGGCCGATGTCCACCAGCCGGCCGTACTCGACTCCCGAAGGACAGGTCGTCTCGCAAGCGCGGCAGGTCACGCAGCGATCGAGGTGCAGCTGGGTGCGTCGGGTGACCGGGGCGCCTTCGAGCATCTGCTTCATGAGATAGATGCGCCCGCGCGGGCTGTCCAGCTCGTCGCCCAGCAGGTCGTACGTCGGGCACGTGGCGAGGCAGAAGCCGCAATGCACGCACTTCCTCAGGATCGCGTCGGCCTCGACGCCCTGGGCGGTGTCCTTGATCCAGTCGGCGAGTTGCGTTTGCATCAGGTGCCGTAGGGATTCACGCCCTCGCGCTCCATGGCGCGCTTGACCGAGGGGCGCGCGATCATGCGGGCGAAAAAGGGCTCGATGTTCTTCATGCGGATGGTGGACGGCTCGAGCCAGCGGCCCCAGCGCGCGATCACCATGAAGTAGAGGTCGGCGACTGTCATCGAGTCGCCCGACCAGAAGGGCTTGGTGAGCGCCACGTCCTGCTCGCGGAAATACTCGAGCAGCTTCTCGGCGCCGCGCGCCTTCACCGCTTCCTGCACGTCCTTGGCGGCGGCGAAGTCGTCCTGGTGAAAGAACCGGTTGAAGACCGGGTGCACCTCGGTGGCGAGCGTGGCGATCTGCTCGAGGGTCTTGGCGCGCTGCCACGACCCCGGGCGACCGAGGAGCTTGCCGGACTTGTCGTGCTTGTCGCAGATGTACTCGATGAGCGCCACGCACTCGGTGAGCACGCCTTCGGGCGTCACCAGCGCCGGAACCTTGCGCTTCGGGTTGAGCTTGCGGTACTCCTCGCCGTGATGCTCCTTGGCCGCGAAATTCACGGGCCTCAATTCATAGGGCACGTTCAACTCCTCGAGCAGGCAGCTCACTATGAGCGAGCACGCGCCGGGAGAGTAGTAGAGGGTATACATCGTCGCCTTGAATTTAAGTCGTACCCGGCACGACTTCTTAAGTTGTACCGGGTACGAGTTTCAGAAGTCGTACATGCGGCCGGGATTGAGGATGCCGGAAGGGTCGAACGCGTCCTTCAGGCGCCGGTGGACCTTGAGGAGCGCGGGCTGCAGCGGGTGGAACACGCCGACGGACTTGTCGCCGCCTCGGAAAAGGGTCGCGTGGCCGCCAAGGCGCTCGGCGGTGGCGCGGATGGTCGAAGCGTCGACGTCGCCACTCAGCCAGCGCACGCCGCCACCCCATTCGACGAGCTGTGGGTGCGCGCTCTTGATGGGCGCGGCGGTCTGCGGCAGTGACAGGCGCCAGAGCGGACGCGCCGCGGAGAAGAACGCCAGGCGCTGCTCGCGAAGATCGCGCCAGTAGTCGCCGGCGTCGATTTCCTCGCCGCCCATCTTCGCTTTCGCGGCGACGACGGCAGTGGCCGCGCCCGACAATCGCACGCGCAGTTTTCCATCCTGCCACGCGGTGGCCGACAGCGGCAGCGGCTGTCCCGCCCAGCGATTCGCCTTCTCGGTGGCCTTCTCCTCGTCGAGGTCGAAGGCGAGCGTCGCCTCCGCGGCCGGACGCGGCAGCACCTTGAACGAAATCTCGGTGATCACCCCGAGCGTGCCCAGCGCCCCGGTCATGAGGCGCGAGACGTCGTAACCCGCGACGTTCTTGATCACGCGCCCGCCGAACGCGAGGTCCTCGCCCTTGCCGTTCACCACGCGCGTGCCGAGCACGAAGTCGCGTACCGAACCCGCGTAGGGACGGCGTGGACCGGAAAGGCCCGAGGCCACCGCGCCGCCGATGGTCGCGCCCTCGCCGAAGTGCGGCGGCTCGAAGGGCAGCATCTGGCGTTGGGCGGCGAGCGCGCTTTCCAGCGCCACGAGCGGCGTGCCGGCACGCACCGTGACCACCAGCTCCTTCGGCTCATAGGCAACGATGCCCGCATAGGGCGCCATGTCGACGCTCTCGCCTCGCGCCGCCTGCCCGTAGAAATCCTTGCTGCCGCCGCCGCGAATGCGCAGCGCGCTCTTGCGCGCGGCGTGGTCGCGAACGCGTTCGCAAAGCGCCGGGATGAAGGTGTCGCTCATCAGAATCTCGGGATGTCGGCGTGCGGCATGCGGCCCGCGCGCATGTGGGTGCCGCCCCATTCCGCGCAGCGCTTCAGCGTCGGCACCGCCTTGCCGGGATTGAGGATGCCGTCGGGATCGAAGGCGCGTTTCACGTCGTGGAATGCGGCGAGCTCGGGCGCGCGGAACTGCACGCACATCTGGCGCAGCTTCTCGATGCCCACGCCATGCTCGCCGGTGATCGTGCCGCCGACTTCCACGCACAGCTCGAGGATGCGGCCGCCGAACTCCTCGCTTCGCTCCAGCTCGCCGGGCTTGTTGGCGTCGTAGAAGATGCACGGATGGATGTTGCCGTCGCCCGCATGGAAGACATTGCCGACGATCATGCCGTATTCGATCGACAGGCGCCCGATCTCCTCCAGCACGTCGGGCAGGCAGCGGCGCGGGATCGTGCCGTCGATGGTGTAGTAGTCGGGCATGATGGTGGCAAGCGCGGTGAAGGCGCCCTTGCGCGCCTTCCACAGGCGATCGCGCTCGGCGACGGTGGCGGCGACGCGCACCTCCGAAGCCCCGCAGCGCGCAAGGATGGCCTGCACGGCGTCGAGCGCTTCCCCGGCCTCCTCGCGGCCGCCGTCGACCTCGGCCAGCAGCAGCGCTTCCGCGCCCTTGGGAAATCCCATCGCCATGAAGCGCTCGCAGGCCTCGATCACGATGCGGTCCATCATCTCGAGCGCCGCGGGAATGATGCCCGCGCCGATGATCTCACCCACCGCCTCCGCGGCCTGGCGCACGCTCGGGAAAGCCGCGAGCAAGGTCTCGGTGCGCTCCGGCAGCGCCACCAGGCGCACCGTCACGCGCGTGATCACGCCCAGGTTGCCCTCGCTGCCGGTGAGGAGCGCGAGGAGGTCGTAGCCGGGCGCGTCGAGCGCGAGGCTGCCCGCGTCGACCACGTCGCCGTCGGCGTCGATGGCGCGCACCGCAAGGAGGTTGTGCGTGGTGAGCCCGTACTTGAGGCAATGCACGCCGCCGGAATTCTCCGCGACGTTGCCGCCGATCGAGCAGATCGACTGGCTCGAAGGGTCGGGGGCGTAGAAAAGTTCCAGGTGCGCGGCGGCTTCGGACACCTGCAGGTTGCGCACGCCCGGCTGCACCGTGGCGGTACGCGCGAGCGCGTTCACCTCGTCGATGCGCTTCATCCTGGACAGCACGAGGAGGACGCCCTCGGGATGGGGAATGGCGCCGCCGGAAATGCCGGTGCCCGCGCCACGCGAGACCACCGGCACGCCGAGCGCGCGGCACGCCTTCACGACCTCGCGGACCTGCTCCTCGTTGTCGGGCAGCGCGGCGAGCATCGGCGTCTCGCGGTGCGCGATGAAGGCGTCGGTCTCGAAGGGCTTGAGCCCCTCGACGTCGGCGATCACGCTCATGGCCGGGCGGATCGCGCGCAACGCCGCAAGGGCCTGCGACCGGACATCGGGCTTCGCGACGGCACTCATCAGAAGCGCGGAAGGTCCGGGTGCGGCAGGGCGCCGCCCTTCACGCGCATCGCGCCATACTCCGCGCAGCGATGCAGCGTCGGCACCATCTTGCCGGGATTCAGCAGGCCCTCGGGGTCGAAGGCCGCCTTGATCGCTTGGAACTGCGCGAGCTCCGCCGGGCGGAACTGGCTGCACATCTGGTTGATCTTCTCGATGCCCACGCCGTGCTCGCCGGTGATGGTGCCGCCCACCTCGATGCAAAGCTCGAGGATGTCGGCGGCGAAGCGCTCGGTGGTCTCGAGCTCGCCGGGAATGTTGGCGTCGTAGAGGATGAGCGGGTGGAGGTTGCCGTCGCCCGCGTGGAACACGTTGGCGCAGCGCAAGCCGTAGCGCGCGGAGAGCTCCTCGGTGCGTTTCAGCACTTTCGCGAGCGCGCCGCGCGGGATCGAGCCGTCGATGCAGTAGTAATCCGGGGAGATGCGCCCCACCGCCGGAAACGCGGCCTTGCGTCCCGACCAGAAGCGCAGGCGCTCCGCGTCGTCCCGCGAGCAGCGGATGTCGGTGGCGCCGCTCGAGCGCATGATCTCGATCATCTGCGCGACCTCGTGCGCCACCTCCTCGCGCGAGCCGTCGGATTCGGCGAGCAGGATCGCCTCGGCCTGCATGTCGTAGCCCGCGTGCACGAAACCTTCGACCGCGCTGATGGCGAGCTTGTCCATCATCTCGAGGCCCGCGGGGACGATCCCGGCGCCGATGACCGCGGCGACCGCGTCGCCCGCGCTCTCCACGTCGGCGAACGACGCCATCACCACTTGCGCGACCTCGGGCTTCGGCAGGAGCTTCACCGTGACTTCGAGCGTCACCGCGAGGAGGCCTTCGGAGCCCGTCACCGCGGCGAGAAGGTCGTAGCCCTGCGTGTCGAGCGCCTCGGAGCCCAGGTCGACGATGTCGCCCTCGATCGTGATGGCGCGCACCTTGGCGATGTTGTGGACCGTGAGCCCGTATTTGAGGCAATGCACGCCGCCGGAATTCTCGGCGACGTTGCCGCCGATGGAGCACGCGATCTGGCTCGAGGGATCGGGCGCGTAGTAGAGGCCCAGGTGCGCGACGTGCTGCGAGATCTTGAGGTTGGTGACGCCCGGCTGCACGCGCGCCGTGCGCGCGAGCGGATCGACCGCGACGATGCGATTGAACTTGGCGAGCGACAGCAGGATGCCGTCGGCGAGCGGCAACGCGCCGCCCGACAGCCCCGTGCCCGAGCCCCGCGCGACCACCGGCGTGTGCGTGGCGCGGGCCACGGCGAGGACTGCCGCGACCTCGCTCTCGTTGGCCGGGATGGTCGCGACCAGCGGCGTCTCGCGGTAGGCGGACAGGCCGTCGCACTCGTAGGGCTTGAGCGCCTCGCTTTCCACCAGCACCGATTGCGGCGGAAGCGCGCGCGCGAGCTCGGCCGCGACCTCGGCTCGCCGGGCTTTGTTTCCATCGTGAGAAACTTCACGCACCGCGCTCATGTCTTCAATTATCCCATGGACCCGAATGCCTACCTCGCGCTAGCCGCCCTGCTCGTCATCGTGGGGCTGGTGGGCACAGTGCTGCCAGTCTTGCCCGGGGTGCTCCTCGTCTTCGGCGGGCTCTTCCTCGCCGCGTGGGCCGAGGGGTTCGCGCGCGTGGGCATGGTGGGCCTGGCCATCATCGGGATCCTCGCCGCCCTCGCGTTCGTCGCCGATTTCGTCGCCTCCTTGCTCGGCGCGAAACGGGTGGGCGCGAGCCCGCGCGCGCTCGTGGGCGCGAGCATCGGCGGAGTCGTCGGCATATTCTTCGGCATCCCCGGGATCCTGCTCGGCCCCTTCCTCGGCGCGGTGCTGGGCGAGCTCTGGGCGCGCGGCGGCCTCAAGCAGGCGGGCAAGGTGGGCGTCGGCACCTGGGTCGGGCTCCTCGTGGCGGCGGTCGCGAAAGTGGTCATCGCTTTCGCGATGATCGGAGTGTTCTTCATCGCCTATCTGCTCACACGCTGAAAAGTGGTGTCAGGTACGACTTTTCGAGGAGATGCTCCGTCGACGAAAAGTCGTACCTGACACCACTTTTCGGGACGAGGCCATCAACCGGTCAAGCCGACCGACCGCGATCACGACATCACGGACAGTTGTTCGTTGGCCTTCTCGAGGCGCTCGACGAGCGTATTGAGGAAGCGCTCGTCGAAGAGGCGTCGGCAGGAAAGCGAGGCGCCGCGCAGATCCTCGGCGCGGATCTTGAGCACGATCGCGTCCGACGTGGTGGTGACCGTTGCCGAACGGTGCGGATCGCCGGTCTTGGCCAGGTACGACATCTCGCCGAAGCAATCGCCCGCGGTGAGCACCGAGAGAGTCTTCTTGCCGCGCGTCACGCGCACGTAGCCGCCCGCGAGGATGAAGAACGAGTCGCCCTGGTCGCCTTCCTTGATGAGCGCCGTGTCGGGCTTGAACTTGGCCCACTTGGTGAGCTTCAGCACTTCCCACAGCTCGTTCTCGGGAAACTCGCGGAAGAAGGGCAGCGTGCGCATCATGCTGAAGCGCTCCGTATCCGACTGCTCGCGCTTCTCCTCGGCCTTGTGCTCCTTCTTCCAGATCTCGGCCAGCGCCGCGCCGAACTCGTCCCAGGTCGCGAAGCGCTTGAAGGGATCCTTCGCCATGGCCTTCATCACTACGGCGTCGAGCTCCGCGGAAATGCCCGTGCGGTGCGTCGAGGGCGGGTCCGGATCGGTATTGACGATCTGGTAGATCACGGAGAGCGTATTGGCGCCCGAGAAAGGCAGCTTCCCGGCGAGGAGGTAGTACATCACCACGCCGAGGGCGTAGATGTCGGTCAGGTGCGAGGCCTGCGCCTGCCCGGTGACCAGCTCGGGGGCCATGTACGCGGGCGAGCCCACGTTGGTGATCACCGTGCGATCGGAGACCTTGTTGATCGCCGCGCCGAAGTCGGCGATCTTGATCTCGGTGCCGTCGCTATGGAGGATGTTGCCGGGCTTGATGTCGCGGTGGGTGAGGCCGAGCGTCTGCGCGAAGGCGAGCGCGCGCACGCACTTGAAGCTGATCTCGGCCACGTCGCGCGTCTCGAGGAGGGCATCGGGCTTGCAGAACTTCTCGAGCGTGCCTCCCTCGACGTACTCCATCACGATGTAGCTGTACTTGTCCTCGACCACCGCGTCGTAGATCTGCGTGATGTGCGGGTGGTTCAACTTGCCGGCGAGGGCGGCCTCGTTCAGGAACATGCTCTTGTAGAACGCGCCGTCCTCGGAGTGCTTCAGCGCCTCGGGGAACGAAACCTTGATCGCGACCTTGCGCTTGGCGAACGGGTCCTCGGCGAGGTAGACCTTGCCGGAGGCGCCCTTGCCGAGCTCGCGCAGCAGCTGGTACTTGCCGACCGATTGCATGCTGCTCATACGCAGCGTCCCCCGTCGACTTCCACGCAGGTGCCGGTGATGAATTCCGCTTCGTCGGAAGCGAGGAAGAGCGCGGCGTTGGCGACGTCCAGCGGCCTCGAGAAGCGCCCCATCGGAATACCGGCGAGGAACTTCTTGCGATTCTCCGGCGTGTCCGGCACGCCCATGAACATCTCGAGGAGCCCGGTCTCGCCGATCACGGGATTGATCACGTTCACGCGGATCTTGTCGGGCCCGAGCTCGGCGGCCATCGAGCGCGAGGTGACGATCGCCGCGCCTTTCGAGCCGTTGTACCAGGTGAGCCCCGGGCGCGGGCGCACGCCCGCGGTGGAGGCGATGGTCACGAAGCAGCCGCCGCCCATCTTCCGGAAATGCGGCACGGCGTGCTTCGCGGTGAGGAAAAGCGGCTTCACGTTCACCGCGTAGACGCGGTCGAACTCGTCCTCGCTCACCTCCAGCATCGGCTGGTTGCGGTGCGTGGTGCCGGCGTTGTTGACGATGATGTCGAGGCGCCCGAAGTGCGCCACCGAGAACTGCACCAGGCTCGCGACCTGCGCGTCCTTGGAGACGTCGGCCACGTGCACCGACGCTTCACCGCCGTGGGCTGCGATGTCGCTCGCGACGCGCCGCGCCGCATCCGGGGCGATGTCGTTCACCACGACCCGGGCTCCCTCCTCCGCGAAGCGACGTGCGATCGCCTCGCCGAACCCCGAGCCCGCCCCGGTGACGATCGCCACCTTGTTCTTGAGCCTCATAACGGGATTATAGAGAACTCAAGAAGTTGTCACGGAGAACACGGAGAAAGGCCGGAGCCCGCGGGGAGATGCAAGCAGCTTGCGGCACACCCACCTGGCTATTCGAGCAGCCCAACGGTTCTGGCCAAGATCTTCCCGAGTCACCCCGCTGGCTCCGGCTGTTCTCCGTGCTCTCCGTGACCACGTCTTGTCAGCGCCAGCGGTCAGTCGTCAGAACAACCCGGTTATCCGGCCGTCGTCATCCACGTCGATGCTGACCGCCGAAGGCACTTTCGGCAGCCCCGGCATGGTCATGATGTCGCCACAGACCATCACCACGAATTCCGCGCCGGCGGCCAGGCGCACTTCGCGGACGTTGACGACATGGCCCGAAGGCGCGCCGCGCAGTTGCGGGTCGGTCGAGAACGAGTACTGCGTCTTCGCGACGCACACCGGGTAGTGGCCGTAGCCCGATTCCTGCAGCTTCTTGATCTGGGTGCGCACCTTGGAGTCCGCGGTGATGTCGGCCGCGCCGTAGATCCTGGTCGCGATCGCCTTCATCTTTTCCCAGAGCGTGGCCGAGTCCTCGTAGACGAACTTGAAGCTGTTGGGCTCCTCGCACAGGCGCACGACCTCGTTGGCGACGTCCACCGCGCCCTTGCCGCCCTCGGCCCAGTGGCGCGCGAGGATCACCTTGGCGCCGTGGTGCGCCATCTTGTCCTGCAGCAGCTTCACCTCCGCGTCCGTGTCCTCGGTGCGATGGTTGATCGCCACCACGCACGGCAAGCCGTAGTTGTTGCGGATGTTGTTCACGTGCCGCTCAATGTTGGCCATGCCCTTGGCGAGCGCCTCGAGGTTCTCCTTGCCGAGCTCCTTCACCTCGATCCCGCCGTGGTACTTGAGCGCGCGGATGGTCGCCACCAGCACCACCGCGGAGGGCTTCAACCCCGCCTTGCGGCACTTGATGTCGACGAACTTCTCCGCGCCGAGGTCCGCGCCGAAACCCGCCTCGGTCACCACGTAGTCGCCGAGCTTCAACGCCGTCTTGGTGGCGAGCACCGAGTTGCAGCCGTGGGCTATGTTGGCGAACGGGCCGCCGTGGATGAAGGCGGGTGAATGCTCGAGGGTCTGCACCAGGTTGGGCGCGAGCGCCTCCTTCAGCAGCGCCGCCATGGCGCCGTGGGTCTTCAGGTCCCTGGCGAGGATCGGCTTCTGCTCGCGCGTGTAGCCGCAAACAATCTTGCCCAGGCGCTCCTTCAGGTCCTTGATGCTCATCGACAGGCAGAAGATCGCCATCACTTCGGAGGCGACCACGATGTCGAAGCCGTCTTCGCGGGGGAAGCCGTTGGCGGGACCGCCGAGCGCGACCGTGATCTGGCGCAGCGCCCGGTCGTTCATGTCGAGCACGCGCTTCCACGCGATGCGGCGCACGTCGAAGCCGAGCTCGTTGCCGTGGTTGATGTGGTTGTCGATCATCGCGGCCAGCAAATTGTTGGCGAGCTGGATCGCGTTGAAGTCGCCGGTGAAGTGCAGGTTGATGTCCTCCATCGGCACGACTTGCGCATAACCGCCGCCGGCCGCGCCGCCCTTCATGCCGAACACGGGGCCCAGCGAGGGCTCGCGCAGGCAGATCACCGCCTTCTTGCCGATGTGGTTCAGCGCGTCGCCCAGGCCCACCGTGGTGGTGGTCTTGCCCTCCCCCGCGGGGGTGGGGCTGATGGCGGTGACCAGGACCAGCTTGCCGTCGGGCTTCGCGCCCAGCGAATTCACGTATTCGAGGGCTATCTTCGCCTTGTAGTGGCCGAAGGGCGAGATGGCCGCGTCGGGAATGCCGAGCTTCCTGGCGATCTCGCCAATGGGTTTCATCTTCGCCTTCTGGGCGATTTCGATATCGCTGAGCATCGGGGGGGTCCTTGCGAGAGGTTTTGCGGGTTTTGCGGCAGTATAGGAACCGGGCAAAATTCTCCACCTTGACGGCTGTCAATTCCTTCCCATGCATCCACACGAAACCCTGGTCCGCGAGTTCTATGCCGGGTTCGCCGCGCGCGACGCCGAGAGCATGGCCCGTTGCTACCACCCGGACATCGCGTTCAGCGATCCGGTATTCCCGATGCTGAAGGGCAGCGAGGCGGGCGACATGTGGCGCATGCTCCTTTCCCGGTCCGCCGACCTCGCCGTCACCCTCGAGGAAGCGAGCGCGGGCGACGATGGCGGCACGGCGCGCTGGACCGCGCGCTACACCTTCAGCCGCACCGGGCGCCCGGTGGTGAACGACGTGAGCGCCATGTTTGCCTTCCGCGACGGGCTCATCGTGCGCCACTACGACCGCTTCTCCTTCTGGCGTTGGGCCTCCCAGGCCCTCGGCCCGGCGGGAAAGCTCCTCGGCTGGTTCGCCCCGCTCAAGTGGAAGGTGCGCAAGCAAGCGGCGGACGGCCTCGCGCATTTCCGGGAGCGCAAGGGCGCTTGAAGTCCACGGGAGGCCTCTCCTGGGGCCTCATCGGCGTCGCCGCATTCAGCCTGACCCTTCCGGCGACGCGCATGGCCGTCGCCGCCCTCGATCCTTTGCTGGTGGCCTTGGGGCGCGGCCTCGGCGCAGCGCTGCTGGCGGCGGTCGTTCTCGCGGCCACGCGCACGCGCCTGCCGACGCGCGCGGAGTGGCGGCTCCTCGTGGCATCGGCCGCGGGGGTGGTTTTCGGATTTCCGCTCCTGACCACGTGGGCGATGAAATACACGCCCGCGGCGCACGGCGCGGTGGTTCTCGCCATCCTGCCGCTCGCCACCGCGGCGGCGGGTGCCATCGTCGCGCATGAGCGCCCGAGCAAGGGATTCTGGATCGCGGCGCTGGCGGGAAGCGCGGCAGTGGCCGCGTTCGCGCTTCGGGAAGGCACCGGCGCCTTGCATGCCGCCGATCTCGCGTTGCTCGCCGCGGTGCTGTGCGCGGCGTTCGGCTATGCGTTCGGCGCGCGCGCGGCCGCCACTCTCGGCGGCTGGCAATCGATCTCGTGGACGCTCGCCGCGTGCCTGCCGCTGCTCGTTCCGTTCGCTCCCTTCTTCATTCCGGACAACGCGACAGCCGTGCCGGCGAGCGCATGGCTGGGCCTGGCCTATGTCGCCCTGGTCAGCCAGTACCTCGGCTTCTTCGCGTGGTATCGCGGCCTCGCCACAGGCGGCATCGCGCGCGTCGGCCAGCTGCAGCTGCTGCAACCGTTCATGACCCTCGTCGCCTCCGCGATCTTGCTCGGCGAAGCGGTGAGCCTTTCGATGGTGGCCTTCGCCGCGATCGTGGTCGCGATCGTGGCATTCGGCCGCGCGATGCCGGTCGAGCGCTAGCGCCGCGCGGGCGCGATCATCGGCGTGCCGAAGAACTCGCGCACCAGGAAGTCCTCGAGGCCCTCGTTGTCCTGCGTCCGCGCCGAGAGGATCACGGTGCGCCCCAGGTGATGGGACTCCCACTTGAAGTCGCCCTGGTAGTGCGAGCGGATCAGCCCGATCATTCGCTTCACGATGGCGCGGTCGACATCGCCGCCCAGGCCCGCGTCCACCTCGATCACCTCGCGCCAGCGCCTCTCGGTGTCGGGACGCCAGCCGTTGAAGGCGAATTCCGCGGTGCGCGTGCCCTTGCTCAGGATCTGGAAAACGCCACCCACGCCCTCGCCGGGATTCTTGAGGTTGCGCTGGATATTGGCCATGGCCACCTCCTGCTCGGTGGGCGCCCGCGTGCCGCGCGCAGCGGCGGCTTCGGCGGCGCGGCGTGCCTCGCGGCGCGCGTTGACGGCGGCCATCATGTCCATGGGCGGCTCGGCGGAGCGCGCGACCGGTGGCTGGGGAACGGGGATGGGCGCGGGCTCGGGGACGGGCTGGACCAGTTTCGGGGCCTCGCGCTGAATCGGTTTCGGCGCCACCGCGGGTCGCGGCACGGCCTGGGGGGTGGGCGCTTCCGCGCGCGCGCTGGGAGCCTCCACGGCGGCCGCCTCGGACTCGACCAGGCGCACGGTCATCGGCGGGTGCGCCGAGCCGCTGAGCGCCTCCAGGGGCCTCTGGCGCATGGGAATCGCGAAGAAGAGCAAATGCGCGATGAGCGACGCTACGACGGCGGCGTCGATGCGGCGGACCTTGATCACGATGTCCACGGCCGGGAGCGCCCTATTTCCCGCGCAGGATGATTGCGTTTCCGGCTACGGAGACGGCGATGCCCATCGCCGTGAGGACATGCCATTGGAAGTCCTCGAACGCCGCTGAAACGACGAGCGCCACGATCGGCACCATGACCCCGACATAGCCGGCGCGCGCCGCCCCGAGACGCTTCAGCAGCGTGAGGTAGGCGCCAAACGCGACGATCGAGCCGAGGACCGTGAGGTAGAGGAGCGAGAGCAGGTAGGCGGGCGTCGCCTCGAACTCGAGCGGCTTGCCGAGCGCGAGCGCGACCGCGAGCGAGAAGATCGAGCCGTAGAGCATGCCCCACGCCATCGACTGCCAGAGCGGCAGATGCGCGCGCTGGTTCCTCTGCGCGACGACGGCGCCCAGCGCGGAGACGACCACCGCGATCGCCGTGAAGAGCGCACCCAGCGCGGTGTCGCCATCGTTGCGCAGCTGGGAGAACTCGGGCCAGAACACGAGCGCCACGCCGACGATGGCGAATAGGGAACCGGCCAGGATGCGCGGGGTGACCGGCGTGGCGAAGAAGATCCGCATGCCGAGCATTCCGAGGAGCGGGCTCACGGAATAGCCCACCGCGACCAGCCCCGACACCGTATGGCGCTCGGCGTGGTACACGCAGATGTAGCTCACGCTGAACATGAAGACGCCGAAGAGCGCGATCCACAGGTGCTCGCGCAGGCTGTAGCGAAGTGGCAGGCGCCGCGCCTGGCAATAGGCGAAGAGGAGGAGCGCGCCGGCGAGAAAACGGTAGAACACGCTCGCCTCGGGGGCGACCCTCCCCAGCTGGAACTTGATCGCGAGCCACGTCGTCCCCCAGATGGCCACGCTCACGGCGAAAAGCTGGAGGTTCCCCAATTAGCGCGCCAACCCGGCCTGGTCGAGGATGAACGCGTAGGTGAAGGCGAGCTCCTTCAACGCGTCGTAACGCCCGGAGGCGCCGCCATGTCCGGCTTCCATGATGGTCTTCAGCAGGAGCGGATTGCGATCGGTCTTGAGCGTGCGCAGCTTCGCCACGTACTTGGCCGCTTCCCAGTAGCCGACCTGGCTGTCGTTGAGCGAAGTCTCCACGAGGATTGCCGGATACGCGTGTTTTTTCAAATTATCGTAGGGCGAGTACGAGCGCATGTACTTGTAATGGCGTTTCTCGTTGGGATTGCCCCACTCGAGGTACTCCCCGACGGTGAGCGGCAGAGACGCGTCGAGCATGGTGGTAAGCACGTCGAGGAAAGGCACCTGCGCCACGACCGCCTTGAAGAGGTCGGGGCGCATGTTGGTGACCGCGCCCACGTGGAGCCCGCCCGCGCTGCCGCCCTGGATCACCAGGCGGTCGGGCGCGGTATAGCGACGTCGCACCAGCGACTCCGCGCACGCGATGAAATCGGTGAACGTGTTCTTCTTGTGGAGGAGCTTGCCGGCCTCGTACCAGAGCTTGCCACGGTCGCCGCCACCGCGCACGTGCGCGATCGCGAAGATCATGCCGCGGTCGAGCATCGAAATGCGCGCGGTCGAGAACCACGGGTCCATGGGAATCCCGTAGGAGCCGTAACCGTAGAGCAGGAGCGGCTGCGCGCCCTTGGCCCGCAGCGACTTCTTGTAGACCAGCGAGATCGGCACCCGCGTGCCGTCCTTCGCCGTGGCCAGGATCGACTCGGATCGGTAGTCGGAGGGCTCATAGGGACCGAGCACCGGCTGGCGCTTGAGCAGCGTGCGCTTGCGCGTGGCGAGGTCGTAGTTGTACCAGGAGCGCGGCGTGACGAGGCTCTCGTAGACGAAGCGGAAATCGCGCCCGTCGTATTCGTAGTTGGCGCCGACGTGGGCCGAGTACACCGCCTCGTCGAATTCGAGCTCGTGGCTCTTGCCGGAGGCGAAGTCGGTGAAGCGAAGGTTGAGGAGCCCCTTGTCGCGCTCCACCAGCACCCAGAAGTCGCGGAAGAGGTAGATCTCCTCGAGCATCACCAGCGCACGGTGCGCGACGATCTCCTTCCAGTGACGCTCGCCGGGATCGGCGGCCCGCGTGCGCACCAGGCGGAAGTTCGCGCCCTTGTCGTTGGTGCGGATGAAGAACTCGTCGCCGTGATGGTCGAGGTAGTACTCGTGGCCCGCGCGGCGCGGCTCGACCACGCGGAAATCCCCTTTCGGCTCATCGGCGCGCAGGATGCGCATCTCCGACGTGTCCTTGCTATGCGCGCCGAGCACGACGTAGTGGCCGCTGCGCGTATCGCCCACGCCGAGGTCGAAGCGCTCGTCGGCCTCTTCATGGAGCAGCGCCGCGCGCGCCCCGCCCAGCACCTTGCGGTGCAGGCGGTAGCTGCGCTTCGTGGTCGCGTGCTCTTCGACGTAGAAGAGCGTTTTGTTGTCGGCCGCCCAGGCGGTCGATGTCACGCGCTCGGCCGTGTCGCGCAGCAGCTCGCCGCTCGCGAGGTCCTTTACGTGCAGCGTGTATTGGCGGTAGCCGGTGAAGTCCACCGTGTAGGCGAGCTTTCCCGCGTCAGGGCTCACCTCCATGAGTCCCACGGACGTGTACTTGCGGCCGCGCGCGAGCTCGTTCATGTCGAGGATCACTTCCTCGCGCGCTTTCATCGAGCCCTTGCGGCGGCAGTAGATCGGATACTGCAGCCCCTCGACCTCGCGCTGGTAATACCAATAGCCGTGGCGCCGGTACGGAACGCTTTCGTCTGTTTCCTTTATGCGCCCGAGGATCTCCCGATACAGCGTGTCGCGGAAGCCCTCGAGGGGCTTCATCGCCGCTTCGGTGTGGCGGTTCTCGGCGTGGAGGTGCTCGGCGACCGCGGGGTCGGACTTGTCGCGCAGCCAAAACCAGGGGTCGACGCGCCGGTCCGCGAACCGGGTCATCGCCTTGGGCTTCTTCGCGGCGACGGGCGGAGCGAAAGACTGGGGCATGGGGGAATTATACGGACGTCAACGCTCCGCCCCGCCTCGCCGTTAATGGCGGTGTGCCCCATTGCACATGCCCTCCCAAGGAGAACGAAAATGAAAACCATGCTCGCCGCCGCACTTCTCGCCGCCTTTGCCCTGCCCGTCGCGGCCCAGACCGCCACCCCGCGCGTGGACGCTCGCCAGGCCAACCAGGAAACCCGCATCCAGCAGGGCGTGGCCTCGGGGCAGCTCACCACCAAGGAGACCGCCAAGCTCGAGGCCGGCCAGGCCAAGGTCCAGGCCAAGGAAGACAAGGCCAAGGCCGACGGCAAGGTGACGCCCAAGGAGCGCGCCAAGCTCGCCAAGGCGCAGAACAAGCAGAGCAAGAAAATCTACCGCGAGAAGCACGACAACCAGACGACCACGAAGAAGTAACCGGTCGCAATGCTAAAGTAGGCACTCCGCTCGGAGTGCCTATGTTCGCCGTCCAGACGCCCTTCGCGGGCAGCAAGGCCGAGCTCTATCGCGAGCTCCTGGCGCAGGCTCGCGCGCTGCTGCACGGCGAGCGCGACGCCACCGCCAACTCGGCGAACCTCGCCTCCCTGATTTTCCATGCGCTGCCCGACCTCAACTGGGCCGGCTTCTACTGGGTGAAGGGCGGCGAGCTCGTGCTGGGCGCCTTCCAGGGCAAGCCCGCTTGCGTGCGCATTGCCATCGGCAAGGGCGTATGCGGCACCGCCGCGCGCGACGCGAAGACCATCGTCGTCGACGACGTCCACCAGTTCCCCGGCCACATCGCATGCGACGCCGCCTCGGCGAGCGAGATCGTCCTGCCGCTCACGGTGGCCGGACGCGTGATCGGCGTGCTCGACCTCGACAGCCCGAAGGCGTGGCGCTTCGACGACGGCGACGCGATCGGCCTCGAGGCGCTGGTCGTGGCCTTCCTCGCGGCGACCGACGTGGAAAGCTGAGATGTCGTCCTATATCGAAGACTCCTTGGTCGAGGGCGAGACGCTCATCCACCGCGCGCGGGTCTCGTGGTGGTCGCAGTTCTGGCTCCTGCTGCTGGGCGTGGCGACGCTGGTGTTATTGATAGGCCTGGTGTTCATCGCCATGGCGTGGATCCGCGTGCGCTCCACCGAGCTCGCCATCACCAACCGGCGCGTGATCGCCAAGACCGGCTTCGTGAAACGCCACACGGTCGAGATCAACCTCGACAAGGTAGAGGCGCTCAAGGTCGAGCAAGGCGTGTGGGGGCGCTTCCTCAACTTCGGGACGATATTCATCTCCGGCGCGGGCACTTCCGTGGCGCCCATCCGCGACATCGCCGATCCGCTCGTCTTCCGCCGCAAGTTCATGGAGGCGACGAACCGCCCCATCGCCATGCCGCGGCAGTGAGGGGGACAGGACACATCCTTCGTCGAGCTGTGGACTGTCCCCAAATGCCCTGGCAGCGATGACACTGCGATCACTCCTCGTCGACTTCAACTCGTACTTCGCGTCGGTCGAGCAGCAGGTCGAGCCGAGGCTGCGCGGCAAGCCACTGGGCGTCGTGCCGATGCTGGCCGACACCACCGTGTGCATCGCCGCGAGCGTGGAGGCGAAGGTCTTCGGCGTGAAGACCGGCACCAAGGTGGCCGAGGCGCGCCGCCTCTGCCCGGAAATCGAGTTCGTGGTCGCGCGCCACGAGGTCTACATCGACTACCACCATCGCGCCGTCGCCGTGGTCGACTCCGTGGTTCCGGTGCGCGCGGTGCTGTCCATCGACGAGATGGACTGCGAGCTCACCGGGCGCTGGCGCGAGCCCGCGCGCGCCAGGGACATCGCCGTGCGCGTGAAATCCACGCTCGCCTCGCAAGTGGGCGAATACCTGCGAACCTCGATCGGCATTGGCCCCAACACGTTCATCGCCAAGACTGCCTCCGACATGGTGAAGCCCGACGGCCTGGTGATGATCGACGAGTGCGAGCTTCCCGATCGCCTCTTCCATCTCGACGTGCGCGCGCTTTCCGGCGTCGGCAAGCAGATGGACAGGCGCCTCGCGGCGCACGGCATCAGGACGGTGCGCGACCTCGCGCAGAAGTCGCGCGACGAGCTGCACGCGATCTGGGGCGGGGTGGGCGGCGACATCATGTGGAGCCGCATCCGCGGCGAGGAGCAGCACGAGCGCGCGAACGAAACCAGCTCCATCTCGCATTCGAGCGTCCTCGGGCCCGACCACCGTAATCCCGAGCACGCCTTCGCGGTGATGAACCGGCTGGTGCAGAAGGCGGCGATGCGGCTGCGCAAGGCCGGCTTCTACGCCGGGCGCATGACCATCGGCGTGAAGTACATCGACGGCACGCGCTGGGACGCCGACATGAAGCTCGTCGACACCCAGGACACCATGGCCTTCCTGCACGTGCTCGACAAGCTCTGGGCGGCGCGTCCGAAGAACCGGCGCACCATCCTGCAGGTGGGGATGGCCTATTCCGACTTCGTCTCGGAAGCCAACCACACCGGGTCCCTGTTCGCCTCCGAGGGCAAATCGAAGAGCCTCTACTCGACGCTCGACAAATTGAATGCGCGCTTCGGCAAGCAGGCGGTGTATTTCGCGAGCGCGCACAAGGCGCGCGATCGCGGCGGGATGCACATCGCCTTCAACCACATTCCCGATCCCAAGACGGACAAGTAGCCCGCCATGAAAGACAACGTCGTAGCGATCACCGGCGCATCCAGGGGAATCGGGGCGGAGCTCGCCCGGCAGCTGGCCGTCAAGGGCGCGAGGCTCGTGCTGGCGGCGCGAAACGAGGAGGAGCTCGAAGCCGTCGCGCAGCATTGCCGCAATGCGGGGGCATCGGTGGTGTGCGTGCGCGCCGACGTGGCCAACGAGCGCGACTGCCAGGCAATCGTCGCCGGCGCAGTGCTCGCCTTCGGGCGCCTCGACACGTTCGTCAACAACGCCGGCGCGAGCATGTGGGCGCGCTTCGAGGACATCGAGGACATGTCGATCCTGGAGCGCATCATGCAGGTGAACTACATGGGCGCGGTGTACTGCACGCACCACGCGCTCCCGCACCTGCGCCAAACGGCCGGCCGCCTGGTCGGCGTGGCGAGCCTCGCGGGAATGGTCGGCGTGCCCACGCGAACCGGCTATAGCGCGAGCAAGCACGCGATGCGCGGCTTCTTCGACTCGCTACGGATCGAGCTCGACGGGAGCGGCGTCACGGTCACCATGATCTATCCCGGTTTCGTCGCCACCGGGATCCGCGAGAACGCCACCGGCCCCGACGGCAAGCCCATCCTGGTGAGCCCGGTGAAGGAAGGCGAGGTGATGGGCGTGGAAGAATGCGCGCGCCGCATCGTGAAAGCCATCGAGCGACGCGAGCGCGAGGTGGTCATGACCGCTCGCGGTAAAATGGGCCTCTGGCTCAAGTTGCTCGCCCCGGCGCTCATCGACCGGATCGCGAAACGGGCCATCGAACGGGGACGTTGATGGATCTGTCGGTCTGGGTCACGTATTTCATCGCCACGATCATCCTTTCGCTCTCGCCGGGGCCGGGAGTGTTCTCGAGCATCTCGAGCGGGTTGCACCACGGCTTCCGGCTGGGGCTCTGGAACGGCGTCGGCATGCAGGTGGCGAACGTATTGATGGTCCTCGTGGTCGCGTTCGGCCTCGGCGCGATCCTGCTGGCTTCGCAGACGCTCTTCACCGCGGTGAAATGGCTCGGTGTCGCCTACCTTGTCTACCTCGGCATCGTCACGTGGCGCGCCGCGCCGCGCAGCTTCGAGGTGGATGGCGACGACAACGCCCACACGCCGCGCGAGGTATTCATGCGCGGCTTCTGGGTTAATGCGACCAACCCCAAGGGCATCATCTTCTTCGCCGCGATCCTGCCGCAGTTCATCGACGTCGCGAAGCCGCAGCTCGCGCAATACGCGATCCTCGCCGCGACCACCTTCGCCGTGGACCTCGTTGTGATGATGGGCTATACCGCGCTCGCCGCGAAGGTGCTGCGCCTCATGCACGATCCGGAACAACTGCGCTGGGTGAACCGCGGCATCGGCGGCGCGTTCGTCGCAGCCGGCGTTGCGCTCGCGAGCTTCCGGCGCGCCGCGCTCGCCGCTTCCTGACTTCGTTTCAACCACCCTTCACTCGACAGGAGAAACACATGACGATCAAGGTCGGCGACCGCCTTCCCGAGGGCAACGTGCAGGAATTCATCGAAGTCGAGGGCAACGGCTGCAGCGTCGGGCCCAATACCTTCAAGGTGCAGGACCAGGTGAAGGGGAAGAAGATCGCGATCTTCGGCCTGCCCGGCGCATTCACGCCGACCTGCTCGGCCAAGCACGTGCCGAGCTACCTGAAGAACATCGACGCGCTCAAGGCCAAGGGCGTGGACGAGGTGTGGTGCTTCGCCGCCAACGATGCCTTCGTGATGGGCGCCTGGGCGCGCGACCAGAAGGCCAGCGGCAAGATCCGCTTCATGGGCGACGGCAGCGCCGAATACACGAGGAAGATGGGCCTCGAGCTCGACTTGAACGGTCGCGGCATGGGCATGCGCTGCCAGCGCTTCTCGATGCTGGTGGACGACGGCGTGGTGAAGACGCTCAACGTCGAAGCGCCCGGCAAGTTCGAGGTGTCCGACGGCGACACGATGGTCAAGCAGGCCTAGCCTAGGGTAGCGGCAACGCCGCGTACGCGTTCGCGAAGGCCTGCCACGCGGGCAGGCCGGGAACGAGGAACGTCGGGATCTCGAAGGCGACGAACGCCGCCAACATCGCGGGAAACACTCGCGTGTCGGTCCCGGCCCGGATGTCGCGCCTCCACAGGTAGAGGAGGATAGCGTCGACCAGCGCGTAGGTGATCGCCTGCATGAACGGCGGCTCGATGCCGAGCCATATGGACAGCAGGCGCGCCACGATCGGGTCCACGAGCGTGAGCGCGGTGCACACCATGTAGCGCGCGTGCACCGCGGGCGACTTGCGATGGCGGATCGCCTGCGCGTACGCGACGGTGAAGACCGCGGTGAGTCCCAACTGGACGTAGAGGAAATAGAGCTGGTCCGCGGGATAGGGTTGCGTCAGCCGATAGCGCGCCAGAAGCAACGTGGAAACCACGACCAGCGGCGCAAGGACGTAAGAGGCCTTGCCGAGTTTCCGGTGCAGCTTCCAGCGGCCTATGCGGATGAGCCATGGCTGCGCGATGAGCATCACGCCCCACAGGAGCATCGCGATCCCGTGCAGATGGACGTGGAAGTCGGCTTCGGCCTTCTCCGCTCGCAGGTACGACGGCCAGAAAGCCGGCACGGCGAGGGCGACCAGGAGCGCGAAGAACGGCGCGGTGTTGCGGTATCCCGCGAGCTGCGCGCTTCGCGGCGCGCTCAATGGCTTCCCAGCCAGACCACGACCAGGAAGAACACGATCACGGCGAAGACGAGGAGCGTGACGCGCTGCCAGGCTAGCGGGCTCTCGCCGGCGACTTCGCCCGTCTGGCCGTTCACCAGGAAGCGGTAGGTCTTGTCGCGGAAGCGGTACGCGGAGATCCACACCGGCAGCAGCACGTGCTTGAAACGCGTCTCGCTGTAGCGCGTCGAGACATCGTGCACGCGCTGCTGGTCGCCACCGATGTCCTTGCGCACCAGCGAGTAGATGCGCGCGTCGATCTCCTTCTTCGCCACCGGGAACGAATCCCTGAGGCCGACCTGGTAGGCCTCGGCGCGGAAGCCGCTTACGAACTCCGGCTGGTATGCAACGAGGCCTTCCTTGAGGTTCCACTGCATCGTCGCGCCGCGCAGCTCGTTCGGCAGCGATTGCGACGCGAGCACCAGCACGTCGTCGTGGAAACAGTCGACGTGGCCCGCGGCGGGCGTCCACTTGGTGTGTTGCACGCGGCGCGTCTCGCTGATCGATTCCCCCGCGGAATTGCGCGAGCTGACGGTCTCGTTGGTGTAGTAACTGTCGCCGCGCTCGCCGGTGTAGTCGCTCGACGTGCGGCAGTCGTACGTCCAGAACGGGATATAGGTGCCGGTCACGCCGGCGTCGCTCTGCGCGTACTTCTTGAGCTCTCCGGGCGCGAGCCACAGCCCCTTCACCCAGCGGCGGAACTCGTCCTGCGCGCGGCGCCGGTCGACCTTGAAGGGGATCAGCGACCCGGGCTTGATGCGGCGGTGGGCGTAGCCCTTGGAGACCACCGGCGCGCCGCAGAACGCGCACTGCGAGGCGAAGAGGTTGGCGCCGAGGTTCTGCTCGGCTCCGCACTTCTCGCAGCGAACGTGCTCTTCCTCGAACGTCTCCTGGTTGCCTTCGAGCGCCTTGAGATACGTATCGAGATCGAGCTCCTCGATGCGCCCGTCGTTTCCCTCGAACTCGTTCTTCTCCCCGCAGAACTCGCACTTGAGGCTGCGTGTGCCAGGCGCGAAGGAGAGCTTCGCCCCGCAGCCCTTGCAGGGGAAGGTCTTGATGAAGCTCGAGGATCCGTCGTCCCGGCGTGGGCCGGGATCCAATGGGACCCCGGCCTGCGCCGGGGTTACACTCATTGCGGAATCGGCGGCGGAACGTTCGCGAAGAGCGCGGCCAGCTCGGGCACGTCGCCCGCCTTCACCCACTGCGCCATGCCGTTCTTCCACACCAGGGAATTGCGCGTGAGCTGGCCGGCCGCGGCCTGCCCCTGAAGCGCGCCCAGGTCGAAAGGCCCGCTCTGGCTCTGGCCCACGGCGACGTGGTACGCGGCGCCGCCCGGGATCGGCGGCGGCGAGGATCCACCCGACATGCCCGCGGCGCTCGACATGTTGTTCATCATCTGCGCGCCCATCGCGACGCCGGCGCCGAGCCCGACGCCCATGCCCGCCGCCCCGCCCGGATTGTTGGCGGCATCGCGGATCGACGACGCCGTCTCGTATTGCGTATAGGCCTGCATGTTGCCGACCGCGGCGATGGCGCCGCGCTTGTCGATCGCCTTCTCGACTTCTTCCGGCAGCCCGATGTCCTGCACCTGCACTTCGCAAAGCTCGAGGCCGAGCGCCTCGAAGTCGGGCTGCAGGCGCTCGCGCAGCTTCGTGCCCATCTCGGAGACCTTCGCTTCCATCTCGATGGCCGGGATGCCGAGCTCGGGCATGAGCTCCTTGATGCGCAGGCCGATCTTGCCGCGCAGGTTGCCTTGGATGTCGTCGGTGGTGAAGCGCGCGTCGGTGCCGACCAGGTCGCGGATGATGATGCCGGCGTCCTTGGCGCGCACCGCGTAGATGCCGAAGGCGGTCACGCGCACCATGCCGAAATCCTTGTCGCGCATCATCGCAGGGCCCGGCGTGCCCCACTTCAGGTCGGTGAACTTGCGCGTGGAGATGAAGTAGGCCTCGGCCTTGAAGGGGCTGTTGAAGCCGTACTTCCAGCCGCGCAGCGTGGCGAGGATCGGCATGTTCTGGGTCGTGAGGTCGTACGTGCCGGGCTTGTAGACGTCGGCGAGCTTGCCCTCGTTGATGAAGGCCGCCATCTGGCCTTCGCGCACCACCAGCTTCGCGCCGTACTTGATCTCGTTCTGGTAGCGCTCGAACCGGTAGGCGAGGGTGTCCTTCGAATCGTCGAGCCATTCGACGATGTCGACCAATTCACCCATCAACTTGTCCCAGAGGGCCATGTTCTCTCCTTGCGTGTGCCGCGAACGGATTAAGGTACCCTTAGACGCTTTTGAACACAACGGCGGATCCTGCGGTGGCGATCACCCTCTCGGCGCTGAACGTCTATCCCGTCAAGGGCCTCAAGGGCATCGCCCTCACCGAGGCGCGCGCCACTGAGCGCGGCATCGAGCACGACCGGCGCTGGATGCTGGTCGGCCCCACCGGCGAAATGCTCACCCAGCGCAGCTATCCGAAAATGGCGACGGTATGGACCGAGATCGGCGAGGACGCGCTCACGCTCTCCGCGCCCGACGTCTCGAGCGTCGACGTGCCGCTGGTGGCGCCCCCGGGGCCGGCGGTGCGCGCCGAAGTATGGGGCACGTCGTGCGAAGCGGTGGCGGCCTCGGGCGCGGCCGACGCGTGGCTCTCGGACTATCTCGGCGTGCGCTGCCGGCTCCTCTACATGCCGGAAAGCTCCCGGCGCCACTCGGCGAAGCGCTTCACCGGCAACGACGAGCGCCTCGTCGGGTTCGCCGACGGGTTTGCCTATCTCATGGTCGGCGAAGCGTCGCTCGCGGACCTGAACGCACGCCTTGCCGCGCGCGGCCACGCCGCCCTGCCGATGAATCGCTTTCGGCCGAACCTGGTGGTCGCGGGAAGCGATGCCTACGCCGAAGACGGGTGGAGCGAGATCCGCATCGGCGACGCGGTGCTGAAGAGCGCCAAGCCCTGCGGGCGCTGCCAGGTGACCACCACCGACCAGGCCACCGGCGAGGTGAAGGGCCCCGAGCCGCTCGCGACGCTCTCGACGTATCGCGAGAGCAAGGATTTCGGGGTGCTGTTCGGAATGAACCTGGTGACGATCACTCCCGGGCGCGTGCGCGTGGGTGACGCGGTTGGAATCGAGATCGAGCGCCACGAATAGGGCGCGCTTCAGCGCTTGTGCGCGAGCCCGTGCACCGCGAGCGCGAGCCAGCCGGCGATCAATCCCAGTCCGCCCAGCGGCGCGAGCGGACCCGGGGAGTGCGCGGTGAGCGCCAGCACCCAGAGCGATCCGCAGAAGGACGCCACTCCGGCCAGGAGGAGCACGCCGGCCGCCACGAGCCATTTCGAAGCTTCCCATCGCGCCAGGATTCCCACCGCGACAATGCCGATCCCGTGGATGAGCTGGTATTGCACCGCCGTGTGCAGCAGCCGCGCCGCCTCCGGGTGTGCCGCGCCCTTGGCCGCGTGCGCGGCATAGGCGCCCAGCGCAATCCCGAGCGCCATCACGATCGCCCCCAGCACCAGGAACATTCTCGCCATGTCAGGAATGTCGTGTCAGGTACAACTTCCTATGTCGTACCTGACACCACTTTGTGGGGCTTCAGCAGGAAGGCGGCGAGCGCGGGCAGCAGGAAGAGCGCGCCCAGCATGTTCAGGAAGAACATGAAGGCCAGCAGGATGCCCATGTCGGCCTGGAACTTGAGGGCGGAGAACGCCCAGGTGCCGACGCCGATGGTCATGGTGACCGCGGTGAACACCATCGCCGTGCCGCGCTCGTTCAGCGCCTCGTAGAACGCGTCGGCGAGCGCCTTGCCTTCCTCGAGGTGGACCTCGATGCGGTCGTAGAGGTAGATGCCGTAGTCGACGCCCACGCCCACGCCGAGCGCGATCACGGGAAGCGTGGAAACCTTGAGGCCGATGCCGAGGATCGGCATGAGCGCCTCGCAGAGCACCGAGACGATGGCGAGGGGGATGAGGATGCAGAGCGTGGCGCGCAGGCTGCGGAAGGTGATCATGCACATCACCAGCAACGCGCCGAAGATCGCCCAGTTCATCTCCCAGCGCGCCTTGTCCACCGCCTCGTTGGTCGCGGCCATCACGCCGACGTTGCCGGTGGCGAGCTTGAAGGCCACCTTGTCGCTCGGGTTGGCGGCGGAGAAGTTCTTCACCTCCTGCACCAGGACGGCGATGGTCTCGCCCTGCTGGTCGGTGGTGTTGACCAGCACCTGCATCGCGCTGCAATCGGGGTTGAGCAGCCCGGTCGAGGTATCGATCGGGGTTACCGACTGCGCCATCACCTGCGCATCGCGCGGCAGCGCGCGCCACTTGAGGTTGCCCTCGTTGAAGCCGGAGTTGACGACCTTGGCCAGGCCCGGGAGCGAGATCACCGACTGCGTGCCCGCGACGTTCTGCATGTACCAGTCGAAGCGCTCGATGAGCGACATCACGTCGTACTGGGTGCAGGCGCCCTGCACGTTCATGGTCTGCGCCACCACCCCCAGCGTGTTCACGCCGATCGCGAACTTCTCGACGATCTTGGCGTTGTCGAGGTTGTAGCGCGAATCGGGGCGCAGCTCCGGCACGCCGATGCCGTAGTCGCCGACCTTGAGCTGGTGCGCCTTGTAGAGTCCCACCGCCAGGACCGCGAGCGCGATCGCGATGATGACCCGCGCGCGCTTCCTCTCGACGCAGCGCGAGGCCGCGTGCCAGATGCGGTGCGCCCGGCTCTCCTGGTACGCCTGCTTGTGAGCCGCGGTCTTGGACAGCGAGAGGTATGAAAGCAGGATCGGCAGCAGCATCTTGTTGGTGATGATCATCCACGCCACGCCCAGGGACGCGGTGATGCCGAGCTCGCGCACGATGTCGATCGGGATCAGCATGATCACCGCGAAGCCGAGCACGTTGGTCAGCAGCGCGAGCGTGCCGGGAATGAAGAGCTTGGCGAAGGAGCGCTTCGCGGCGGTGAGGCTGTCGACCCCCGAAACCACCTCCCGCTCCCAGGTCTTGGTCATCTGCACCGCGTGCGAGACGCCGATGGAGAAGATCAGGAACGGCACCAGGATCGACAGCGGGTCGATGCCGAAGCCGAGGATGGGGAGCGTGCCGAGGAGCCACAGCACCGGCATCATCGCGACCACGAGCGCCACCAACGTGAGCTTCACGTCCTTCACGAACCACAGCATCAGGGCCAGCGTGATCACGAACGCCACGCCGAAGAAGACGATCACGCCGCGCGCGCCGTCGCGGATGTCGCCGATCGCCTTGGCGAAGCCGATGATGTGCACGCTGTGCCTGTCGCTCGAGTATTTGGCGCGCAGCGCCTCGAGCCTGGCGGCGACGTCGAAATAGTTGAGGCGCTTGGCGGTCTGCGGGTCGATCTCGAGGAGCCCGGCGCTCACCAGCGCGCCGCTGAAATCCGTGGCCACGGTGCGCCCCACCTCGGACGACTTGTTCACGTTGCCGCGCACGGTCGCCAGATCCGCGTCGGTGCCTTGGAACGTGGCGGGGATCACATTGCCGCCCGCGAAGCCTTCCTCGATCACCTCGATGAAGCGCGTGTTCGGCGTGAAGAGCGATTTCACCGAGGGCCGGTCGACGCCGTTGAGCAGGAAGACGTCGTCGGTAAGGCCCTTCAGCTTGCCCATGTACTCCTTGTTGAAGATGTCGCCATCCTTCTGCACCAGCGCGATCGCCACGCGGTTGGCGCCGCCGAACACCTTCTCGTATTCGCGGTACACCTTCATGTAGGGATGGCTCAACGGCACCATCTTGTTGAAGCCCGCGTCCACCACCAGGCGCGACGCCGACGCCGCGAAGAGCACCGTGAGGATGGCAAAGACGATGAGCCACGCCTTGCGGTGGTCGAACACCCGTGCCGAGATGGCCTGGATCAGGCCCTTCAAGCTCATTTGGCGGCCACCGGGATCGCCACCTGGCGCGCGCCAGCCTCTCCGAGCAGCAGCACGGCGTTATCGGCGCCGAAGACCGGCTTGGCGAACGCCTTGGTGGTGCCGGTCCGGATCGGCACGAACGACTGGCCGTGGTCGCGGCTCACGAGCGCGGTGCCGGCCGAACCGGCGAGGACCAGGGCGCCGTCGGGAAGCTTCTCGCCGCCAATGAGGGTCGCGGTGGAGGGGTTGTCGACCTGCTTCCAGCTCTTGCCCTTGTCGGTCGAGCGATAGATGCGCCCGCGCATGCCGAACGCGACCACCGCGCGGTCGTCGGCCACCAACGCGCCGAAGAACGATCCCTTGTATGGCGAGGGCACCGGCGCCCAGGTCTTGCCCCAGTCGCCCGAGGTGAGGATGGTGCCGGTCTCGCCGAGGATGAGGAGGTTGCCTTCGCCCAGCTCGACGATCACGTTCAGGTGCTTGTCGTCGGCGATGATCTTGCGCGCGGTCCACGTCGCGCCCGAGTCCGCGCTCTCGTAGTAGGCGCCGTATGCGCCCACCGCGACCGCGAAATCCTTCTTCACGAAGATCACGTCGAGAAGCGGGCGCCCGTCGTCGGGCGCGGAGAAGCGCTGCGTCCAGTTCTCGCCGCCGTCGGACGAGGAGAGGATCACCGAGTCGTGCCCCACCGCGATGCCGAGCTGGTCGTCGAGGAAGTCCACGGCGGTGAGCAGCGGCGCCGGCGGGGCCTTGGCGCGACGCCATGAGCCGCCGTGATCGTCGGAAAGCACGATGTAGCCGCGGTCGCCCACGGCGACGATGCGGTTGGCGAAGCGCTCCGCGTCCACCAGCAGCAGGCGCTGCATGGCGGTCGCGCCCAACGGGCCCGACACGGGAACGATGTCGGTGGCCGCCCACGCGTAAAAAACAATGCCGCAGCCGAAGGCTGCGGCACCGAGGAGCTTCCTCATGGCCGCTTGGGCCTTTTTTCCTAGCGCGTTCCCGTGCCGCGCAGGTTGTTCGGCGTGTAGTCGCCGGGCGTGCGCTTGATCGGCTCGTAGATGAGCTTCTCTTCGTTCCTGAGGCCCATCGCGATGTAGCGGCCCGATTGCAGGTCGTTGTGGACTTCCACCGTGCCGAAGAACATCGGCACGTTGTACCAGTTCTCGTTATGGAATTCCGCGGTGCGCCAAAGATCGCCGCGCCCGTCGTACTTGTCGATCGCGAGGATCGCCCAGCTGTCCTCGTCGATGTAGTACGTGCGGCGCGCGTAGATGTGGCTGGTGCCCGCCTTCAGCGTCGAATCCACCACCCACACGCGGTGCAGCTCATAGCGCGCGAGGTCCTGGTTGATGTGGCCGGGCTTGAGGACGTCGGAGTACTTCAGCTTCGGATCGGAGAGCTTGTACGAGTTGTACGGGACGTACATCTCGCGCTTGCCGACCAGCTTCCAGTCGTAGCGGTCGGTGGCGCCGTTGAACATGCCGAAGTCGTCGTTGGTGCGCAGGCCATCGGCGGCCGTCCCCGGATTGTCATAGGCGACGTTGGGCGCGAGGCGCACGCGGCGCTGGCCCGGGTTGTACGTCCACGCGGAGCGCGGCTCCTTCGCCTGGTCCACGGTCTCGTGCACCAGCAGGATCTGTCCCGCGAGGCGCGCCGGCGCCGTGGTCGACTGGAGATAATTCAGCTTCTTGTTGGCCTCGCGCTGGGGCACCGGCTTGGAGCAGTTGCCGTAGGAGAAGTCGTACTCGTACTCGAATTTCACCAGCGCGTAGTCGCCGGTGCGCGTGACCGCGGCCTGCGCCCAGTTCTGCGCGAAGGTATCGCCGGAATAGCGCAGCAGCGTGTTCCAGATCGCCTCGTTGCCGTCCTTAGGGATCGGGAAGGGAATGCCGCCGCTGCAGCCGGTGACGCCGTTGCCGCCCGCGGAGAGCTTGGCTTTCGCGGCGCACTCCTTGGTTTCGGCGTAGTGGCACGCCGGGAAGGCGGCGCTGCGGCGCGTAGGGTACACGGCCATCTTGTAATCGGGGTACTTCTTGATCATCGCGATCGAGCCCGGCGACAGGTTTTCCTTGTACTTGTCGACGTTCGACTGGTCGATCGTGAAGAGCGCCTTGTCCGCGGCGAACGGGTCGGGGTAGTTGCCGCCCGGCTTGTATCCGGCGACGACGCGCGTCACTCCGCCGTCCCATGCGGGAATGGTGCCGGCGGCATTGGCGGCTTTTTCCGCCCCGACCGGCGTGAGGGTAGTGCCCAGCTTGCCCACGTCGGCCGCGGAAAGCTCGGCCACTGCGGGCATTGCGAGGGCGGCGCCGAGTGCAAGCGCGGCCCAGGACGTCTTCGAATTAACCGACATTGTCGTTTCTCCTCGTCGTTATCTTGGATGAGCTGCGGCTAGAACGAATAGCTCACGCTCACTGAGTAAAAGTCGCGGTCCTTGAGCGGGTTGGCGCTCGAGCAGAAGCTCGCCGACTGGCCCGAGGTGATGGCGCCGCCGGGAGTCGGCACGTCGGTCCCGCAGAACGTGCGGCCACCGAAGAAGTTGGTGTACTGCGCGTCGACGAACCATTTGCGCTGGTATTCCCACGACAGCCCCGCGGAGAGCGCCTTCACGTCCTGGTTGAAGTTGGGGCCCACGCCCTTCACGTCGTGCGCGAACGAAAGCCGCGGCGAGAGATTGCCGCCGTAGAGCGCGCTCGCATACTCCAGGCGCGCGGCGAGGCGATAGCCCCACGAAAACTGGGTTGTGAAGCCTTCGGTCTGCACCGAGAACGCGCTGGAGACCGCGGCGCCGAAGCCGGTCGCCGGGAGGTAGGCGGCTGGGCCGGAGAACTTGAGGTTGGTCGGCAGGTTGTGGAAGTAGTTCGCGCCGACTTCGCCCACCAGCACCAGTTGCTCGGCGCGGAGCATGTTCGGCATCGACTTGGTCGCGGTGACCTGGGCCTGGCTCATCTTCACGCGGCGGAAGCCCTGGATATACGAGCCGTCGGGCACCAGCGCCGCGGCGGTGGCGCCCGTGGGCGCGCCGGGAATCTGCGTGAAACCGGTGATCACGTTGGGCAATCCGAGCGAGGCCAGGATCAACTCCGCGGTGGCGATCTGCAGCGGCTGGTTGGGTCGGTACGAATACTCCCCCTGCAGCGCGATGCCCAAAGGGCCCTGCGTGTTGAAGCTCAGGCCGAAGAGCCGGATGTCCTCGGGGTACTCGGTGTAGTACGTCGCCGTTCCCGTGGCGCAAAGCGCTCGCAGCGCCGCGACGCCGCAGATGTTGGTGAGCAACGCCCGGCGTTGGGCCTCACGCGTCGCGTCCTGCTGGGGCAAGGTGAGCGCCGAAGTCGTCGTTCCCTTCACGCCCGCGAAGAACGGCACGCGGCTGTGATAGTTCATGTAATACGCGCCGAACTCGGTGTTGTTGAATTCGTGCGCGAGGTAGCGGAACGCGATTCCGTACTGGCCGCTGTCGCTCGGGTTGTGGTCGGCGGAGCGCGGCACGAAGATCGAGGCGGCCGGATCGAATGATCCGAAGAGGCCCTGCGCGAGGGTGCCCAGGGCGCCGGTGCCGGCGGAGGCCGGCGGGACCGGGTTCCCGGGCGGCGTGCGCTGGTCGCGGCGCCGGCCGAAGGACACGATCACGCGATCGGCGTCGTCGGAGGCGGCGTCGTTGCTGGAGAAGTAAGAGCCGCGCGGATCGAGGCGGATCTTGTCGAAGTTGGTGAGGTAGAAACCCTCGATGGATGCCGCCTTGCTGAGCTCGAGGCTGCCCCATATGCCGGTGGTGGGGATGAACGCTTCCTTTACCTCCGAGCCCGGGATGCGCAGCTTGGAAAGGTCCACCGGGTTGACCACGTTGATGCCGTTGGCGATGAAGGTGCTCTCGCCCCAGCTGATCACCTGCTTGCCGGCGCGCACGCGCAGCGTCTTGCCCATCGGCTCGAAGGCACCGCTCACGAAGCCATCGAGGCCGACGCAGTCCTTGCCGAGGCGATCGCGGCCTGTCGGGCCGAGCTTGTTGCTGTCGTGCAGGTCGAAATCGTAGAAGCAGGTGCCGCGGGCGAAGAAGCCGAAGTTGCGGTACTTGAGCTCGACGTCGGTGGTCGCCTTGATGACGTTGGAGAACGCCTTGTTCTTGTTGAAGTTGAGGTCGCCGTCGTCCTCGTTCACGGAGCGCGAGGTGCCGCCGTTGGCGATGCCGATGAGGGCCGGGTCGCGGTCATCGGCGCGAATCGCGATGCCGTAGGTGAGCGTGGTGTCGACTTGGGCCTTGAGGCCGTTCTGGAACTCGAACTGCAGGGCGAAGGCGGGTGAGGCGGCGAGTAGCGCGAATGCGAGCGCCAGCGGCTTCACGGCGGGGCGGAAGGCTTTCATGGAGCGGTTCTCCTCTCGGGTTTCGTTATTGTTCGATGCTGCGATGCTGCGTTTGGCGGCTATTCTGGCATTTATCGCATCGACTCGAAAAGGCCCGCGGCTCCCATGCCCGTGCCGATGCACATTGTGACCATCCCGTAACGCCCGCCGGTGCGCTTCAATCCATGCACCAGCGTGGCGGTGCGGACCGCACCGGTGGCGCCCAGCGGGTGGCCCAGTGCGATGGCTCCGCCCTGGGGATTGACCTTCGTCGCGTCGATGCCGAGGTCCTTGATGACCGCGAGCGCCTGCGCCGCGAACGCCTCGTTCAGCTCGATCCAGTCGAGGTCGTCCTGCTTCACGCCGGCCTGCGCGAGCACCTTGGGGATCGCCTTGATCGGGCCGATGCCCATGATCTCGGGCGGCACGCCGGCCACCGCGAAGCTCACGAACCGTGCGAGCGGCTGGATGTTGTATTTTTTCAGGGCCTTCTCGCTCATCAGGATGACCGCCGCCGCGCCGTCGGACATCTGCGAGCTGTTTCCCGCGGTGACGCTGCCGCGCGCGGCGAAGACGGTCTTCAGCTTCGCGAGCGACTCCGCGCTCGAATCCGGGCGCGGGCCCTCGTCGGTGTCGGCCACCTTCCTGCGGTGCACGATCTCGCCGGAATCGAGGTTGGGCGCGGCCGCCTCGATCTCGTAGGGCAGGATCTCCTCCTTGAAGCCGCCCGCGGCGATCGCCTTCGAGGCCTTCTGGTGGCTCGCCACGGCGAAGGCGTCCTGCTCCTCGCGGCTGACCTTCCACTGCTTCGCGACGTTCTCCGCGGTGATGCCCATGCCGTAGGCGATCGCGACATTCTCGTTGTTCTGGAACACCGCGTCGTTCAGCGCGATCTTGTTGCCCATCATCGGCACCATCGACATCGACTCTGTGCCGGCGGCGATCACCACATCGTCGTCGCCGGTGCGGATACGATCGGCGGCGAGCGCGACGGCCTGTAATCCCGAGGAGCAGAAGCGGTTGATGGTCATCGCGGGCACCGTGTCCGGGAGGCCGGCGAGGAGCACGGCGATGCGCGCCACGTTCATGCCCTGCTCGGCTTCGGGCATCGCGCAGCCGACGATCACGTCGCCGATGTCGTGCGCATCGAGCCCCGGCACCTGCGCCATCGCGCCCTTCAGCACGTGGGCGAGCATGTCGTCGGGGCGGACGTTCCTGAACATGCCGCGCGGCGCCTTGCCTACCGGCGTGCGGACGGCCGCAACGATGTAGGCATCCTGGATCTGCTTGGTCATTTGGTCTCCTGTCCTCCCGAATCAGTTCCTCAACGGCTTGCCGGTTTTCAGCATGTGCTCGATTCGTTCCTGGGTCTTCGGCGTCTTCGCCAACGCCACGAAATTGCGCCGCTCGAGATCGAGGAGCCACTTCTCGTCGACCATGCTCCCGGGCTCGACCTCCCCGCCACAGAGAACCTCCGCGATGCGCGAGGAGATTTCGTAGTCGTGGTCGGAGATGAAACCGCCGGCCTTCATGTTGACGAGAAGCATCTTGAGGGTGGCGATGCCGGTGTTTCCCGCGACCGGAATCTGCGCGGGCGCAAGCGCCGGGCGTACGCCCGCTTCCGCCATGGCGCGCGCCTGCTGCTTGGCGACGTGCAGCAGCTCGCCCGGATGGAAGATCACCAGGTCGCCCGCCTTGAGGTAGCCCATCTCGCGCGCGTGCTCCGCGCTCTTCGAGACTTCCGCCATGGCGGCCTGCTTGAAGACGCGCTGCAGCTCGGGAAAAGCGTCGCCGCCCTTCGCCCAGGCGACCGCGCGCTCGGCCATCTCCTTGAGGCCTCCGCCCGCCGGGAGCAGGCCCACGCCGACTTCCACCAGGCCGATGTAGCTCTCGAGTGCGGCGACCACGCGCTGGGAATGCATCACGAACTCGCAGCCCCCGCCCAGCGCCATGCCCTCGACCGCGGCAACCGTCGGCACCAGGCTGTACTTCAGCCGCTGCGAGGTCTGCTGGAAGAGCGCGACCATCTTCTCGAATTCCTCGAACTGGCCGGCCTTGAGCGATTCCAGCGCCGCCTTGAGGTTGGCGCCCACGGCGAACGGCGCCTCGTGCCAGATCACCAGCGCGTCGAAATTCTTCTCCGCCTCGTCGATGGCGCGATTCAGGCCGAGCAGCACCTCCGTGCCGAGCGAGTGCATCTTGCTCTTGAAGGAAACGATGGCGATGCGGTCGCCTTGGTGCCACATGCGCACGCCTTCGTCCTCGAAGATCGTGGTGCCACGATCCGCCGGCTTCTCGCCCAGCAAGGTCTCGGGGAAAAGCTGGCGCGCGTAGACGGGAAGCGTCGAGCGCCCCACCATCTTGCCGGTCTCGGCCGAGTACGAGCCCTCGGGCGAATGCACGCCCTGGCGCCCGTCGTGCACCCACTGGGGAAGCGGCGCCTTCGCCATGGTCTTGCCGGCGGCGATATCCTCCTCGATCCATGTGGCGACGCGTTGCCAGCCCGCGGCCTGCCACAGCTCGAAGGGACCGCGCTGCCAGCCGAATCCCCAGCGCACCGCGAAATCCACGTCGCGCGCGGAATGCGCGATATCGGCGAGGTGCACGGCGACGTAATGGAAGACGTCGCGGAAAATCGCCCAAAGGAATTGCGCCTGAGGATTCGACGACGCGCGCAGCTTGGCGAGCTGCTCGCCGGGGTTCTTCTCCCTGAGGATCGCCTGCACTTCATCGGCGATGGCGCCGGCCTGGGGCCGGTAGTCTCCCTTGGCCACGTCGAGGACCAGGATGTCCTTGCCCTTCTTCACGTAGATGCCGGCCTTGGTCTTGGAGCCGAGCGCGCCCTTGGCGACGAGCTGCGCGAGCCATTCCGGCGCCCGGTAGAACGCAGCCCACGGGTCCGCGGGAAGCGTATCGCCGAGCGTCTTCACGACATGCGCCATGGTGTCGAGGCCGACCACGTCCGCGGTGCGATACGTGGCGCTCTTGCCGCGCCCGATGGCGGGGCCGGTGAGCGCGTCGACTTCATCGAAGCCGAGCTTGAACGCAGTGGTGTGGTGCATGGTGGCGAGCATCGAGAACACGCCCACGCGGTTGGCCACGAAGTTGGGCGTGTCCCTGGCGCGGATCACACCCTTGCCGAGCGTGGTGGTGAGGAACGTCTCGAGGCGGTCGAGGATCGCCGCGTCGGTCTCGGCGGTCGGGACGATCTCCACCAGGCGCATGTAGCGCGGCGGGTTGAAGAAGTGGATGCCGCAGAAGCGCTTGCGAAGCGCCGAGGGCATCGATTTCGACAATTCGGTGATCGAAAGTCCGGACGTGTTGGACGCGAAGATGGCGTTGGGCCCGATGTGCGGCGCGACCTTCTCGAAGAGCGACTTCTTCCAGTCCATGCGCTCGCTGATCGCCTCGATCACCAGGTCGCAATCGGCGAGCAGATGCAGGTGCTCGTCGTAGTTGGCGGCGACGATCTGCTTCTGCGCGGAAGCCGTGGCGAGGGGGCTGGGGTTCTGCTTGGCGAGGCCCTCGATCGCCTTCCCCGCGATGGCCGACTTGTCCTTGCCTTCCTTGGCGGGAAGGTCGAAGAGGATCGGCTTCACGTTGGCATTGGCGAGGTGCGCGGCGATCTGCGCGCCCATCACGCCGGCGCCGAGCACGGCCGCCTTGCGAATGATCATGCGTTGCGGGTCGCCGCGCTGGATCGCCTGGCGGATGGCCTGCGCTTCGCGCCGGCCGATCTCGATGGTGCTATCGGTCATGTCATGCCTCCACGGTGCCACCGGGGACCGGGCGCGGCCTGCGCTGCTCGTCCACGGCGACGTAAGTGAGTTGTGCCTCGGTGACCTTGACGGCCTCCCGGGTGCCGGTGCGGCGGTTGCGCTGGGCGAAGACTTCCACGTCGACGGTGATCGAGGTGCGCCCGACCTTCAGCACGCGCGCGTAGAAGCTCACCAGGTCGCCGACGTGGACCGCTTCCTTGAAGACGAAGGAGTTCACCGCGACCGTGACGACCGGGCCCTGCGCCCGCTCCCACGCCGGGATGCTTCCCGCGATATCGACCTGCGCCATGACCCACCCTCCGAAGATCGTGCCGTGCGCGTTGGTATCCGCGGGCATGGGCACGATGCGCAGGACGGGTTGCTCGTCTTGAGGCAGGGTGGTGGGCATGGAGGGGGATTGATTCAAACGGGCGTTTGAATCTTACTCCAATCAGGAACCAGATCGCCGATCGTCACGCGCCGAGCTTGGCGGCAAGGTCTTCGAGCGACTTGGCCGCGACAGACACCGGGACCCTCGGCGCGCTCTCGCCTGTCCCCGGCCCATATTCGCCGGGCCGCGCCACGTGGGCCGTCTGCAGCCCGCACGCCGCCGCGGCCGAAAGATCGTAGCTGTGCGCCGCGACCATCATGCATTCGCCGGGATCGAGCGCGAGCGCTTCGGCGGCCGCGAGGTAGACCCTCGGCTTCGGCTTGTAGTCTCCCGCGATCTCCGCTCCGAGGATCGCGTCCCAGCGCAATGCGTTCCTCCGCGCAAGGTCCACCATCAGCGAGATATTGCCGTTGGAAACCGGGGCTACGAGGAATTTGTCGCGCAGCCGCGCGAGCCCGGGGGGAACGTCGGGCCAGGCGTCGAGGCGATGCCAGGCGAGCACGAGCTCGCGGCGCGCCTCCTCGCCCACTGCGTCCAGTTCGAAGCGCGGCACGATGCGCTCGAGCATGCGCCGGTGGATCACGTCGAGCCGTGCGAAGGGGATGTTCCCCGAGCGCACCTCCTCCATGGCGGGCTGGTACTCGGCGCGCCACGCGACGGCGAAGGCGAGCCAGTCGAGCGCGGCGTGGGTTGTGAGAATCGCCTCCGCTTCACGCGCGACCCCGGTACGCCAGTCGACGAGCGTCCCGAACACATCGAAGAAGAGCGCCTTCGGGGTCATAGCGCAAGCACGAGCTTGCCGGTGTTCTCCCCCTTGAAGAGCTTGAGGAGCGTGTCCGGGAAGGCGTCGATGCCGCCCCCGACCACGTCTTCCTTCGCCACCAGCGTGCCCGCCGCGATCCACTGCGCCATCTCGCGCGCCGCCTCGGCGTAGCGATCGGCGTAGTCGAACACCACCATGCCCGTCATGCTCGCGCGGTTCACCAGCAGCGACAGGTAATTGGCCGGGCCCTTCACCGGAGTGGTGTTGTTGTACTGCGAGATCGCCCCGCAGATCACGATGCGCGCGTGCAAGGCAAGGCGCGTGAACGCCGCGTCGAGGATGTCCCCGCCCACGTTGTCGAAGTACACGTGGATGCCGTCGGGGCAATGAGTCTTGAGCGCGGCCTTCACGTCGCCGGCCTTGTAGTCGATTGCCGCATCGAAGCCGAGTTTCCCGGTGAGAAAGGCGCATTTGTCGGCGCCGCCCGCGATGCCGATCGCGCGGCAGCCCCTGATCCTGGCGATCTGCCCCACGACCGAGCCCACCGCGCCCGCCGCGCCGGAAACCACGACTGTCTCGCCCGGCTGGGGCTTGCCGATGTCGAGAAGCCCGAAGTACGCCGTCATGCCCGGCATGCCGAGCGCGCCGAGGTATGTGGTGAGGGGCGCGAAGCGCGTATCGACCTTGCGAACGCCCTTGCCGTCGGAGATGGCGTAGCGCTGCACGCCGAAGCTGCCGGCGACGAGGTCGCCTTCCTTGAAACCCGGATGCTTGGACGCGAGGACCTTGCCCGCGGCGCCTGCGCGCATCACCTCGTCGATCGCGACCGGGCGAATGTACGACTTGGCGTCGTTCATCCAGCCGCGCATCGCCGGATCGAGCGAGACATGGCTCACCTCGACGAGGAGCTCGCCCTCCGCGGGCTCGCGCACGGCTTCCTCGGTGAATTTCCAGTCGCTCGGCTTGGGCACTCCCTGGGGGCGCGCGGCGAGGCGCACCTGGCGATTCATCAAGTTGCGGTCGGCCATTTCCTGGCTCCTTGCGGCAAGGGTCGTGAGACGTCGGTGGGCAGGCGATCCTCGAGGATGTCGCGCATCCGTGCCTCGATCGCGGGCTTGATCTTCCCATGGGTGAGGATATAGAAGCGCCCGGACTTGACGGCATCGAGCGTGGCGCGCGCGACATCGGCGGCCGTGAGTCGCCCCGAGCGCAGCGCCTCGCGCATCGCCTCCTCGTAAGGCGCGGCGAGCGGGTTGGTCGCGGCGAGATCGCTCGGGCGATGGCGCGCGGAATCGCCGATGCCCGTATTCACGTATGCCGGGCAAAGCACCGAGACACCGATGGCGGCGTTCGCGACGCGCAGGTCGTGATAGAGGCATTCGGAAAGCGCCACCACGCCATGCTTGCTCACGCAGTACACGGCGCTGCCGGGAATATCCACGAGGCCCGCGACCGAGGCGGTATTGACGACATGGCACTCGCCGCCCTGCGCCAGCATTCGCGGCACGAAGGAACGCACTCCATGGACCACGCCCATCAAATTGATGCCAAGCGTCCACTGCCAATCCTCGAGCGTCGCCGCCCACACCGGGCCCGCGACCCCCACGCCCGCGTTGTTGAAGAGGAGATGCACGGCGCCGAAGCGCTGCCACGCGCGATCGGCCATCGCTTCGACCTCGAGCGGTTTCGCGACGTCGCAGCGAATCGATTCCACCCCAACGCCGAGCAGTGCGATGGCCTCCTGGGTCGCGCGCATGCCCGGCTCGTCGATATCGGCAAGCAGGATGCCCATGCCCTCCCGCGCGCACGCGAGCGCAAGCTCGCGGCCGATGCCGCTGCCCGCGCCCGTGATGACCGCGGTCTTTCCCCTAAGCTCACGCATGCTTCACCTTGGCGCGCAACCATTCGAGGCAATCCCTCCAGAGATTGGGACGCGAGCGCTCCGAGAAGAAGCCGAAATGCCCGATCGATTCGGCTCCGATATCCGCGGGCGCGACGTGGCGGTGCTCCAGCGCCGCATTGCGATAGAAGCCGTTCAGGCTCTCCACCGCCGCGCGCGTGATCAGGGGGTCGTCGGCGAACGAGTAGCTGAGGATCGGCGCTTTCACGCGATCGAATGCCGCGCGCGCGCCCGGCTCCGACAGCACGTAGTCGGGATGCAGGCACCAGCGGCGCCATTGCCACGCGACGTGCAGCGGCAGGTCGCCCACTATGCGCAGGCGCTTGCCGGGGAAGTAGCCGAAGATCGGCAGCAGCGCCGGCATGAGCGCGAACCACAACGCCCGCACCCGCAGCGGCATGTGGTCATTGAACTTGTACCACCCCGACCCGGCGGTCACGTGCAGGGAAGCACACACCGCCGCGTTGTCGGGCGTGATGCCGAGGATCTGGCCGCCGAGGCTGTGGCCGAGCATGAGGAGTGGCAGGTGCGGCGCCGGCTCGCGCGCGTGGGCGAGCATCGGGTTCAGGTCCATCTCGGCCCAATCGCTCACCGTGCCCTGGAAGTCGGAGAGCTTCTTGGGCCGCGACCATCCCATGCCGTGATAGTCGAAGGTGAGCACGTGCAAGCCGTTCTCCGCGAAGAAGCGCGCGATCGGCGCGTAGAAATCCTGGCGCACGCCCATGGCCGGCGCGACGCACATCGTCGCCCACGCCTCGCCCTCCGCGGGGTAACGCGTGATGGCGAGCGCATACCCGTCCGCCGCGAGCGCGGTCTCCCGCGCCTTGCCTAGATCGTCGCCCATCCGCTGTCAGGCTCGAAGCGCAACCCGTGCTTCGCCTTGTTCTCTTCCATGATGCGCAGCCACTCCTGCTTGCCGCGCGCGCGGATGGTCTCGATCGGCCCGCCGCGATGCGGTGCGAAGCCGGTGCCGAAGATCACGCCCGCGTCGCAGAGGTCGGCGTCGGCGACGATGCGCTCGCGCACGCACGCCACCGCCTCGTTCAGCGCCGGCAGCACCATGCGGTCCGCGAGCGCCTTCAGGTCCACCGTGCCGGTCCCGGTCGTGGCCTTCTGCGGCTTGCCCTTCACCCAGGTGTAGAAGCCCTTGCCGGTCTTCTTGCCGAAGTTCTTCGCCTCGATCAGCGACTGCAGCTTCTTCGGAATCGGCGAGCCGGGCTTGGCGAGCTCCTGGCCCACCGCCCAGCCGATGTCCAGGCCCACCATGTCGGCGAGCTCGATGGGACCCATGGGCATGCCGAAATCCTTCGCCGCGGCGTCGATCGTCTCGGGCGGGATGCCCTCGTCCACCATCAGCATCGCTTCGAGGAGATAGGGCGAGAGCACGCGGTTCACCAGGAAGCCGGGCGCGGACTTGCACGGCAGGGGCAGCTTGTCGATCTCGCGCGCGAACGCCTGGCCCGCCTGCATCACCGCCGGGGAGGTCTGCGGGCCCTCGACGATCTCGACCAGCATCATCTGCGCGACCGGGTTGAAGAAGTGCAGGCCGACGAGGCGCTCGGGACGCTTGAGCACGCCGGTGAGCTCCTGCAGCGGGATGCTCGAGGTGTTCGACGCGAGGATCGCGCCCTCCTTCATGCGCGGCTCGATTTGCGCGAAGAGCTTGCGCTTCACTTCCGCGTTCTCGACGATCGCCTCGATGATGAGGTCGGCGCGCGCCACGCCATTGCCGGCGACGTCGGGAATGAGCCGATCCATCGCCGCTCGCACGAGGTGCGGTTGCTTGAGCCGCTTTTTGAACAATTCCGCGGCGCGCTTCATGGCGGGCGCGATGCGCTCCGGCGCCAGGTCCTGCAGCGTAACGGTGAGCCCGCGCATCGCCGACCATGCGGCGATGTCGCCGCCCATCGCCCCAGCCCCAATGACATGAAGGTGCTGGATCTCCCTGGCGCCGGTCTTTCCAAAACTCTTGAGCCTCTCCTGCAACTTGAAAATCCGGATGAGGTTACGGGTCGTGGGGTGGAAGAAGAGGCTCGCCGTGGAGGCCGGATTCTCGCGCGGCACGTTGCGCACGTCGCCGCCGAAGTCCTTCCACAGGTCGATGATCGCGTAAGGCGCGGGATAGTGGTCGCGCCGGGCGCGCTCGGCGACCTTCTTCGCCGACATCTTCGCGACGAGGTTGCGGATGCCGGGCCAGTCGGTGATCGCCGCGGTGAGTTTCGGGTGCGCGCGCGGGGGCGGATTCGTGAGGATGGTGCGCGCGGCGTTCTCGAAGTGGCGCCGCGGCGTCACGGCGTCGACCAAGCCCAGCGCCTTCGCGCGCCGGGCGTCGACGCCGCGGCCGGTGAGCATCAGGTCCAGCGCTGGCGCCGCGCCGATCAACGCGGGCAGGCGCTTTGCCCCGCCCCAGCCGGGCACGATGCCGAGCATCACTTCGGGAAGCGCCATGCGCGTCTTGATGCCGTCATCCATGACGCGGTACTTGCACGCAAGCGCCAGCTCCATGCCGCCGCCCATGCAGAAGCCGTGGACCATCGCCACCGTCGGAAAGGGCAGCGCCGCGATCTTGTCGAACACCTCGTTGCCGAGGACCGTGAGGGCGATCGCCTCGTCGGCGTCCTTGAGCCTGGTGAATTCCTCGATGTCCGCCCCCGCCGCGAAGCCGTTGTCCTTCGACGAGAGGATCGCCAGGCCCTTGGGGGGCATCGTCAAGAGATGATCGGCGATGCGGCCGAGCTCGCGCAGCGCCTCGCTCGAAAAGGTGTTGGTGTCCGAGCCCGCGCGGTCGAAGCGCAGCCACGCGAGGTGGTCGGCGTCGACATCGAGCTTCCAGTGCTTGAGCTCCATCAGTTCTTCTTTCTTCGTATGGAGAGCGTTTTCTCTACGTCGGCCACGGTCACGCCCGCGGTGTCGACGATCTCGACCACGAATTTCGGCTCGTGCTTCTCCCCGGACTCGGTGGCGGCCTTCGCTTCGGCGATGCGCTCCTCCGGAATCTTAAAGCGCGCGACGACCGTGCCGCGCGCGGGCTTGAGGAAGCGGATGGTGCCCGCCTTGTCCCACACCAGGTATTCCGGCCCGAGGTTCTTCATCATCAGGATCATGAAGAAGGGATCGGTCATCTCGAACAGCGACCCGCCGAAATGGGTGCCCACGTAGTTGCGGTTGAGGAGCTTCATGCGCAGCTCGACCGTGGCCGAGCGGAAATCGGGCGCGATCTCGCGCACGCGGATGCCGGCGCCCCTGAACGGCGGCCACCAGTTGAAGAGGCGGCGCATGCCGCCCGCGCCGAACGAGAAGCGCGAGAGAAAGCCCTGCGACATCGGGTGCTATCGCGCGCAGATCAGCGCGGCAACCCACATCTGCGCGAGGAAGCCGCCCGTGAATCCGAGCGTGCGCAGCCACGGCACCTTGAAGGTGTGGGCGAGCGCGTGCACCACGCGCGACCAGAAATACACGATGGCCGCTGTGGCAAGCGCTCCGCCCGCGATCCCCAGCGCGCCGGCGACGAGAACGAGCGTGGCAAACACCACCAGGTTCTCGACCGCGTTGGCGTGAGCGCGCTTCAGGCGCTCCGCCCACGGGGCGAGCGGCTTCGGGTTGTCGGGGTAGCCCACGGTGTCGTTGACGCCCCACACCGCGAAGCGATTCAGGACGTAGGGAATCCACATAAACGCCGTGAACGTCGCGACGCAAGCGAGATAGAACAACTCGGTCTTCATGCCGGCCTCCTCTTGTTCGTCATTGGTTTCGCAATTTTCAGGAAAGTCACCAGGTTTAGTTACGCCGTAGTCTTTTCAAGCAGCATGGCGCCGCCCTGCCCTCCGCCGATGCACAGCGACGCGACGCCGCGCTTGCCGCCGGTGCGCTCGAGCACCTTCAGCACGTGCAGCACGACGCGCGCACCCGAAGCCCCGATCGGATGGCCGAGCGCGACCGCGCCGCCATCGACGTTCAGCCTGGCGCGATCGACCTTGCCGAAGGCGCGCTCGAGCCCGAAGTGCTCCTTGCAATACGCGTCGCTCTCCCACGCCGCGGCGCATCCCAGCACCTGCGCGGCGAAAGCCTCGTTCACCTCGATGGCGTCCATGTCGTCGAAGGTGAGGCCGTGGCGCATGAGCAGCGGCGTGATGGCATGCACGGGGCCCAGGCCCATTTCCGCGGGATCGAGCGCGCCCCAATGCGTATCCACGATGCGCCCGAGAGGCTTCAGTCCGTATTCGTTCACCACGTCTTCCGAGGCGAGGACCAGCATCGCCGCGCCGTCGGTGACCTGCGAGGAGTTGCCGGCTGTCACGTTGCCGTAGATGCGGTCGAACACGGGCTTGAGCTTCCCGAGCTTCTCCACGCTCGAATCGCGGCGCACGCCGTCATCCTGCGCGTACACGGTGCCGTCGGGCCCGTACATCGGCTCGACCTCGCCGAGATGGCCATTGTCCTGCGCGAAGGCGGTGCGGCGATGCGACTCCACCGCGTACTCGTCCATCATCCGGCGCGTGATGCCGAAGCGCTTGGCCACGATCTCCGCGGTCGAGCCCATCGACAGCTTCGCGATCGGATCGGTGAGGCCGCGCAGGATCGCTACCACCGGCGCCAGGTGCGAGAGGCGGAAGCGCGTCGCGAGCACGGCCTTCTGGCCCATGCTTTTAGCCGCGTACCAGGCGGCGAGCCAGTTCACCATCGCCGGCCCGTAGAGCAGCGGAGCGTGGCTCATGGCGTCGGTGCCGCCGGCGAGCACCAGGCTCGAGCGTCCCGCCAGGATGTTGACCGCGGCGGAGTCGAGCGCCTGCAGGCCGGAGGCGCAATTGCGCATCACGGTCCACGCCGGCACCTTCTCGCCGCAGCCCAGGCGCAGCGACACCACGCGCGCGATGTTGGCCTCGTCGGCCGAGGGCATCGCCGCGCCGACGATCACCTCGTCGAACGCGTTGGGCTCGAACGGCTGGCGCATGAGCAACGGCCGTCCCGCGTTCACCGCGAGGTCCGAGCCGGTGAACGGCCCGAGACCGGTGCGCGCCTTGAGAAACGGGGTGCGCGCCCCGTCAACTACATAGACGCGGCGGCGACCTTTTTCTTCGAATCCGTGGGCTGCCATGGTTCCTCCTGGGATTGCGCGACGCGGCCGAGGTCGTGCTCGAAGTCGTCGACCTTGATGACCTCGCGGCGCAGGCGGTCCGTGTATTCGAGATGGTCGATCTCGGCCTGGGTGACGATTCCCTGCGCCAGCGCCACCGCGCGGCGCTCCTCCACCGTGCGCTGCGTGAGGAGTCCTTCCTTGGCGGCCTTGCGCATCTTCGCGTCGATGGCCTCGGCCTTGATCACCGCTTCCATCGCGAATTCCAGCCGGCCGATGACGTCGTTCTCGTCGCGCGGGATGTAGGCGCCGGCGGTGAGGCGGTCGCGCGCGGCCCCGGGCGTGATGAGGATCGCCGCCACCTTGGCGCCCACCTTGTCGAAGGGCGCGTTGAGCGTGAGCCCCTTGGGGAATACCAGCATGCGCAGCCACGCGGCCACGAAGCGATTGGGGAAATTGTCGACCACGCCGTCCATCGCGACCTGCAGCTTGAAGAACGTGTCGAACATCGCCCAGTCGAGCAGCGCCCGGTCTTCCTTCTGGCGCCCCTCGTCCTGGAAGCGCTTCACCGTCGCCGACGCGATGTAGAGGAGCGACAGGATGTCGCCCAGGCGCGCGGAGATCTTCTCGCGGCGCTTGAGGCTGCCGCCGATCACGAACATCGAGACGTCCGACAGGAGCGCGAACGCAGACGAGAAGCGCGTCATCATCTGCAGGTAGCGGCGCGTCTCCGGCGAGCCGGGCACGCTCACTCCTTCGCCGCCGGTAATGCCGAGCCAGAGCGAACGCGCGGCGTTGGAGATGGTGAACGCCATGTGGCCCCACCACGCGCGGTCGAATGCGGCCAGGTCGTTGGCACCGGCCGCGGCAATCTCCTTCAGCACGTACGGATGGCAGCGGATGGCGCCCTGGCCGAAGATGATGAGCGAGCGCGTGAGGATGTTGGCGCCCTCCACGGTGATCGCGATCGGGATCGTCTCGTAGGCGCGTCCCAGGTAGTTGTTCGGCCCCATCATGATTCCCTTGCCGCCGTGGATGTCCATGGCGTCGTTCAGGATGGAGCGCATGCGCTCGGTCATGTGGTACTTGCAGATGGCCGAGATCACCGAGGGCTTCTCGCCCAGGTCCAGCGCGGCCATGGTGAGCCTGCGCGTCGCGTCCATCATGTAGGTGTTGCCGCCGATCCGCGCGAGGGCCTCCTCCACGCCTTCGAACTTGCCGATCGGCGTCTTGAACTGCGAGCGTACGCGCGCATAGGCGCCGGTCACGCGCGAGCCGAGCTTGCCCGCCGCCATCGACATGGAGGGCAGCGAGACCGCGCGGCCCGCGGCCAGGCACTCCACCAGCATTCGCCAGCCATTGCCCACCTGCTTCTCGCCGCCGATGATCCACGACATCGGGATGAAGACGTCGGTGCCGGAGTTGGGGCCGTTCATGAACGCGGCCGACAGGGGGATGTGGCGCCGGCCAATGTTGACGCCCTTGTGCGACGTGGGAATCAGGGCGAGCGTGATGCCGATGTCTTCCTTGCCGCCGAGGAGCTTCTCCGGATCGAAGAGCTTGAAGGCGAGGCCGAGGATGGTCGCCACCGGGCCCAGCGTGATGTAGCGCTTGTCCCACGTGAGGCGCACGCCGACCACTTCACGGCCTTCGTGCATGCCCTTGCAGACGATGCCGAAATCGGGGATGGCGCCGGCGTCGGAGCCCGCTTCCGGATTGGTGAGCGCGAAGCACGGAATCTCCAGGCCCTTCGCGAGGCGCGGCAGGTAGTGGTTCTTCTGCTCGTCGGTGCCGTAATGGATGAGGAGCTCGGCCGGGCCCAGCGAGTTGGGCACCATCACTGTGACGGCGGCAGTGCCGCTACGGGTGGAGATCTTGGTGACGATCTCCGAATGCGCATACGCCGAGAAGCCCAGGCCGCCGAACGACTTCGGGATGATGATGCCGAGGAAGCCCTTCTCGCGGATGAATTTCCAGACTTCGGGCGGAAGGTCCTTGCGGTTATGGGTGATGTCCCACTCGTCGAGCATGCCGCACAGCTCCTCGACGGGGCCGTCGAGGAACACGCGCTCCTCCGCGGAAAGGCGCGCCTCGGGATAGGCGAGCATCTTCGACCAGTCGGGCTTGCCGGTGAAGAGATCCGCGTCCCACCAGATGCTGCCCGCGTCGAGCGCTTCCTGCTCGGTCTGGGAGATCTGCGGGAGGATGCGCTTGTAGAAGGCGAAGAGCGGCCCGCTCACGACGGCGCGGCGCAGCGGCTTCACGACGGAGAGCGCGGCGAACACGCCGACCGCGATCCAGAGGATGGTGAGCACAGCGTACGGCGTGCCGGTCGCGTAGGTGAGCGCGGCTACGCCGGCGGCCATTGCGAGCGACCAGGCGAGCCCGTTGGCGCGATGGTAGGCCAGGGCCCACGCGACGCCGAAGGCGCCGAGGATTGCCGCGATGAGGAACGTGGTATGCATGTGCTTCTCCTTCTCAGTTTCCCGAGACCAGCTCGAGGCGGCGCGATTCGGCCAGGGGCGGCGCCTTCAATCCCGCGACGAGGAACGGCGCCAGCCTCTGGAGCAGCAACTCGTCGTCATACTTGTCCGCGGCGCTGACCTGCGCGAAGAGCTTCAACGCGTCGGTGCCGGCGATGGTGTAGGAAAGCGCGCCCATCACGAAGTGCAGCCGCCAGGTGAGCTCCTGGCGCGACAAGTGCGGCAGCGCCTTCAGGAACGCTTCCTTGTAGCGCCCGATCATCTCGGCGTACTGCGCCGAGAGGAAATGGCGGATGAAGGGTGCTGGATCCGCATAAGCGCGCCCGAGGAGCCGCAGGAAATTCTTGCCGCCGCGCTTCTCGTCGCGCGCCAGGCGCAGCGCCGGGATCAGCATCGTGAAGAGGATCTTCTCGCACGACATCTTGCCGCCGGTGTCGCGCTCGAGGCGCTCGAGGAGCTCGATCCTTTCCTGGTTCATCGGATCGAGGCGGCGCGTGAGGACCGCCTGGAAGAGCTCTTCCTTGCTGCCGAAATGATAGTTGACCGCGGCGAGGTTCACGCTCGCTGCGGCGGTGAGGCTTCGCAGGCTGGTCGCCTCGAAGCCGTGCTCCATGAACAGGCTCTCGGCGGCGTCGAGGATGCGGGTCTTGGTGTCCGCCGAAGTGACATCGGCGGCGACGGTTTTCCTCGCGGGGCGAGTTGAGGCCATGGTGTCGATGTCCGGTTAAAACAACCGATTCAAACGCTCGTTTGAATTGTACCGCAAGCGTCCCCGCCGTCAATCGGGCAGCTTGTCGAGGTCCCCGGAGACGATGACGTGGAGCCGGTCGGCGAAGAAGTGCTTGCGCATCGCGGCGTTCGCCTGCGCGGTGGTGACCGCGCGAATTCGCCGCGGGTACTCGTCCAAGTAGGCGGGGCCGTAGCCGAACTTCTCGGCGGTGGCCAGAGCCGCGGCGATGCCGGCGTTGGAGCCCAGGCCTACCTGGAAATTGCCGGCGAAGAAGCTCTTCTGCGCCTCGACTTCGAGGTCGGTGGCTCCCTCACGAGCGTACTTGTCGATCTCTTCGCGAGTGGATTTCATCGCGCGCGCCATGTTCTGCGGCGCCACGTTCACGTTCACGTACCACACGCCGTCCAACTCGTCGCTGTTGCCGAAGCGCGACCCCAGGCTGTACGACAGGCCCTCGGTGTCGCGCACGCGCTTGCCGATGCGTGACGCAAGCGCCGTCTGCCCGAGGACGGCATTGCCCACCAGCGCCGCCTCGAAATCCGGATCCTGGCGCCGCAACCCGCTCGCCGTCCCCATCACGATGTTCATGTTCGCCTTGCCGCGCATCGTGAGCGCCTCGCGCACGGCGCCGGAAGGGGCGGTGCGGGCGAGCCTGGCGAGCGACAGGCGCTCGCCGCGAGCCATCGCGCCGAAGTATTTCTCCACCAGGGCGGCAACCTGCGCGGCATCCACGTCGCCCACGATGGCGAGGATCGTCCCCGCGCCGTTGTAACGCTCGCCATGGAAAGCACGCAAATCGGCCTCGGTGAGCGCCGAAAGGCTCGCGATGCGCTCGTCACGGCCGAACCCGTAGTACGGATGGCCCTTGTCGTAGACGAGCTGCGCGAGGCGCAGCATCGCGCGCGCGTTCGTGTCGTCGTCCTCGCGCAGGTAGGCGTTCTCCTGTTCCTTTCGCGCGCGTGCCAGCTCCTCGGCGCGAAACGCCGGATTGCGGAGCTCGTCGGCGAGGATCTCGATGAGGAGCGGCAGGTCGCGGGCCATGCCGTTCGCCTGCACCGAGACTTCCGTGAGGCTCGCCGCATAGGTGCGCGTCGCGCCGACATCGTCGAGGAGGGCGCCGATCGCTTCCTTGCTGCGCGTGGCGGTGCCGCGCGAGAGCATGCGCGCAGCCAGCGCCGGCAGGGCCGGCTGCGTTTTGGGCGCCGCGGTCTGTCCTGCCATGACGATGCCGCGCACCGCGACCGTCGGCACCGTGTGGTTCTCCACGATGTCGACGATCATGCCGTTGGCGAGGACCTTGCGCAGCGTGCGTTGCGCGAACGTCGTCTTCGCGGGCGGCGCCTGCACGCGTTGCGCCGCGGCAGGGGCCGGGGTCGCTGCCGCCGTCGCCGAAGCGGGGGCCGGGGCTGTCGTCGCCTCCGGCGTCTTCTTCGTGTTCGCCGTGGGAATGAACCAGCCGACCGTCCCGTGCTCGGGGATGAGATACGCCGTCGCCACGCGCTTCACATCCGCTGCGCTCACCGCCTTCACGCGGTCCACGTAGGTGAGGAACCATTTCCAGTCGGCCGACGCGACCGCCTCGCCCATGTTGGACGCGAAGTTGTAGGTGCCGTCTCGGCTTTGCACCACGCCGACCTCGATCTGTTGCTGGGCGCGCGCGACTTCCGCGGGGGTCACTGCGTTGTCGAGCAGCCCCGACACCGCCGCCTTGATCGCGGCTTCGACGTGCGCGTGCGTTTTGCCCGGGGCAACCGTCGCGCTGATGCCGAGAAGGTACGGATCGCGCAGGGCGTAATTGTTGGAGCTCACATTGGTGGCGAGGCCCTTTTCCACCAGCCCCTGGTAGAGGCGCGAGTTGACGCCATCGCCCAGGATGGCATTGACCACCTCGAGCGCGGCGAAGTCGGGATGCGACGCGCCGGGACGCATGTAACCGATCGACACCAGGCCCAGCGTGCCCGGGCGCCGCACCTCCGTGCGCCGCTCGCCTTCCTGCGGCGGCTCCACGGTGATCACCCTGGGGATCGGGCGCGGGGACTTCGGGAACGCGCCGAACTGCCGGTCGAAGAGCGCGAGCGCGTTCTCGGTGTCGAAGTCGCCCACCAGGATCGCTTCGGCGTTGTCGGGCCAGAAATAGGTCTTGTAATGCTCGCGCAACTTCTCGGTGGTGACGCCCTCGATGTCGGAGCGGTAGCCGATGGTGTTCCAGTGATAGGGGTGGGCCTGGATCGCGGTGGCCACGAGCGCCTTGCCGAGCGCGCGCGCCGGGTTGTTCTCGCCGATCTCGAACTCGTTCCTCACCACCGACATCTCCGACTGGCGCTCCGAGTCGAGGATGAGGCCGCGCCCGAGGCGGTCGGCCTCGATGCGCATCGCGAGCTCGAGCTTGTCGGAGGGCAGCGTGGAGTAGCCGTTCATGCGGTCGTTCCACGTGGTCATGTTGGTCGAGGAGAAATCGGCGCCCGCTTCGTAGAGGACTTCCTGGAAAGTCTGGTGGCCGTTGGCGCGGCCGAAGTTCTGCGTCGACTTGTTGAAGATCATGTGCTCGAGGAGGTGCGCGGAGCCGGTGTTGCCGGGCGCTTCGTTGCGCGAGCCCACGTGGTAGACGACCATGAAGGTGAACACGGGGCTGGCGCGTTGCGGCACGACGAGGATGGTCATGCCGTTGGACTTCAGGCGGTACTGCGTGATGCCGCGGAAGGTCTCGACCGTCTCCACGTTCGCGGGGAGCGCGGCGCAGATCGTCGAAACGAGGAGGAGGAATGCGGCGAGGAGCGAGCGCGGCATGGCGATGATTCCGGCGCGAAAAATGGAAGCGCCATTAGACCACTCGGCTAGACTTGCCGCATGCGAACGCCCACCCTCTTCCTCGCCGCGATGCTGGTCGCGACGCCCGCCTGCGCCATCGTCATCCGGCCCGACCGCGACGACGCCGAATATCTCGAGCTGGCCACGCGCTACCCGTCTTCGGTAGCGTTGCCGGGACCCGCCGCCGGGGGAGGTGTCCTGATCGCGCCGCGCTGGGTGCTTACCTCCACGAGCCGCGCGAAGGCGCTGCAGGGCGCGAAGCCGCCCGCGAGAATCCCCTTCGGCGGCAACGCCCACGAGATCCAGTCGATCCACCTCCTTCCCGCGGGCAAGGATGGCGCCGCGAGCGACGTGGCGCTCGTGCTGCTGCGCACCGGCGTGCGCGCGGTCGAGCCGAACCTGCTCTACCGCGAACGCGACGAGGGCGGCAAGGCGATCGTGGTCGTAGGCCACGGCAGCGCCGACCGGAAGGCGCGCGCCTCGATCAACACCGTCGATCGCGTCGAGGCGCGCACGCTCGGGCTGCGCGTGAAGCCGCTCGACGACGCTTCGGACCTGCAGGGCAGTGCCACGCCCGCGGATATCGGCGGGCCGGCGTTCGTCGAGGTTTCCGGCGCGATCTTCGTCGCCGGCATCCTCACCTCGATCGCCGCCCCGTGGGAAACCTACGCGCGCGTGTCGGAGTACGTGCCGTGGATCGAGGCGGTGATGCTCGATGTGGAGACGAAGGAAATGAACGCGCGGATGGACCCCGACCGGCAGTAGGCCTCAGGCGCGATCGAGCGCGCGCCCCAGGTCCCAGAGGATGTCGTCCACGCTCTCCAACCCGATCGACAGCCGCACCATGTCCGGCGGCACGCCCGCCTTCGCCTGCTCCTCTTCGGAGAGCTGCCGGTGCGTGGTCGAGGCCGGATGGATCACCAGAGACTTCGCGTCGCCGATGTTGGCGAGGTGGGAAACGAAGGTGAGCGCCTCGATGAACTTCACGCCCGCCGCGAAGCCGCCCTTGATGCCGAAGGCGAGGAGCGAGCCCGCGCCCTTGGGCATGTAGCGCTTCGCGAGCGCGTGGTACGGACTCCCGGGAAGGCCGGGATAGTTCACCCACGACACTTTCGGATGGTCCTCCAGGAATCTCGCCACCGCCATCGCGTTGGCGACATGGCGCTCCATGCGCACCGGCAACGTCTCGATCCCCTGCAACAGCATCCACGAGTTGAAAGGCGAGATCGTCGGGCCGAACACGCGAAGCACCTCCATGCGCGCCTTCATGGTGAAGCCGAAATCGCCGAAGGTCTCGTAGAACTTCACTCCGTGGTAGCCCACCGAGGGCTCGGTCATCGACGGGAACTTGCCGTTGTCCCAGGGAAACTTGCCGCTCTCGACCACCACGCCGCCCATGGTGGTGCCGTGGCCGCCGAGGAACTTGGTGGCCGAATGCACGACGATGTCGGCGCCGTGCGCGATCGGCTGGCAGAGGTAAGGGGAAGCCGCCGTGTTGTCCACGATGAACGGCACGCCCGCCTCGCGCGCGATGGCGGCGATCGCGGCGATGTCGATCACGTTGATCGCGGGGTTGCCGAGCGTCTCGGAGAAGATCGCCTTGGTATTGGGCTTCAACGCCTTGCGGAAATTCTCCGGGTCGTCGGGATCGACCAGCGTGGAGTCGATGCCGAGCTTGCGGAAATTCACGTTGAGCATCGTGTTGGTGCCGCCGTACACCTTGGCGGAAGACACGACGTGGTCGCCGCTTTCCAGGATGTTGAGGAAGGCGACCATCTCTGCGGCCTGGCCCGATGCGGTGGCGACCGCTGCGCGCCCGTTCTCGATCGCCGCGACGCGCTCCTCGAACACCGCCGTGGTGGGGTTCGAAAGCCGCGTGTAGACGTTGCCGAACGTCTGCAGGTTGAAAAGGCTCGCCGCGTGGTCCGCGCTCTCGAACACGTACGACGTGGTCTGGTACAGGGGAACCGCCCGCGAGCCCGTTTGCGCGTCCGGTATCTGGCCCGCGTGGAGGCACAACGTCTCGAAGCCGAATTCCCTGTCAGCCATTACTTCACGGCACTTTCGCCTGCCTTCGTGCGGTCGAGCACCGTCATCGCGCTGGCGACGAGGCCGGCGATGTCGGAGAGGTTGCTCGGGATGATGAGCGTGTTGTTGGTCCTGGCGAGGTTCTGGAAGGCCTCGATGTATTTCTCGGCGACCTTCAGGTTCGCCGCGCTCAATCCCCCCGGTGAGCCGATGGCCGAGGCTACGGCGCGCACCGCGTTGGCGTTCGCGTTGGCCACCAGCTCGATGGCGCCGGCCTCGCCCGCCGCCTTGTTGATCTGCGCCTGCTTCTGCCCCTCGGATTCGAGGATCGCCGCCTGGCGCTGGCCGTCGGCGATGTTGATCTCCTGCTGGCGCTTGCCCTCGGAAGTCGCGATCACCGCGCGCTTCTCGCGCTCGGCGGTGATCTGCGCCTGCATCGAGCGCAGGATGGAATCGGGCGGCGTGAGGCTCTTGATCTCGTAGCGCAGCACCTTGATGCCCCAGGTGCGCCCCGCCTCGTCGAGCACGCTTACCACGTGATGGTTGATCTCGTCGCGGCTCTCGAAGGTGCGGTCGAGCTCCATCTTGCCGACCACGGAACGCAGAGCCGTCTGCGCGAGCTGCGTGATCGCCTGCAGGTAGTCCGAGGAGCCGTAGGAAGCCAGGCGGGGATCGACGACCTGGAAATAAATGATCCCGTCCACGGTGAGCTGGGTGTTGTCCTTGGTGATGCAGATCTGCTCGGGCACGTCGAGCGGCACTTCCTTCAGCGAGTGCTTGTACGCGACGCGATCGAAGAACGGCACGATCAGGTTCAGGCCCGGCTGCAGCACCGCGTGGAACTTGCCGAGCCGCTCGACCACCCACGCGTTCTGCTGCGGGACGATGCGTACGCCCTCGAAGATGAAGACCACGATCATCGCGACCATGAAGACGGCCACGGTGGCGGCCGTGCTCCGGGTCAGCCAGGCTGCGGCGACGGTGAGGATGAGGGCTATGGCGGTTTTCCAGAACATGGCGTTCTCCCTGTTGTTTGTTGGTCTGGGACTAGCGCGGCCGTGGCGCCGCTGCGACGACGACGAGGGTGTTGCCTTCCTGCCCTTCGATGTAGAGCGTGGTCCCCGGGGCGGGGCGATCGCGCTCCGCCACGCGCGCGTCCCACGAGGTGCCGCGGTATTTCACGCGCGCCAGGTTGGCGGACTCGTTGGCCCAACCCTCGAGCACCACGGGCTGGCCGCGGTCGAGAAAGTTGGACTGCGCGTCGCCGGACTTCTGGCGCTTGTGCCAGTGATGGACCCAGACGGCGCCCGCGATGGCCACGGCGCTGCCGAGGAAGGCCTGCACCAGCAAGTTGCCTCCCATCCATGCGACGAGGGCACCCGCGAAGGCGCCCAGCGCGATGACCAGCAGGTAGAACGTTCCGCTAAGGAGCTCCGCGATGGCGAGCGCGAACCCCGCCACGATCCAGACGAGCCAAAGTTCCATGGTCTTGTCCCCTTTTTCAGGTGCTCGCGCGTTTAGCCGAGATCACCCTGGTGTTCACGCCGGCCCACCCCAGGCCTCCGAAAAACCTGCCGTGCTCGATCTTGACGCATCGATTCTCGACCACCTCCAGGCCCGCGGCCTCGGCACGCGCGCGTGCGCCTGCATTCTGGACTCCCAGCTGCATCCACAGGACCTTCGCCCCGATGGCGATGGCCTCTTCGGCGAGCGTGGTTATTTCGGCACTCTTGCGAAAGCAGTCGACCATGTCCACGTGTTCCGGGATGTCGGCGAGCCGCTTGTAGCTCTTTTCCCCGAGGATCTCGGGGTAGGTCGGGTTCACCGGGATCACGCGGTAGCCGTGCTCCTGCATGTATTTCGCCGCGAAGTAGCTGGGACGGTGCCACTGCGCGGACAAGCCTACAACTGCAATGGTGCGGGAGCCTTTCAGGATGCGCCGGAGCTTGTCGCTGTCGTCCATGAGGGCGTCGCCAAACCTATAATCGAGTGATGGATTCTACCTTGACGCCAATTCGAAAATTCCCGGGCCGCGCCCTCGCCGCCTTCGTCGCCGCGTGCGCCATTTCCACCGCGTCGGCCTACAACCATACAACCGTCGTGCCGCCGATCGGCCCGGGGCCGTACAACGTCGCCTGCTCCAACGTCCGCCAGGACGTATCGCGCATCGCCCCCGGCACCAGCCCCCCGGATTACTGGGAAGGCCGCAACGACCACTACATCAGCGACATCCTCGCGGAGCCCAACGCGGCGATACGATTCAGCGCTCTTACGCCGGACCAGCGCGGCATCTACGCCTTCCACGCCGGCGACCCGGTGGAGTACGTCGCGATCGTCTGCTATCCGACGTCGAGCTTCAACACGGACCCTTCCTACACGCTGCCCGGCACCGGCGACGTGATCCCGCACATGCAGCAGGCCGGCGCCGCGCCCAAGCTCATCAACGCGGGCGAATATCTGGCGGCGCGCAACATCTCCATCGACCCGACCGGCGCCTTCACCCAACGCCTGCCGCTCATCGTGTACTCGCACGGCCTTACCGGCAGCCCCATCAGCAAGGGATACGTGGATGTTCTGGTGCAGCTCGCCGCCCAGGGGTTCATGGTCGCCGGCGTGTTCCATGGGGATCCGCGCTTCTCGCGCACGCGCGTCGAGGATCTGAGCGATTTCTTCTACCTTCTGCGTAGCTACGCCCGCGTGGCGGAGATGGAGCTGCTGCGGCCAGTGTCGTTGAGGGCGATGACCGACGTGCTGCTCGCGTCCGCCTTCGCGCCGGGCATCGACACCGACCGCATCGGCGGCTTCGGTGCGAGCCTGGGCGGATATGCGATGACGATGCTTGCCGGCGCACGCGTGACCACGAGCCTCGACCGCGATTGCAGCGACCCGGTCCACGATCCGCGGCTGCGGGCGGTGGTCGGATACGTTCCTTTCGGCGGCTATTCGTTCCTCCCCGCGTACTGCGACGGCCAGGTGGGCGCGCAAGGCGTGAATCGCCCGTATCTCGCGATGTCGGGCACCGACGATACGACCGCGCCGGTCACGCAATTCCGCCAGGCGATGAACCAGTTCGGCTCGTCGCGCTACCTCGTGGAGCTGAACGGCGGCCAGCACGAGCTGCGTCCCGAGGACGTGGGCGACCTCTTCACGTGGATGGTGACTTTCTTCAACGCCTACCTCGACGTGCGCGCCGATCCCGGCGCGATGGGACGGCTCACGCGCATGGCGAGCGTCACCGGCGGGCGCCAGGACACCCTCAGCGTGGACGTGCACGTTCCGTTCGCCAACGTGGGCGGTGAAACCACGGCGATCGAGCTCTACAACGCCCGCCTCAATCACTACTTCGTCACCGCGGATCCTGTCGAGTACAACCGCCTGACGAGCGAGCCGGGCTCCGCGTGGTCCTTCACCGGGCAGGGGTTCAAGGTGTGGCCGCAGCTTCCTTCGGACACGTTCGCCACCCTCGCCCCCGCGTGCCGCTTCGACGCCTCTCGCCGCGGCGGCCCCACGAGCGCGTTCTACACCGCGAGCACCGCGGAGTGCGCCGCGACCAGGTCGAACCGCTTCTGGAACTATCGGGGCACGCCTTGGTACATCCAGCCGGTCGGCGCGCAGCAGGCCTGCCCCGACGGCTACCTCGGCGTGAATCGCGCGTATAACCAGGGTCACGTGCGCAACGACTCGAACCACCGCTTCACCACCAGCGACTCGACGATGCGCGAGATGGAGCGCGAAGGATGGATCTACGAGGGCATGGCGATGTGCGCCCGTCCCTGAGGCAAGGGGCGGCCCTCGCGGCCGCCTGCCTGCTTCTCGCGCTCGCCGCGCTTCCCGCGCGCCCGGAGGCGCTGCGCGTAGGCTCCAAGCGCTTCACCGAGTCGTACATCCTCGGCGAGATCCTGGTCCAGTCCGCCGAGCGTGACGGCGTGGCGGCCGTCCACCGCCCGGGCCTGGGCAACACCGCGATCCTCTACGAAGCGCTCACGCGCGGCTCGATCGACGCGTATCCGGAATACACCGGCACCATCGCACGCGAGATATTGAAGGCGGGCGAGAACCTCGACCTCGCCGCGATCAACCGGCGCCTCGCGCCCCTCGGGCTCGCCGCCAGCACCCCTTTCGGATTCTCCAACGGCTACGCGCTCGGCATGCGCGCGCAGGATGCATCCGCGAAGGGCATCGCGAGCATTGGCGACCTGGCGAAGCACCCCGCGGCGCGTCTCGGTCTTTCCCATGAGTTCCTGGGGCGCCAGGACGGATGGCCGGGGCTGAAGGCCGCGTACGCGCTGCCTCAGCCGGACCCGCGCGGCCTCGACCATGGCCTCGCGTACGAGGCGCTCGCCAAGCGCGAGGTCGACGTGATCGACCTCTACGCCACCGATGCCAAGATCGCGCGCTACGCCGTAAAGGTCCTCGACGACGACCGCAAGTTCTTTCCACGCTACGACGCGGTGATCCTGCACAGGCTCGACGCGCCGGCTACGCACGCGAAGGCCTTTGCACGCTGGTCGCGCCTGGGAAAGCTCGACGAGGCGACCATGATCGCCCTCAACGGCCGCGCGGAGCTCGACCGCATCGAGTTCGCCGCGGTCGCTCGCGAATTCCTTGGCGGAGCGAAGACCGCGAAGGAGCGCACGTTGTGGTCGGCGCTCTTCGCGCCCGATTTCGGCCGCCTCGCGCTCGAGCACGCGGGGCTCGTGTTCGGGTCGCTCCTCGCGGCGATCGTGGCCGGCATTCCGCTGGGCATCCTCGCGGCCAAGGTGCGCTGGATCGCGCAGCCGGTGCTGATCGCCACGGG